>DASVVT010000061.1:0-78556 GCA_036386415.1 Pyrinomonadaceae bacterium
TTCGTATGAATTAACGATGTAAGAGATGAGAGTAGGGGCAGGGACAAGTCCTCTGCCCGCCGGTCGAACAAAAGCGGGCAGGGACAAGCCCTGCCCCTACAATGTTGCTGATGCTGGTAAATTCATCTGCAAACCGCTCTAGGACTTTACACGCCGGGGGCGCGAAGCAGAAGTTCCTTTGCAACTTCCGCTTCGCGCCCTCCAGCATTTAAAGTACTTCTCCTTATGGATTGACCCTCAAGGTCTGCGCCAGAGTCTTCCCGTTAGCCGCAGCTTTAATGACCACGTTCTTGACGCTCGACACGCGCGCCGTCCTGATCTTGAACGCGACGTTCGCTTTCCCTGCCGCGATGGTGATGTTGCTCACGGTCGGGTTGGCAACGGACGGGACGCTGGACGAGAGCGCCACGTTGATTCCTCCGGCTGGCGCGGGGCACTTCAGCGTGAGCACGCCCGAAACGTATTGCCCGCTGCGCACTGGATTCGGATTCAAGACCATACCCTGAAGGACGTTCGGCTCGACCAGCAAGCGCCTGCTGACGCTGGAAGTTCCGAGCGTGGCCGTAATCAGAATGATCCTCCGGCTCGTCACGGGCTTCACCGTGATCGGGAAGACCTTATTCGCCGCTCCTGCCGGTACCTTGATGCTGGCGGGGACACTCGCGACCGACGGGTCTTCGCTCGTCAGCGTGACAATCGTTCCGCCAGCCGGTGCGGGTGCGCTCAGCGTGACGTTGCCTGTCGGCGCACGGCATCCGGCGGTCGCACTGGTGGACGAAAGCGTCATCGAGACGAGCGTGAGCGCCGGAGGTGGCACTGCTACCCTCTCAACAACCGTCTTGACAGAGTTGCTGAATGGGCTTTGCGCGACCTCTGATCCGAACGTGAAAGCGGTGCGGACGCGATAGCAGAAGGTGCCCGGTTGAGCGACAGTAACGGTGTAGGATGTTCCGTTGACACTGGTCAAGGTGCTCCAGTTGTCGTTTGTGACGGAGATGTTGTCCACGTACCAGCCGAAGGGCGTTGAGCCGGGCTTGTTATCTGCCCCCGCTGTAAATCTGAAACGCAGATAGATTGACTTACCCTTATAAGTCGTCAGGTCAACCTGACGCGCCGACAGAGGCTCCGTGCCGAAGAACTCCCCTGCCGTCGGCGCAAGCTCCGAGCGGCTGTTGGTGTAAACGACGCTCCAGTTGCTGCCGTCCTCCGAGACCTCTACGTACACGGAGTCGTCGCTCTCGTTGATGTTCCAGTCGGAGAAGGTCAGGGCGGTGGTGCCGCCCGATGGCAGCGTGATCTTATTCTTTGACGTCAGGATGGAAGAGGCGTTAGTTGCGCCTTCGGCAGCACGCGCCCAGAAGGCCGTGCTGTCGTGTTGCGGCTTCGCCGTCGAAGTCTCCCAGTCGAACGCGCCAGTCCCTTCGGTCGTCAGATTCCACTGCGCGAACTCGCTCTCCGCATCATCCGCGAAGAGAGGCCCGCAAGAGGAGGTCGACTGCTCCAGGGTGTCCGGCCCGGTCGCGCCCGCCGGACGAGTCCACGTCAGTTGATAAGACCCATCCGTGTCCGGGTTCTCGTAGCCAGAGCCGATAGCCAGCACGGGAGCCGCAAGCACAGGGCAGTCGTAGACGCGTATGTTATCGACGTACCAGCCCTGATTGCCGCCGCAACCGTCCTTGCCGAAGTCGAAGCGGATTTTGAAGGTATCGCCGGGCGCAACCAGCGTGGAAAGATCTATGACGGTCGTGCCGAATGCGGGCACTTCCGGGTCAGCCCCGCTCCAGGCAAACTCGCCCGCCTTCGGGTTGGTGTTCTGATCCGTCGGCGGCGCAGCCCTCAACTGGTCGGGCGGGCCGTTGAAGATGTAATTCTCTTGCGGCACGAGCGTAAATGCGCCGCCGTTCTTGCTGATCTTAACGTTGCCACCGTCGACCAGAAACTCGGAGGCCACGAATTGATCGAAGCTCATCTTCAAGTCGGACGCGCCCTGGGGCACTGTGATGGTGGGGCTATCTATCGTGAACTGCCCGGAGTAGTCGCCGTTCGGATCGCCGCAAATGCCGCCCGAGCCGCCGTTGGCGAAAGCCGCAGTCCCTGTGCGACCGGCGGGCAGCGTGTTGTCCAACTCCCAGTTGTGATTGGGCCAGCCGGCGAATGAGCCCGTGCTGGTCTTAGTCCAACCGTCCATGTTGCCGTCTTCCCAGTCTTCCGTGAAGATGTTGGTCGCGCCGTTGCAGGCTGCGGGCGTGTTCGGGTTAAAGAGCGGGCCGAAGTGGCACTGCTCTGGCCGCTTGCTCATCTCGACGGCGGCCATCGCGTCGGCCACAGACTGGCAGTTGGCCGCAGTAATCGTCTCGCCCGACGATGTGCCCGCCGCCGAGCTCGTCGAAAGCCCGTTGAGATTCTGGCCGATCAGGTCCTGGCAGGACGCGCGCAGCGCCTGCTCGTGCTGCGCGAAGTTGGTCGTCGGCGTCTGGTAGACGGACATCGCGCGGAAGTAGATGTGCAGCGCCTTCGTCCGTCCGATGCCTGTGACAGCCACGGTATTGAACGTTCCGCCGGGTAATGAGGACGTGCCGTCTACGAGTAGCGCAAAGGCATGATTAGGCACGCCCGAATTTGTGTGTACGCCGCCACCGTCGTCCGCGCCGCAGTGATAGGCGGTGGATGAAACTTTATCCGGGTCTCCCCAGACGGTCGGAGACCACATGTCGCGCAGGATGCCGAGCGCCGCCGGTTGATTGAGCCCCGACACATCCTCGCCGATACGCCAGCGCACGCCGCCGCCTGAGATAGTCCATTGACCGGCATCTTCATCAAATGTGTACTCCGTCGGATGGTCGTTATCGATCCCGCCTTCGGGGCTGTCCATGCCGTTCAATTGGTCAACCATCTCGCCGAAGATGTCTGAGTAAGATTCGTTCAAAGCGCCGGACTGGAAGGAGTAGACTAGATCATGCGTGAACTGCGTGTAGCCGTGCGTCCACTCGTGTGCGACCACGTCGTCGGCATCAATTTCGGGACAGTAGTTGGTCGTCTGGCCGTCCCAGTAGGCGTTGGGGCAGACAGAGTTGACCAGATAGACTGTGCGCATCGTCGAGCCGTTGCCGTCGAAGGAATCGCGTCCGAAAGCGGAGCTGAAGAGATTGTAGGCATGCCCTGTGAATTGAAAGAGACCTTCGATAGCAGGATTTGGAGACGGCAAAAGGTCTTCTTCCTTGCGCACGACGAAGAGGTCAGGGTTGGACGAATCGTACTTCGGCGAATAGACGCGCCGGTTCAGCGCCTCGTGGCGCAGGGGAATACGGTTGAGCACCGCGCCTGTCTGGGCGTCGACCCAGACCTGCTCTAAACGCCCCAGAGAGTCGGAGACATTAACGCTATAGGCGAGCACGCTCTGCCCGCGATAGCCTTCCAACAGACCCGTGCGGTAAATACTCAAACCGGTCTCGACGATCTTAAGCGAGCTATCCTTCATCTCCTTGCGCAGAGCCGAAAGCGCGCTCTGTCCGGCTGCCGCTTCGCTGATGCCGGGCGTCGCTTTGACGTTAATGCCGGGCACGAAGTTACCGTTGACTGCCGTGATGCCGCGCTCGTTCATGTGGACGACTAATTGTGCCCCGAATACGGCTCGCCCCTGATAGAACTGGTTGAGACGCACATGCGTGCTCCCGATTGAGTCCGTATGAACATTTACCGCGCGCATCTCGCTCCCCTGCGACGCACCGTCGTCAGCCGCGTTCGACAGACGAGTGCGCTCCGCCTCACTCATCCCGAACAGAGCGCCATGCGTGCTCAGGAAAGCCAGCGCACGCTTCTCAGGTGTGGCCGAAGCATCGTCCGCTGAAAGCACAGCCGCGCCGGTCGCACGAACAAAGCTGTAAACGCCGGTTTCGCGCGAGACCTGGGAGACGACCTGAGCGCCGGTCGCGCTCTGCAATCTAGCCAGCGCTTGCGCGGCTGCCGGACTGGCGGCCATCTCTCCCGCGCCGTTCTGCGCAGCACTACGGTTGGTCTGGGCAGCAGACTTCGAGGAAGACGTAAATAGGAAGGGCACACCCGCTATCAAGCTCAGCAGGCACAACAGTAAGATTATGCGAATAGTTCTCCGAGAGTTCATCGTCCAAGCTCCTTATCTTAACGGGCAGATAGCAGGGTTGATCTGTCTCCTGTATGGTTCGCGAACTTTAGGCTTGACCGGTTGAGAAATTCTTGAGGATTTCTTAAGGGGCGGCAAAAGACGTGAAAAAGCCGGTGCTTTTAGCGTTTTTGGGCCTGCGGCCCTGCCCGCGCTCTGGCCGTAGCGCTCACAGGCAATTGAAAACGGCTCTCAGAGGCTCAGCGATGAGAAACTGTTCGCGAAGTCCCGTAGGGACGGTTGAGATTAGCGAGAGCGCTTCAGCGCTGGGAATCAGTCGAGGTATGAATGTAGAGTCCCGTTGGGACGACTGAACAATTGGCGTCATGTTCAGTCGTCCCTACGGGACTCCACTCTTTTTTCATTGCGGTATTCCCAGCCATCAATGGCTGGGCTACTATCAAATGTCCCTGGCAGGACAGTTCATCTGTGATGTCTTATGACGAAGACGATTTTTTCGTGGAAGATCGCCTGCGCTCGCTCGGCGCTGGTTAATTCGATCGTTAAGCGTCTTCCTTGAGCCCAAACGAAACAACTGATTTAATGCCCTCATGAACTTTGAGGTCATCAGCGAAGTCACGGATGTTGAAACTATCGCTACTGGCAGCAAAATTCGTGATGTCGCAAGGTTGCGTAGAATGTATGGCAAAGGCAGATGGCGTAAGCTGAAGGGTGTTGCAAAGGTGCGCTTGAGAAGTGGTAAAATTCGACTGGCTGAATTGCATTGGTATGAGGCGCATGGCATTGGCAAGCGAGAAATGAAACGTAAACGATATTTGGATTAAGGCTATGAAAAAACGGAAAGAGAAAGAATCAAGATTTGCCGTCTGCGTGAATAATGCAGATTATCCAGCATCATTGGAGTTGCATAAAATTTATCGTGTCTTGCCGGATGAGGATGCCGAAATTGATGGAGATATTCGAGTCGTAGATGAAAGCGGCGAAGATTACTTATATCCGGCAGAGTGGTTTGTTCCCATCGAGTTGCCACAGGCGGTGGAAAAATCTCTATTGCAAGCAGCTTGATACAACCAACGGCGACATCTTATCCCATCGGGTCATAACTCATCCCGAGCGTCATGATCTTTTGTAACAAGGCTTGATACTTCACGCCGAAGTGTTCCGCAGAATTTGCGAAATCTTCGTTATGCGCGATCTGTGGATTGGGATTCACTTCGAGCACGTACATGCTGCCATCCGGTGCGAATCGGTAGTCGATCCGCGCATACCCGCTCAGACCGAGTATCCTGTAGATGCGTTTTGAAAGGCGCTCGAACTCTTTCTTTAAAGGGGGGGCGAGCTTCGCCGGCTGCGTGACAAGGCCGATCTTCTTTTGATACTCGATGTCCCATTTGGCTTTTCCGGTGGCAATATTTTGCGAGCCTTCGGGCAGGCTGGTCATCAACAGTTCCCAGGGAGTGTAAGCCTGTAGTTTCTGGTTCCCGATGACGCCGACGTATATTTCGCGCCCTTCGATGAATTCTTCGGCCAGCGCGTGCGTCTGATTCTGACGGTGTATGAACTCCACGCGTTCCTTAAGTTTTTCGTCGTCACGCACGATGGACGCCTGCGAGATTCCGACCGAACCTTCGTCGCTCACAGACTTGACGAACAGCGGGAACCTCAGCCGGTTTGGCCGCTGGACTTTGCGATTCAGCCTGAAGACGGCGAAGCGCGGCACGCGTATGCGGTGATAGGCGAGAATCTTCTTCGTCAGAGTCTTATCGCGCGTCAGCGTTAACCCGAGCGGGTTGCAGCCCGTATAAGGCTGCTTCTTCAATTCCAGATAGCTGACCATGTGCTGGTCGAAGAGGGGGTAGCCGTCGAACTCTTCAAGCAGGTTGAAGGCCACATGGGGAGTGTATTGTTCGATGGCATCACGAATGACACTGAGCTCGTTTCGTACTTCAACAGGCCAGACCTCGTGCCCCATCTCGCGCAGGGTGGAGACCACGTCATATTCTGTGCGCCAGGGTTCTTTCTCTTTGTCCTCGACGTCGTCCAAAGTGTCTGGCGGGATCAAGTCGGTTTGCACCAGCACGATGACGCGAAGTTTTCTCTTGATTTTACGTCTCACAATGCGATCCTGTGATAACCGGCATAAATTCCGTTCATGGTCTGAACCGTTAACAACACGAGCACTTTCTGCCGTGTGTGTTCCACTGTGAGGCACACACGCAGGCTCAACTCCCGGCAGCGATTAGCCATGTGCGAAAGTTTTTGGTCGATGGCGTAGGTGTGCGCCCCTGTTCCTTCCGCGACTTCGTGGCAGAGTTCGCGGCGATGACGCCGTAGAAAGCTGACCGCGCTCGGGCAGGACTCGTGACGCGGCTCGGAGGAGAAGATGCGGAGCAGGTCGCGGTCGTAATTGGGCGGCCATTGAAAAGCGTAATGCTTCTTCTTGTTGCGATAATGTTCGCGCAGGGTGGTTTCGATCTCCGACAAGTCTTCGGCCCTCACGCGCGATTTGTTGGTCGGGGATTTCCCCGCCAGTTCGCTCATCACCTCTTCGATGTAATTTAACTTGTTGAGCGCAGGCCAGCCCATGTACTGCCGCCTCCAACGCCCTCCGGGCGCAAGCCAGACGGCGAAGGTCTCCGCGAAGTCTTCAGCCGGGTGCGCCTGTGCGTACCAGGCCGGAAGGTGCAGAACGTAGTCGCGGCTGTTAGGTTCAGGCTTATACCAGTCAGGGTAAGGGCTTTTGAATGAGCCGAATAATTCACGATAGCGTCTTCTGCCATGAAGGCCAAACGCATTATCTATCGTGTGACCCGCCTCATGCCGCATGATGCGTAGACACTCCTTCTCGGTTCCGCCCTCGACTTCGAGCATCTGTGCGCGTTCGAGCTTAGCCAATCGCGGATGGGCGAGGTAGAAGGCGATCGCGAAGCCCGGAACTCCGTCGGGCGTAAACCACTCTTCGGAGAGCCAGACGTGCGGCTTGAAACGCAGGCCGCGTGCGGAAATCTCTTCGTGGAGCCAGGCCACGCGATCTTCTAAAGGCGTGCCTTCGATGCTCAGAGGCAGATCACAAAGGCGCATGTCGAGCAGTTGCTCGTCCGTCATGCGATTCAGATCATGTGCAAGCACTACTGACACGAAACCCCTTGGTAAAGTCCCTTCAGTCCGTTCGACATATCTCTTTTTAATTATAGCTTACGGTAGACATTGCCCCCTAAGCAGGTGGGATAAACCACTAAGCGCAATGAACGCTCTGCAATTGAGGCAGTGAGGCTGGATTTCCAAGCGGCACGTCACAACGGGGTCACAAAAGAAGTACGGCCACCACAGCGGGTGGCCGTAAACTCTTAAAAACTTTGGTGGAGCAGAGGGGGATCGAACCCCTGGCCTCGGCATTGCGAACGCCGCGCTCTCCCAGCTGAGCTACTGCCCCACGAACGAAAAGGATGATAGGGGAGGGGAATGAGCAGTGTCAAGCATGATGTGTGAAGCAGATGTTCCTGGTGAGCCTTAAAAAGAAATAGTGTGATTAAGTGAGAGGAAATTAAACGCAAAGGGCGCAAAGTGCAGCGCAGAGGGCGCAGAGAGAGAGTTTTCCTTTGCGTACTTTGCGCTGCACTTTGCGCCCTTTGCGTTTAAATCATCCGTTAGGAATAAATCTTCCGGGCGTACTCTTCGACCATCCGGTCGCTGTTGAAGATAGGCGCGAGCGTAGAGATGGAGCGCTTCATCATGGCGACCCAGCGGCGCGGGATGCTCTCGGCGTCGCGTTCGTAGTAGAGCGGGATGACTTCGTCTTCGAGCACGCGGTAGAGCGATTCCGCATCGAGGGCATCGACATCGTCGCCAGCCTCTGCCGGTTCAACCGTTTCGTCGATGGCCCAGCCGTTTGTCCCGTCGTAGCCTTCGATCCACCAGCCGTCGAGGATCGAAAGATTGAGGCCGCCGTTCATCGCGACCTTCTGGCCGCTCGTCCCGGAAGCTTCCAGCGGACGGCGCGGGACGTTCAGCCACACATCTACGGATTGCACCAACTGGCGCGCTATCTCCTGGTCGTAGTCTTGTATGAAAACTGCGCGGCGCATGACGAGCGGGTGATACTTCCAGAGGGCGAGCTGCTGAAGGATGAGCTTGGCGCTCTGATCCTGCGGATGCGCCTTGCCCGCAAAGACAAATTGCACGGGGCGCGACGCGTCGTTGAGCAGGCGCAGGAGACGATCCGGGTCTGTCATGAGCAGGCTCCAGCGCTTGTAGCCAGCGACGCGGCGCGCAAACCCTATCGTCAGCGCGTCCGCATCAAAGAGCGTGCGCGCCGCCTCCACATACTCCCGCGCCTCTTCGCGATGAAGTCGCGCGTGATATGAGCGATGGCGTATGAAAGCAACCAGACGCTGCTTGAGTAGATGATGAGCGCGCCACAGCTCTTCGTCCGTAATCCTTTCAACCCCACCGGCCCAGGCGTTTGCATCGCGCACCTGCGCTTCCCAGTCATGGCCGAGATGCTTCTCATAGAGCACGCGTATCAGCGGCGCAACCCATGTCGGAGCGTGGACGCCGTTGGTGATGTGGGTGATCGGAATCTCGTTGGCAGAACGTCCGGGCCACATCTTCTGCCACAGGAGGCGCGACACCTCGCCGTGCTTGCGGCTCACACCGTTGGTTGAGCGACACATCCTGATGGCGAGCGGGGTCAGACCGTACAACTCCGCATCATTGCTCGGATCGACGCGACCCAGGTCAAGAAACTCGTCGTGTGTAAGTCCCAACTCCTGTTCGTAGCTTGATCCGAAGCACTTCTCTACGAGCGAGGCTTCAAACTCGTCGTTACCGGCGGCGACGGGCGTGTGCGTCGTAAAGACGCAGCGCTGACGAACAATGTTCGCCGCGTCGCGGAAACTCAAACGCTCACGACCTGTGGTCAACTCGCGCGCCAGCTCCAGGGTGAGAAAGGCCGAGTGGCCTTCGTTCAGATGAAAAACGTGGGGCTCGATACGGAGCGCGCGAAGGAGGCGTACGCCGCCGATACCGAGCATCATCTCCTGTACGATGCGCGTCTCGCGGTCTCCGCCGTAGAGATGCCCCGTCACCCAGCGATCAAGCTCATCATTCTCCGCGATGTTGGTGTCCAGCAGGTAGAGCGAGACGCGCCCGACGTGAGCGCGCCAGATGTGAGCGCGCACCACGCGCCCGCGCATTTGGACTTCGATGCCGAGCGGCGCGCCCGTCGAGTCCATCACCTGATGAATCGGCAATTCCGAAGGGTGCGTCTCGCCGTAGTGCTCATCCTGCCAGCCGTCGCGCGTCAGGCGCTGGCGAAAGTAGCCGTAGCGGTAGAGCAGTCCGACCGCGACGAGCGGCAAACGCAGGTCGCTGGCCGACTTCAGATGATCGCCCGCGAGCATGCCAAGGCCGCCCGAATAGAGCGGCAGGGAGTTGTGCACGCCGTATTCGGCGCAGAAGTAGGCGACCCCGCGCTCCGGCGTGATCTTCTTTAACTGATCCGTTGATTCCCATGCGCGGGTATCCGCCATATATGCATCGAAGCGTGCGGCCAGCGCGCAAACGCGCTCCGTGTAGACCGGATCGGTCGCCATCTGCATGAGGCGAAACTCCGAAGTCTCTGCCAGCACGCGACGCGGATTGTGTTCGCACAACTCCCACACCCCAGGGTCCAGGTCGCGAAACAGGGCCGCGCCATCCGCCGCCCAGCTCCACCAGTAGTTCCAAGCCAGCCGCTCCAGAGCGCGCAAAGGCTCCGGAAATTGGCGAGCCTCTAAAGCAGCCGCGCGGTCTATCTCTTCCGTTTCCTGAACCATTTTTTTGTTGTGTGTCCCGTTTAAGTTGAATTCGCCAGAAAGCTACCAGCGGTCAGCCAGCCATATTTTGACATTAGAGTAGTGTCCCGAGTTTCAGCTAATCTCTGTGCCGCCTCTCTCGTCCTCTGCGTCTCTGTGGTGAATGAACTTCAACTAAGACTCACCACCGCAGACACCGAGAGGACGAGAGAGGCGGCACAGAGCACTAATCAAATCAGGACTCTACCGAAATCGGGGCTCTCAAATCAAAAAAGCTGACCGCTCCTGCTCAGTCGAACCTATGATTATTCAAGAATACTTCCATGTCATCCGGCGTAAAAAAGACGAGGCTCACTTGCATCTCGAAGCCCGCACCCGCGAGAAACTTCTTGATCGCCGTAGATGAGACAGCCGCCGCTTCTTCGCGCGGGTAGCCGTAGATGCCCGTCGAGATCGCCGGAAACGCAATCGAGACCAGCCCATGTTCGGCTGCCAGCGCAAGCGAGTTGTGATAACACGATGCCAGTAGCTCTGCCTCGGCTCCATTGTGACGCCCGTAGACGGGGCCGACCGTATGTATGACGTAACGCGCCGGAAGGTGGCCGCCCGTGGTCAGGACTGCGCCGCCCGTCGGCAGACCTTGCGGAAATTGTGTGCGGCGAATCTCACGACACTCTTCTAAAATTTGCGCGCCGCCGACGCGATGTATCGCCCCGTCAACGCCCGCCCCGCCCATCAGAGACGAGTTGGCTGCATTAACGATGGCGTCCACCTGCTGACGCGTTATATCGCCCGCCAGCACATGGACGCGACCATTAAGGAACTGTTCTCTGGTATCTTCAGTCACCGAAAAATTTAAGAGGCTGCCTGGAATAGTAAGTCTCGGAGGGGGGAGCCTGCAACAGGCTCCTTGGGCCATGCATGAGCGTGCAGAGAGCTTTACGACGGTTCATCTTCAAACTCTTCCTCGCGCGGCTCCACCTGGATGTCGTCGAACATGTCATAGCGGCGCAGAGCGTCGGCGACGCCTTTCGCCTTATGTTCGGTCAGCGGGTGCTCCGGGTCGGTGCTGGCGATCTCGAACAGCCGCTCATCGAGCAGCCGTATGCCGAGCGAGCGGAGCGCAACGCCGGGCGTGACCTCTATGTCGCCCAGATTGTGAATCCGATAGCGTCCAGTCTCCTCGACCCAGTCCTCTATGAACGGGTCGCGAAGAGCATGCTCCGCCTCTGATTCTACGAGGTAAGCTCCCTCAACGATGAGACAGTATTCGCGTCCTTTGCTGGTCTTCATGACAGGAGTAGCAGGTGCGCTGGCAGCAGGCCATGCCCATCCCGTAAGGGGCGCACTGGCGTCACTTTACCATCCTTGGGCGGCGAGCGGCAAAGCTTTTAATTGATGGACGAGGGAGGGCGCAGGGTGAAAACCTAAACGCCGCCACCCGTGTTAAAGATACGGGCGGCGGCGTTATGGATAAACGATCTCGGCGCGGTCACGCCAGCGGCGGCGACCGCCTGCTGCGAGAAGACCTTAGTACGCTTCGTTCAGCGTTCTGCGCAGTCGCTTGAAGTAAGAATCGAAAGTGACGAAGCTGTTGCCCTGGAAGAACGCCCGCCCGCCCGTCTCGTCCGAAAGGCGATTGAGCGCGCCCTGACCGAATGAGATGGCCGTCAGGTTCCGGCTCGTTAACCCAACCGACGGGGCAAAGAACGAATAGACAGCCACGTTGCGGCGCTTGGCTTCACGAATAGCCCGCTCCAAATCTATCGAATTAACGCTCGACGTCACATCAAATCCACGCGAGATGTCGAGTCCATCCGAGATCAGGAGGATAGCATTCCGGTTCTGCCCTTGATTCTCGAAGTGTTTGAGCGCCTCTAACACTTCGACATATGGGTTGTATGGAGAAAGGGAAGCGCTGGCACGGGGCGTACGCAGCTTGTGCGCCGCCTGCTCCAGATCATCCGTGAACGGCTGAAGCACTTGTAGCGTTCCGCTCGTGATGTAGCCGACCATGACGCGCGAGCCCGCCGGAAGTTGCCGTATGAAGTCGCGCGTCACGTTCATCTCATTGCCGACGCGCGAGACTAGATTGTCCTGAATGAGAATCGCCAGGTTCAAAGGCGCGTTAATACTGGCGCTCTCCGAATCCTTCGCAGACTTGCTGTCCAGGGGGGAGGCAGTTGTCGCCAGAGCGCTCAAAGAGATCGCTGCGACAACTATTAAAGCTCCAAAAAGTGAGAAGATTTTTCTTGTACCTGACATCATTTTCCTTCTTTCATTGAGGCCAAACCCTGGAACGAGCAAACCCTCCAATCAAAGCCTTTCGCGCCCTCCGGGGACGAAGCCGCACAGGCCGCACATCTCCTTGCAGTGCCTTATTTAGACTCGTTCCATGTGAGCCGTCATTTAACGGTCAATAGGATGCGCTGAGGGTTATAAAGGTGGCCTTGAAGAGCAGTAGACAGTAGACAGTAGTCAGTAGCCAGTAGACGCTCCGCGCAGAGGATGCTGTCGCTGTCACCCTGACGTTGCCGTAGCGAATGCTTTTCTACTGACTACTGACTACTGTCTACTGTTCTTGTGCAACGAGCAGACGCCGTCGGCGTCGCAGGGCGGCGGGATGCCGAAGAGCTTGTAGCGGCGCGCGGCGAGCCAGCGATAAAAGATGTTGCCGAGGCTGGTGAAAGGCCAGCGAGAGATTACAGGGGCGAGCCAGCGCCAGCCCGGTAGCACGCGCATGACTTCAATCCAGGCTTTGTAGCCCGCAGACCAGCGTCCGTCAGGCGTGCGCGCGTGCATCTCTTCATTCAGTTCCTGAAAAGTGTAAGGGTGCGCGCGTGCGAGCACTTCCGCGTCGCGATAATTCATCCACCGGATGCGATGCCCACGGTCAAAGGGCTCGACTTTCGCGCGCATCCACTGGCACAGCGGACACTCTCCATCCGTGTAAACTTCTATGCGCGCCGGCTGACTCATCACCGAACCCTCCGAAGAATCCGCCACAGGGTCTGTTTCAATGCCTGTCTGCACACCAGAAATATAGCACGAGAGCGGAGGCGATCCTTACTCCCGAATCGAAAGAGATAATGAGGTTCGCCCGATTCAAGATTTCGCGTGTGTAAGGTGTCTTCTTCTCAGAGCGTGTCTACAAAGGGGTGTTTAAACGCAGAGGACGCAAAGTGCATCGCCAAGGGCGCAAAGGATTATCCTCTTTGCGTTCTTTGCGTCGTCCCCTCTGCGCCCTTTGCGTTTAAATCTCTCTTCACTGCATGACTCTACTCCTTTTTTTAGACACGCTCTCAGAGCGGCTGATCAGTAGAATTGGTGATAAAACCGAAAAGCCCACGCGCTACGTATTTGTTAGCGCCGCGTTTAGTGCGAAAATAGTAATGATGGTGGCGGATGACAACTGATGCTGATTAAGAAGCCGGGCGATATAAAAAGCAGCGACATCACGGACAAGAAGGTTTATCTGAACCGCCGCAATTTTATGCGCGGGGCGGCGATGGCGACGACTGTGACGGCGACGGGGCTGCTGTACCGTAAGCTCAACCCGCCTCCGGCGCAAACGCGTCCGGGCGTCAAGCTGGCCGATATCGTCAAGCCTGCGCCGGAAGAAGGGGCTGCCAGTGGCTTTTCGACGAGCGAGAAGCCAACCTCCCTGGAAGACATCACCAACTACAATAACTTCTACGAATTCTCGACCGACAAGCGAGGCGTCGCCGATGCGGCGCAAGGCTTCGTCACACGACCCTGGGCCGTGGCGGTCGAGGGAATGGTCAACAAGCCGAAGGTCTACGACCTGGACGACCTCTTGAAGATCGCCCCGCAGGAGGAGCGCATTTATCGTCTCAGGTGCGTCGAAGGCTGGTCGATGGTCATCCCCTGGATTGGTTTTCCGCTCGCCAGGCTTTTAGAGCAGGTCGAACCCACCTGGCAGGCCAGGTACGTCGCCTTTGAGACGCTCTATGATCCGAAGCGTATGCCCAACCAGCGAACGGGCGTGCTCGACTGGCCCTACGTAGAGGGCTTGCGCCTGGATGAGGCTATGCACCCGCTGACGATTCTCGCCACAGGTCTTTACGGCGAGACGCTCCCGCCACAGGACGGCGCGCCTGTGCGCCTGGTCGTGCCTTGGAAGTACGGCTTCAAAGGCATCAAGTCGATCGTCAAGATCAGGCTCGTCGAGGAGCAGCCGCCTTCCACCTGGAACCTGTACGCTCCGAGCGAGTACGGGTTCTACTCGAACGTCAACCCGAAGGTGAATCACCCGCGCTGGAGCCAGGCGAGGGAGCGGCGCATAGGCGAGTACGGACTCCGTGACACGCAGATGTTCAACGGCTACGCCGAACAGGTCGCGCATCTTTATGAGGGCATGGACTTGAAGGTCTATTTCTAGTCAAATTTCATGAACAGAAAAACTTTTAACGCAAAGGGCGCAAAGGAGGAAGACGCAAAGGATTTTCTTCTCTGCGACCTTTGCGTTTAAATCTCTTCGTACCCTGACGCTCAATTGAATTTATCCCTAAGCGAGGCAATACGCATTGAAGGACACTCAATTCTCAAAAGCAGTTCTCTTCGTCAACAGCCTTGTGCCGCTCGCGCTGCTTGGCTGGGACGCCTCACATCACAGGCTGGGGGCGAACCCGATTGAGTTCGCCACGCGCACGACGGGGATGCTGACGCTCGTCTTTCTGCTCCTGTCGCTCGCGGTCACGCCCGTGCGTCGGCTGACGGGCTGGAACTGGCTCGGCAAGTTTCGCCGCATGCTCGGCCTTTACGCCTTCTTCTACGGCTTCCTGCATCTCTTGACCTACGTCTGGTTTGACCGCTTCTTTAATCTGAAGAGCACCGTCGAGGATGTCGTCGCGCGACCATTCATCGCCGTCGGGATGGCGACCTTTCTCATCCTCGTCCCGCTCGCCGCCACTTCGACCAATAAGATGGTCAAACGTCTGGGCGGAAAGCGCTGGAATCGTCTGCACAAGACAGCCTACCTGGCGGGCATCGGCGGCGTGCTTCACTACTTTCTGCTGGTCAAGTCGGATACGCGCCTGCCGTTCACATTCGCCGCCGTGCTGGCGTTCCTACTCTGTTACCGGCTCGTCGCCGCGAACCAGACGCCGAAGGTCGCCGCCCGTTCGCCGATTCCCCCTCGATGAAATTCCTTTTCCTGCGACCTTTGCGAAAATCCTTAGCGCCCTTTGCGTTTAAAGAGGAGATTAACCGCAAAGGGCGCAAAGGTATCTCGCAAAGGTCGCAGAAAACTTGACTCTCCTGATTGAGCCGCTACTGTGTTAGAGTTTCCTGCTTGCACCAGACGACAGCTTTAGAGCAGGAAGATGGAAAGGAACGAACCGATCATATGGCTGGAAAGAAGACCGAAGATGAGCCGACCAAGGCGGAATTGCAGCGCCAGATGGAGCAGACGCGCGAATCCATCAGCGAGACCGTCGAAGAGATCAAGGAGACGGTCTCGCACCAGTACGATGTGGTGAAAGACACGTATGAGACTGTCAAAGAGGGCGTCGGCGAAGTGTTGGACTGGCGCGAGCAGTTCAGTAAAAATCCGATAGTGTGGGGCGCGGGCGCAGTCTCTCTAGGCATCCTCGTCGGCATCGGACTGGCTCACAGCATGGGGAGCGTACCCGCTTCCGACCGCCGCCGTAAATCAAAACAGGGGGCGCTCAATGAGAGTTTATTGAGCAACCTGTCGGGGCTGAGCGAGACCCTGCTGCCGACCATGACGAGCAAGATCAAAGAGATGTTCGGCATAGACCTCAACGCCTACCTTCCCGCCCCGGCAGAAACCGCGAGCCGACCACCCAGAATGATCGGCAGCAGGAGACCAACGACGAAGAAGAAGAATGCCGCCAGCAAGAGTGCTGCGAAAAAATCCCGCGCGAGAAAAGGCAGCGCGAAATAGGCCATAGATGAACGCGAGACGAACACAGGTAGAGGGAAGTAAGCGCTTTAACCTTTCGCTCGCCCTATTCCTTCATCTTTTCTCTGATCCGTGTTCGTCTCGCGTTCATCTGTGGCTTCCTCCCCGTCTCGTTTTCAGACCATAGTGGCAACTTGCTTTTCCCCTCTCCGCTCGGATAAATTACAGCCTCATCCTGGAGCGCATCCCGCCCATCATTTCGGACGTTAACCGACCGGGGATGATTCTTCTCCAAAATACGTTTGTCTGAAAGGAACATCTTTTTCAATCATGAAAGCTTATCCGACCGAATCGATTCGCAACCTCGCCGTTATCGGGCACGGCGACGCAGGCAAGACACAATTGATCAGTTCCTTGCTGTATGTCGCCGGAGCGACGCCGCGCTGGGGCAAAGTCGATGAAGGCACGACCACCACCGATTACGAAGAGGATTCCATCGAACGTAAGATCACCTTGAACACCGCGCTCGCCCACCTCGAACACCGCGACACGAAGATCAATTTCATAGACACGCCCGGCTACGCTGCCTTTGTCGCCCACGCGCGCCCCGCCTTGCGCGTCGCAGATTGCGCGCTCGTCGTCGTAGACGGCGTCAACGGCGTTCAGGTGCAGACGGAGAAGACCTGGGGCTACGCCAATGAATTCATGCTGCCGCGCTTGATGGTCATCAACAAGCTCGATAAAGAGCGCGCAGATTTCGGAGCGGCGCTCGACAGTGCGCGCGGCACGTTCAGCCGCGCCATCGTTCCCTTCACGCTGCCCATCGGTAAGGAGAAAGATTTTCAGGGCGTCGTGGACGTCGTTCACATGAAGGCTTACGAGTTCGACGAACAGGGCAAGCCGCGCGAGCGCGATCTGCCCACGGAAGGACGCGACGTGATCGACGCGGCGCGCGAGAAGTTGATCGAAACCATCGCCGAATCGGACGACGCGCTTCTGGAAAAGTATTTCGAGAACGGCACGCTCGAAGATGAAGACCTCCTGCCGAACATCAACAAGGCGATCGCGAACAGTCGTCTCTGCCCCGTCTTTGCGGTCTCCAGCAACACGCTCACGGGCCTCACGGCGCTTCTCGACGGCATCGTCGATTACGCGCCCGACCCCGCTCATCATGAAGTCGAGCACGGTCGCGCCAGCGCAGACGGTGACGGTGGCGAGCCCTTGACGCGCCGCTACTCGGACGATGAGCCCTTCTCGGCCTACGTCTTTCGCACCGTCGCAGACCCTTTTGCCGGTCGCATCAACGTGATGCGCATCATCAGCGGCCACGTGCAGCACGACGCCACTGTCTTCAACTCTACGCGCGGCGTGCAGGAACGCCTCGGCGCGCTGCATACGATGCAGGGCAAGCAACTGGACAAGGTGGACGCCGCGCACGCCGGTGACATCATCGCCTGCGTCAAATTAAAAGAGACGCAGACGGGCGACACGCTCACGGATAAGGCCGCGCCGATTGTCTACGACGGAGTGCAGTATCCGGAGGCGGCCATCGCCTTCGCCATCGAGCCCAAGTCGCGCCAGGACGAAGAGAAGATCAGCGTCGCCCTGCACAAGATTCTGGAAGAAGACCCGGCACTCGATTTTCACCGCGACGCGCAGACCAAGGAGTTCCTGCTCGCCGGTTCGGGTCAACTCCACGTCGAGACCGTGATCGACAAGCTGAGGAAGCGCTACGGCGTCGAGGTCGCGCTGCACCCGCCGAAAGTTCCCTACAAGGAGACGATCACACAGCGCGCGGAAGTTCAGGGACGCCACAAGAAACAGACGGGCGGGCGCGGCCAGTTCGGCGATTGCAAGGTTATCTTCGAGCCTCTGCCGCGCGGCGAAGGCTTCGTGTTTGAGGACAAGATTTTCGGCGGCGCAGTCCCGCAGAATTTCCGCCCCGCGATTGAGAAAGGCATCGTTGATGCGGCGGCGGGCGGAGCTGTCGCAGGCTACCCGCTCGTCGATTTTAAAGCCGTGCTCGTGGACGGCTCGTACCACACCGTAGACTCCGACGAGCATTCCTTCCGCGCCGCCGGTCGCAAGGCTTTCCGCGCGGCGATAGAGAAGGTCAAGCCCACCCTGCTTGAGCCCATCATGGACGTCGAGGTGACTGCCCCGCAGGAGTACAGCGGCGACATCATGGGCGACCTCAACTCGCGTCGTGGCCGCGTGCAGGGCATGGATACGGTCGGCAACCAGCAAGTCATCAAGGCGCAAGTGCCGATGGCCGAGATGCTCGATTATCAATCGAAGCTCAACTCGATCACAGCCGCGCGCGGCTCCTATCACATGCAGTTCTCACACTACGACCAGGTGCCCGGCCAGATCGCGCAGAAGGTCATCGAACAGGCGCGAGCCGAGGGAAGAATCAGGGCGGAAGAGGAAGATTGATGGAGGTTGCAGAAATCCAGGCTTTGTTCAGGCACTTCTTGTCTGAATATGATTCGGCGCGCAAGGCTGAGGTCTGGGAAAAACAGAGGCAGCTTTTCAAGCGCTTCTGGAACGATAAGATACTCAGTCCTGCATCCGAACTTACAGTGGACGACACGGACGCGATTATCAGGCTGCTAGATACTAAGGGGAGAGGTCGTCAAAGGAAGGATGAGGCGGTCGCCAACACAGGCGGCTCCCAAGGGAGATGGGAGCGGTTGTTTGACAGCTTGAAAAATAAGCTAGACATCAGGCGGACGCTGGATGAGATTTTCGCTGAGACCGATGATTCCAAGCTGATCGGCTTAATAGACCGTTTGGAGAAAGAGAACAAGAATAACAAGAACAGCTTGACTGGCAATCATGCAGTCATCTTAGACGCTTTTCTCTTCATCAACAATCCAGCGAAGTTCCTCAGTATAGTTTCACTCTCCCACAGGTTTCAGGTAATGCGGGGATTCGGGTTAGGCGACCCTGATGAGTTTGAAACTTATGGTGAAAAGATAGTTCTCTCAAACCGGAGAATCATAGACGGCTTCAGAGATAAGTACGGAATCGAAGCCAATCCAAGAGACTTGTCCGAATTCCTCTATACGCCTCATAGCGGTTACACGACTAACGTCAAAATCTACTGGCAGAAAGGCGGCCAGCCAATTACTGAGCCGGCTGAGGTTGAGTTTGTAGAGATAAGCGAAGAGACCAGCGAGGCAGAATTCGCGGTGGAATTCGCTATGGAGAAACACTTGGAGGATTTCTTGGTGAGAAATTGGGAATCCACCGAGTTGGGTGAGAAATATGATCTCATCGAAGAAGGCGGCGACCTTGTTAGTCAGCAATATCCAACCGATGTAGGTAAAATAGATTTACTGGTCAAAGACAAGGAGACCAAGCAGTTCGTGGTCATTGAATTAAAGAAGAGCCAAACTAGCGATGTCACCGTGGGACAAGTTGCCCGCTATATGGGCTGGGTGAAAAAACATTTAGCCGACGGGCAGGAGGTCAATGGAATCATAATCTCTCGATACAACGACCCCAAGTTACAGTATGCGCTACAAATGGTGCCAAATGTCGAGTTGTTTGTGTATAAAGTTAGCTTCGCTTTGGATAAAGCTGTAGGCCTTTAGTTCTTCATTGATCGAATGACCGACGCAGGTAGAATCAGAGCGGAAGAAGAAGATTGGCGCTGAGGTAAGAGGCTATGTCGCGAGAACTGGCAAAGCGTTGGATCACGGTTGACGAATACGAGCGCATGGGCGAGGCGGGGATTTTTCGTCCCTCAGATCGTTTAGAGTTGCTCGAAGGAGAGATATACGAGCTGTCGTCAATCGGGAGCCGCCACGCTGCATGTGTTGATTTCCTCATTGCACTGCTCAGTGAGTGGGCGCGACGCAGATTCATTGTGCGCGGGCAGAATCCCGTTCGGCTTGACGATTTCTCAGAACCTCAACCGGACGTTGCGCTCCTGCGTTGGCGCGATGATTTTTACCGCCATGCTCATCCGACGCCTGCTGACGTGCTGCTCATCATCGAAGTGGCCGATTCAACGGTTGAGAGTGATCGTGGATTCAAGATACCGCTCTACGCGAAGGCGGGCATTCCAGAAGTGTGGCTCATCAACCTGCCCGCCGAAGCCGTCGAAGTCTACGCCGAACCATCAGACGGCGCATATCAAGTCACCAAAAACTTCAAGCGAGCCGAGGAAGCAGAAGCGCACAGCATCACTGACTTACGCATCAACGTCGCTCAAGTGATCGGGTAAGACACCCCACGCGAAAATCCGACCAGACTTGTCACAAAAAGGCCGCAGAAGTGTGCCTTAAGATAAGCATCGCCCTGAAGCGAAGCGGCGTTCTCACGTCTATTCCGCCCCGGCGCTTAACCCATAAAGTTTATCCATGTACTAAATGGTATCGCGCCGCGCGCGCACCGAATCGTAAAGCCTTAATCATTCTTAAACTTAGGACGCGGAACGGGAGTTGCAATTCCCAGTGGCGGGGAAGGTTGGATTCGTATGTGTTCCGATCAGTATTAAAGCCAGAGGCGCTACGATCCACAGACAAAGGGAAAATCATAAATGAGCGCCTCTCGACGTTCATGGAGGAAGATCGATGAAAGTTAATTATGTGAAGCGGATGGTGGCGTCTTTCGCCCTCGGCGCGGTTGCACTGCTGGGGACGGCCGGGCTTGCCAGTGGGCAGGAAACCGAGCAGCAGAAACAAAAGCGTGCGCAGGCGATACAAGCGCAAAAGCAGCGCCAGCAGGAGCACCAGGAGCGCCAACAGGCGCAGCAGGCGCAGCGCCAACAGCAGCAAGATCAACGCGCGGCGCAGCGTCAGCAGCAGCAGGAACAACAGCAGCGCGCGGCGCAGCGTCAACAGCAACAGCAGAATCGCGAGCAGGCGCAGCGTGCCAATCAACAGCGCGCCGCAGAGTTGCGTCAACAGCAGCAGCAGCAACAGCTGACGCGCCAGCAGCAGCAGGATCAGGAGCAGCGCAGACGCTTAGCCGAGCAGCAACAGCGCAATCGCGAGCGGGCGCAGCAGGCAAATCAACAGCGCACGGAGCAGTTGCGTCAGCAGCAGGAGCTTCGGGAGCAGCAGCTTCGTCAGCAACAGAATCGTGAGCAGCAGCAGGATCGCATCGTGCGGCAGCGTGAGGCACAGCAGCAGCAGCAGAACCGTATTGCGGCGCAGCGTCGTAACCAGCTTGAGCAGCAACAGCGGATCCAGTTTCAGCAGCAGGCGTTGCAGCGTCAGCGTCAGCAGCAGTGGTTGCAGCAGCAGCAGCAGCAGAATCGTCTGGCGCAGCAGCAGATACTACAGCAGCAGCGTGAATGGCAGTACCGCGTTCAGCAGCGGCGTCTGAGCCAGCGAGAGTATCAGCGGCAGTTGGCCTACTGGCGCTGGCAGCAGCAGATGCTCAACAACTCGGTCTACTACGATAACTCGTATGACCGCTACTACTACCGGGACTATAACTGGAATTACCGCCTCTATCGTAACGGTGGTTACTACAACACGAACGGGTACGGCGTAGCGCTCTTACGGCAGGCCGTCAATCGTGGCTACGAGGACGGCGTCCAGGCCGGACAGGCAGACGCATACTATGGTCAGGGCTATGATCCTGACTTCAGCTATCGGAATGCCAGCTACGGCTATGACAGGTTCGGCGGCTACAACGGCTACCGCGTAGACCAGAACGAGTACGAGTACTACTACCGCGAAGGTTTCCGTCGCGGTTACGAAGACGGCTACAACAGCAACTATCAGTATGGCGGCTACAACAGAGGTATCAACAAGTACGCCATCCTGGGTGCCGTCCTGTCGCAGATTCTCAACCTCAACTTCTAAAGAGCGAGAATCTCTGTCCTGAACAAAAAGCGCCCGACTTCTACCGACCACACAAGGTTAGTGGAAGCCGGGCGCTTCCTTTTTCGCTTCAGCTCGCCTTCAGCCTTTGGCTATTGATTTGCTGCCTCTTTAATTCGTCTCGATAATACGGAGAGAAATCTGTTGCGGTATCCGTCGAGCAGGTTTTGGACGTTCGTCTCCAGATCGTTTTCTGACACGCCCGTGGCGATCAGGCTCGATTTCTGAAGATCAATCAAGGTCATCAACATCGCCTTCACTTCGATCAATTCCGTGCCGATAATAGAGAAAGCCTCCGAGTTGGATTGGCTTTCATCCATCAGAGAGTGTAATTCTTCTGAAAGCTCTGGATCAGGACGTTGGTCGCTCATATATTTACCCTCCGGTCAAGAATAGCGAATAGAATCAAGAACTCAGCATAAAGCTACGAAGAGCGTAGATCAGAATGGCGCTCCTTTAACTTTCAAACAACCTCTGTTACGAACGCAGCTCGACGCGTGGTAAGAACTGCGGCGGCTTGCGGAATTTGGTGGCCTGTTCGAAGGCATAGGCGAGCCGTATGAGCGTGGGCTCGGAGTAGGCGCTGCCGAAGAAGGAGATGCCGACGGGGAGGCCGAAGACATAGCCTGCCGGGACGTTGATGTTGGGGTAGCCGGCAACGGCGGCGGGCGTAGAGCTGCTGCCGGAGAAATGGTCGCCGTTGACGAGGTCTGTGGGCCAGGAGGGGCCGCCCGTGGGCGCGACGATGGCGTCGAGCTTGTGCTTACGCATGACGGCGTCGATGCCTTCCGCCCTCGAAAGACGCAGGTTCTTCTTCAGGGCGTCACGATAGGCTTTGTCCGTGAGCGGCCCCTTCGCCTCTGCGCGGAGGAAAATCTCCTGGCCGAAGTAGGGCATCTCACGCTCCTTGTTGCGCTCGTTGAAGGCTATGATCTCCTTGAGGGTGTGGACGGGCGCGCGTGTGCCGAGCCCGGCCAGGTATTGATTGAGATCGGCCTTGAACTCGTAGAGCAGCACCTCAAACTCCGAGTCGTCGAACTTCCCGGCGGTCGGAATATCCGCCGGATCGACGATCACAGCACCCATGCGCTTCATCTCGTCAATCGCTGCGTTAATCAATTTATCCACGTGGTCGCTGTAGCCGAAAAACTTATCGCGTGCGACGCCTATGCGCGCCCCGCGAAGGCCGTTCGGGTCTAAGAACTGCGTGTAGTCTGCCGGAAACTTGCCGCTGCTCGCCTGCGTGGCAGGGTCGCGCGGATCAATGCCTGTCAGTGCGCCGAGCAGGATGGCCGCATCTCTGACGGTGCGCGTCATGGGCCCTGCTGTGTCCTGGCTGTGGGCGATGGGGATGATGCCTGCGCGGCTGACGAGACCCAGCGTCGGCTTGATGCCGACGATATTGTTTGAAGAGGCCGGGCAGACAATCGAGCCGTCTGTCTCCGTGCCGATGGCGACCGTAGCGAAGTTGGCCGCCACGGCTGCCCCGGAGCCGGAGCTTGAGCCGCAGGGGTTACGATCCAGCGCGTAGGGGTTGCGCGTCTGTCCGCCTCGACCGCTCCACCCGCTCGTCGAGTGTGTCGATCTGAAATTAGCCCACTCGCTCAGGTTGGTCTTGGCGAGTATCACAGCCCCCGCGGCGCGAAGTCTCCGGGCGACGAAGGAGTCCTGCGGGGCAATCGACCCCAGGAGCGCCAGTGACCCGGCGGTGGTCATCATGCGGTCGGCTGTATCTATGTTGTCTTTCAAAAGCACCGGGATGCCGTGAAGAGGCCCGCGCACTCCTTTCGCTTTGCGCTCCCGGTCAAGCGAGTCTGCTATATTGAGCGCGTCGGGGTTGATCTCGATGATGGAGTTGACCATCGCCCCGCGCTTGTCCATCGCTTCGATCCACGCCAGATACTTCTCTGCGATTGAGCGCGCCGTCAACCTTCCAGACTTCATCCCTTCCTGCAATTCAGCTATGGTCACCTCTTCCAGCTCGAATGATCTGGCGGCCTGCGCCGCAGTCGAGTTAAGTCCAGACCGTTCGCGCGAGCGCAGTAGTACAGCAGGACTACCGAAAGCGATAGCGCTTCCGAGCAGTCCGTACTGAAGGAAATCTCTGCGATTGATCTTCGACATCCCACGCTCCTTTTTACCTCGGCTCATCTCGATCCTCTCCACGTTTGTTTCTATGAATCCTCTGATCGCTTCAGTCTCCGCTTAAATTAAGCTGCCGCTCGTCGAACACGAGCGCTCCAAACGATAAGCTATCTTATTGCGCGTCACCGAAACGCGCACGAAAATCTGCCGAACGCTGGCGCAGCTCAAGCCAGTCGTCGAAAATTTCGGGTTGTTGCAGCCAGAGGGCGAACCACTCTGCGATCTCCGCCTTCTCGGCGCGTTTGCGCTCATCGACCGCCGTGTTGCGAGCTATCATCTGCGCACGCTGCTTGCCCTTGAGCGCCGTCTCGCGCACCCTGCGCAGACCCGTCTGGTCGCGCTTTCTCTTGAACTGTCGGCGCAGGTTCTCCAGACGCCTCAGCGAAGCGGCGGCCTGCGCGAAGTCCGAGAACTTGAGCACGTTTTTGAACATCGCTTCATAGGGGTCTACGCCCCGCCAGCGCGCGTCCAATTCCAACACCTCTGCGTGGCGCAGTTCTGCACCCTCATCCGCCAGCAGGCGCGCGACGCGCACGGGGCTCTCCATCGCACCCTCGCCGAATCGCTCGCGCACGGCGCGCCCTACCTCTTCCAGCTCCGCCGCGCCCACAGATTCGCAGTCCAGATGCTCCCAGACCTCTATCATCAGATCGTGCTTCGTACGCGATTTCCACTTCTGCTCTTTCATCCTGCACGCAAGCTTACAAAGAAAGGGTTAAAAGGTGAAACGGTGAAGAAGCATAAAACGCAAAGGGCGCGAAGGGGCAGACGCAAAGGGCGCTAAGAATGTTCTTCGCGTCCTTTGCGTCTTCCTCTCTGCGTTCTTTGCGTTTCATGCCTTTCATTCTTCCTTCTCGCCTCTTCCCCTTTCCCCCTTTTCCCCTTTACACTAAACCTATGGCGATGATTGAAGAAGCGCTCGTGGCGCTTCATAAATATTTCGGGTTCGAGGATTTTCGCGAAGGGCAGCGCGAGGTCATCTGTGCGATCCTGGAAGGCCACGACACGGTCGTCGTGATGCCGACGGGCGGCGGCAAGTCGCTCTGCTACCAGTTGCCCGCGCTCATGAAAGAGGGCGCGACCGTGGTGGTCTCGCCCTTGATCGCGCTCATGAAAGATCAGGTCGATGCGCTGCTTGCGCGTAATCTTCCGGCGACCTTCATCAATAGCTCGATCACGTTTGAAGAGCAGAAGGAGCGCATCCGGGGCGTCAGGCAAGGCCGTTACAAGCTCGTCTACGTGGCGCCGGAGCGCTTTCGCAGCGCACACTTCGTCGAGACCTTACGCGACGTGAACATCTCGCTTTTCGCCGTTGACGAGGCGCACTGCATCTCGCAATGGGGGCACGACTTCCGCCCGGATTACCTGCGCTTGAAGCAGGCTATCGAAGAGATCGGGCGACCGCAGATCACAGCCCTGACGGCGACGGCGACGCCCTACGTGCGCTCGGACATCATAGATCAACTGCAACTCAAAGAACCGCGCGCTTTCGTCAGCGGCTTCGACCGTCCGAACCTCTCCATCATGGTCCTCCACACGCAGAAGGAGCGCGAAAAGATCGCGCACATCAAGCGGCTCGCCTCTGCTGTCGGCGGCGGCTCCGGCATCATCTACACCTCGACGCGCAAGGCCGTCGAACAGGTGACGGCGCGGTTGCGCACGGCTGACCTTAACGTGGTCGCCTATCACGCCGGAATGGAAGACGCCGAGCGCACGAGCGCGCAGGAGATGTTCATGACGGGACGCGCGCAGATGATTGTCGCCACCAACGCTTTCGGCATGGGCATCGACAAAGCGGACATACGCTTTGTCGCACACTACCAGATGCCCGGCTCGATTGAGGCTTATTATCAGGAGATCGGGCGCGCGGGACGGGACGGACTGCCCTCTACCTGCGCGCTGCTCTTCAACTACGCGGACAAACGCACGCAGGACTACTTCATAGAAGGCTCTTACCCGCCGCCAGACGTGATCGCAGGCGTCTACCAGGCGTTAGTCAGCACGAACCAGAAGCGCATAGAGCTTTCCGTGAGCGAGATTGCGGCGCGCGCCTGCGTTCGCAATGAGATGGCTGTTCAATCCGCGCTCATCATTTTAGAGAAGGCCGGGCACATTGAGCGCGGAGCGTCCAATGAGAATCGCGCCGTGGTGCGTTTGAAGATGAGCCCGCAGCAGGCGCGCGAGCGGGTCGGCGGGCGCGATACGCGTCAACGTCAGGTGCTCTTCGGCTTGCTCGGTGGATACGAAGTGGGAGAGCTGGCGGACACCGAATTGGACGTGACGGACTTTGCCGAAGCCATCGGGCTTGACGTGGGTGCTGTGCGCCGCGCTCTCTCGACGCTCGCCGCGTCGAACATCATCTCCTACACGCCTGCGCGGCGCACGCGCGGAGTCCTCATGTGTGATGAGCAGCCCGTCAGTCAGTTGCGCATACGCCCGCAGGAGATCGCGCGCCGCGCCGCGCTCGAACAGCGCAAGCTGCGTGAGGTGATCAGCTTCTGCTACACGGAGAGTTGCTATCGCGCCTTCATCCTGGACTATTTTGGCGACCGGCATCACGCGGCGAACTGCGGGACGTGCGGCAACTGTCGCGCGCCGCAGGTCAAGAGCGCAAGCGCGGCGGGCAGCGCCGCAGAGAACGCATCTCCGCCGATGGAAGAGGCAAGCCCGCTTGACCGGTTCATCACAAAGCATGTGCCGACAGCGTTCGACCTCGATGAAGAGCTTGGCGAGCAGACGCGCTTTCGCCGGGCGCGCGAGAAAGCCGAAAGCGCCTTCGCGTCTGAAGCAGAGGAGATCAGCATCACAGAGGCGCGCCCGCTGACGGACGAAGAGAAATTACTGGTGCGCAAGATTCTGGCTTGCGCGGCGCGCATGCAGGGGCGATTCGGCAAAGGCATGCTGGCGGCGACCTTGCGCGGCTCACGCGCCAAAAACGTGATTCAAGCCGGTTTGGATCAGCTCTCGACCTACGGCATTCTGGACGACATGACGCAGGACGAGCTGATGATCTACATAGATGCGCTGGTCGCAGCCGGATGCATGACCGTAACGGGCGGCGCTTATCCGACCGTCTCACTCTCCGCGCTCGGCAACGATGTGATGCGCGAGCGCGCCGTGGTCGAGCTTGCTCTACAGGCCACGCCGCTGAGTAATCTATCGGTCGCTTCCGCAGCGTCTATCACTTCTGCTTCACACTCGGCGCAACCCGCGACCGCCAGGAAACAGGTGAGCACCGTCGATGAGACCTACGCTCTCTACTGCGAAGGCTTGTCCATTGAAGAGATCAGTCATCGACGCGGCCTGACAATGATCACTATCGAGAAGCACCTCGCCGACTGCATCATGCAGGGTCGCGACATAGACGTGTCCCGGCATGTCACGGCCTCCGACCGCGCGCTCATCGAAGTGGCCGCAGATCAACTGGGTACACATCTACTCAAGCCCTTGCGCGACGCGCTGCCCTCGCACATCAACTACCGCATGATCCGCTTCGTCGTCGCAGACCTTCAACGCGCCGAACAGGCAGGCACAGAGGAAGGACAATAAAATCGTCAATTGTAAGAGGAAAACGGTTCGTCGATTCACGATTGACGAATCTTTCGTTGAAAGCTATGAGAGGTGCGATCAAGAGTTCTACAAAGCATCTTAGCGACAAACCTTGCTAATAGCACGGGGTATGATAATAATGGGCAAGAAAGGTGGTAAAGAGTGAGCGAGGAGAAGCCGAAAGAAACAGTGGACGAGCAAGGTAAGACTAACGAAAGCGGGGTCGAAAAAGACCTTAGCAACACTGATGTTATGCTTCGAATATTCACGTATTTAGCGAATCATTACGGAATGAGTTTTTCTATTACTTTAAGCGTCGGCGGCTCGCTGATCTCCGGCATGATTATAAGCAGAGATGAATATATGAAGAGTTTAACGGGCTCAATCCGAGAGAATATATCAAAGTTGCAGGATGAAGTTAAAGAGTTCTTAGAGGTGGCAATCTTTGAGCCATTGATACAACCAATTCATTATAAAGATGTGGCCGAGGAGATCGCAGACATTAAGTACATACATCTGAATGACGCGAAGGTATTCAACGCGGGCGGAAAGCCTATACCCGCCAGAGGTGGCGGTTTTCTTTGGCGGGGGCGTATTAGTTCTGTGGATGGATTCTCAATCGGAATACTGGAATATCGAGGGGATTAAATGAGCGAAGAAAAAACAGAAGAAAAGCCTGATGCTCGCTCATTTGAAGATCGGGTGTTCGCTCGCTTTGATGCTTTAGACGAACGGCTTGATGGTATGGACGTTCGCCTTCAGAAGCTAGAAGCGAAACAGTACGATACCAAGCCGATTTGGGAACGAGCACTTGCCGAGATAGCCGAGACACGTAATGAGATGCGCGAAGGATTTCAGAGGGTAGGTGATAAGATAGACATTCTTAATAAGAACATCCTTGAAATTCAGGCAGATGCCCGCAGCTTAGAGCGTAGGGTGAGCAAACTTGAATCTGATGAAGGTGGTACTATTCTTCTGCAATAAATCAAGTCCGTCATGTGAGTTCTCATCTTCACAAAAGAGCATTTAAAATTCTCGTCCCATACACCAAGATGAAGTTAATAACTGCCATGCATCTCAAATGCATAGGGGTTAGAGTTTCTTTTTGCGTGCCCTGCCTTTATACTGAACCCTTCACCTCAAGCAGGATGTTGCCGGAAAATCGCCCGACGCCGTTTCTCGAATGAAAATCTGCCGGAAATGCGGAACAAAGTACGACGCTTCGATCAGCTTCTGCCCGCGCGATAGCGAAGTGCTGAGCGACGATCACGCGCAGATGATAGGGCGCGTGCTGGACGGGCAGTACGAGATAGAGGCTTTCATCGCGGAGGGCGGGATGGGCGCGGTCTATCGCGCGCGTCATACGCTCTTGGGTGATCGTGTGGCGATCAAGATTCTGCCCGTCGAGATGCGCCGCAATGAAGAATGGCTAAAGCGCTTTCAACGCGAAGGGCAGGCGGCGCGTCGCTTCCGTCACCCGAATGCGGTTGTGGTGCATGACCTGCGTACTTCGTCTGAGGGCGAAGTCTATCTCGTCATGGAGTATGTAGAGGGACGCACTCTGGATCAGGAGGCGCGTGCGCGCGGAGGCGGTCGCCTTGCTCCGGCAGAGAGCTTGAAGATCATAGAGCAGGTGGCGAGTGTGCTCGACGCGGCACATGCGCAGGGGGTTGTGCACCGCGATCTGAAGCCATCGAACATCATGGTGACTGATGATCAGGGTATTGTGAAACTGCTCGATCTGGGTATCGCCAAGATCAGGGACATGGGCAGCGACGAGACGGCCTTGACGACTGCCGGGCAACTCCTCGGCACACCCTATTACATGTCGCCGGAGCAGTGGGGCGAGATACCGCTGGATGGAAAGCTGGAGATAGACGGGCGCGCAGACGTTTACAGCCTGGGCGTGGTGGTCTACGAGATCACGACGGGCGTGCGCCCATTTGAAGAGAAGACGCCCGTCGAGCTGCGCCACGCGCATTGCCGCGTCAACCCGCGACCGCTGGAAGAGTTTGACGCGAGCATCCCTGCCGCCTGGTCGCGCGCCGTCCTGCGCGCGATGTCGAAGGATAGAGGCGAACGGCAACTGAGCGCGGGCGAGTTTGCGCGCGAGCTTCGCCAGAGCCTAGCCCTCGGCGCGGGTGAAGCCTTGACTACAGACGCGCGTGCGGTCGCGCCGACGCTCAAAGGCACGCACTACGACACAAGCCCCGCCGGACGCGTTGAGACGCCGCAGAATCTGGATGCGCCGACCGTCAGAGACGGCTTGAGTGAAGGCGGTGTCGCGCCTGTGGCAAGCGCCGCTCCGCAGCCATCGCCCCCTGTCGCGCCGCGTCGCTCCTGGGTGCTCGCGATGACCAACTCGCGCGGCTGCCAGGTCTCTTTGACGGTGGCGGCTGTCGCCGTGATAGCGGTTCTGGCCGGTGGCTACGCGGTGCTGTTTCAGTCAAACAGGAGCGCTTCGGAAGGCGGATCGGTGGCAACTGCGCCTGCTCCCGCCTCGCACAATCAGGCCAGCGGAACGCCTGCGGGCAGCAGTAATTCGGCGGCGAACACGAACGCTCCGGCCAGTGCTGTAAATAATCCGTTTTTGCGTTATCATCTGCTGCTCAGCCAGACGGCGCTCGACACGCAACGACGCGAGACGGGCGAGAAACCGATCCCCGTCGGACAGAGCTTGCAATTCGTCTTCGCGCCGCGCGACGGCGGCTACATCTACGCGCTCGGACGCAATGAACAGAAGGAGCCGATAGTGATTCCGCTCGGCGATTTCACAGCCGGGGCTGCGGTCGCGGCGGGTCAAGAGATGAATGCGCCACAGCTTGCGCGCGTCAAGCTCAATAGCAAGCCGGGCGCGGAGGAGTTCACAATCATCTTTACGGATGAGCCGCTTGAGATGGCGTTTGCCACCGAGACGTTGCCGTTAGACGGCTCGTTTCGTAAACTATCAAAGGATGAGCAACGCAAGATAGATCAGCTCAGGCAAGAAGCCGCGCCCTCAACCGTTCGTTTCAACGGCGAGACAGACGATAGCAGCAACGACGCGGCGCTCGTCGTGCTTTCCGGCGAGCGCGGCTCAAAGCCCGTTGTCTTCGACATTAAATTAAGACTGCGCTGAGCGAGCGCGGGGCTAAAAATCACTGGCAAGCTTTCAGCCGAAAGCGATTTTGAAGGTTGAGATTTTAAATCTGAGATCGGAAAGAGGCTTTGAGCCGATAGCTCAAAGCCGAACGCTTATTCATCGCAGGGAAGTGATCCCCCATGAAATATTGCACAGTTTGCAACGCGAAGTATGACGACAGCGTCAGCTTTTGCGCCACGGACGGCGAAGTCCTCGAAGACGATCCGACAACAATCGTCGATTCCACGCTCGACGGGCAATATCACATCGAATCGATGCTCGGCAAAGGCGGGATGGGCGCGGTCTATCGCGCGCGCCACATCCTTTTGGGCGACCGCGTGGCGATCAAAGTACTGCCGCCGCAGATGCGCAACAATGCCGAGTGGCTGCGCCGCTTTCGTCGCGAAGGGCAGGCCGCGCGCCGCTTCCGTCACCCGAACGCCGTCACAGTCTACGACCTGCGGACGACTGCCGAAGGCATGATCTACATGGTCATGGAGTACGTCGAAGGGCGCACGCTCGATGCGGAGCTGAGGGCGCGCGGGCGCTTTACTCCGGTCGATGCCCTGGATGTGCTTGAGCCTGTGATGAGCGTCCTGAATGCCGCGCACGCGCAAGGGGTGGTGCACCGCGACCTCAAGCCGGAGAACATCATGATCGGCAAGCCCGTCAACGGGCAGCCCGTCATCAAGCTCCTCGATCTGGGGATCGCCAAGATCAGCGACGTGGCGGGCGCGAATGCCGGAGGCGGCTCGACGGCGCTCACCGTCGCCGGGCAAATCCTCGGCACGCCTTACTACATGTCGCCCGAACAGTGGGGCGAAGTCCCCAACGACAGGAACCCTGAGATAGATGGCCGCGCAGATATTTACAGCCTGGGCGTAGTCTTCTATGAGCTGGTCGCCGGACGCCGTCCCTTCGTGGGGACGACGCTGCAAGAGCTACGGCGCGAACATATCGCCGTCAGCCCGCGCCCCTTGAACGAGGTGGCGAATGATGTGCCGGAAGCGTTCGCACAGGCTGTGGCGCGCGCGATGGCGAAGGATCGCAGCGAGAGACAAACCACTGCCGGAGAGCTTTCGTCGGAACTCAGGGCGGCGATGGGGCTGCCCGAAATGAGCATCTCATCTCTGGGCGCTTCCGGCAGTAATTTGCAGGAGCAGGTCGCGCCAGCGCAAAGTACGGAGGCCACAGGCGAAGCCGCCTCGAACACTCTGGACGTGCCTGAGGGACGCCAGACCAACTCTGAGATCATCGCCCCGACCGTCGTGACGATGGATTCGCCGAAGCGCGCGGACGCCAGCACGCCGCCTCCGGCTGCGACATCGCTCGCGCAGCCGCCCGCTTACGGAGCGCAGCCACCGGCGCAATCTCCCCCGCCTCCCGCTTCGTACGGCGCAGCAGCAGCAGCAGCACCGCCGATGGCGACTGTCGCCACCAGTCCGGCTGCGTTCTCAACAGATTTTCAGACGCCGTCTTACACGCCCACAGCTCCCCCGCCGAAAAAGAGCTCGCCCGTTATTCCGATCATCGTCGGAGTGCTCGGGCTGCTCCTTATCATCGGCGCTGCCGGTGGTTACTTCATCTATCGTAGCTTGAGTTCGGGGACGACTACGACCACGGATAAGACGGGCAAGGATAATCCGTTGGAGGTCAATAAGAACGGAACGTCGCCAGCGGACAAGCCCGCCGCTCTCGATGAGACGCTGCGTTACGCGCTGGAAGTCGAAAAAACAGCGGGTGGCGAGACAGTGCGTGTGGCGGGCGTGATTCCGCTCGCCTCAGGGCAGAAGTTTAAATTTCATTTCACGCCGCAGGAGAATGGCTACCTGTACGTTGTCGGGCCGGGCGAGAAAAATGTGCCTATGACTTTTCTGACCGCGAAGCCCGTGCCTATCTCAGGCGTCACGACAAATAATGTCACAAGTGGCGTGGATTTCAGCTTTCCGAGCGGCGCTGATAACTGGATTACGCTTGACAAAACGGCGGGCACGGAAGACTACACGGTGATCTTCTCGCCGACGCAGCTCACCTCTCCGGCCTTCCTCACGGTGACCGCCGGGCGCACGCTGACCCCGGCGGAGCAGGACGAGATGAAAGCCTTTAAGGATAAATATACAGCAAATGCGCCGAGAACGGACGTCGTAGATGGGAGCGATAAAGACCCATACGTGTCTGTCAAGGTGCCCCAGGCGAAAGCCGAAGGTGAGCCTGTCATCTTCGACATACGCATCGAACATAAATAGGCAGACAACCTTAGACGCAAGACCATCTCGCGGTCTGCGTTCTGAACAAATGATATTACAGCGTTAAGGAGCACCTGTTTTCATGCACTTCAAAACATTCGTCCCCCTACTGCTCGTCGTCTTCATGCTGAGCGCAGTCGTCATGACGAGCGCCCAGGATGAGGAAGAGGGCGTACGCGGCGCGTTTCTCAGTACGCGTGTGAGCGCATCGGCTGGCGTCGGCAAGACAAGCGCAGGAGGAGGCGCAGGCGGCACGACGCGCCGGTCAAGACGCCGCGCCAAGGCCACGACCAGGCCGACCAACACCACCAGCACGAACAGAAACACAAACACGACCCGCACCACTACGAGCAACACCAGTGTCGCGGTCAAAGCGGTCGCCTCCGCTCCTATAGGGCTCGGCTACTCGCTATACATGCGCGACGCTAACGGCGATGCCGTGCGTGTCGATCCTGAGCGCACCTTTCGCACGGGTGACCGCGTCCGCATCTCTCTGGAAACCAACACGGACGCTTATCTGTACATCTTCAACAGCACGGACAACGGCAATCCTGTGATGATCTACCCGGACGTGCGACTCGACGATGCGGGTAACTACGTCGAAGCGCATGTGCCGACCGAAGTGCCTTCGAGCACGGAGGCAGACGAGCGTTTCCGCTGGTTCACCTTCGACGCCGCTCCCGGAACAGAGCACATCTACATCGTCGTGACGCGCGAGCCTTTGCCGGGCGTCCCCATCGAAGATGATCTGGTCAGCTACTGCCGCTCGAATCGCTGCCCCTGGCAGCCAGCCCCGGGCATCTGGGCGCAGATCAAGGCGGCGCTCGGCGGACAAGTTCAGGTGGTCAAGGCCAAAGCCTACGGCCAGTCGCAAACGTCAGGCGAGCGTGAAGCGACGACGCGCGGCCTCGGCCTGGATCGGAGCGCGCCGCCACCATCCGTCATCCGCATGAACGCTTCATCGAATACAGGGCTTCTTGTCACCGGAATTGACCTCGCCCACAAATAAAGATAGGGATGAAGGATGAGGGATGAGGGATGAAGAAAGAAAGACATGCTTTTTCTTATTCATCCCTCATCCCTCCGGCCTCATCCCTGCTCTTGGAGGAGAGTTTAATGAGATTAAGATCAACCCCAATCATCTATGTGCTTTCTTGTGTAACGCTTTTAGCGGGTCTGCCTGTCGCCGCGCGCGATGCGCGGACATTGGATCGTCGGGTTGCGACCCCCGTCTCTTCAGCATGGCTTCCGCAGGATGCTGGCGACGCGCGCGCCAAGCTGGATCAGGGGCGTAAGCTCTTGAAACTGGGCAAGGCAGATCAGGCGCTCGGTCTGCTCGAACAGGCGCTCAAAGGATTCGAGGCCGCGTCAGACCAGAAGGGCGTAGCCGTCGCGCAGGATGCGCTCGGCGATCTCTATAACCGGCAGGGGCAGTATGCGGTCGCGCTCGAGCATTACCAGAAGGCGCGCGACGCTTACGGCTCGCAGAGTGACACCTACAACTCTAACCTGATGCTCGCCAAGGTCGGCGACATGTATTACCGCAACGGCAACCTACAGGAGTCGCGCAACGCTTACTCGCAGATGAGCGTCACCAAGCCCGACACGAGCGCGGCTGGCACGGCCAAGGATGCCAAGAAAAAGGCCGACAGCGGGCGCAGCATCTTCGGCAAGGCGCGCGGCATCGCTTCGGGCACGCCCTCTGCTTCGACCGCTTCGGATGTCGCCTCGGTCGGCTCGGATGTGGCGGGCGAAATCAAGCAGGCGCGCGACACCTATCGCCAGTTCATCATCTATGCAGTGTATGAGAGCGGCCTGGGCAGGCTCGATTATTTCAATAATCAGATGGACTCTGCCAAGACGCACTTCGACAATGCGCTCTCGGCTGTGACGCATCCGATCTACGGGAAGTTCGGCCAGTCGCGCCGCTTCCGCGTCGCCGCGCGCACGAGCAATGGTGATATAGCCTTGAACCAGGGACGCTTCCCCGAAGCGACCAAGCTCTTTACGGAAGCGGCGGACGGCGCGCGCAAAGACAAGCGCCCGGACCTGATGTGGCCTGCGCAGCGCGGCCTCGGCAAGACCAAGTGGATGCAAGCGGCGCAGGAAAAAGACCCGAAGAAGGCCGACAAGCTGAGGACAGACGCGATAGCTTCCTACCGCGAGGCGATCTCGACCATCGAAGCGATCCGGCAGGGCAGCCTCAGCGCAGACGAGTCGCGCACCACGTTCCTTGCGACGACCAAGGATGTCTATGATGAAACGGCATCCGCCCTGGCCGAGCGCGCATTGATGGCCTCGAAGCCGGGCGAAGCGCTCGCGGGCGCGGCGCTGACGGACGCGGCGGAAGCCTTCAAGATCGTCGAGCAGAGCCGCGCACGCTCGCTCCTGGATATGCTCGGCGAAGCCAACGCGGACATCACAGAGGGCGTGCCCGCAGACCTCATCAAGCGTAAAGAGGAGAACCTCGCGCGTCAGCAGGAGATCGCGCAGGCTTTGACGGGCGCGTCACTGTCGGATGAGACGAACAAGAAATCGAACGATGATCTACAGGCGGAGCTGGACAAGCTCACGACCGAATATGACAGCATCGAGAACCAGATCAGGGCAGCCAGCCCGCGTTACGCCTCTTTGACCGCGCCGCAGCCGCTCGCGCTCGCGGACGTTCAGCAGCAGGTGCTGGATGACAAGACGGCGCTCCTGGAATACAGCCTCGGCAACCAAAGCTCTTACATGTGGGCTGTCACGCAGGGCGGCGTTGCGCTCTACAAGCTGCCTGGGCGCTCCGAGGTAGAGCAGCAGGCGATTGGCCTGCGCGCCCAGCTTGTCCCCGAAAAACTCCGCACGCGGCTGGTCGGCGTGGATGTCGCGGGCGGGCAACAGCGCGGCCTGGGGCTCGCGGCTGCGCCTGCGGGCGAGGCGGGGGCGTTTGCTACAGCCTCCAACACGCTCTACAAAACTGCGGTCGAGCCAGCCGCTTCCATGATCGGCGATAAGCGCCTGCTTATCGTCGCCGACGGCGCGCTCAACTACGTTCCATTTGAAGCGCTGGTGACGACCGCTGGCGGCACGGACTATGCGGCGCTGCCGTATCTCATCAAGACCAACGAGATCGTCTATGCGCCGTCAGCTTCTGTGGTCGCGGTCGTGAGGAAACAGGCGACGAAGCCCACGGGCAAGAACGTGCTGCTCGTAGCTGATCCTGTCTTCAATTCCAATGATCCGCGCGCCAAAGGTGCGCCAGCCGGAGCGGCTTCAGGTGGCGATACGCGCGGGCTCGGACTCTCCAGCGCACTTGCGGACGTTTCAGGGTCGCCCGTCACCCCAAGCGGGGGCGCTGTGCAGGGCTTGCCGCTGGCGCGCCTGCCCGGTACGAAGAGGGAGGCCGACGGCATCGCGGTGCTGGTGAAGGCTTCGGGCGGTCAGGCAGACGTGTGGCAGGGTTTTGACGCCAGTGAAGCGAACGTGCAGACGAAGGACATCAAGAAGTATCGTGCCGTGCATATCGCCACACACGGACTCCTGAACGCCGAGCGCCCGCAGTTCACAGGGCTCGTGCTCTCGCTCGTCGGCAACAAGTCGGGCGACGGATTCCTGCGCACGGATGAGGTGTTCAACCTGGCGATGGGCTCACCCCTGGTCATGCTCTCGGCCTGCGAGACGGGGTTGGGCAAGGAGAAGCGCGGCGAAGGCGTCATCGGATTGACGCGCGCCTTCATGTACGCCGGAGCGCCGACGGTCGGCGTCAGTCTCTGGTCTGTCTCGGACAACTCGACCGCAGAGTTGATGACGGACTTCTACAAGCGGCTGATGACGGGGCAGGGGATGGCACCCGGGGCAGCCATGCGCGAGGCGCAGGTCGCCATGATCAACGGTAAAAAATATAGCCGCCCGTTTTACTGGGCTCCATTTGTGCTCAATGGCGACTGGAGATAAAAGCAAGGATGAGGGATGAAAAAGAACAGCTTCTTTTTTTCATTCATCCCTCATCCCTCATCCCTACATTTAAGGAGGCTCGGAGAATGCAAAGAAACAGATGGAATCTGGCACTCGCCCTGGGGGTCATACTGGCCGCGGCGCTCGCCTGCAACTACAGCTTTACGACGGCTAACATCAGCAAGCTAAAGCTCGGCAAAGACAAGGAGGTCAAAACCGAGACCAGCAGCTTCGGCCCGAGGGATACGGTCTACGGCATCGCGACCATCTCCAACACAAGCGACAAGCATAAGGTGAAAATCCGCCTGCTCTACGACGACGTGAAGGGTCAGGATTCCGGCAAGCTGTTTCCCGGCACTGAAGCCTCCAGCGTCTACAACGGGGCTGGCGACGTGCCTCTGAATTTCACTCCGCCCGAAAATGGCTGGGCCAATGGCCGTTACAAAGTCGAATTCACGATGTCCGATGAAGACGGCAACAAGCAGATAGACCAGGAGACCACCACTTTCACGGTCACCGGCGGAAGCTCCTCGACGAGCACGTCAAACGGCAACGGGAACAAATCTCCCGCCAATGCGAATGATGAAGACGAAGATTCCGGCGGCGAGCACAGCCATTAATCATTGAGCGTCGAAGCTGAAGTGCAGCGAGGCTCCGCGCCCGCCCTCCTGACCTGTGAGGCAGGAAGAGTTGAACCGTTCAAGCTAATCACCTCACAGGCCAGGAAGAGGCGCGAGAGCCCCGGCGCTCTGTATGCTTTATCTCATCCAGACTTTCTTCTGCGTTAAGGAGAAGTGACAATGGCTACCAACAGGCTCAACCTTGCTCTGGCTCTCGGCTGCCTTCTCGCAGTCACGCTTGCATGCAACTTCAGCATCGGAAATATCAACTCGACCAACAACTCCAACAACTCGAATAACTCGAACAACGCAAATAACTCCAACAGTACGGGCAGCGCCAACAAAACGGGCTCGACACCGGCGACCAATGCAGGCGCATCCGGCGCTGGTAGGCTCACGAGCGCCAGGCTCAGCACAGATAAGAGCGGCGACTCGGAGAGCTCAACATTCGCATCCGACGATCACATCTTCGTTGTCTACAAGGTTGAGAACGTTCCCGCCAAGGCCAAGTTCTACTGCAACATGTATGCAGACGAAGCGGAGGGGCTGGCGACGAACACACAGGTTCGTGCCCTTTCATACTGGAATACGGGCGGAGGCTCTGTGACGGACAACTTCGATCTCGACCCCAAAGATGAGGGCTGGGCAAAAGGCACTTACAGAGTAGAGCTTCTCGCCGCGCCCGATGCCGACAGTGAGCCTAAAGTCTTAAAGACTCTCAGCCTGACCGTCGAGTGAGTCTCATCGCAACGCCGCACGGCTGCGCGAAGGCGCGCGGGCTGCTTTGCAGTCTCCCGATTCGCATCGAGAGCGTAGGGACGGCGCGAGCCTTGCTGCTGCTGAATTGATAGGTTACTGTAAAGATAAGCCAGGCAGGAGATAGCTTGCGGTATTAGTTTTGTTACCCGTGGGCTGCGGCCTCCTATCTATGTCGGAAGATTTTGGCCGCCAACGCTGCCACTCGCGGAGGTACTAGCGGATGAGTTCAAAGGGTGCTGAGCGTCGAACACGGTTCATCCCGCTCGCGGACGCGGATGCGCTGGAGGAGCTTTTCAAGCTTTCGCACAGCCAGCCCGTCGTCCTCTTCAAACACAGCACGACGTGCCCCATTAGCAGCGCTGCGTATCAGGAGATATCGCAGTATGAAGGCGACATCGCGCTTCTCGTCGTGCAGAGTGCGCGCGAATTGTCGCGCGCCGTTGAGACGCGCACCGGCGTGCGTCACGAGTCGCCGCAAGCTATCGTGCTTCGCGAAGGCCGCGCCGTCTGGAACGCCTCTCACTGGAGAGTCAGGGCCGAAGAGGTCGCGCGCGTCGTCCGCGAGAATGAGTAAGAGTTTTGAGTTTTCAGTCTTCAGATCGAGCAAACTGAAAACTGAAAAACTCGGTATTTTATGAGCGATTCGAATGATGGAGAGGCGCGGGGCGGCTATTGAGCCGCGCGAGATCATGCAAGAGGGGGACGCTCGATTGCGTATCACCTGGGCAGACGGCCACACGTGCCGCTACACAGCGTCGGCTCTGCGTCGCGCCTGCCCCTGCGCGCAATGCGTCAACGAATGGACGGGACAGAGGGTGCTGAAACCCGAAACCGTTGCTGATACGCTCCAGATCAATGACATCGCCATCGTCGGTCGTTACGCGCTCAATTTTCGCTGGAGCGACGGCCACGAGACCGGCATCTATAGCTTCCGCCTCCTGCGCGACCTATGTGAGGAAAGCGGTAGACAGTAGACAGTAGTCAGTAGACAGTAGAAAGAAAGAGAAGAGCGCCACGCTTTCTTGTTTACTGTGGCTGAGAGGGCTACTATTAGCCGCATCAACCGCTTTTCATTTCTACTGACTACTGTCTACTGACTGCTATTCTTAGCTATGCCTGACGCGAAGAAAATCCTGGTCATCGAAGATGATGATGTGGCGCGCGAGCTGGTGCGCAGGGTTCTGGAGCGCCGTGGATACACGGTCATTACGGCGGAGGACGGCATACGCGGCTACGAGCAGGCCGAGCGGGTTTGCCCTGATCTCATCATTACGGACATCAGCATGCCTGCGGCGGATGGCGTACACCTCGTACGGCGCGTGCGCGACACGCCTGAGATCGCCGCCACGCCCATCCTGGTGACGACCGGGTTCGGAACCGGCAATGCGACCCTCTCACTCGCGCAGGGCGCAACCGCCTACGAGCCGAAGCCCATCGATCCTGAAAGCTTTCTCGCAACCGTCGAGAGACTATTAACAGAGGGATGAGGGATGAGGGATGAGGGATGAATAAAAGAAAGACGTTTGGTTTTATTTCATCCCTCATCCCTCATCCCTCATCCCTTAAAAACAAGGGGTGTGGATGACGGAAGCAGTCGGTTGGGTCAGCTCGTTTATTCTCGTGCTGACCATCGCCAAGCAGGTTTACAAACAGTGGCAGGAAGATTCCAGCGAGGGGGTCTCCAAATGGCTCTTCATTGGGCAGATGGCCGCTTCGCTGGGATTTACAATCTATAGCTGGCTCGTCAATAACTGGGTCTTCGTTGTCACCAACTCGCTGATGCTATTAAACGGGCTGGCTGGCCTCGCAATCGTCATCCATCATCGACGACGACAGGAAATGAAAGGATAAGTAGTCAGTAGACAGTAGACAGTAATCAGTAGAAAAGAAAGCATCAACCGATTTTCATTTCTACTGACTACTGACTACTGGCTCCTGTCTACTGCACTATTATGAACGAACGCGATTTTTTTGACGAGAAGCAAGAGACTAAGCGTGCGACGTACAGTTGCCCGCACTGCCGCGAGCGCGGCGAGTATGATGTGCGCTGGCTCAGGCGGACGAAGAAAGCTGCTTTGCCGCGCGGCGCAAATGAACAGGATCGCGCCCGCTTTGCCAAATCACGCGACTACATGGTGCGCATAGACGACATGCTCGCGTGCAGGCGTTGCCGCAAGCGCTTCGATATTCCCAACTCACAATCGGTCGTTTTCATTTAAGTCAACTGAAGTTTTCCGTTCATCAGAAGAGGAGAAGAAGAAGATGAATGAGCTAATCAAACAGGTCTCCGAGCGGACAGGCATCTCCGAGGACAAGGCCAGGACAGCCGTTGAAACGGTCGTCGGATTTTTGAAGGAGAGACTGCCGGCTCCGATTGCCGGGCAGGTCGATAACGTGCTCAACAGCAGCGCCGGAGCAATTGGAAGCGCCGGAGACTCCATAGCTGACAAGGCCGGAGACGCGCTCGGCGGCCTCGGTGGTATGTTCGGCAAGAAGTAACTGCGCGCCAGATTCATCCGATCATCAGGATGTCCTGCGTTGCCCCACGCGAATTTACAGGGTAGAACGCGGGACATCTCTTTACCAACCTTCATCTCCGCCGCAGCGGGTTGCCCCCTCGGCGCGCTTTCTCTCTCATACTTATACCAAGTTGCCCTCAAAAGAGGACGGGGACGCTCCACGCGCTCGACACGAAGCAACACGAAAGAGCCCCTCCCTTCGTGTCATTTCGTGTTGCTTCGTGGATCGGTCGCACGCCGTCTTTTCATTCTGCTCTCTGGTATTACTCCGTCCCGTAACCTAATCGTCCCCTCATCCGAGATTGTTGTGGGTAGCCACAGCCGCGACAGGCGCGCAGACGCAGCTTCGTTTCATGGCTAACCTTATGCTCTCCTGTTGGTGCGCGCGTATACGAAGCCTTCGTGTTCGGCGAAAGTCACACTTGTAACCCTCGTCGCAGAACCGATCATGACAGGCAACGCACACGGCTTTACAGGAGGAGCCCAAAGACCATGCGCTACACATTCAGACCCATCGCTTTCGTCCTCACCCTCTCTCTAGGCACAATCATCTGGTATACCCTGGCTTATAGAAGCTTCGCGGGCGTCGCGCCCGTTCAATCCAACGTCGCCGCAGTCCGCCAGACGAGCACGCCAGCGCCAGCACCGCAGCCGCAGCCCGCGCCCGCCAGGTTGATGAGCTTCGGGCCGGTCGAGCGGCTTTCCGGCTTTACGAATGCTGAGACCCTGGTTCTGCGCCGCAAGCCAGAGGCGGGCGCGCAGGTCGTCGCTAGATTGAAGTTGCCCGAACACACCTTTGTCGAGATTCTCGGCGCGACGCGCGATTTTATTCACGTCAAATTTCCCGCGCCTCCGGGATCAGAAAATGCCGAAGAAGGAAAGGCGGAACATGAAGGATGGACGACCTGGGGAACTGTCGTGCCGAACATGAGCGCGATTGTTTTAGATGCCGGTACGGGTGCGGTCGTCGCGCGCGTCCCGCTTGGCGAAGGGGCTACGTCCGTTGCCTATTCGCCGGATGGTTCGCACGCGCTCTTCTATAAACCGAAGGGTTACGGCGGCCCAATTCTCGGATATGAAGTGACGACAGAAGACTACGCTCTGAAGCGCTCCTTGCTCGGTTCAGACTCCGATCTTCTCGGCCCTGTCTTCTATAGCCCTGTTGATGGAACGCTCGCAGCCTTTGGCCGGGCATCGGTTGACACAAAGAGGAACTTGAGCCTGATGCGCCTTGCCGACTTCTACACGGTTGATATGCCGACGAAGATTTCCGCTGCGGCGACCGCGTTTATCATCGCGCCCGATGGCCGCACAGGCATCATTCTTCATCCGCAGGACGGCGAGCGGGGGGAGATGCCAATCGACATGGTTGATCTGCAATCTCTGGAGATACGCAATACGATTTGGCTCGGCGGCTCGCAGGTATCCGGGCGGGACGCTTTCGTCCTCAACAGAGACGCCTCGGAAATCTACCTGGATCGACCGGAATCCGACTCGGTGGCGGTGATTGATTCGTGGACGGGCCAAACCTTGCGCGAGATTCCGAAAAAAATCGTCAACAAGGATGCGCTCTATTTTACTCAAAGCGACCTTGTCGGAGATTCTTTGTTCGCCAGATACTGGACTGCGACCGATGACGACATGCACGCTCGTCCACGCACAGCGTGGCTCAGCGCAACTGGCGCGTTTGCCGCCGACCGTGAGATTGAGAGCGTGATTGAAGCGGGCGACACGGGCTTTGCTATCAATGAGGAAGGCACGCTCCTGTTCAGACTGGATAAGAAGCATCACATTCGCGACCGTCTGCTGATCGAGCGACCTGAGCTAGGGCGTAGAAAAGAGACGCAGCATGAGTTGACGATGCAAGGTCTCTCCGCCAGCCCCGACGGCAAGCGCATCATCGTCTTCATCGGTATATATGAGGGCTGCTGACACGCCCGTTTCGATGGGGCGCATCACAATTGAGCATCAGGGGTTACCGTTGCTCGATTATGATGCGCTCTACACAGCATCGTAGCGCTTGAGCTTGCGATAGAGGGTCGAGAGGTCTATGCCGAGGATGTTGGCGGCGCGCGCCTTGTCCTGGTTGACTGAAGCCAGGGTCTCGAAGATGTGGCGGCGCTCGATCTCGGCGAGCGTGGGCCTGAGGCCGTCCGGGTCGCGCATGGGCGCGGAGCTTGCGGCGTCGCGCATGCGCGGCGGCAAACTGTCCAGGTCTATCTGGTCGCCGCTCAGTGTGAAGGCGCGCTCGACGGCGTTCTGTAACTCGCGCACGTTGCCAGGCCAACGGTAATTGATGAGCGCGGACATAGCCTCCTGCTCGACCCCTTTCTCTTCGCGCTGCTGCTCGCGCGCGGTGCGCATGATGAAGTGGCGCACCAGCAGCGGTATGTCCTCGCGCCGCTCGCGAAGTGGCGGCAGGTGAATCTCTATGACGTTGAGACGATAAAAGAGGTCTTCGCGGAAGCGCCCCTCCGAGACCTCTTTTTCCAGATCGCGGTTCGTGGCGCAGAGGATGCGCGCGTCGAAGGGAACAGCGACGCTTGAACCGAGCGGCGTCACCTCGTGCTCCTGAAGCGCGCGCAGCAGGCGCACCTGCATGGCAGGCGAAATCTCACCCACCTCGTCGAGCAGAACCGTCCCACCTTCAGCCGAACGAAACAGACCGGGCTTAGCGGCCACAGCGCCTGTAAATGCCCCTTTGGTATGGCCGAAGAGCTCCGATTCAAGGAGCGTTTCGGGCAGCGCGCCGCAGTTGACGGCGACGAAGGGACGATCCGCGCGCGGGCTGTTGTGATGTATGGCGCGCGCGATCAATTCTTTGCCCGTGCCGGATTCGCCCTGGATCAGGATGTTGGTGTTCGTGCTCGCGACCTTTTCGACCAGGCGAAAGACAGCCTGCAACGCTTCAGATGTGCCAATGATCTCCGAAAAACTGTAGCGGCGGTCAAGCTCGCGGCGAAGCTGACGGTTCTCGCGAAATAGCTCGCGCTGGCGCAACGCGTTCTTGACGGATTGCAGGAGATCTTCGTTGACGAAGGGCTTGGTGATGTAATCGTAAGCGCCTTTGCGCAGCGCGGCGACCGCCGAATCGACGGACGAGTAGGCGGTCATGACGATGACAAGCGCCTCCGCGTCTATGTCCTTGAGGCGGTCGAGCAGAGCGAGGCCGTCGAGTCCGGCCATGCGAATGTCCGTGAGCGTCAAAGCCACGTCCTCCGAGGCGAAGCGCTCCAGAGCCTCCTCTGCGCTCGAGACGGCGACTGTGCGATAGCCAGCCTCTTCGATGAGGCGCGTCAGAATGGCGCGCATCAGGTCTTCATCTTCGGCGATCAGGATGAGCGGTGTGGTTTTCATGTTTGAAGTAGTTATCGCGTCAACTTATCCGGCACGCCGCCTGCCACCCCTTCACGCGCCATCAGGCGAGCCCTTTCTTCCGCCACCTTCTTGATATGGTTGTTGCGTGTGATGAGCAGTCGCGTCATATGACTTTCGAGCAGGAGCTTATCAAAGATGCGCCCCAGAAGGCCGAGCGGGGAAGCATAGTCAGCATCGTCTATCATCAGCGTACCATCGTCTTGTTCCTCAAATAGGTGTGTATGACGCCAGTGTTTGAAAGCGCCGCGCTGCATCTCGTCAACGAACATGCGGGGTCGATCAAAGGCCGTGATGCGGGAGGTGAGATGCTGGCGGATGCGGAAGTGTGTCCCCTCCCAGGTGACTTCGTCGCCCAGATTCATCATACCGGAAGTGATCCCGCCGATGGCGCGCTCGCCCGTATGGTTTGTCGAAGCCATGTGCACATCGACGCTGCGGGCGAGATCGAAACAGAGCTCCGGGGGAGCTTTGATGAAGGTCTCAAGATGGATTAGCGGCATACTCTTTTTCACTCAAAGCTGATTGCACGGGCAGCGTGACGCGCACGCGCGTGCCCCGGCCATTGTTCGGGCCAATCGTGATGCGCCCGCCGTGCGCCGTGACGATGCCGTAGCAGACGGCGAGCCCAAGACCCGTGCCCGTGCCCGCCGCCTTCGTCGTAAAGAACGGATCGAAGACGTGCGCGCGGTCTTCAGGCGAGATGCCGACGCCCGTATCATTGATCTCAACCGTAATCTCTCTCGCGTGCGGGTCGTAGGCGGTGCGTATGTTGATTTCGCCGCCATCGGGCATGGCATCGCGGGCGTTGAGCAGGAGGTTGAGGAAGACCTGTTGGAGCTGATCCGCGTCGGCAAGTACGGGCGGCGCGCCCGATACGACATCGCATGACAGGCGCAGCCGTTGAAAGCCCTTGTCGAAGCTGGCGAGGCGTATGCTCGCTTCGACGACACGCCCTATCTCCAGGGCGTTGCGCGCCGGAGGTCGCACGCGCGCAAAGTCCATCATGTCGCGTAAGACCTGCGTGATGCGCGCGATCTGTGTGGAGATGAGGCGCAGCATCTCGCGCGTCTCCGCATCAACGCCTTCGCGCGTTTGTAGAATTTGAATCAGGGATGAGATGGAAGCGAGCGGATTGTTGACTTCGTGCGCGACCCCTGCGGCGAGCGTCCCGGCGGCAGCCAGTTTCTCTGTGCGTATCAACTGCTCGTTCAATTCGCGCAGCCGCAGGATGTCCACGGCCATCTTGCGACTCATCTCGTTAAAGGAGGCCGCGAGCAGCCCCATCTCGTCGTTGCTCTGAAGATCAACCTCAGTGCCGTATGCGCCGCCCGCCACTTCGACCGCCGCTTCGGTCAGCCGACGCACGGGGCGCGAGATCGTTCTAATAATCAGCGCCACGAGAATGAGGTTGGGCACGAGCGCCGTGATGACGCTAAAGACCAGATAGCGCCGCCAGGCTTCAGCCCCAGAGACACCCGTGAAGCTCCACCAGACAATCGGTATCTGTAGGAGAAGAAAACTCAGAACAGCCACGACCGCAATCGAGAGCGCGACCTTGTAGGCGATAGGGAAGAGGCGAAACTGATCGAGCGCCGATTGCAGCGAGAAGAGCTTGAAGTTCGAGATGGCGTAAGCGTAGACGACGACGCCGAGCACGACGAAGACAGAACCGTAGGGCAGCAGCGCGTAACGACCCGCGAGCGGCAGCAAGGTGTTAGCGAGCGTGTTGAGCGTCACGGTGATGACGAGCGCCCAGAGGATCGCCCCCAATTGCTTGCCCCACAACTCTCCACGGTAGCGGCGATACTTCGTATAGAGCAGCCCGAACCCGTAACCGAACAGCCCGTAAGCGTAAATGCCGAAGGCATAGGCGAGCGGCGTGAGCCGCACTTCAAACTTACCATCCACGAAGCCCACGTCCTCCCACATCCAGCCCGTCAGGGCAGCGGGCACGAGCACCAGCCCCGGCGCGAAGAGGATGGCCGCGCGCCTTAAAGGCACAGACCCGTTTTCAGGAAAGACCCAGGCAAAGACGACCAGTGAATATTGTAGAAGCAGCGCGATGATGAAACTCAGGCTCGCCCACCACGCCGCCGATCCTTCGCGCGCGTAAAAGCCCCACAGCGCGATGTCCTTGATCGTCCACAGGGCGAGGCACGCGACAAAGGCTGCGAACGTCTGGTGCGCGCGGCTGCGCGGCGCGGCGACGAACACGTAGAAGCCGAGCAGCACAAGCAGGAACAGAGAGAGAAGCAGAAGGGCGAGAAGCATAAAGCAGTAGTCAGTAGTCAGTAGTCAGTAGTCAGTAGAAAAGAAAGCAGCACCCGTTCTTCTTTCTACTGGCTACTGACTACTGACTACTGTCTCCTGTTCTTACATTCCCAGAATCAGTGCGGAGACAATCATGTTGATTCCGCACGCGAGCGGCCAGAAGTGGCGCGCGTCAATCATACCACCGCGCACGAGGAGACGGTGAAGCGGCGTGAAGATGGTGAAGGCCATCATGCCGACGGGCACAGCGCAGACGACCCCGAAAAGTGAGCCGAAACCGAAGAACACGAGTCCACCTGCGCCGCCTGCGACTGCTCCCCAGGCCGCGCCGATGAGCGGCAGCAGGAGCATCATCCTGCTCCATGACCATCGCTCCATGCTATTCAATGATCGGCTGAGCGCAGAACCCATCGCGCGCCCCGTCAAGCAACACACGACGTTCATGATCAGGCACATGATGAAGAGGAATATGCCGCCGCCGCCAAACGACTGCGTGAATCCGTAGCCGAAGATTCGAGCGAAAATGACCGCCGGAGGCAACGCGCCGATGAGCATGCCGAACAGCGCGTAAGCTCGCTGTGCCGTGAGCGGGTGGCTCATCAACATCATCTGCTCTTCTTCGGAAGCGTTGCGAAACAGGCTGCGGCGATGCGCTTCGCGCGCATTTGCCTCAAGCAGCCAGTTTAGCCTCGACTCAGGTTCGACCTCTGAGAGAGACCTGTCAAGAGGGTTTGGGGTACATGTGGTGTACATTGTTCTTCTCCGAGGGCGCTTGCTTCGTGCGCCCCTTCGACGATTGCCGCTTCGAGACGGCGCAGGCGTGCAGCTTCAACATCGAGTAGTCGCCCGACGCTCATCGCCGCGCCCTGATCGTCCAGCAGCGAGAACATCTCTATGGCATGTCCGTAAGATGTCAGGAGCGCTTCAGACAGTTCGCCAGCCTCGCGCACGTTCGTCTGTGAATTGAGACCAGGGGCATACGCCACCTCACGCATTTCGGCGAGCGCATGAACGATCTCCGCGCGTGCGCGATCAAGATGCGCGTTGATGCGCGAGATGTTGCGCCTGTGAACGCAGAGCCCCGCGAGCAGGAGATCATCGCCCGTCCGTCCACTGATGCGGCACAGCTCCATCTCGCGGCTGTCCGGTTTGGTACGCATCTTAATCTCGACGGCAGCCATTGCCAGTCCCGTATATTTCTCGACGCTTTCACGAACCCTGCATGCCGCGAGTTCCATCTTCTCACGCTCAAGGCCTGCCGACTCCTGAGCCAGCTCAAAGACCCTGTAAACGAATGCGAGCAGATCGCGCTGAGCCCTTGCAACCCTTTCTTCTGCTGGCGCGTCGATTGATCTCCCATTCGTGTCTGACTGCCCGTGTAGATGACGACCGCGAGCTAAGAGAATTGCGCTCGCTGCGAAAGGCCACAGGAGCGTCGCGCCCGTAGCCTTCAAGAGCGCGAGCGCGCCGCCGCCACCGGGTTGTGCGCGCAGGAAAGAGGCGACGCCGAAGGGCGCTCCGGCAGCCAGGTAGATCGTGATGGTTTCGCTCAGTCGCATGACGACCAATGAAATGGCAACGCATGTGCCAGCCTGACATTTAATCACCACGCTTGCGCGGTGGAAGCGGCTCTTTTGTTCTCAGGAAAAAACTTAGCCGCATCTGCTGAAGCGGCATGGGGCGGCGTGCGCCCCGTTCTCTTCCCTTCGTGGCTTGGCAAAGCGCACCCAGCCCAACCCCGCGTTGGCATTCTGCAAAGTTTTAGAAAGCTTCGCCTGCGCTAGGTCATCCAGGAAAGAGTAAGAGGGGTTGAGCAGAGACCGGACGACCCTGTAGCGTGTGATCCGGTTTGCAGTGGAGGCGGAGCATGAGATGAAGGGCAACGGAGTCCAGGCCGCTTCAATCATCAGCTTTGCGACAGAGAGTAGTGCCCCTTGGTTTCATCTCAACTCTCTGTGCCCCCTCCGTGTTCTCTGCGTCTCCGTGGTGAGTCTTGTCTGAATTGATTCACCACAGAGACACAGAGGGCGCAGAGGGGGCACAGAGCAGTAATCACATGAGGACTCTACCCGACAGAGTTGAATGATTCGAGACAGCCGACCTCGAAAATCAGGAAGGGAGCCTCGCCCACGCCTTCGCACAGGGCAGCTCTTCGGCTGCTCCTGATTTCTGATGAGAGCAGGTTGTGGTATGGCAGGCTGGTCGAAATCATACGTGCCTGGGTAAAAATGTATGCAATAAAGCCACACTTCTTTTTAAGCTCGTCGCGCGCAGCGTGCGCCCGGAGCGCTGACACTTTTTCTCTCCAGATAAGAGTTGAAGGGCGACGGGCTGTTATTCGATGAAGAGAGTAGTCGAGACAGTTTAATTATTGATCAGCCAGCGTCTTCAGTACGCTCTCTGGGAAGCAGATTTTTTTCGGCCAAAGGGTAGTCCGTGCGCGTCTAAATTTTTTAGAGGGTTATGCAAATCCAGCCCGGGTCGTTCGTCAAAGCTCGTGTGGCCCTTCGATTGCAAGAGAAAGGTGGCGTCAGGCAGGTCTTGGCCGGGGATAAATAAAATTTGAACTCCGGCGAAGGAAATTCGTTAAAGAGATATACATCAAGGGAGCATTTAGACCGAAAGAGCAAGTCATTATGACGAAGAAAACCCCGATCAAAATCATCAAACGCGCCGAGCGAAATCGCTCGGAAAACAACAAGAAAGAGAAGACCACCAGGGAATCCGCGCAGGAGACGGCACGCGAAATGGTCACGACCGTCACCAACTGGGTGAATGAGTTTCAACAGAAGCGCCGGATGGAGACGAAGCAGGCGATCAAAACGCTCTTCCAGGAGCCGCCGCAGACGAGCGAGGTCTAAACACTGTACGCGTGAGCGGCAGGCCAACCGCTGCACCATTCGCGTCTTTGCCTTAACGAGATCAGACAACAGACCGTCCTAACCAGAAGGGCGACTCCCCGACGAATGGGGAGTCGCCCTTTGAAGTTTCGAACAGAGTTTGCCGCTTTCTATTCACATGAGCGAAGACCGAAGCGCCAGAGTATGTAAGGCAGTTTCAAGCAGGGATGAACAGGCAGAAGAAGAAATGCGGAATTAAAAGAAGAACCAAAACGCTTTGATTTCGTCTCTTGATGCATCATTGCGCGTACAGTATTTGCTTTCACCCTGTCTATCCCTGTTAATTACTTCCTCTTCTTTCTACTGACCTGCGATCTTTGTGAGGCGCTCTTCACTGTTCTTTTGTTTGCTTGGCGAAAGGCGCAGCGAGGCGTTGACACCAAACGGGCGCGGGGGATAGCATCCTGAATACCATACAGAAAGAGGCGTGCTCAATTCCGGTGAAAGCAACTACCCGCAAGACAAGTAAGAGACCGAGCGAGCGTCCCGTCTTTGAGGCGATACGCAAGCCCGTTGCGCCGCCCGGCCACCCGCTTGGACGCGCCAAGCCTGAAGATCGCGCCCACCCCGCACAGCGCAAAGCCAAACACAAGCGTCGCGTCGCAGGAGACGCAGATTGAGAAGATGCCTCGTAGACGAATCCGGGTGAGGCAGCCATGGCAGCCTTAAGCCATCATGCGCCAGAATGACCTGCAAATGTCAGAAGTCCCAGAAGCTTTCATAGCATATGCCCGCTCGCTCCTGACGACGGATTATCTGCCGAAGATCGAACGTTGCCTGGAAAGGCTGACGGATGAGGATGTATGGTGGCGCGCTCATGAAGAGTCGAACAGCATAGGCAACCTGCTCCTGCATCTCGCTGGCAACGTGCGGCAATGGATTGTGAGCGGCGTGGGCGGTGGCCGAGACCAACGTGTGCGGCAAGAGGAGTTTGACGAGCGCTCCAAATTGACGCGCGCAGAGCTGCTCGCCCGATTGAAACAGACGCTTCAGGAAGCAGACGATGTGCTCGCCCGCCTCGATCCCGCGAGCATGCTTCGGCAGCGTCGGATTCAGGGACACGCCGTCACCACGCTTCAGGCGATCTTTCACGTCGTCGAGCATTTCTCTATGCACACCGGACAGATTATCCTGATCACCAAGATGCTCAAGACGGAGGACCTGAAATTCTACGATTTTTCGGGCGGCGCGCCGATGCCTAACTGGCGAAAAGAGTCTGGGGTCTAGAGTCCGAGAGTCTGGAGTCAGAAAAGGGAGTTAGTCTTTGACCCCGGACTCTCGGACTCTCGGACTCTCGGACTGATTTTGCAATTTTTGGCTTTTAAAACTTGCTGATTCATGCTTAATATAGGCTCGTTATCAAAACATTAGCTGTGGTTACGGGTAGCGACCGCGAGGCAGGGCATTCTCAGCCTCTCGCATGAAGCGTCCGTACTCGACAGTAGACACTATTGAGGGAGGTTGATCTGATGACTTATACCGTTACGGAGCCGTGCGTGAACTGTCGTTATACGGATTGCGCGCTGGTATGTCCCGTCGAAGCTTTTCACCTACAACCCACTTGGCTGGTGATTAATCCAGAGACTTGCATTGATTGCGACGCGTGCGTGCCGGAGTGCCCTGTCGAAGCAATATTCCCAGAAGATAAAGTGCCGGAGGAATGGGCTCATTATACACAGCTCAACGCTGAACTATCGATGGACGGCTCGCCGACGATCAGCGAGAAGCTCGACCCTCTTTGCTAAGCGATGATACTTTAATCGCGCTCTTAAAACTTGAACAAGGAACGTGGCGCGCGAGTCCTGACCGATGAGGCGAGGTTCGCGCGCCATGTGTGTATACCCGGCAAGGCGGGAAGCAAAGAAGTGGAACAAATTATTACTGAGACGCAGCCGGAACTAATTATGAATAAACGCACGAAGCGCGTCATGGGTATCGTGGCGCTTACCGCCGGAGCATTGGGCGCTGCCGGGGCGCTTGTCATGAGAATGAGAGAGCCCCGGCGCGCGCGATTTAAAACTCCAAATGATAACGTGTGGGCACGCCCCGGCATGAGCGTCACTTTCCGCGCCGAGCTGAAGCCGGGTCGCGACGCGGCAGAGAGAACTTTTCGCGTCGCGGAGCTATTACCCAACGGGCGTGTCACGGTCGAAGGCATCGCAGGCGAGCACGCTGAGAACGAGTTCGAGCGCGTCAGGTAGCTAGGCAGAGACCGAAAGGCCAGAGATGTCACAATCAAGGATCGAGCTGTTCAAGACGATGGCGCGCGACCAGCCCGAAGATGTCATGATCTGGTACGGGCTGGCGAGCGAGTACGCCAAGCTTGAGCAATGGGGCGAGGCCGCCGATGCCCTGCGCAACGTCTTGCGCCTCAACCCAGATTACACCGCCGCCTATCAGATGCTCGGCACAGCTCTCTTGAATGAAGGCGAAAAAGAGGAGGCGCGTCGCGCCTGGACGAACGGGATAGAAGCGGCCACGCGCACCGGAGCATGGAAAGCACGCCAGCACATGGAAGGCTTGCTTGCTGGCACAAGCGAGGAGTCTGGCTCAGGATTCTGCGAACAATAAAACGGGAAGAATTCAGAATACAGAACGCAGGAGACAGAAGGAAAGGCTGAGAGCGCGTTTCTTCTGTCTCCTGTGTTCTGTATTCTGTCTCCTGCTTTTACCACTCGTACGTGTGCCCCGGCTCCATGATGCGGAGCTTGGGAATGGCGAGGGCATTAAGCTCTTCGACCAGCTTTTCGCGGTAGGCGGGTTTGAGATGAACCGCCAGGATGTCTAACCCGTTGTGATCCAACTTGCGCAGTTCTTTACGGAGCAGAGCCGGAGTGAAGTGGCGCGAGACCTCCGCCAACTGCGCCATCGAATCCGGAAAAGATGCTTCAATCAGGAGGGCATCGAGGCGCGGCGTGCGGTTGACGACCTGCCAGAACTCTTCCGTCTCGTAGGTGTCCGAGCTAAAGGCGACAGTTGTCTTTGCGTCGGACACGATGAGGCCGACCGTGGGGACGATGTGATTGACGGGAACGGCGACGACGCGCAGGTGAGCGACCTTGAACTCTTCGCCCACGCGGAACGGCACATACTCCATGACGCGCCCCTTATCGTTGGAGAGTTCGGAGAAGCGCGGGTAGACAGTCCAGTTGAAGATGTCGCGTTCGAGCATGCCGATGACCTCTTCTGTAGCATGAACGCGGACGGGGCCGTCCAGAAAGCCGAAGAGATCGTCAATGTAGATGGGCAAGCTCGCGATATGATCTATGTGCGGGTGCGTGATGATGACATCGCGCACGGTGTCGCGCTGGGCATCGGTCAGAGCAATAGCGATGCTTCCGGCATCGACGGTCACGCGGTCGTCAATGAGATAGCAGGTCAGGCGCTGCTCAGGGGTGGCGCGCCCTCTGCTATCAAAGGTGCTGGGTAGAAGTTGAATCTTCACGAGTTGGTTTCGGCCAATCCTGTCTCTCGCTCTGAAGCCGTTTCAGTATATGACATTCGATCAAAAGTGTGCACGCCCGGCGCGCCGTCAAAGTTGTCCGAGGCGTTGTCTGAGTTCCTGTAATGTCCGGATGTAGGCGGCTTCACGTTCGGCATCAAATTGCTGGCCGCCGCGTAAGCCACGCGCCACGCGGCTGCGGTGAAAAGCCAGCTCGCTCGCCATCTGATTGAAGCGCATGCGCGTCCGCCAACGGCTGATGCCGCCTCTCGTCAGCGCGCGCATGGAGGAGCCGACGCGCCCGCGAACAGAGCACAGGCGATTATACTCCTCCTGCGTCAACAAACCGCGCTCAAAGTCGCAGAGCAGATGCTCGCGCACGATGCGCCCTTCGCGCCTGACAGCAAAGAGAATCAGTGACATGACGACGCAGAAGATCGGAACCATCACGATGATATAAATCTTGATGAAGTTCCAGAATGCCTCCTCCTCATTTCTTGCCGTCGCCCCGGAGACGACCGCCAGAAAATTCCAAAGGAAGTGCAGGAACATCGCCAGCAAAAAGCCCGCGAGGGGAAGAATGATCTTCCAGGCGATGTGTTTCGACTGGCGCGCCGCGCCAAGGCCGATGCCCGTCATGCTCGTAAAGAGCGGGTGCGAATAGGGAGCCAGCATGCCGCGTAAAAAGTATATCTGGTGGAAATCCTCGTTATGAATGCCGCGCGCTTTAGCGATCACACCGCCGTAATACTGAAAGTTCTCGGTCATCGCAAAGCCCAGGCCCACCATTCCCGCGTAGACGAAGCCATCGACGACGCCGTCAAACTCATCCTTCTTCCAGAAGAAGAGAAGGAAGAGAACCAGGGCTTTGGCGGTCTCTTCGACGATGGGGGCGGAGATGACCGCCCCGTAAAGATTCGCAATCGCGCGTGATCCGGTCAGCACGGCGACGAAGACCCCGCCAAGCGTGTTGATGAGATAAGCGATGAAGACGGCGATGGTCGCGCCCCAGAAAAATGCTATCGCGAGCATCCACAGGGGCTCCGCCTCGTAGCGGTCGATCCACAGGATCAGTATTATGTAGAGCGGAACGGGCAGCGTCGCAACCAGCATCGCCGCCAGCAGCGCGGCCAGACCTGTCTCGGATGCGATCATCAGAAGGACGAGCAGGCCGAGGAGGCACGCGATTAAAGCGGCGAAGAGACTGAGCACCCACTTGAGCACGAGCCTGCCTTTAAACGGCTTGATGATGACGGTCGGCTGGTATGCGCCAGCGTAGTTCGGTACCCTGTTATCAGGCATCATAGCGAATCACCAATAAAATTAATGGCCGACCAGATCAAACGCTCTGGACGAGCGTACGGAGTCCAACCGTAGGTAAAACCGGGGCTCAGTATAGCTACATTTACGCTTGAAGTTCTAGCCCTATTTCACATTATCCTGGATTAGCGTGCGCAGGTTTGTGCGCGCCCGCCATCGATGGAGTAGGTCGCGCCCGTGATCCATGCGGCGCGCTCGGAAGCGAGGTAGAGGATCAGTTCCGCGACCTCGCGCGCATGGCCGACGCGTCCCAGAGGGTGCGTGCCCTGCGAGCGTTCGAGAAATGCCGCATATTCATCTTCGCTCATCCCGCCGCGCTTATGTATCTCCGTGACGACGACGCCGGGATTGACGGCGTTGACCCTCACACCCCTCGGGGCAAGCTCAAGCGCGGCGCAGCGCGTCAGTTGATCCAGACCGGCCTTCGATACGCAGTAGGCCAGCACGCCGGGAAAGGCGCGCAGCCCCGTCACGCTTGAGACGTTGACGATATTGCCGCGCCGCTGCGCGAGGTAGGGAACGGCCTGCTGCATGAGGTTGAAAACGGCGCGCAGGTTGACATTCAGCATCGCGTCCCAATCAACGAGCGACGTGGTCTCAATCGTCCCGTTACTGATATGCCCGGCGGCGTTGACGAGCACGTCGAGCGCTCCGAATCGCTCAACCGCTCGAGCGACGATGCTGCGGGCTGCCCCGTCATCCGTCACGTCTGAAGGAATCGCCAGCGCCGCGCCTCCGCTGCCCTGAATCTCTTCGACGACAAGCCTGAGCCTTCCCTGGTCGCGCCCGACCGCTGCGACCGCTGCTCCGGCTTCGGCGAAGCGCAACGCCGTGGCATGCCCGATGCCGGATGTCGCGCCCGTAACTAAAGCGACTTTATCTCTCAGCTCATTATCCATTGCGAAAATCCCCTTCGCGCGCCTTCGAGCGCACACGAGAGACCTAGAGTACGGATAGCAACTGTATGGAGCGTCGGACATCCTACCATATCTATATTTTGTAATTGAGTGCGACTCAGGTCAGCACCCGTCAAACTTCAGCCGGGCGGGTGCTGATCTCTGCGCGGCTGTGCCAGCTTGATCGTATGGGAGTGCAGAGGAAGCGCGCTCACCGAGTGGGGCGCTCTGGCTTGAATGAGGCGATTTACGTGTTGACAGATAAAGCTGAAAAGGTTGACTATTGATCTCCGTCCAGCCTGCGCGGTGCCCTGAAAGCGTTATCTGAAGGGCGACAGTGCGACAACATGAACACGCTTAGCACACGCAACTGGAAGAAGACGATTTCATCTTCGCTCTGAGGGGATGTGACTTGGGCATCAATTCGGCTGATCCGGCTTTCGCCAATCGAGCGCGACAGCACAGGCGCTCTGTCTTAAGCGCCTCGCACAGGCGCGGCTCGTCGTCGCGCCCGCGCATGCCCTCGACCTCAGGCTATATGGCCGCCGCCGGAGCAACCGCCGCCGCCCTCTTTTTCGTGCTCTGGTGGATGCTGCACAACAGCGGCGACGAAGCGCCGTGGGTTCCCGCCGGACTGGCCGCAAGCGTCGTCATGCTCGTCGCGGTGGCGGCGCGCGAAGTCGTGATGCGGCGCGCGTGGACGCGTTATATCCTGGAGCAGGGGACGCACGATCAGACCATCAAGGGGACGCGCAAACACGGTAGCAGCGGCAGCAGCAGTAGCGGTAGCAGCGAATCACACAACTCGCATTCGTCACGGCTGCGTGCGATCAATAAACAGTCGTCTGAAGCGGATGCCGTGGGCGCTCCGCCCGAAGCTCATCTTGAGGTCTATCACGCGTGCAAAGATTTTCTGGCGACGGCTGATGAAGCCCTGCGCTCGACCTCGACAGCCGAGCGCCGCATGGCCTTGCGCGCCGGACAGGAGCATGTGCGCGCGCTCCAAAAACATCATCTCCTGACGTGGGCGCGCAGCGCATCCCGCTCGCTGACCCACGAAGCTCAGCGGCGCGTCTCTGTCTCGGATAAGATAGAGACGGCGGGGCGCGCTCTGGATGTCATAGACGCGGCGCTCAAGGTGTACCCGGACGAGGCGGAGTTGCGCGAATCCGAGTTGGCTGTACGCGAGTTCGTCGCCTCCGTCAAGGTCGGGCGCTGGGTGGAGCTGGCCGAGCGTGCGGCCTTCAAACAACAGTACGAGCGCGCCATTGATCGCTACCGTGATGCGCTCTTCTACCTTTCGCGCGAACAGATGAAGGAAGAGGTGCGCTCTGAAACGGCTGAACGCATCGGGCGCGAGATAGAGCTGCTGCGCGCGCGCCTTCAATTGGATGACGGGACGCCGAAGCCGAGCGCGCCCGCTTCACCAAAGCGCCGAAGAGGAAGAGCGGGGCGATGATCGCACAGCGTTGTCCAAAATGTCATAGCTCGCGCATCAGGCGTGGTTATAAGCCGACGCCCTGGTTTATGCGCTTGTTTGGCATATATAATCTTTTGTGCGATCATTGCAATCTGCTTTTTACGGGATTCGCTGTCCCCGGCACAGTTTCCAGGCATGGCGGCAGAAGAAAGAAGCAACCTTCGCCGTCGCCATCGAATAAAACGAGTCAAGACGCGCGCCGTCCGTGAGATGAGACCGAGCCGCGCGAGGCAGCCTTTGATCATCTCCTGACATCTCGGATGCGTATTGCTCGGGCTTCTACTCGACATCACCGGTAAGTGCGCGCGATACTTTTTGCAATTGGTTCGGAGGATTCAACAATGAGAATTATAACTTCACTCCTGTTATTCGCCCTTCTCTGTTTCAGCGCTTCACGGGCGGCTCAAGCTCAGGATCAGGGTCAGACGCCGCCCGCACCGGTTGAGAGCGCGACCGGTGCGCCGGGCGTCGTTAGTGACCTGGGCATTCAGAACTATGTGCTCGGCCCCGGCGATACTGTCGATGTCAGGGTCTTCCAGCAGCCGGACTTGAGCAGCACGGCAGAGGTCGATGCCGAGGGGAACGTCTCTTCACTACCTTTTATCCAGCCGATCCGCGCTCAGTGCCGCACGGAGAAGGAAGTGGCGAAAGACATCATCGCCGCCTATTCCAAATTCCTTCAGAACCCGCAGGTCAGCGTGCGAATCACGGGGCGCAACAGTCGTCCTCCGGCCATCGTGCATGGCGCCGTACACCAGCCGCAGCGCGTGCAGATGCTGCGCGACGTTCGACTCAATGAGTTGATCGCCGTCACAGGAGGCTTTACAGAGAAGGCTAACGGCGACATCCAAATCTTGCATACGTGGAAAGTGTTGTGTCCGCAGCCGGGCGAAGTGGTCGAGCCTGAAGTGCACGTCACGAATGACGGGCTGAAGATTCCTTTCAAGATCGTCAAGATCGCAGACCTCGCGGCGGGCAAAGAGGAAGCCAATCCGGTTGTCCGTCCCGGTGACGTAGTGATGGTGCAGGAGGCAGAGCCAGTCTACATCACTGGCAGCGTCGCCAATCCACAGGGTCTCTACCTGCGTGACAACCTGCGCCTGAGCCGCGCCATCGCGATGGTCGGCGGGATGGGCAAAAATGCCAAGCTAAATGACGTCAGGATTTACAGGCAGAAGCCCCGCTCCACGGAACAGGAAGTCATCAGAGTGGATTACGCCGCGATCAAGAAGGGGCAGAAAGAGGATATCTTCCTTCAGCCTTACGATATCATAGAGGTTCCCGAAAACGGCCCCTTTTCCGGGGCGCGTGTCCTCTCAACGCTGCTCGGCGGCGCGCTCAATCTAGGCCCGCAGACTCTCATGCGATTGCCGATGCGCGTTCTTTATTAAACGCCGGTGAAGCTTTCAAAGCCTTTCAAGGCAGCGTGAGGTTGGTCGCAAGAGAATCGGCCAGCCTCTTTGTTTTGCGCGTGGGGCTTGGGGCGCGCCCCACGCTTGCCTTCAGCCGCTCGCGTTGTGATAGATTATTGAGACCTGGGAAGAGACCGAAGGGAGAGAACATGAGTCGGAGAGCCCCAACAACTAGCGCCCGCAGTAAGCGTGGACGCCGCAACACGCTGCTCTGGATCCTCGGCATGACGGCCATTGTCGTCGCGCTGCTGTACTGGGAAAGAATTGCGCTGCTCTACGTGCTGGCGACGTTCGGGTTGACGGCGCTGATGATCATCGTCGCCCTGGCAGACCTGGGAGGCAGTAAGAAGATCGTCGGCGAGCCCGCTCCTGCGGATGATGCGGCAGCCATCGGCAGCGGTATCAGCTCAAGCGTGGCGTCCGGCGCGGCGGCGTCAACAACAACAACAACATCTTCTGCTGCTCGCGCGTCCAAGCGCAGATGACGACTGAGCGTCTGCTCCTCTGCGAACAGCAGCTTCCACGCTCTCGATCCCGCTCGACACTGTGGCGTTTTGGTCGCGTGCGACGTGTTCCACCAGGGAGAGCAGGGATGAGTGATGAATGATTGAGCCAACCACTCTTTGATTCAATCACTCAATCCTTTTTCACCCCTTCTCCCTCTACCCTTAGAGCAAATTACAATTGAGAGTATGGGAAGAGCGAACGTCTCACCGCAAAGAACGCCAGGGAGGAAGACGCCAAGGGCGCAAAGGGTTCTTCTCTGCGACCTTGGCGCGTTCTCTTGGCGACCTTTGCGGTTTATCTTCCGTACTGCCAAATGAAATCCGCTCTAATTGACGCAAACATAAAGCTATGTCAAAGCGCACACTGTTGAGTTGGAGTAGCGGCAAGGATAGCGCCTGGGCTCTACACCTGCTGCGCGAGCAACCTGACATCCAGGTGGTCGGGCTGGTGACGACGCTCAACGAAGCTTACGAGCGCGTCGCCATGCACGCCGTCAGGTTGGAGCTGTTGCAGCGTCAGGCTGAAGCCGTCGGGCTGCCATTGCATCTCGTCTATCTACCGCAGCCATGCAGCAACGCTGAATACGAAGACGCGATGCGAAAGCTTGTTGAAGAGGCTCGCCGACAGGAGATTGAATGTATGGCTTTCGGCGATCTCTTTCTTGAGGATATACGTCAGTATCGCGAGACGAAACTCTCTGGCACAGGCATTGATCCGCTGTTTCCGTTGTGGGGCATACCAACCGGCATACTGGCGCGCCGGATGATCTCAGGCGGGCTGCGCGCACGTTTGACTTGCGTCGATCCGCAGCAACTCTCCGCCAGCTTTGCCGGACGCGAATTTGACGAGCGGCTGCTTAAAGAGCTTCCAGCGCACATTGATCCCTGCGGAGAGCGGGGTGAGTTTCATACTTTCGCTTATGACGGGCCGATGTTCGATAAACCTGTAGCTGTCCTGGCGGGCGAGATCGTCTCGCGGGACGGGTTCGTCTTTGCAGATTTGCTCCACACCTCTTAAAACTCAAACGCACCTGGAAATCGTTTGCCCGAAGATGCTCTAGATAGTCACCTGAATTCTGTCTACTGCTTCATTTAAGCGAGAGGCTTTCGTACTCTCCTGTCGCTCTCCTGGTCTTAATCTCTTCCTTGAGATCGTGAATGTCGGAGGCTACTTCTTGAAGTTGCCCGCTGGTGCGCTTCACGTCGTCGCGGACGGTCTCCATCTCGCCCGTAATGTCTTTGACTTCCCGTTTGACCTCTTCCACTTCATGCTTCACCTTTTCGGCTTCTTCATCGGTTGTCTCTTCGATCACTTGCAGAACCTCCTGCGGTTCGGGCGAGACTTTGAGCGCCTCGACTTCCGGGTCGGATTGAAAGTTGAAGCGGCTGCTCATGCCGTCGAGTTGCTTGGTGATTTCGTCCAGCATCTCCAGCACCTTGGTCGCCTTCTGTTCGGCCAGCAGGTTGACTTGCAGGTCAAGCTCTGCGCGCTTATCGCTCACCTCCGAGAGGCGATTCTGTGAGATCAGTACGAAGGTGGACAGGAAGATCGCTTCAAGCGAGACGACCAGCGTGAGGAAGCTAAAGGGAAACGGATCAAACTCGCTGATGTGCGGTATGCGTATGAGTCCGATGTTGAGCAAGACCCAGAGTCCGAACCAGATGGCGTGAAAGTAAACGAAGGCCATTGAGCCGGAGAAATTCGTGACGCTATCTGCGATGCGATCCTGAAGGTTGCGCGCCTCTGCTGTCTGACGCTGCATCTGCTGGATAGCCGAGATGTTCTTGCGCATGATCTCGCCCTGCGATATGGCTTCACTGCTCATTCTATTAAATTCAACCTCCATCGTCCGGTCACCTTCAGCGACGTTGATTTGCATCCAATCTGCGGCGGCGGCGGTGGCTGCCACCGGATCGCTTTATCGTCCGGGTTCGATAATCGAAATCCATATCCTTCAATCAAGTCGTATGCCAACTGTCCAGGCGCTAAATTCGACGCGATTAAAGGGCTGCGGCGTACTTATTTGATGCATTTCGAGGCGGCGGCTTCTCATATTTACACTCTCCGCTGACTTTCAAGCGCGCGGCCTTCCGGTCTTTATCTATTGTGTGAACTGGATTTTGTGAGAGAATGAGAGAGGCCGTTAGGGACTCTGAAGAGGCAGTCCGAAGAGACGCGCCCTCCATGGCCCGTACGTTGCTATGCTGAGTGTGAGGAAATTTTGTGGTACAGGCCGAAGTTATAGAAAGCTGGAGGAGAGATAGACGGCTCCGGCATCAGAACTGATTCAGGATCATTTCAGCCTGTTCGGTCATTATCTGAAAAATGCGTCAACTGGTCATTACATTCGGGCTCGCCGTAACGATGATTCTCTCGGCAGTCCCCGTGCGTCCATACACGCTCCAGTTTACAGACACTTCAAACTCCGTTCAGATCAAGTGGCCGACCAACACAATCAACATCGCGCTCTCGACATCGCTCGTGCAGTCGCCGGGCAACATCAAGAGTGGCAGTGATGTCATGGGTGCGGTGCGCAGAGCCCTGGCGCACTGGTCGGAAGCGGCCAACATAAATTTCGTCGAATCCCAGTCGGCTGTGAAGTCGATCAGTCCGGCAGGCAGTAGTGGCGATGGGATCAGCCTGATTACTGTCGCGCAGACGCCGGAAAACCTCGCCCCCTTCCGAGGTGCGAGCAGCGAGATGTCCGGGCGCACACGCGTCTTCTTCACACGCAAGGGCAGTATCACCGAAGCCGACATCATCTTGAACCCGACGCAGCAGTTCTCCACAGACGGTACACCGGGCACTTATGATCTCGAAGCCACCTTCACGCATGAGATAGGTCACCTGCTCGGACTCGAACATTCAGGCATCGTCGGCTCGACGATGCAGCCGCGTCAGGGTAAGAACGGAATCTACAGCCTGGCTGCCTGGACGCCGCGCACGCTCTCTGAAGACGACCGCGCGGGCGTGCGCGCGCTCTACGGGATGCGACCCGGAATGAACCGGCGAGGCACGATTGCAGGCACGATCAGTTATAACGGGGGTGCACTCGCATTCGGCGCGAACGTGTGGGTGGAAGAGGCGACGACGGGGCGTGTCAGCGCGAGCAACATCACCTTGACGACCGGCGCGTATCGGATAGAGGGGCTGCTGCCGGGCAGCTATCGCGTCATGGTCGAGCCCTTGAACGGGTCTGTCTTCGCCGCCGAGATCGCTTCCCAGCGCGGCGCTTACGCGGGGCTGACAGCTAATCAACCCACCGCCTTTCGCACGGAAGAGATCGGGCAGGTCAGCGTCGCGGCCAATGCGACGGTGACGCTCAACGCGCAGCTTCCGTCTGAAGCGCCGCTCCTGAACCCTTCGCTCGTAGGTCTGAACGGGCAACTCTCGACTATCAGTGTGCCGATCAACAGGGGGCGTACCTACACCGTCTATGTCGGCGGCGAGGGCGTCAACCTCAATCAAATTCCGAATACGGGCATCACCGTCGCCTCGCCTTTCATCGCGGTCAACCCCGCGAGCGTGATGCAGCAGCAGTTCGGCACAGGCATTCCCGTCATCAGCTTCGATGTGTCGGTCAGCCCCGGCGCTCCCCTTGGCGATTACAGTTTGCGCTTGCAATCGAACACGGGCGAGGTCGCGTACCTGGCGGGCAGCCTGTCGGTCGAAGGCTCGGAGCGTAGTAGTAGCAGTAGTAGCAGTAGTAGCACTGACCCAGGAGGTGAGCAGAGCGAGATATTCATCGCTCCACAGCCCGCGCCGGAGTTTGAAAGAGAAGCACTCGCCGCCGGAAGCCTCGTTTCCATATCGGGGACTGGATTATCCGACACGAGCATCAAAGCTGCGGACCCCGAACATGGCGCGGCTGGCGTGCAGTTGCCCACTAAACTGGGCCGCACAGAGGTTGTACTGACGGACTCCTCCGGCGCGATTCGTTACGCGCCGCTCACACGGGTCAGCCCCACGCGCGTCAGCTTTCAAATCCCGGATGAGGCGACTCTCGGCACGGCGCTTGTCGAAGTCGTGCGCGATGGCGCGGAGGTACGAGCGAGCACCGCCCTGGAAATCGTCCGCGCCCGTCCGGCGCTGTTAACGCAGGACGGCACGGGCGCTGCGCTCGCTCTGAACGCGGAGACCCTGCTGCCCGCATCCGTCGTCGCCTTGACGGCGCAAGATCAAACGGGCTCTCGGTCGGCGCGCCACCGCATCGTCATCTTCTGCACGGGGCTTCGTTATGCGGAGAACTCGAGTGCCAGATTCGGCGGTCAAGGTGTAATGATCGAATCGATCAGCGTCGTGCCCGATTTTCCGGGCCTCGACCGGGTGATTCTAGTGCTCCCGGTTGATACGAGCCTCATGGGTAGAAGAGACTTTGTGCTCACGGCGGATGGTCATCAGACTGAGCCCGCGCATCTGATCGTGGCCTTATAAACGAGGTTGCCGAAAGAGTACGCGCAAGCACCCGTTTGCCATGTGTTTGCCAAAGATAGTGGGGAGCTTTTGAGCACCGTCGGGAAAACTTCGTGACCCAATATTTCTAGTTGAAACTTTACCTTGACTTGTGCATAATCTGGTTGCGCTCACCTCCCCGGTGGGCGAAGTGGTCGCGTGGGGTGAGGACACGTGGCCTTAGGGCGGAGGTAGTGGGAGACCTCCGCCCGCTAATTTTTTAGAGCTAAAAAAAGCGTCTGCATCCCCGCGTCCCGCTCATCATTCTTGACTTTCGCCGAAATCATCTTACTATACGCACGAAAAGGCGAGCCCTTGCTTGTCTGTAAAAACCCCCATTAGAATTAAGGCGGTGGACTTCAAACTTAAAGGTAAGGAAGGGGCAGCCGCGCTGCTTCGTTCCGAAAGTTGCGAATGGCCGCGTTTACGAACTCGAAGCGACGTTTCAAACTCTGGTTTTTCAGAGGGGTTAAAGAAATAGAAGGCCCTCACGAAAAGGAGGGTCAGCATCACCAGCATCCCTGGTGGCAGGTGATGTGTCTCACAGGTGTCGATTACTTCTCCACGCTCGGCTACCAGCCCGGCATTGCGTTTGTCGCCGCAGGCGCGCTCTCGCCGATTGCGACCCTTGTCCTAGTCCTGCTGACTCTCTTCGGGGCGCTGCCGATGTACAATCGCGTTGCCGCCGAGAGTCCGCACGGCGACGGCTCCATCTCGATGCTGGAAAACTTGCTCTCCCGGTGGAAGGGTAAGCTGTTCGTCCTCGCCCTCCTGGGCTTCGCCGCAACCAGCTTCATTATTACCATCACACTCTCGGCGGCTGACGCCACCGCCCACATCGTCGAAAACCCGTTCGTAGTAGATCATCTACAGTTTCTGCATCATCGGATCATCGTCACCCTGATATTGGTTGCGGCGCTTGGCGCTGTCTTTCTCAAAGGGTTCAAAGAAGCCGTCGGAATCGCTGTCTTCCTGGTGGCGATCTATCTCCTGCTGAATTTCGTCATCATCTTCGTGGGCTTCTATCAGATTGCGACACACCCGCAGGAAATATCAGACTGGAAAGCAACGCTCTTTCAGGGTCATCCCAATCCGTTGATGATGATCGGGGCGGCGCTCTTCGTCTTTCCCAAACTCGCGCTCGGTCTGTCGGGATTTGAGACTGGAGTGGTGGTCATGCCGCTCGTGCGTGGGGATCGAAATTTGAGTGAGGAGGAACTGGAATCAATCCACTCGACGCGGAGTACGCGAAGCAGGCCCGAGCCTACCGCGCAGGAGCTTTTAGAGGGGCGCATCCGTAACACACGTAAACTGCTGCGAACAGCCGCGCTGATTATGAGCTTCATGCTGATTGCGAGCAGCATCGTGACCACGCTCCTGATCCCGCCTGAGGAGTTTCGACCGGAAACGGAGACGCAGGAAGCGGGCGCGGCCAACGGTCGCGCGCTGGCTTACCTGGCGCACTTCTACCTCGGTGATCTCTTCGGCACGATTTATGACTTGAGCACGATCTCGATTCTCTGGTTCGCGGGCTCATCTGCTCTGGCAGGTCTTTTAAATATCGTCCCGCGCTACCTGCCGCGCTACGGGATGGCCCCGGAGTGGGCGAGGGCGACGCGTCCGCTGGTCGTCGTCTTCAGCATCATCTGCTTTATCGTCACCATACTCTTCAGGGCAGATGTCGATGCGCAGGGCGGAGCGTACGCGACCGGCGTGCTGGCTCTCATGACTTCGGCAGCCATCGCCGTCACACTTTCGGCCTGGCGCCGAGGGCAGGCCATGAGCTGGGCTTTCATGCTGATCTCGCTGGTCTTTGGATACACGACCGTCGTTAATATCCTAGAGCAACCGGAGGGCATCAAGATCGCGTTGATCTTTATCGCCATCATCGTCCTCACCTCCCTGGTTTCGCGCGTCTGGCGCACGACTGAGCTTCGCGTGGAGAAGGTCGAGCTGGATGAGAAGGCGAAAGCCTTCATTGATGAGGCGAGCCGTGGCACGATCCGCATCATCACCAATCGCTGTGACCGAGGCGACGCCAGCGAATACCAGTTCAAAGAGAAAGAGAAGCGCGAGGATAATCACATTCCCGCCGACGAGCCGATCCTCTTCTTCGAGGTCACGCCGGGCGATGCTTCCGAGTTTTCACGCGTGCTCAAGGTGAGAGGTGAAGAGGTGGATGGCTTCCGCGTGCTGCGCACGGAAAGCCCCGCTGTTCCGAATGCTATCGCGGCCTTCCTGCTCTACCTGCGCAATAAGACTGGTAAATTGCCGCATGTCTATTTTGGCTGGAGCGAGGGCAACCCGATTTCATACCTGCTCAAATACATAGCCTTTGGCGAGGGCGATACCGCTCCGGTCACACACGAAGTATTGCGTCAGGCGGAAAAAGACCCGGAACGTCGTCCGACCGTACACGTCGGCGGATAATACAGTCAGGAGTCTGGAGTCTGGAGTCAACAGAAAAGCTGTTTTCTGACTCCAGACTCCAGACTCCTGACTTTTACGGTTGTTTTGTTTGTAGTGGGGGCGTAAAATTCAGCCGTTGAAAATTTGTCTGCCGAAGTCGCTCGCCGCACCTTCCGAAATGCAGGTGCGCGTGACGGGCGACGCGGGGAAACCAACGACCCGCTCTTTGCGGGTCACGGGGCGCATCGAGAAGTTAAGGCGGTGAAGGGACGCCGCCTATTTTTCGTAGAACACTTCCAGTTCGAGCCCGTCAGCTAACCTCGTAGGCTTCAGGGGAAGGGCAATGCGACCGCAAGCGCACTTTTGAAGGCGCGGTGCACATCTGCTGCACCGCGCCTTTTCTCGTGCGCCGGGACGAGCGGCACGAAAATGGCGACTGCTGAGAAGAGCTCAATTCCTGAACAGAGTTCTAAAGGGCGCTTAAAGCGCTGGCTCTTTAAGGGCATTAAAGAGCCGGAAGGCCCCCACGAGGGCGAGCACAAGCATCACCAGCACCCCTGGTGGAAAGTCATGTGCCTGACCGGCGTCGATTATTTCTCGACGCTCGGATACCAACCGGGCATCGCTTTCCTGGCGGCTGGCGCGCTCTCGCCCGTAGCCACGCTGGTGCTGGTGCTCTTGACGCTCTTCGGGGCGCTGCCCATCTACTCGCGTGTCGCCGCCGAGAGCCCGCACGGGCAGGGCTCCATCTCGATGCTCGAAAGCCTGCTCGCGCGTTGGAAGGGCAAGCTGTTCGTGCTCGTCCTCTTGGGATTCGTGGCGACGGATTTCGTCATCACGATCACGCTCTCTGCGGCGGACGCGACCGCCCACATCGTCGAAAATCCGTTCTTCCCTCATTTCTTCCATCATCAGATCGGCGTCACACTGGGGCTCATCGCCATACTCAGCGCAGTCTTTCTCAAAGGCTTCAAAGAGGCGATTGGTATTGCAGTTCTTCTCGTGGCCGTCTATCTCGCGCTCAACCTCGTGGTGATTGGCGTCGGCCTTTATGAGCTAGCCACCCACCCTGAACATCTACCGGAGTGGAAAAATGCCCTGCTCGCGCATCCAAGGGTGCATGGCAATCCGTTATTAATAGTCGGCATCTCGCTTCTCTTATTCCCGAAGCTGGCGCTTGGCCTCTCCGGGTTTGAGACCGGAGTCGCCGTCATGCCGCTCGTGCGCGGGCCTGGGCGCATACGGAATACGCGTTTGATGCTTGTCACCGCCGCACTGATTATGAGCGTGCTGCTGATTGCGAGCAGCCTTGCCACAACGACTCTCATTCAGCCTCAGGAGTTTGAGGAAGGCGGAAGGGCGAACGGTCGCGCGCTGGCCTTTCTGGCTCACCAATACCTGGGGGAATGGTTCGGCACTGCTTACGATCTGAGTACGATCTCGATCCTCTGGTTCGCGGGAGCATCGGCGATGGCCGGGTTGTTGAATATCGTCCCGCGCTACCTGCCGCGCTACGGGATGGCGCCGGAGTGGGCGAAAGCGACGCGCCCGCTGACGCTCGTTTTCACGACCATCGCTTTCGCCGTGACGATCATCTTCAAGGCCGACGTAGACGCGCAGGGCGGAGCATACGCGACGGGCGTGCTCGTTCTGATGAGCTCGGCGGCTATCGCCGTCGCCATCTCTGCCTGGCGCAGGGCGGAGCAGATGCGCTGGGCGTTCCTGCTGATCTCGCTCGTCTTCGCCTACACGACCGTCGTCAACATCATCGAGCGACCTGAAGGTATCAAGATCGCCTCTTTCTTCATCGGCGCGATCATCGGTGTATCCCTCGTCTCAAGGGTGATGCGGACGACGGAATTGCGCGTCGAAAGGGTGGAGCTGGATGAGATGGCGCGAACATTCGTCAACGAGATCAGCCAGGGCGAGATACGCATCGTCGCCAATCGCTGCGACAAGGGCGATGCAGATGAGTACCAGTTGAAAGAGCAGGAGAAGCGTGCGGACAACCATATCCCGACCCACGACCCGATCCTCTTCTTCGAGGTCAATCCGGGCGACGCGTCCGAGTTCTCAGGAGTGCTCAAGGTGCAAGGCGTCTACGTCGATGGTTACCGCGTGCTGCGAGCTGTGAGTCCGGCTGTCCCTAATGCCATCGCCGCCTTCATGCTCCATCTGCGCGACAAGACAGGCAAGATACCGCACGTCTACTTTGGTTGGAGCGAGGGCAACCCGCTCATGTACCTGCTCAGATACGTTGCTTTCGGCGAAGGCGACACCGCGCCCGTCACGCACGAAGTCCTGCGACAGGCCGAGGAGAACCCTGCGCGCCGACCGGCGGTTCACGTCGGCGGGTAAAAAAAGTCAGGAGTCAGGAGTCAGGAGTCAACAGAAAGAACCTGTCTTTGACTACAGACTCCAGACTCCTGACTGTTCTTAGTGTATCTCGCTCTCGGGCGTGCGTCCTGCGAGGAAGCAGGAGCGGCAGTAAACGGGTCGCCCTTGCGACGGGTAGAAAGGCACGGTCGTCTGTTGCCCACACTGCGCGCATTGAACAGAGACCTCTATGCGCTGGCGGATACCGGAGGCCTGCGCGGCGGCGATGGCGGCGAGACGTTCGTTCTTGGCCTGCTTGCAGGGCTTGCACCGCTTGGGCTCGTTCTTCAAGCCTTTGTCATGAAAAAAGACCTGCTCGCCAGCCGTCCAGATAAAATCATCTCCGCAGTCGACACACTTGATCGTCTGGTCCTCGAACTCCATTTCAGAATGACTCCACTTCCCATTGGATGCGCTTGCGACTTGAGTTTGTGGCATGATTGAAATCCCCACCGATTCGGTTTCTGCGTTGAGCACGAGCGGTGCGGGACGCCGCTCAACGCGCTTGTAGCTGTCAATGTATTGGCTTGCGAGGAGGCCGCCATTTATGTATTACTTCGACGAACTTCCTTGGCAACTATACAGGCTGGCTAAAGCAGGCGCGTGACCGTGATGCGTTAGCTGTCGCCAGGTTTGAAGGGATACCCTAAAGGCTGCGGATAAGATTTCGAAATTCTCTCGGACACCCGAAATATTTTAGCGCTAACTTGAACGTCAAACTATCTTCGACGTCTATTTCCGCCAGGCGCTTTCCCTCCTTGAACATCTTGATCTGCTTTCAGTCACCTGAAAACGACCATTTCTATAGCTTGCAAAGTATAACCATCACGAAACTGTGTCAAGGTCTGAGCGTACAAGTTTGAACGGTAGCGTACAAAAGTGGCGCTCCGGACAGCGTCACACAGCAGCCGAGGAGCGCCGAACTTTTGCCCCTGATCGTCTTGACAGAGAAGAGAGAGCGTGCCAGCATCCGCTCGTTTCATTTCATCAATTCAGGCGGACGTGAGAGAAACCGGCTTCATGAATATTCTCGTCATAGGCTCAGGCGGACGTGAGCATGCGCTCGTGTGGGCGATAGGAAAGAGCATGCGTCGGCAGCTAAAGCTTTACTGCGCGCCCGGCAACGCGGGCATCGCGCAGGTGGCCGAGTGCGTACCCACAGATGCGACAGACGTTTCTGGCCTCGCTCGATTTGCGGAGGAGATGAGGATAGACCTCACTGTGGTCGGCGGGGAAGCGCCGCTTGCCGCAGGCATCGTGGACGAGTTTGAAAGGCGCAGCCTGCCTATAGCGGGCGCGAGCCGTCAAGCGGCGCAGCTTGAATCGAGCAAGGCTTTCGCTAAAGACTTCATGGCTCGCCACAATATTCCGACGGCGCGTTACCGTATTGCAGATTCGGCCACGCAGGCCAGAGAGATATTACGCAGTGGCGAGTTTGGTGCGGCAGACTCTGCGGTCGTGGTCAAGGCTGATGGTCTGGCGGCGGGCAAGGGCGTCGTCGTCGCACGCTCAATCATGGAAGCCGAGGGCGCTGTGGAAGATTTGATGGAGCGGGGCTCGGTCGGTATGGATGCAGCGCGGCGGGTCGTCATCGAAGAGGCTCTTGAAGGGCGTGAAGCCTCGCTGCTTCTCTTCGCAGACGGGCGCGACTACGCCCTAATGCCTGCGGCGCGCGATCATAAGCGGGTCGGCGAAAATGACACGGGGCCGAACACGGGCGGCATGGGCGCGATCACAGCCCCCAATGTGCTGGATGACGCAACGCTCAACCAGGTCGTGCGTGAAATAGTCGAGCCGACGCTCGATGGCGCGTGCTCTGAAGGCTTACGCTTTCGCGGCGTACTCTTCGTCGGCTTGATGCTCACGATGAAAGGCCCGCGCGTGCTTGAATACAACGTGCGCTTCGGCGACCCAGAAGCCCAGGCGATCCTCGTCCGATTGCGCACCGATCTCGTTGATGTGTTTGAAGCGGTCGCGCGAGGGCATCTGGGCAGCGTGCCCGTCGAGTGGACGGCAGAATCTTCCGCCTGCGTCGTGATGGCGGCGCGCGGCTACCCGGCGCGACCCGAAACCGGCGCTCACATTCAAGGTCTGGAGCGTGCTGCCGAACATCAGGGCGTGCAAATCTTCCACGCCGGAACGTCCCGCACGCCGGATGGCGAGTGGCTCACGGCGGGCGGGCGCGTTCTGGGCGTCACGGCCACAGCACAGACCCTGGAACGCGCGCTTGGTCGCTGCTACGATGCGGTCAGCGAAATTCAGTGGGATGGGATGCATTACCGGCGCGACATTGGTAGATTTAGAGAGAAATGATGAACGAGTAATGATGAATGCGGAATGAAAAGAAGAACCGTTCAGCTTTTATTTCAGGCTGTTTCTTTTAATTCATCATTCTGCATTCATCATTCCTCATTTGCTTTATTAAAGGGGGCAAGACGAGAATGGCTGAATCCAATGTAATGGTCTCTATATTGATGGGGTCGGATAGCGACCTTGAGGTGATGAAGGAGGCGGCGCGCGTGCTCGAAGAGTTTGGCGTCGCTTACGAGATAGATGTGACTTCGGCTCATCGCTCGCCCGAGCGTACGCGCCGGATCGTGGGCGAAGCTCCGGCGCGCGGCGTGCGGGTCTTTATTATCGGCGCGGGCGCGGCGGCGCACCTGGCGGGCGTGGTGGCTGCGGAGTCGACTTTGCCCGTCATCGGCGTGCCGCTCGACGCGTCTGCCCTGCACGGCATTGATGCGCTTTACGCGACCGTGCAGATGCCAGCCGGAATCCCGGTCGCGACCATGGCAATCGGCAAGGCAGGCGCGACGAACGCCGCGATTTTAGCCGTTGAAATCCTCGCCATTTCCGACGCGGGGCTGCAAAGCAAACTTCAGGATCACAAGCGCAAATTGGCCGAGGGCGTGGAGCGTAAGTCCGCCGCCCTCAGTGAGCGCCTGCGTGCGGAAAAGTAGCATGCGGCACGGCGCCCCTTCCCGCTCTGGCAGCGCGCGCGTGACTCCTGTTATACTCAGGCAAGAAAGGGCTGGTAAATCCGAAACCGCACCGCCTGATACATCGTACAACCAAGGGCGCAGGCGACTATCGTAGGAAGAACGGCCTGATGGCGCGGCGAACCTCAGGATGCGGCGGATCATTTAATTGCCGGAGGACGTGAGACGAGATGGGACTTTGGAGCAGAGTTAAGCGATCTTTTCGCTCGCTATTCGGTGGTATTGTGGAGAGGACGGAAGACCCCGAACTCATCCTTCAGCAGACCATACGCGATATGCGCGACCGCGTGCCGGAGCTGAATAACTCCGTCGCGCAGGTGATGGCGACCGAGAAATTGCTCGCCAAGAATAAGGAGCGTCTCGAAACTCAAGTCGTTGATCTCGACTCGAAGATCAAGGCTTCGGTCAAGATGGGGCGCGACGACATCGCCACGGCCTACATCGGACAGTTGCAGCAGGCGCAACTTGATCTCACGAAAACCTCGCAGCAACTTGAGCACGCGACCGCAGCATCCAAGCAAGCGCTCAAGGCGCGCGACAACTACGTGCTTCAGATGCAGAGGCGCTCGGCTGAAGCGATGCAGCTCATCAATCAGTCGAAGCAGGCGAAGCTGCAAGAGCAACTGGCGCAGACGATGGAGACGTTCAATCTCGGCGACGATGCTTCGACCTTCTCCGAGATGCGCGAGAAGATAGACCGCCGCGCCGCCGCCGCCGAAGCCAAGATGCAGCTCGGCACTTCTTCGGTTGATAACCAGATGCAGGAGATCGAGCGCGAAGCCATGGACATGCAATTGCAGGACAAGCTGCTCGAATACAAACGCGACATGGGCTTGCTGCCGAGTTCGACCGGCGGCACGCGGGAAGCCTTGCCGGCGGCGGGCGAAACCAGCAAGGGTAGCCAGGGGTAGTGCTCGCGAGGAAACCGAAAAGCGCACCCGTCTTGAATCGAAGGCCGCGCGCTCTTTTTCGCAACACTTTTATTCTAATTTACGGCGATGGCAGACCTGTCAAAGTTTAATCTACAGTACCTGAAAGAAGCGCTCAAAGAGCCCGTCAACTTCTGGGGCATGGCGGGTTTCGCAGTCGCCGCTGCGTACACACAAAGTGTCATCCCGCTCGGTGCGGCAATCGCCGCCGAGGGGCTGTACCTGGCTGCCGTGCCCGCCAGTTCGCTCTACCGTCGCCTGGTCGATAAACGGCAGAAGGATCGTATCCGGCGGCTGCGCGAGGCCCAGCGCGAAAACGTCATCAAGGGCTTCGACCCGCGCGAGCGCGAGGCCGTCGAGTACCTGCGCTGGATGAAGAACCAGATCTACTCGAACTACACGAAGTTCACCGGCACGAAAGAGATTCCAGAGAATATACGCAGCCTGGATCAGCGCTGGGAAGATTTCGTAGACCTTTTGGATGTCTACCGGCGGCGCAAAAATCACCTGCGCTCGATCAACCGTCAGGCCGTCCAGAATCAATTGACGCAGGCCGAGCGTGCTGTCGAAAGCGCGCCCGACGAGCGCTCACGTCGCGTCCAGCAGGCGAACGTCGAAATACTGAAGCGCCGCGTCGCGGCCTTCAACGATCTGGAGCGCTCCGTCAAGCTCGTCGAAGGGCAGCTCCAGTCCATCGAAAACTTCTTCGGCCTCGTCAACGATCAGGTCGTCACCTTACCGACTCCCGAAAGAGTCTCCGCTCTAGACTTCGAGCAGTTGAGCGATTCCATCGCCATGACCAAGCAGATGCTCGAAGAGACCTCCGACATGATGGGCGCGCTCGATAGCCATAACCGCGAAATCGGCAACTATGACCTGCTCGTCTCAAACACCTCCTCAACAAAATAGGAGTTAAGGGTTCAGGGTTGGATAAAGACAGCTTCTAGTTTTACCGACCCCTAACTCCTATCCCCGCTTTTAACGATCTCTTCCAGCGCAGCTTCATCAAGGCGGTAGCTTGAATTACAAAAATGGCAGGTCATCACCGCACCCTTGTCTTCATTCAACATCGATTCCAGTTCAGTTTGATCAATTGAAGCGATCAACGATACGGCTCGTTCGTAAGAGCACTGACACGTGAAGCTGACCACCCTTTCAGACAGGATTTCAAACTCGATAGACCCGAGAGCCGCGCGCAAGAGATCAACGGGGGGCGCGCCTTCACGTATCATCGTCGTGGTCTGCGGCGCTCGATTCACGGATGACTCAATCGCTGCCACCGTCCGTTCATCTGCGCCGGGCATGATCTGAATCACAAGGCCGCCCGCTGCTGAGACGTAAGCACCGTCAGGTTCATGTGCTTGCATGAGAACACCGAGCATTACGGCTGAGGGGATCTGTTCAGACTTCGTCAAGTAGTAAGCGAAGTCTTCTGCTATCTCGCCGGAGATAATAGGGACCGATCCGCGATATGGCTCACGGTACAGCCCCACGTCGTAACCCGACTCGCGCGTTACGTAGAACATGCCGTTGCCGACAATCGCCCGTACATCGAATTTGCCCGCGCCGTTGAGTGGCGCATGTGCCAGAGGATTACGCACGTAGCCGCGCACATGCCCTCGTGCGTTAGCTTCAGCCGTGATGCCGCCAATTGGCCCATCAACGACGAGCTGCACAGTCAAACGATCCAACTCCTTCAGGCTCGACCCGAGAAGCAGCGCGCCTGTCAGTGTGCGCCCCAATGCCGCCGCCACCGTCGGCGAGGTCTCATGCCGCCGCGCAGCCTCTGCCACCAGATTCGTGGTCACAGCCGCCATACAGCGCACCATGCCGTCGGCGGCAGTACCGTGTACAAGAATATCCGCTGTTTCCAATTCCTTCCGTTCCTCCAATGCTCCTCAGTTCGACTTTCCTTTCGCTCACCGAGAGAAAAATCCTCTAGTTGGAATCTTAAATGAGGACGCCCGGATTGTGCATTCCGCATTATGCATCCTGGACGATTTATGGCTAAACTTAGAGTCACAGCCCGGGATGAGCCGAACCCGTAGACTGACGCCTCCAAAGCTCTTGAAGGCGATCTTTAGATGCGCCAAAGGGGGGATAATAAGTTGAGGTAATCTCTTAACTCATACACTCTATTGCACTGAAAAAAAAGATAGCCACAATATATTGACATCATCTTAATAAAAATGTATATTGCGCCCTGCTTGAGACGAAGCGCTGAAAGCGAAGGATGCCGGGAGCCCTAAACCGCCCTCCGCACGGGATTTTGTCGCTTCGAATAGGCCAACCGCGCGAGTATCCGAACCACATTATTCAACGGCGCGTCAGAAGCGGTGCACGCGCCAAAGTCTTTTGAGAGCAACCGAAACGCCTCGCCGCCATCTCGCATGGCGCGGGAAAGGCAGAACAAAGATGAGCACAGTAATCGACCCGAACGCCTCTAATCAAAAAGCAGCCCCGGCCTCATCACCCATACGCCATCCGAGTCATATCCTCGGCCTCAATGCGCGCCGCGTGATCAGCAAGCGTTATTCATTAAAGGATACACAGGGGCAACCGATAGAGGAATGGCCGGATATAGTGCGGCGCGTCGTCGGGCATGTTTCGTTCGGTGAAGCCGACCCGCAGAAGCGCGACGAGTTCTATGCTGCGATGTCGGAGATCATGCTCAATCGCGAGTTCATTCCCAATACGCCGTGCCTCGTCAACGCGGGCAAGACGAACGGGCAACTGGCCGCCTGCTTTGTTCTTGAAGTGCCGGATTCGATTTCGGGGATCATGGAGCATGCGAAGGCTGCCGCGACCATCCATCAGACGGGCGGCGGCACAGGGATGACTTACGAGTTTCTGCGCCCGGCCGGGGCGATGGTTAGCTCCACGCGCGGCGTCGCGAGTGGGCCGGTCTCCTTTATGAATATCGTCAATCAGGTGACGGATGTCGTAAAGCAAGGTGGCGTACGGCGCGGCGCGAACATGGGTATGATGAGGGTCACACACCCGGATGTCTTGCGCTTCATTCACGCGAAGAATGATCAGCACTCGCTCACCAACTTCAATATCTCAGTGAATGTCACGGACAGGTTTCTTGAGGCGGTGGACAGGAACGAATGGTTCCAGCTTGAGTTCGAGGGCAAGCCGTGGACTGATCCTATTTATGATCCGGTCGTGGACGGAGATTACACGCTCTACAGGCGGCCTGACGGCTCGACCGTGACGTTCAGAGACCGTGCCTCTTTCGCCTCCACAGACCTTTCCGACTGCACCAGGGAAGAGCCGCCGCGACCCGGCATGGTCTACGCGCCGGACATCTGGAATCGTATCATCGCTTCGGCGCATCGTTACGCCGAGCCGGGCATAGCATTTATCGACGAGGTCAACCGCCACAATCATCTGATGAAGTCGATGGGGCCGATCTATTCTTGCAACCCGTGCGGCGAACAATTTCTGCACTTCTCCAACTCGTGCAACCTCGGCTCGATTGATCTGAACAAGTTCTACGACCCGGTCAATCGTGTTGACTGGAATCGTTTGCGCGAGGTCGTTCATTACAGCACCAGATTCCTTGATAACGTGATCGACACGTGCACATGGCCGCTGCCTGAGATTGAGCAGGTCGTGAAGCGCACACGCCCGGTCGGCCTCGGCATCATGGGTTTTGCAGACCTGTGTCTGCATCTCAAGATCACGTATGGCTCGCCGCAGTCGATTGATCTGATGGACGAGGTGATGGGATTCGTCCGGCGCGAGGCGTGGGTTGAGAGTCTACGCCTGGGAGCGGAGAAGGGCATCTTCCCGGAATACGAGCCGAACAAAGAGTTGTACGATCCTTTCCTGCGTGACTTGCTCGGCGAGGCTTTGGAGACGGATCTCGGTGGTCGCATCACTCCGCGCAATTATGAGGTGACGACGATTGCGCCGACGGGAACGATCTCGCTCGTCGCAGAGACCTCTAGCGGCATCGAGCCTAACTTCTCCTGGGCCTACGTGCGCCAGGACACGCTCGGCACGCGCACTTACGTGCACACGCTCGCCGCCGAAGCTCTCGGAATCTCTGTCGATCAGACTGATCAAGAGTCGATCAAGGCGGCAGCCGCCCACGTCGTCGAGCACGAAAAAGAGCTTCCACCCTATTTCATCTCCGCGATGTCGATCAGCGCAGAGCAGCACGTGCATGTGTTGGCCGCCGCGCAGCGCAACGTCGATAACAGCGTCTCGAAAACCTGCAACGGCGGCATCAACGACACGGTTGAAGCGGTCGATGCGCTCTATCGCCTGGCGCGGCAGCTCGGATGTAAAGCTGTCAGCTACTATCGCGACGGGTCGCGCGAAAACCAGGTCTTGACATCCATGAAGCAGGAGGAGAAGGGCGAGATTGCCTGCAATACTGAGGCGACTGCCGTTGCTCTGGACGAACCACCGGCCAGTGCTGCCGAGATGAACACCCCTCAGGCATCGAGTCCCTCAACTCCGGCAGCCGTGCGCATCGAGCGCCCGCGCGAGCTGAGGGGCGCGACGTGGCAGATTCCTTTCGATGGACAGAACCTCTACGTGACAGTCAACCACGACGGGCAGATGATCCAGGAAGTATTTGCGACCGGCCCAATATCGGGCGGCGTCGGATTGCTCGCCTCGAAGATGCTGCGCGGCGGCTTTGACGCCGCAGAGGTGGCGCACAGCTTGAATAAAGTGACGGGCACGCACTCCGTCTGGTTCAACGAGCGTCTTCTGACTTCACCCGAACAGGCCGTCGCAGAATGCATCATGCTTACCAGCCGCCGCGTTGCGGGTCTCCCGGATTCGGCGCGCGCCGCAGGCAAAGCGCAGCCCTCTGCGAACGCCATCGGCGGCATGAGCTCGATGATCGCTGCCTGTCCCGAATGCCACGGCCAGTTAGAGCATGCGAGCGGTTGCGATTTTTGCAGGGACTGCGGCTACTCAAAGTGCCGCTGAGTAATCTTCGTGTCCGCCACTCCAAGTGGCGTGTTTCCGAGACAGATAAACGATAGCCAGACTCTTCTTTGGCCCTGGATTTCCGTGCCGACATCCAGGGCCTGATTCTTTTATTTCAAAAACTTCATGGACATGGCGGCTCGAAATATTTTCGCAGCCGTTGCCATATATTGATGAGATGGCTTCCACATTAAGTAGACAGTAGCCAGTAGAAAAGAGAATCCGGCGCGGCGTTTGATATTGCTCTTCATAATCATAGTATTCAATCTAGCTGGCACTTCGTTTTTTTTCTACTGGCTGCTGACTACTGTCTACTGCTCTTTCATCATGCCGCCTCGATCAATTATTCTCCTTCTCTCTTTTCCTTGCAGGTTGTTCTGCATCTGTAAGAAGATACTGCTGGCATCTTCACAGGCAATGCTGCAACTTTCAATATGGAGACGATATGCCCCCTGAGAATGATCAAGAAGACTCGAGACGAGCCGCTTCAAATGATCAAGACGATTCAACACGAGCTGCTTCAACAGTCCACGCCTCTACCGTCTCCGCCCAGCCGTCTCTCAGGTCTGATCCGACCGCGCAGACCATTTACGAGTCCACCGTACCGGCGCTCGATCCGACTCGATTGCCGCCACCGGCAAAGCTGGTCGGACTGACGCTTGAGCACCGTTACTTCATAGAGAAAGAGCTGGGCCACGGCGGGATAGGCTGTGTCTACCTGGCGCGTGACGCCAAGCTGGTCAACAAGCCCGTCGTCGTCAAGGTGCTGCTGGAAAAGACGCTTCAGAACGAATGGGCTTTGCGCAAGTTTGAGCATGAAAAGGAGGCGCTCGCGCGTGTCGATCATCCGGGCATCATAGGCATTCTGGACACTGGAGAATTACCTGACGGCAAACCTTACCTCGTGATGCAGTACGTCGAAGGCATCACCTTGCGTTCCGTACTTAAACCGGAGGGTGTGGCCCTGGACTACACAGCACAGTTGATCGAGCAGATCGGCCATGCGCTCGGCGCGGCGCATGAGGAGGGCATTCTTCACCGCGACCTGAAGCCCGAGAACATCATGATCCAACGTCTCGCCGGAGGGCGCGAGCAGGTCAAGATCATTGATTTCGGTATCGCCAAGGTGCGCGACTCGCAGGTTGCGCCGAGCACCCTGGCGGCAGCAACTGCCGGAACGATAGTCTACATGTCGCCTGAACAGTTGCAGGGAGAGAAGGTGACGGTCGCGAGCGATGTCTATGCGCTGGGTGTCATCGCTTACGAGATGGTGGCAGGACGCCGCCCGTTCAACCCTGAGACGGGGTTCCAGCTTCCGGAGATGCAGCGCGAAGGGGTTCACGTCAAGCCGAAAGACCTGCGACCGGCGCTGCCCGAAAGCGCGCAGGCGGTCATCCTCAAAGCCCTCGCCTTCAATAAACAGGATCGTTACCAGAGCGCCGCAGCTTTTGGCGAAGAGTTCGCGCGGGCAATCAAAGGAGAAGCCGAGACCCCGCTTCTTGATGCACATCTGGAATCCCGAACCAAGACTTCGCCCGCGCATCCCGTCGTAGAAAAGGCTCAGAAGCCGGGTCTCTCTCGCGTCTTGATCGCCGCAGCTACGGCGCTCCTGCTCATAAGCTTGGCCGGACTAGGCCTGTGGTGGATGTTGAAATCCAGCTCCGACACACCAAAACCATCTAACTCCTCGGCTTCTTCTTCTTCTCCTCCTCCCGCGACAGCCTCTCCGCAGCGCACGCTGAACTACTGGCTGACGGTGCAGAAGATGCGTGATGGTAAACCATATCAGGAGCAGTTTGACTCTTCGGGTCAGGAGATTTTCGAGAACGGCTGGAAGTTTCGTTTCAACGCTTCGAGTCCGCAGACCGGACACCTTTACCTGCTCAACGAAGGGCCTGCGGAAGGCGGGCTGACGACCTACAACCTCCTGTTTCCGACGCCATCTTTCAATAATGGGTCGCCGCAGTTAAGTGCGGATCAGAGGATGCAGACGGGCTGGTACGTCTTCGACGAGCATCAGGGCACGGAAAAATTCTGGATTGTCTGGGCTGCACAGCCCGTCGCAGAACTGGAAGCGGTCAAGGGGGTCGTCAACCCGCAGGACAAGGGAGAGATCGGCGATCAGCAGCAACGTGACGCGATACGCGATCTTCTCGCGAAAGAGAGCTTAAATAACCTTTGGTGCTAGTTGGACTACAAGCTGAACTCAGCAATTGAGAGATGAATGATTCCCTCTGCGTCAGCTTGTAACCCGTACCATTGAGCTAAGACATTAAACATCGAGACCGTGTACGCAAGCCGCATCTCGAAGTA
>DASVVT010000062.1:0-14611 GCA_036386415.1 Pyrinomonadaceae bacterium
CCTTTCCGCACAGCGCGGGCGGCCACAGCCGCAATCAAAGCGCCCCGAACTTTTCAAACTCCACTTAGGTCGCGGCAGGGGCGTGCGCGCTTTCAGATTTTGGAGCAGCCTCGGTCGGCGTGTAATAAAGGATGCGATTGCAATTATCGCATGTGATGATCTCGTCGCCGCGCCGGACCTGCGCCATCACCTGTGGCCGCAGCGACATGAAGCAGGCCGTGCACGATCCGTTGCGCGCTTCGGCCACGGCGATCCCGTCGCGTATACGCGCGCTGATGCGCTTGTAGAGGGCGCTGACGTTCTTGGGCAGGGTTTCGAGCAGACGCTCGCGCTCCATGCGTAGATGGTCTAGTTCTTCCGTCTCTGTGCGCGTCTGTTCCTCCAGGGCAAGGATTCGCTCGTTCAGCTCGGCTTGCATCCTGGCGACCTCCGGCTCGCGCTCTTTGAGCTGGCCTTCGGCCTGTTCGAAGCTCTCCATCTTCTCCAGAATCTGCGTCTCAAGCTGCGAGATCTGTTTGCGCGCGGCATCGGCCTCACGAATCGCCGCCGTGTACTCATGCTCATTCTTTGAAGACATCAGGTTGCGCTCGGCGCGTTCGGCGCGGATGCGTTGCTCTTGAACCTCTGCCTCCAGGCGTGTGCGAGTGGCGCGCGCTTCATCGCGTCCGGTTTCAAGGGCACGAATTTCAAAGGCGCGCTGGTCGAACTCTTTTTCGACCTCGGCGCGCCTCTGTGGGATGGCTTCGATTTCGGCTTGTAGTCTGCGTATGCTGGTATCTGCGTTCTGCAAAGCGATTAACTGCTTCAATTCCGCTTTCACTCTCTTGTTCTCCTCAAAAGATCATGACGATAAAAAAGGTGTAAGACACTCGCTTAAAGAACAAATCATCACACATTAAGACCCCGCGCGCAAGTTACGGCTGGACGGTCCCATTTGCATAGACGAAAAACTCTAAACGCAAAGGGCGCAAAGGAGGAGGACGCTGGAGATCGCAGAGGAACTTCTTCTTCGCGCTCTTTGCGCCTCTTCCTTTGCGTCCTTTGCGTTTAAATCTCCTCTCTTCCTAATGCTCGAGTGAAATTCACTCTCAGGCTAAAACTTGAAAGCCCCCTCGATCTTCCAGACTGAAGGGGCTTCCAAAGAGTGATGCGCGAGCACTCAGAAATTATTTCGCTTTGACGGCCAGCGCCGCGTTGATGCGTCCGCCCGTCGAGACTTTTCCGTTGAGCGAATCGAGCTTATCGACCGACTTGAGAAGTCGCTCGCGCAGCTCCTTGACTGAAAGCTCTGGATCGATTGAAAGCACCAGAGCCGCCACGCCGGAGACTTCCGGCGTCGCCATGGACGTTCCCGAATGCTCCTCGAACGCGCCCGCGAGCCACGTGCTCAGAATCTCCACTCCCGGCGCGGCGATGTGAACCTTTTTTGCGCCATAGTTGGAGAAAGAAGCAAGACGGTCATTGCGGTCGAGCGCCGCGACGCTGATGATGTTCGGCAGATCATAGCTCGCCGGATAGTGTGGCGAGCGGTCTGCATCCGCGCTTGAATTGCCGCTCGCGGCGATGAACAGAATACCCTCTTCACCCGCTTCACGAATGGCGTCTTCGAGCGCCTTGGACTTCTGTGTCGAGCCCCAACTGGCGCTGATGATGCGCACCGGAACGCCCGCACGCTTGCGATCTATGACGTAGTTGATGGCCGCAATCGCATCCTTGGTCGTGCCGGAGCCGCCAGCCCCTATGAACTTCAGGGGCATGATCTGAACTTTCCAGTTGACGCCCGCGATCCCCATCCCGTTGTCGCCTTCGGCTCCGATGATTCCGGCACAGTGCGTGCCGTGGCCGTTGTCGTCCATCGGATCGGACAGGTCATCGACGGCGCTAAAGCCACGCAGGTCATTGACCGTACCGAGTTGATCGTCAACGTACTCGTCAACGTTGTCCGGGCGGAACCAGATGTTCTCCATGAGGTCCGGGTGCGTGTAATCGACGCCGCTGTCGAGCACGGCGACGACCACCTTCTCGCTCCCCTTCGTCTTGTTCCAGGCGAGCATGGCGCTGATGTCGGCTTTGAACTTTCCGCCGCGCTGCCCCGTGTTCTCCAGCGACCACTGATCCGCAAACTGCGGGTCGTTAGGCCAGTTGGAAGGAACGTAGCGGTCGAGTTCCGCAGGCGCGCGTTCTTCTTCGTACCTGCTTTCTTCGAACTCCGGCTCAAGCGTGATCTTGAAATTCGGCTCGGCGTAATCGACGAGGTCTGTCATCGCGCGATACTGCGCGGCCACCCCTTCGGCGTCGAGCCCGTCTTCATCCTCTATGACGGTGAGACCGCTTACGCTCTCAATTCGATCCTCTATGCGGTCGTTGAGGCTGAGCACGATATTTCGCACCCTCTCCATCGTCGTGCCCTGACGAAAGCGCACGAGCACCTCCGTCCCACCGCGCTTCGGGGTCAGGGACTGTGTTTCGCTCGTCGTGCGAGAGACAAAAACCGGGCGCGGCTGGTTCTGCCAGCGCCGTATCTGGCCTGCAAACGCGGCCAGAAAAATCAGCGTGATCGCCAGTGCCAGATGTCCGAGAAAATTATGTCGGTTCATCACTTCACCTCAAAAAAATCAGTAGTCAGTAGTCAGTAGCCAGGAGTCAGTAGAAGGAAGCCAGTATGTTTTTCTACTGGCTACTGTCTACTGTTTACTGACTACTATACCTTGTAATTCGCGCCCTTGTAATTATAGAGCCGGAGTTGATTCTTGTCGGCGCGGTATTCGTAAGGGCTGCCTGCGGCGCTCAGGCGTATGCGCCAGCCCGACGCGATCATCTGGCCGCTCATCTCGTCTTCGACGGGCGCGCCGAGAGCCAGATCGGGGAAATCCGCCTGTTCGACTGAATCCTCTTTGATCTCGCTTTCGGAGACGCCGAGGCGCTTCGCCAGATCGGCGCGCGCGCGCCTGACAGATTCTTCTTTGCTCAAAGCCATGTTCGGCCAACGCTCCTCAGTCCAAGCCAGATGTTTCTGGTGTGGAAGCGTGAAGGGCGGCACGGCCTCCCGCCTGCTTCCCTTGTCTGCCCCGCACCTTGATGCGTATTCTGCGCCTGTGCGGGTCGCTTCGTCAAAGCTTTTGAAGCTATTCCATGAAAGTATTTGCCTATGCCTGCTTCGCCTGAAGAGATCACGCGGCGTGCTGATATGCTCTATGCGGCGCGCGAAGAGACGGAGAACGTGCGCGCCAGCCTTGGGCTCTTGCAGGGGGTCTTAGCGCCCACTGACTACGAAGTGTGGTGGCGATTGGGGCGCGCCCTCTTCTTTCTGGGCCAAGAGGCGCAACACAGAAGGGACGCACGCTCTTATCACGCGCAGGGCGTTCAGGCATCCGGGCGTGCCGCGCGCCTGAAGCCTGAGCGAGTTGAAGGCCACTTCTGGCTCGGCGTCAACCTGGCGCTTCTGGCGCGTCTCGAAAATCCTTTCAACGCTCTGCGCCACGCCTTAAGCGCCCGCCGCGCGCTTGAGCGCGCCGCCCGCATCAACCCTGCCTATCATGCCGCCGGCCCGTTGCGCGTGCTTGGACGCCTTCAACATAAGCTCCCGCTACTGCTCGGTGGAGGCACGGAGCGCGCACGCCTCTGCTTTGAAAGAGCCATCGAGATCGCGCCCGCCAACACCATCACGCGCCTCTACTATGCGGAGATGTTGATGGACGAGGGAGCCACAGACCAGGCGCGCACGCACCTCGAACACATCCTCAAGGCTTCGCACGACCCCGCATGGGCTTTCGAGATCAAGCGCGATCAGCGCCTTGCGCTCAAAATGCTGCGAGAGAGGAAAGAGTGAAGCGGTCACGTCAGGCGCGAACCAAATATACGCTTCAGTTTGACGCTAAGTTGTGTTTAGAGATTTGAGAGAGAAAACATAGGTCTTTAATACCAGGTGCGAACGGAATATGCGGTGCGAATATAGTATCCATAACAGAGGCTTTAACTGAAACCCTCTTGATAGGCAGGCAGATTGGTCATATCTTCTTAACCTCTTTGTTCCCTTGCGCATGCCTGTCGTAGCGAACTGTTCTTAATCTTCTGGCACAACCGTTGATTAGTGACTTCGGCGAGGGTTGGTGTCACGTCAACGCTCTGAAATGCCTTCATGTTCTTCGCTCACAATCTATTTTATTGTTCATGCGAACCAGGAGCGGAAAATTGCCGTTGTGACATCCGCATCAGAGAACTTGAAGGGTCAACGTGAAGAAGGTTTGCCAGCTTTAATAATTTTTCTTGAGCTTACGAGGAGCAGATAATGAAACATTTTGTATCAAAATTTATAGCTTGCGTCATAGCATTATTGCTATCGGTTAGTTCCATATCGAGCGTGGTCGTGGCGCAAACGACCGTCTCGCCCGCTCGGCATTACATCATGATTGATTTGACCCCCGCCGGTTCAACGACTTCATCAGCCGCAGGTATCTCCGGCACGCAGCAGGTCGGCACGGCAGGCTTCCGCGCAGCGATCACAGGTCAAGTGGACAACCATGCGGTGCTCTGGAATGGCAGCGCGAGTAGCATGGTTGATCTCGGTGTCGGCACAGCCGCAGCCATCCGTGACGGTCACCAAGTCGGCAGTGCGAACAATCACGCTGCGTTGTGGACTGGCACAGCCGAGAGCCTGGTCGATTTGAATCCGTCGAATTGGACACAGTCGGTCGCCGTCGGCGTCAGAGGCGGGCAGCAAGTGGGTTCGGCGACACGTCAAGTTCTATGCAGCGTCGGGAAGCAGTGTGGCGGCGACGGCACGAAAACAGAGTTTCACCCTTTCCTGTGGTTCGGGTCGGCGGCGAGCGCGGTTGACCTGACGCCGCTCGTGCTCGGCTTCGGCGCCGGGCGTGCGCTCGGCACGGACGGCACGCAGCAGGTCGGCACAGGTTACACCATCATCGGGATAAACGCTTGGAGCGGGCCGTATGCCGTCTTGTGGTCAGGCACAGCCGAGAGCGCTGTCAATCTCAACCCGGCAGGCTCCATGGCCTCGCAAGCCAACGCCGTCTCCAATGGTCAGCAAGTTGGCTTCGACTTCTATCCGCGCCACGCGCTGTTGTGGCGGGGGAGCGCAGAGAGCGTCGTTGATCTGCATCCGGCGGGAGGTTACGCGACCTCCGAAGCCAACGCGACCAATGGCACACAGCAAGCGGGCTTCGGCTTTGTCGGGGATGAAAGCACGCAGGTCGGGCGCAGTCATGCGCTGGTTTGGTCGGGCAGCGCTGCAAGCGTGGTTGATCTGAATCAATTTTTGCCGCTGGGCTTCACCGATGCGGCAGCCACCGGCATCACCGCGAACGGTAACATCGTCGGCTGGGCCAGCAAGGGATCGCCCGCCAATCCGGCCAACGTTCACGCCGTGATGTGGATGCCGAGAGCGCGTCCAACCTTCTTCGCGCAATCGCTCACGCTGAGCCAGCCCTCGATTGTTGCAGGCAACCCGGCGCAAGCAACGGTCACGCTCAACCGTCCCGCACCGGCTGGCGGCCTGCTCGTCAGATTAGGGAACGTCATCACTGCCCCGCCGGGGGTCGCCACTGCTGTTCCATTTACGGTGACGATGCCGTCCAGTGTCACAGTAGAGGCAGGGAAGACGAGCGCAAGTTTCAGGGTGACGACAAGTATCAAGACTCTGACAGGATTCACACGCGCTTACCTTGTCGATATTCAAGCGGTGTATGGCAACACGAAGCAGACTGGAGTGTTGGAGGTCAGGCCGCCGCTCTCGTTATCTTCGTTAGCAATCGCGCCCCGCAGTCTCGTGGGCGGCAACACGGCGGTCGGAACAATCACCCTCAACGGCGCTGCGCCGACGGGCGGCGCGCTCGTGACGCTCACGAGCAATAATGCTGCGGCGATAGTTCCGGCCAGCGTGATAGTCCCGGCGGGTCAAACAAGTGCGACCTTCACTGCACAAACAAGCGAGGTCACGAATCTCGTGACGGCGACGCTCAGGGCGACCTATGGCAGTTTGACTCCCGTCACAAGGACGGCGACGCTGGTGATCGCGCCATCGAATGCGCAGGGGGACACGGTCGCCATCCAGAAGGCTGAATACGAGTCGTCCATTAAGCAATTAAAGGTGCAAGCGACCAGCACCAGCCTGACGGCGACGCTGACAGTCTCCGTGACGACGACCCGGCAGGTGATCGGCGTCCTGGCTAACAAAGGAGCCGGTCAATACGCGGGAACATTCAGCGTGGCGACGAATCCGCAGAACATCACTGTGACCAGCAATCTCACCGGTCAGGCGAGCCGCGCGGTGGAGCTGAAGTAAAGAGGAAAGGTGAAGGGCGCAAGGGGAAAGGGAAAGGTTTTTCAACTTTCCCTTTCCCCTTGCTTGCTTTATCTGAGGTCCCCCATCATATGTTGTAACAATGCAGCGACTGTGATGGCGGCTGTCTCTGCGCGTAGGGTGCGCCCGCCGAGTGTGATGATGCTCCACCCGGCCTTGTGTGCTTCAGCGATCTCCTCATCCGTCCATCCTCCTTCTGAACCGACGAGCGCCGTCAACGCCTCGTGCTCGTCTCTGGAGGCTTGATTGATCGTTTCGACCAGACTACGACCGCCGCGCTCGGCGAACATCAGACGCCATTCTTCAACCTCCGTCGATGCGCTCTCGATCAGGGATTGAAACGCGACCGGCGCGTCGATCAGGGGCACGCGCGCGCGCCCGGACTGCTTGGATGCTTCGAGCGCGATGCGGCGCAGGCGCGTCGTGCGCCGCGCTGCGTCCTGCTCATCTCGCGGGCGCACGTCCGAGAGCTTTGTCAACACGGGCACGATTCTCCCTACGCCCAACTCCGTCGCCTTCTGCACCACCAGATCAAACTTTTCGCCTTTCAATAGTGCCAACGCGAGCGTCAATCGCAAAGGTGATTCAGGGCGCGCAGGCGCGACCTCTTCGCTCACATGGAGCGTGGCGGCGGAGCCATCGACATGATCTATCACGCAGGCATACTCTCTGCCTTCGCCGTCAAAGACGAAAACCTCGTCGCCCCGCTTGAGACGAAGCACATCGCGCAGATGCCGCGTCTCGTCCGCCGCCAGTGTGACGGTCAAACCATCAGGGGCAAACCCAACGGGCGGCGCATAGAATCGACGACGTACCATAAGATGACGGTTTCTTTGCGACCTTTGCGATTACCTTTGCGTCCTTTGCGTTTAGAGAAGAACTTTAAACGCAAAGGACGCAAAGGTAATCGCAAAGGTCGCAAAGATAATAACTGAGCTGTTCATCAGGCCGGGCCTTCAATGTCGCTCTTCAATTCTTCGGGTTGATTCGTTTCCAGTTCCTTCCAGATCAAAACGCTTTTCGTCTCCCTGAGCAGTAGCGAGCCCGTCATGAATGTGATGCTGGCGACCACTATCGGATAATACAGACCGGCATAGATGTTCCCTGTTTGTGCCACGACGGAGAGGCCGATCAAAGGCAGCAGCCCTCCGAAAACTCCATTGCCGATGTGATACGGCAGCGAGAGCGCCGTGTACCTGATCTTGGCCGGGAACGCCTCGACGAGGTAGGCGGCGATAGGGCCGTAGACCATCGTCACGAAGATCACCTGGATGAACACGAGCAGCACCAGCTTCCAGGCGATGGGATCAGTGATGAACTGGCCGAAGGCCGTGTACGGGAGAACTTCTCTGGCGGGTTGCAACTGACCATCGACAATAGTCTGCGGCACGAGCGTGATCGCGCCCGTCAACGGATTGATCTGTGACGTGGCTGTGCTCACCTCCGAGCCAGCCGCCTGTTGCATCGCTTTGTAGATCGGGAGATAGGAGACGGCTGCCAGCAGGCAACCGAGCATGATGATCCACTTGCGCCCCCAGCGGTCGGACAACGCGCCGAAAAGGACGAAGAAGGGCATGCCCAGGAGCAGCGCGATGGCGATGATGTAGTTGGCCGACGTGCCGTTCACCTTAAGAATCGTTTGCAGGTAAAAGAGGGCGTAGAACTGCCCCGTGTACCAGACGACGCCCTGCCCTGCGGTCGCCCCGAAGAGTGAGATTAAAACCCGCTTCAGATTATGCCATTCGGTGAAAGCCTCTTTGAGCGGCTTGGCCGAAGTCATGCCCGCCCCCTTAATGTGCTGGAAGATCGGCGACTCTTTCATGCGCAGTCGTATGTAGAGCGAAATGCCAACGAGGAAGATGGAGATGATGAACGGGACGCGCCAACCCCAGGCGTCGAAAGCATCCTTGCTCATCGCGTTCTGCACGATGAGGATGACGACCAGAGAGAGAAACAGCCCCATCGTCGCCGTGATCTGTATGAAGCTCGTGTAAAACCCGCGTCTCTCGTCCGGCACGTGCTCTGCGACGTAAACGGTTGCGCCGCCGTATTCGCCCCCGAGCGCGAGCCCTTGCAGGATGCGTATTATCAGAAGAATGATGGGCGCGGCGAGCCCTATCGTGGCATAGGTCGGGAGAAAGCCTATGAGCGCCGTCGCAAAGCCCATAATCAACAGCGTGACGAGGAAGGCGTACTTGCGCCCGACCAGATCGCCTATGCGCCCGAAGAAGAGCGCGCCGAAGGGGCGCACGACAAAGCCGACTGCAAAGGTTGAGAGATAAGCGATGAGCGCGAGCGTCTCGTTGCCTTTCGGATAGAAGAGCAGCGACATGACCGTCGCGAGGCTGCCGAAGATGTAAAAGTCGTACCACTCGATCATCGTCCCGACGGCGGACGCGGCGATGACCTGCCAGATTTTGTAATCGCCGCCTGGACGGGCAGCGTTGGTGTTGGTCACGGCTGATTTTATAGAGGCGCGTCCAGCCATCGTCGATCTATTCCTCAAGCTGCGGGAATCATACAACTATAAGAATTCGAGGGAAGGAATTTAGCCGCGCCTCCGGCGCTTATCTTCCGACAGCCATCGGCTCTCTGTTCTCAAACGATGATCGCAACCCATTCGCCATCGCTTGTTACTTCGAGCACTTCATTGATGCCGAGCTCGTGCAATCGCTGGCGCACCCATTCAGCCTGAGCGTCGAGGATTCCTGAAAGAACGAGCCTCCCGCATGTGGCTCCGATGAGCGAGGGCAGGAGCGGCACGATCACGTCCGCCGTGAGATTGGCGCAGACCAGAGAGGCGGAGGCCGTCCCCCTCTCGTCAACCGTTCCGACCCGAAAGCTGATTCGCTCGCTGACTCCGTTCAAGCGCGCATTCTCAAGCGCGATCTCCACCGCTGCCTCGTCCGTATCGCAGGCTTCGATGCGCGCCTCTGGACGCAGTAGGGCGGCGGCGATGGCGAGGATGCCCGTGCCCGTGCCGACGTCCAGAAAGCTCCCCCCATCGAAATAGTTTTCAATGGCCGTCAGGCAGAGGCGCGTCGTTTCGTGCGTGCCCGTGCCGAAGGCCATGCCCGGCTCGATGCGCAGGATGATGCGCCCCCGTGCGTCTTCAATCTCACTCCACGGCGGCGCGATGATAAAGCGCTGGCCTACAAGTTGCGGCTGCCAGCTACGCTTCCACTCGCCGAGCCAGTCTCTGTCAGCGACCTCTCGAAACTCCATGTCGCGCACGGAGGATGAAGGCAGGTCGTAGAGCCGCAGCGCATCGAAGAGCTTTGCGCGCACAAGCTCGCGTCGGGGCGGCGCATCGAAATAAGCGACGACGAGCGAGAGTTCCACGCTCTCATCTCTGCTCTCCGTGCCGAGCGCGCCCGCTTCCATGAGGGCGTACTCGACGGCCTCTCGCGCCGCACCTTCAAGCTTTACATCGAGCGCGTACCACCTGCGTTCAACCTTCATGCCTCCAATCCCAAAAGCAGGGATGAGGGATGAGGGATGAGGGATGAGTTAAGAAAAGCATTTAATTCATCCCTCATCCCTCATCCCTCATCCCTTCGTTCCTCCCTGCTCCTTAATTCCCAGGTCGTCGAGCAGACCCGCTTTGTCGCGCCAGTCCTCTTCCACTTTGACGAACAGCTCAAGGTGGCAGCGATGACCGAGCAGGTGCTCTATGTCGCGGCGGGCGCGTGTGCCGATCTCTTTCAAGCGCTCCGCGCCATGACCGATGATGATCTTCTTCTGCGACGCTCTCTCGACGAAGATGGCGCAGTTGATGCGCGTGAAATCCTCTCGCTCCTCTTCGAACCTCTCCGTCACGACGGCCGTCACGTAAGGAATCTCTTCGCCCGTCGTGTGCAGAATCTTTTCGCGCACGATCTCTGCGACCATCAAGCGCAGGGGCTGATCCGTCAGCTCGTCTTCCTCAAAGATAGGCTCGGCGGGCGGCAAGTGTTTGATGATCTCCGTGAGCAGGACATCGACCATGTCCCCTTTGAGCGCCGAGAGCGGAAGCACCGCGCGCCAGTCATACTCCTGCCCGTACCACTCCATCAACGGCAGCAGCTTAGACTTATCCGCCAGCCTGTCCGTCTTGTTCAGCAGGAGCAGCGCAGGCTTCAAAGATTGTTTGACGAGATCGAGCACGAAGCGGTCGCCGTTGCCCGTCGGAGCTGTTGCGTCTCGAATCAGGCAGACCAGATCAACGCCTTCGAGCGCATCATGCACGGTCGCCATCATGCGCCGGTTGAGCAGGTATCCGGGCTTGTGCACGCCCGGCGTGTCCACCAGCACGATCTGACCTTCGGGGAGCGTGATGACGCCCTGAATCCGGTGGCGCGTCGTCTGCGGCTTATTCGAGACCGCCGCGATCTTCTCGCCGACCAGTCGATTCAGCAGCGTAGACTTACCCGCATTCGGTCGCCCGATGAGCGCGACATAGCCGCTGCGGTAGCTTTCGATTGTCGGATTATTGTCCGTTTCTTTCCCTATCTTCAGTTTAACCATAAAAATTCTGCGTGCTGGTTCTACTCACTACTCCGATAATGATGTAACAGTTTCTCTAAATTTTCTGATAATTCAGGCATCTCTAGGGCGGCAGCGAATTCCTCTACCCATCGCCGGATATATGCGACGTCCAGATTTTGATGAATACTCAGGAGAGCTTCAATGTCAGCTATATCTTTCGGCCTTTGCGCTATTGATTTAGTGACAATAAGGTCTTCCGGCGTTGGCATTTTCAAATTTAACGCACCGATATTGAGCGTCGTGGCGCGCTCGATCATTTCCCGCTCGAATGGTAAAGCTCCGCAGGAGAGATCAAGGCTGACTCCACCATTCTGATATTGAAGTAAAATGACGCGCGACCTGACAGCAAAATTCAAGGCATCGTTGATACGCGGCGTAAACCCGTAAGCTTCACCTGCGAGTAAGAAGGATTCCCATCTCTCCCTCTCCAGCCAGATGACAACGTCAATGTCCTGTGTAGCGCGAGGCTGGGCGAGGAGCGAAACGGCGACACCGCCGATTGTTACATAGGGGACATGCTCGGCCTCAAGCCAGGAAGTGAGGGACTGCAACGCTGCCCCGAAGGCTGCTGGTAAGGTAGAATCAGACATGAAGTTTCTCTTTGAGGCGACGCCAACGCTCGCGGACTTCATCTTCACCTTCTTTGAGCGTTTTATGCCAGCCGAGCGTCTGTCCGGCCTCGTACATCAGAGTTAATTGCTGAAGCTTGAACGAAACCGGCATACGCCTCGCTTCTTCAATAGTGACTTCATTGACGAGCTTCCATCGCTCTTTGAATTGACGCGCTTCCTCTTTGGTCACTAGCGTTACCCTTATTTCCCTTTCTCGGCATAAATCTGCACGAGGTTGACGAGCGTTTCGGTCGTCTTCTCCAGGCCGCGACGGGAGTTGAATTCAAGCTTGCCGTGAAAGTTCTGGCCTCCGGTGAAGATGTCCGGGCAGGGCAGTCCCCTGAAGGTCAGGTTCGAGCCGTCGGTGCCGCCTCTGATCGACTTGATGCTCGGCTTGAGCCCGGCGCGGCGTGCCGCCTCTATCGCGTTCTCCGTCAGTTGCGGGTAGTCCTTCAAGACCTCCTTCATATTCTTGTAGCCCTCTTTGATCTCGATGTTGATCTTCACCTGTGGAAACTTCGCCTGAGTCTGCTTGACCATCTCGCGCAAGGTAGCTTCCTTCGCCTCCAGACCGCTCAGCTCGAAATCGCGGAGCAGCACCTTGAGGTCTGATTCTTCAACATCGACCTTACCCGTGTACGGGTGGACGAAGCCGACCCGGCCCTCGGTCGTTTCGGGCAGCATGTCTTGTGGAAAACGCGAGAGGTAGTCGGCCAGCGCATAGGCCGCGTTGACCATCATCCCCTTGGCAGAGCCGGGATGCGTGCTCTTCCCCTTGAAGGTGACCACCGCCGTGCGTGCGCTCCACGTTTCATTGCTGATCTCGCCGAGCGTCTCGCCATCCACAGTGTAAGCGAACTGCGCGCCGAAACCTTTGATGTCAAACTTCTCAATGCCTCCGCCGACCTCTTCATCCGGCGTGAAGGCAACACTGATCGTCCCATGCTTGAGCTGCGGGTTCTGCATCAAGGTGTCGATCATCGTCATGATCGCGCTGATGCCCGACTTATCATCCGAGCCTAAAAGTGTCGTTCCGTCCGCCGTCAGGATGTCGTCGCCGATCATCTCTTTGAGGACAGGATTCTTTTCCACACTGATGACCTGCGTCGGGTCTTTCGGCAGCACAATGTCGCCGCCCTGGTAGTTCTTATGAATGATGAGATTGACATTCGCGCCCGAGACGGCAGGCGAGGTGTCCATGTGCGAGATGAAGCCGATGACCGGAACCCGCGAATTGTCGGGGAGATTGCCCGGCACTGTCCCGTAGACGATGGCGGACTCGCTGACGCGCACGTTCTGCACGTTCAAATCCCGCAGCTCCTTGGCGAGCAGGTTCGCCAGGTCAAACTGCTTGCGCGTGCTCGGCACAGTCTGCTCGTCTTCCTTCGACTGCGTGTCGATCTTCACGTAACGCTGAAAACGTTCGAGGGCAGTTTCTTTAGGTGGCTTCGGTTGCTGAGCCTGCGAGGAGATAGCTAAGAGCAAAGTGACGGCCAGGACAAAGAGTGATTTCATTATGGTAATCCTTATAGTAATCGTGATTTCACGGCGTCTATTATCTGCGTCGCATCAATTATCATCAATCAATCCGGTAGATAAAGCAAAGCGCGCTGCCGTAACAGTCGACAGCGCGCAAAGTTAGGATTCATATACATTCAATAATTGTTGGCGCGCAGTTCGTCCTCGAAATTTTCCAGTGACATGCCCGGCTCGTCTGCGCGCCGGTCGGCTATCATATTATCGTAGATGTCCTCCCAGAGTTCGCCCCATTCAGCCAGGTCTAACATGACGGCGACCTTATGCCCTTCGGTGTCCGTCATAAACCGAAAACCTTTAATCGCTACGGCGCCTTCCGGCTCGTCAGTTGGTTTAAGCGTTGACATTATTCGCTCCCGGATATTTCGATGCTCGGCCTCAAGCGTTCGAGGCTGAGCCCTTGAGCGCGATCTCGCCGTTGAGCTTCATGATCTCCAGCGTCATCTCAGCCGAAGCGTACATATCCTTCACGTCGAGCCATTCGTTGACGGTGTGAATGGCGCGCATGCCTGTGCCCAGATTGGCGCACTCGATGCCTTTACGGTTGAAGATGTTGGCGTCGCAGCCGCCGCCCGAGGCCATCGTCTCGACCTTGAGGCCCATGCGCGTGGCGGCCTCCTTGACGAGTAGCACGACGCGCGAATCTTCAGGGACATTCATCGCGTAGTATTCCGGCTCGACGATTGATTCGACGCGGGCACGGGTCGTGCGACCTTCGACCGTCACCTCGTACTTCGAGGCCGCGTCTTCAAAGCACTTGACCATGTGGTCGCACTGGCGTTTGAGCTTCTCTTCGTTGAGCGAGCGAGCCTCGCCTTTGAGGTAGACGAAGTTGGTGATGATGTTGGTCGCCTTGCCGCCTTCGATGACGCCTATGTTGGCGGTGGTCTCTTCGTCTATACGGAAGAGTCTCATGTTAGCGATAGCCTCTGCCGCGATCTTGATGGCCGAGATGCCCTGTTCGGGCGCGACGCCTGCGTGCGCCTCCAGCCCGTAGACCTTAAACTCAAGGTGATTGGCCGAAGGCCCCTTCGTGAAGAGGAAGCCGGGGTCGTCGGAATCAAACACGATGCCGTACTTCGCTCTGATCTTTGAAACGTCCAGATGCTTTGCGCCGAGCAGGCCGACCTCTTCGCAGATCGAGAAGACGGCTTCGATGTCCGTGTGCGGAATGTTCTGCTCTTTCAGGCAGCGTATGGTTTCGATGATGACGGCGCAGCCGGACTTGTCGTCGCCGCCGAGGACGGTCGTTTTATCCGTGCGTATGATGTCACCCTCGACGATGGGCTTGACACCTTCGCCGGGGACGACCGTGTCCATGTGAGCACTCATCATGATGGGCTCGGCGTTGGGGATCGTCCCCTTGAAGCGTGCGATGACGTTGCCGGAGTTGCCGCCTACTTTCTCGCCGGCGTCGTCGATCTCGACCTCCGCGCCGATCTCTTCACAGTACTTCTTGATGCGCTCGGCCACATCCCGCTCTTTGCGCGAGTGGCTGTCTATCTGAACCAGTTCGAGTAGAAGATTCTTGATGCGCTCTTGATTGATCATGCTTTTTCCTTCGGAAAAGGTTTCGAGTTTCGGAAAAACAGTTTCGAGTTTCGAGTTTTGAGTTGCG
>DASVVT010000063.1:0-9113 GCA_036386415.1 Pyrinomonadaceae bacterium
TAAGCAGCGTGCGCGGTTCTTCTAAAGACCATGCACGCATTGTAACGTCATTTATCTTGGCAGTGGGCATCGAACCCACTGCCAAGATGGTTCATCCATCCCCGCCGCAAGCAGCGGGGCATTAAGAACCTTTTTCGTAAAAAGGTAAAAGGCAAAAGTTAAGGCAGAAAGCGCCATCTTTAAAGTGCTTTTCCGCTTCACTTTTGCCTTTTACCTTTTTACTTTTACCTTTTGTTGATCGTCCCTCTACAGTTAGGGGATTTACAGCCGCATCTTTTTTCATCCGAGTGAAGTGTCATTTCGTAGTCGAGCGTGATCTCATCGCCCGGATGAATATCGCGCAGGGCATAGAACTGTATGTGGCCGTAGAGGATTTTCATGAAGCAGTTGGGGGCGCAGGAATGATTCATGTAGTGCGTGCCATTGCCGCCACGACTGCCGTCCAGACTCCAACGCGAATCGATGGCGCAGATGCGCAGCATGCGCCGGTGCGAGCGGCGCTTCGCTTCCGCGTTCGAGATCTTCTCGCCCGTGTATTCCGCGATCTTCTTACCGCGAGGAAAAAAGAGGGTGGCGAAGCATCCTTTGCCGTTGATAGTCGATTTTTTTACGTCGAGCCCGTGCGCCAGTTTCATAAGAGAAAGCCTCACGCAAAGACGCAAGGGCGCGAAGAGAGATACAAACTCTTTTCTTCGCGCCTTTGCGTCTTTGCGTGAGCCATTTTTCGTCTCGTCTTACTTCAGCCGGAAGCTGCGCGCCATGGCATCCGTTTGATTGCGTATGCGCGTGAGCTTGTCGCGAAAGCCTGTGAAGCGCAGGGTATAGATGGTGCGGTTGTCTGCCTGAAGGTAGTAGATGCGCCCGACCATAGGCTTGCCGCCGTTGGTGTACTCGTAAGAGATGGTCACGCCGCTTAAGCGCCCGGCGAACTTCTCCTCCTTGCCCTCGACGTAGCCGGGCTGGAAGCGCAGCTTCTGATCCTGGTCACGATGCGCAAGCTCTGCGGCGGTCGTGCCCGCGTCAACCACTTCTTTACGAATCCGCAGGTGGCCGTCGTTACGATCACCGTTGATAAACTCCGCGTGCTGGTGAAGGCTATCCGGCTCGGAAGTCACGCGCCAAGTAGCTGAAGGCAACTCCAGCATGTACTCCACGTTGTCGTTCGTGTAGGTCTGCCCCGTCTGTGCGCCCGCCAGAGAAACAGCGAGGGCGATCAGGGCGCAGGAGGCGAAGATGATGGTCAGGCGTCGCATGGCGATAAAAAAAACTCCTCTTTCGGTTTCGGCTGTCTCTAAATTATAACCGGCAACTGTAGGGCAAACGATCTACGAAATCGCACGAAGCCACACGAAGAATTTTTCAAGCTATTTCGTGTGGCTTCGTGGATCATTCCTTAAAAGTGTGCTCAACACACAAGTTTCAGATGTCCAGCTTACGTCAAGACGTTGTCCGGTTGAAAAAAGCGGCGGGCGGCCACTATCTATCTCTCAAACGGCTTCTTCGAGCACGTCACGCTGCATGTGGACGAGGCGTCCGATGCCGAGCGCCGCGAGCGCTAGCAGTTGATCCATATCTTCGCGTCCGAACGGCGTACCCTCGGCTGTGCCCTGCACTTCGACGAAGCGGCCATCGCCCGTGCAGACGATGTTCATATCGACCTCGGCCCTTGAGTCCTCATCATACTTCAGATCGAGCAGCGGCGTCGCATTAACGATGCCGACGCTGACGGCTGCGACCTGGTCTCTGAGCGGGTTGCGAGTGATTTTGCCCGCGCGCAGCAGGCGGCGCGCAGCCAGAGCGAAGGCCACGTAAGCGCCCGTAATGGCTGCCGTGCGCGTGCCGCCGTCGGCCTGAAGCACGTCGCAGTCGAGCGTGATAGTGCGCTCGCCCAGGGTGGTCATATCGGCGACGGCGCGCAGGCTTCGCCCGATCAATCGCTGAATCTCGTGCGTGCGACCCGAGGGGCCGCCGCGTCCCGTCTCGCGCGGCGTGCGCTGCAATGTGGCGCGCGGCAGCATAGCGTATTCGGCTGTGATCCATCCTTGTCCACGGTTGCGCAGGAAGGGCGGCACGCGCTCTTCCACAGAAGCGGAACAGATGACGCGCGTCTGCCCCATCTCGATGAGCGCAGAGCCTTCGGCATACGGCAGGTAAGCGGGCGTGATACGGACGGGGCGCAGCTCATCTGCGGCGCGTCCATCAGTGCGTGCGAAGCTCGTCATGTCCCCAAACCTCAACGGCCTCCAGCACTGAAGGCGCGCTTCCCAAGAATCTTTCCGCGACACGACTGAAACGCTCAGCCGCATCCGTCACATAAAAATGATCCAGATCATCGCACAGGCTGCGCTCACGCGCTGCGGCGTCGTGATCACCGTTTGTTCCGGTGCGCGCCAGTCCCCTCTTTTCGAGCAGCGCTTTGACATCGCTGGCCGCCGCCTCGCCCGAATCAATCAAGCGCACCCCGCCGCCGACCGTCTCCTGTATGACGCGGCGCAGGATCGGATAGTGTGTACACCCGAGCACGAGCGTATCCACATTGCTCTCTTTGATCTCCTTCAGGTACTTTGCGGCAATCGAGCGCGCTTCATCCGTTTCCGCCCAGCCTTCCTCTGCGAGAGGGACAAAGAGCGGGCACGCGCGCGCGATGACCTGCGCCCCGGGTTCCAGATCAGCAATCGCCCGGGCATAAGCCCTGCTTCGCACAGTCGCTTCAGTCGCGATCACCCCGATTCTTTTCTCCACTGACGCTGCTGTGGCCGCGCGCGCTCCGGGTTCGATCACGCCGACGACCTCCACATGCACGACATCGCGAATCGCAGGCAGCGCGAGCGCCGACGCAGTATTACATGCGACGACCAGCAGCTTGATCCCATGCGCGTCCAGAAAACGCGCGTTCTCCGTCGCATAACGCTCGACCGTCGAGAGCGAGCGCGTGCCGTAAGGGATGCGCGCCGTATCGCCCAGATAGACGAAGCGCTCAAAGGGGAGCGCCGCGTGCAGTGCGCGATAGACGGTCAGACCGCCGACGCCGCTATCGAATATTCCAATGGGTAGATCGCTATTCAAGAGCTTTCTCACTGACAGAGTAATTAATCGGTTCTCAGCATCGGAGTATCGCAAGAAATCGCGCGAGTGTCACGCGGAAGCTCTCATTCAAATTGTGTGGATGAGTATCCGGGGCGGGTGGAGGAAGATGATGGTGGAGGCGCCGAGAATTGAACTCGGATCCAAGAGCCAACGTCGAGGGAATCTACATGCTTAGTCGCTTCTCTTTTTTTGATTTCGCCCCGTAGCCGAGTAAGTGAAACGACGAAGACCTCGGCATGGAGCTAGCCCGACTTTATCTCGCTCGCTCCCACGGGCCGAAGGAGCAAGCCAGCTCATCTAGGGTGACATCTCGCTCCGCGCGCATGAGCAACTTGCGGCGAGACGCCCGGTGCCTAATTAGGCAGCGAGAGCCAATTCGTTTGTATTGGCAGTTGTGTTTCCCCACGCTTTTTAACGAGCTGCATAGAGAGAGCCCGGCATGCATCCACCCGAGCGTCCAGTACTCCTGTCGAAGCCTTTCGCCCCCTTTGGTGAACACCTTGATTCTGAACTATTTAGATGCCTCATGTCAATTTCAAGTTGGCCGGAAAAGCGCGGATACGGAAAAGCATTAAACGCAAAGGACGCAAAGGAAGAAGACGCGGAGGAAATTTTTCTCTGCGCTCTTTGCGTCTTCTACTTCGCGTCCTTTGCGTTTAATTCTCTCCCCCCTTATGCTCAATTTTATTCCCTGATGGATGCCACGCCCGCTCATACGTAGCTCCCACATTCGCTCCCGTTTTAGAGTTGCGTTATAATCGCTCAGGGTTATGAACCGAACCTTCTCCTCGCCGGAAAAGATAAGATTTGCGTGAGGCTTTTGCGCGCCCCTTTGCGGCGCTCAAGCCTGCTGGTCAAGAGGACTCTTTGAGTATGTCATCAAAAGAACCGCGCGCTCGCCGCAGCCCGCTCGCCGCCCGATTGAATGCTCCCCCGGCACAGCGCCGCCACTTTCTGCGTCGCTTCTGGTTTCCAGCCGTCCTGCTACTGGCGATAGCCGCCGGAGGCTTGACCGGCATCATCGCCGCCTACCAGCTCAACTATTCGAGGGCAGCCAACGAGGTCGCCTCCCTGGCGACGTATCGTCCGAGCGTGGTCACGCGCATCTACGCGGACGACGGCAAGACCGTGATCGGGGAGTTCGCGCTGGAAAAACGCATTCCGCTTAAGTACGAGGAGCTGACTCCCGTGATGCGTAATGCGATCCTCGCCATCGAGGACGCCAGGTTTTACGATCACGTCGGCATTGATCCGATACGCATCGTCGGCGTGGTCATCAAAAACCTCACGACCGGAAGCCGCGAAGGCGGCTCGACGCTGACGCAACAGCTCGCCAAGAATCTCTTTCTCTCGAAAGAACAGACCCTCAAGCGCAAGATGAACGAATGGCTGCTGGCGCTTCAGATCGAACGCTACTACACGAAGAACCAGATCATGGAGATGTACGCCAACCACATCTTCCTTGGTGCGGGCGCGTACGGCGTAGAGGCGGGCGCGCAGACATATTTCGGCAAACAGGCCAAAGACCTCAACCTGGAGGAAGCGGCGCTGCTGGCCGGGATTCCGAAAGCGCCCGGTGATTATTCGCCGACCATTCGCCCGAAGGAGGCGCGTGAGCGGCGCAATATAGTTCTGGATCAGATGGCGAAATACGGGTTCGCCTCGCAGGCGGAGGTTGACGCGGCCAAAGCCAAGCCGATCCAGTTGGCTGATACGGCCTACTATCAGGCGCAACTGCGCTCCTCCCCTTACGACTATCCGGTCGAAGAGATTAGGCAATACCTGGAGGACAAGTACACGACGCGCGTCGCGCAGGGCGGGCTCTCGGTCTACACGACGATTGACGCCCACGCGCAGGAGAAGGCCGTGGAAGTCGTGCGCGCGGGACTGCGCCAGTATGACCGCTCGCACAGCGGCTGGCGCTCCTCGTATAGCAATATCGCCAATGTCAGCAACAGCGTCGGCACAGTGACGCAGCAGCAGTTGGAGAGCTACAAGCACCCGGACTGGTACGGCAACAGCTACAAGCAGGGGCAGTTCCTGATGGGACTGATTATGAAGATCGATAAGGGGAAGAACGAGGCGCTGGCGCGCTTCGGCAACTTCACCGCCAACGTCACTTCGAAAGATATGGGCAGATCGGGACGCCAGCCGAAGGATGAGTTTAAGCTCGGCGACCTGTGCGAGTTCGAGATCAAGGAGGTTGACGAGAAGAACCAGCGGCTCAAGGTCGAATTGTCGCAAATCCCGGCGGTGCAGGGCGCGATGATGACCTTGAACGCCAAGACCGGCGAGATTTTGACGATGGTCGGCGGCTACGATTTCTACACCAACAAGTTCAACAACGCCACCCAGGCTTATCGTCAAACGGGCTCGGCCTTCAAGCCCTTCGTCTACACGGCGGCGATTGAGTGGGGCATGACGCCGGATTCAAAAGTGAGCGGCGCGCCGATACGGATCGGCGATTGGTCGCCCCACAATTACGACGGCTCATCTGGCAACGGCGACCTGCCTTTGAAGATCGCGCTCGCCAAGTCTCTGAACATTCCTGCGGTTCACCTGCTGCAAACCGTCGGCATTCAGACCGGCGCGCAGATGGTGCGTCGCTTCGGCATCACTGTGCCGATGGCTCCCTATCTTCCGTCGGCCCTGGGCGCAACCGAAGTGCCTTTGGACGAGATGGTCTCCGCCTATTCGGCTTTTCCGAACAAGGGCGTGCGCGTTCAGCCGCACATGATCCGCCGCGTGCTGGATCGCGACGGCAACGTCCTGGAAGAGTGGGAGAAGACGACCTATAAAGTCACCAGCGAGTACGTCGCGCTGACGATGGTCGATATGATGCGCGGCGTCGTTGAGGCCGGAACGGCGACGGGCGCGAAAGTTCTGGGCGTCCCGCTCGCGGGCAAAACCGGCACGGTCAACGACCACACGGACGTTTGGTTCATAGGCTACACGCCGACTTACGTGACCGGCGTGTGGATGGGTTATCCAGGCAGGAAGAAGCCGCTCGGCAACGACATGACGGGCGGACACGGGGCGCTCCCCTTCTTCGTAAACTTCATGAAGGATTTTCTGGAGGATAAGCCCAAAGAGAACTTCCCGAAGCCGCCCGCGATGCCCGAGGACATGAAGGAGTTGAAGAAGCAGCGCGACCGCGAATCCGTTGAAGAGAACGCAGACCTGGTCGCCGCTCGTCGTGCCGCAGCCCGCCGCGACGAGGAGGACGACACAGCCCCTGTGACGATCACCGATCCGAAGTTAGAGCAGGTCACGCTGCCGCCCGCGCCCGGTGCTGCGGATGATCGTCCAAACACCCAGACCTCCACCGAAACCAAGAAGCCGGAGACTCCTGCCCCGCACACTGACAGTCTCCCACCACCTCCTCCCACGACGCGCCCGCGCGAAGTCGAGCCCCAGAAGAAGAAGGGCAAGAAGGGCACGGACGAACCGTAAGGGAAGTAGACAGTAGACAGTAGTCAGTAGCCAGTAGAAGAGAAAAGCAAGTGTCTTTCTTTCTACTGGCTACTGTCTACTGTCTACCGTCTCCTGTCTCCTGCTTTCAAAATATCTTCTCAATATAGTAATCGAGCATCTTGCGCCACCAGGGCCAGTCGTGATCCACGTCGTGTCCCCAGAGGTCGAGCGTGTGCGGGATGCCTTTTGAGCTGAGGATGCGCGAGAGTTGGCGGCTGCGCTCAGGGTCTTCCCAGCGTCCCTGACCTGTCACGATGTAGATGGCTTCAGCGCGGCGAAGCAGCGGCAGGTAGTAATCGTCATTCAGGTTCGGAAGGTAGTCCGCAGGGTTGTTGAAGTAAACATTGTCGTCCGAATAGCCGCGCAGGTACGAGCGCACATCGTAGCTGCCGCTCATAGGGATGGTGCCGCGAAAGAGGTCTGGATGGCGGAAGTACGCGTTGGCGGAGAGAAATGCGCCGAGGCTCGCCCCCGTTGTCACCGGCCGCGCCTGCGCGTCGCCCGTGTCCTGGCGTATGAGCGGAAGCACTTCCTCCGTGACGTAACGATCATAGCGCGTCAACAACTCTGCTTTGAGCTGTGGCGATGCCTGTTCGTTGAGCAGGCTGTACCGGTTGACGCTATTGATCGAATAGGCGCGCACGCGCCCCGCTTCGATGTGATGCTTGATGGCATCCACCAGTTGAAATCTCTCGTATTCAAGATAATCTGCGGCGGCGGTCGGGAACATCAACAGCGGCGGCCCACTGTGGCCGTAAGCCACAAGCGGCATCTCCATTCCGAGATTCTGGCTGTGCCAGGCGGTTGTGCGGCGCTCCATCTTGCGTACTCTCTCCCTCACGAATTCGCCTCCGGGGGCGAAGATCGAAGAACTTTGTCTGTCCGGTTATCTAAACTGTAATGGGGAGAGATAATCTCGCACTTCCCGTTCACACGCAAGTTCAGCCCGATCAAATTAGCGCCCCCCTCTGGCTCGACCGACGCTCCGCTTGACGCTCAAGTAAGCGGTCTGCTATAAAAATTCCGACGCGCCCACGCAGGCAAATATGCAGTGCAGGGCGCGAATCTTCCGCAGTAGCTCAATGGCAGAGCATTCGGCTGTAAGCGCTGCACGATCTTTTACAATGGCAGAAAAGCGCACATATCAGGAACGCCGAAAGTATCTTCTTAAAGCTGTTCAAAGAAGAAGAGAGAAGGTGCGGCTGATGGCGGTCAACTACAAAGGCGGCTGTTGTCAGATATGTGGCTATGATAAATGCATTGAGGCTTTAGAATTCCATCACCTCGACCCAAAGCAAAAAGACTTTGGTATATCCAGAAAAGGATATACTCGAAGCTGGGAGAAGGTTAAGGAAGAAGTTGAAAAATGCATTCTCTTGTGCGCCAATTGTCATAGGGAAGCTCATGCAGGAAAGTTGCAGCTTCCACAGGTGACTGTGGTTGAAAAACCGGGTGAATTCAGGGAAGCCTTCGCTAACGACAATTAGCATGGTAATCCTGAGCGAAGCTTGCTGAAGGTCAGAAAGTAAGCAAGAACGTGCAGAGACTAGGGATTGAGGAGACCTGACCAATAAAATCCCCGCGAGCGCCCGGCAACTTTTGAAGTTGAGAAAGTTGATGAGATAGTCCGCCCCTATGTGAAAGCATAGGATCATGCGTAACCGAAGGGTTGTAGGTTCGAGTCCTACCTGCGGAGTTTATATTTTTCTGGAAGATGAAGGCCGCTTATGTTAGCGGCCTTCATCTTTTCTTTCGTACTTCCCCGCCAAGCGCATATAATCTAGGCATCTGCTGTAATGCGGCAAAACTATCGAGCGGCGAGGCGACGGATTATGTCAAAGACTGTAGAAGGCATCTACCGTGATGGCCGGGTGTAATTGTTGGAGACGCCGCCCGATGTGGCTGAGGCGTGTGTCGTCGTGACATTCCTTGTAAGCGCGACGATTGTAGGGGCAGGGCTTGTCCCTGCCCGCCGTTGTTTGTCTGCAATCCACCGGGCAGGGACAAGCCCTGCCCCTACAGATAAATGATGTCGAACGCTTCCAAAGATTCTCTATACACGAGACGCGATAGTTTGCGGTTGCGAGGCTTTGACTACACCTCACGGGGAATCTATTTTGTAACCATTGTCGCCGCCGGAAGACGCAGCGCATTTCTCGATTCGCGTTTAGCTGAGGCTACAATCCAATGCCTGAGAGACTTGCGTCATAGAGTGAGCTTTTATCTATATATTTATTGTCTCATGCCCGACCATCTACACGCGCTCGTCGGTTTGGGCGAGTCCGGTTATTCGCTAAGCCGTGTTTGCGGAGCCTTCAAGAGCCTATCTACACGAGCTTACTGGAAGTGGTACGAAGGCAAGCTATGGCAACGGCAGTTCTTCGATCACATCATCAGGAATGAAGAGGATGATTTTGAAACGCTGGAATACATAAAAATGAATCCCGTTCGTAAGAAATTGGTGGAGAACTGGGAGGAGTGGCCTTACACCGAAAGGGTAGATTATTTGCAATAAGCCTTAATGGACGGAATAACTGTAGGGGCAGGGCTAG
>DASVVT010000064.1:0-153686 GCA_036386415.1 Pyrinomonadaceae bacterium
CAATGCAGGCAAGTCAATCGACGCCGTCATCTCGCCCGACGGCAAATACGTCGCGCACGTCATCGACGACGGCGGGCAGCAGAGCCTGTGGATCAAGCATATTCCGACCGCCGGTAACGTGCAGATCGTCCCCCCATCTGAAGGGCAGTACTGGGGCTTAACTTTTTCGCACGACAGCAACTTTATTTACTACGTCATCTGGGAGAAGAACAGTCCGGGCACGCTCTATCGAGTGCCGGTGCTCGGGGGCGCGTCGCTGAAGCTGCTCGCCAGCATCAACAGCCCGATCAGCTTTTCTCCAGACGGCAAGCGGGTCGCGTTTATCCGCCGTCACCAGAGCCTGGGAGAAACCGTCTTGATGATGGCGAACGCAGACGGAACCGGAGAGCAGATTTTGGCGATGCGCAAGTCGCGCGAGGTTTTTTCCCTCGTCGGGCCGGCCTGGTCGCCTGACGGAAAAGTGATCGCCTGCGCTATCGGAGGATTTACGAGTGGCTTTCATAGTAGCCTGGTCGCAGTCAGCGCAAACGACGGGGCGGAGAAACAGATCATTTCACAGAAGTGGTTTTATATTGACCGGATCGCGTGGCTTGGGGATGGGAGCGGACTGGTCTTGACGGCCTCAGAGCAACCCTTCAGCTCTTATCAGATTTGGCATGTCGCTTATCCGGGTGGCGAAACGAGCAGAATCACCAATGACCTGAATACCTATCTGGGTGTGAGCCTGACGGCGGATTCCAGCGCCCTGGTCACGGTGCAAGCCGACCGGCTTTCCAATATCTGGATCGCGCCCCGTGGAGATGCTAATAGCGCCACACAGGTGACATCCGGCGTCGGCCAGCAATACGGTCTCTCGTGGACGCCGGAGGGCAGAATCGTCTATGCGGCGGTCACTAACGAGAATCCAGATATCTGGATCATGAATGCGGATGGGACGAACCAGAAACAACTGACCATTGATCCTCACATCGACCGCGAGCCATCAGTTTCACCTGATGGACGCTATATTGTTTTTGCTTCCAACCGCACAGGCAATTTCAATATCTGGAGGATGAATATAGACGGGCATGATCCCGTCCAGTTGACGAGCGGCAGCGATGAGCAATACCCGCAATTCTCGCCGGACGGCAAATGGGTTGTTTACCAGGGGCTCGCTTCCGGCGTCCCGGTACTCTGGAAGATACCTGTGGAGGGGGGCGAGAGTCTGCGCTTAACGGATAAATATTCCAACTGGCCTGTCGTTTCGCCCGACGGACATCTGATCGCCTGTATCTACCGAGAAGAGGCGAACTCTGCCTGGAAGCTGGCGCTCGTTCCGTTTGCGGGAGGGCGTCCCGTGAAGCTCTTTGAGATACCGATGCTCTCGCTGCCGATGCTCTTCTGGCAGCGCGTGCGCTGGCGTGCGGACGGGCGCGCTCTGACCTACATAGACAATCGCGGCGGCGTCTCCAATATCTGGAGTCAGCAGACAGACGGCAGTCCACCACAGCAGTTGACCAGCTTCAAATCTGATCGAATATTGAACTTTGATTGGTCACGCGATGGTCAGCAACTTGCCTGCATACGCGGACTCATGACCAGCGATGCTGTGTTGATTACTTCTCTCAGATGAGGTTCGGAGCAAAAGACACAATCGTCGTCTGCGACGGGTCTGGCACGGGTTTTGGGTTGAGACGTGCAGCCGCCCTCGCGCAATCGGCCCCCTGGCCTTTCATTCCTTGAGACACCATCTACCAGAGACGATCAAGCTGTACTCCGAAAATCCACTAGCTACGTGGACAGATCGGTGGACACGGCGGCTCGGGCATCTCGCTCAGCAGCCCACCCTCCGCGCGCAGTACTTCGAGCATATCATGCAAGACATAACCGATCTCTTTGACTTGATCTTCGAGTTTGGCTACACGCTGTTCCAGAGCATCCGAATCAGTCGTACCGGTGGTTTGATCACTCATGGCTTTCTCCTTTTGCTATCGAGTCGAACAGGATTTACAGGAACGCTTAGCGCCTGGGAACGCAGCCGGAAAGTCTCCCGTATGAGCGACCGTCCCCTCTCCTGTTTCAGATAAGCCGGAGGGGGCTCTGGCCGCGCCGGTCATGAGAGACACTACGGCGTGGAAGATGTGTGCGAGGTTCTCATCGCTGATCAGGCGTCCGTTCTCCTTTCAAGGGATCGCGTCTGACGCCAAAGAGTAGATAGAGTGTGCGTCAGATTCTCTTTTATTCCATGACGTGAGTCGCGCCTCGCGAGGCCGCGCAGGCTCGTGTGTTTGTGAGAACTCACGCCCCTTGTACGCCTCTCACGAGGACTTGTCAACAAAATAGTTTTCCGAAGCGTTTACGGGGCAACGAGTGTCGGTGAAAAAAGAACCGATACTTGATACCTGATGCCGAACGCCCGCGCTCTTCATTTGCTTTCCCGGAGCGGTGATGAGTGACAAGTGGCGAGTGACAGGGTAGAATCTGCACCTTAGCTTGTCACATACAAAATCGTCACTGCTTTCAAGAGGTCATGCGCGGGTCGAGCGTGGCGGAAAGGCTGAAAGATGTCAGGAACACTAGCGCCCCTACTGGTGTCGCAAGCCAATAATCTCTCCATTTCCGCATCGGGCAGCGTCCGGTTTGGCGGTGACGACGGGCGGGCGCAGGACAAAGCCCTGTCGGGTGACATGTTCACAGTGCACGAGCACAAACCGCGCGCTCTCGTGGTCGATGATGCGCCGGACATCGTTGAAATGCTCGGCATGCTGCTGCGGCATTCAGGCTATACGGTGGTCACGGCATCCTCCGCTTCCGATGCCTTGAATGTTGCGCGGGGCGCGCTCTTCGACGTGGTGGTGTCGGATATCGGAATGCCCGGCATGAACGGCTACGAGTTGGCCGAGGCGTTGCGCTCTTTGCCGGACTACGTCTCTGTGCCGATGGTCGCGCTCACAGGATTCTCCATGTACGCCGACCGCGAGCGGGCGCTCAAAGCCGGCTTCAATGCTTTTCTCACTAAACCGGTTAACCCGACGGCTCTCGTCGAACTCATCGAACACCTGCGAGGAAGGGAATGAAAGAGTAGACAGTAGACAGTAGTCAGTAGTCAGTAGATAAAACCGCAGTGCCTGCTATGTTACCCGTTATGATTAAAATAACCAGCATCAAACGCGTCAACCGCTTTTATTTTCTACTGACTACTGACTACTGACTACTGTCTACTTGATTTTAATTATGCAAGACGTTGGCGACGGAGCGGTTGAATCCGAGTTGAAGCGGGCTGGGCGGGGCGCGGGGCTGCTGGCCTCGGATGCGATCACACGCGCGATTTATCTGGGTATCGGTGCGGCGGCGATTACGCTCGTCTTTCAGAAGCTTCAGTTCTCGACCCAGTCGATCTGCTGCGGCGACTTCGATAGCTACTATCACATCCGTTGGAGCCGCCTCTTATGGGAAGGTCTCAGGGAGGGGCATTTCCCGCCGACGTTCCAGTGGCTGCCCTTGACGACGCTCAACCCGCAGGACTACGTCGATCACCACCTGCTCTTCCACATTCTACAGATACCTTTCACGTGGTTCGGCGACCTGCGACTGGGCGCGAAAATAGCGGCGACCCTTTTCGCCAGCCTCGCCGTATTCTCCTGCTACTGGCTGATCGTGCGCTACCGCATCAAGTTTACGCTGGTGTGGCTGGTCGCCCTGCTCGCTTGCTCCGCGCCCTTTCTCTATCGTCTGAATATGGGGAAAGCGCCGCCCATTGCGATCATCTTCATGGTAGCGGGAATCTACCTGCTCTTTGAAAAAAGATACGTCTGGCTTGCGCCGCTGATGTTTCTCTTCGTCTGGACTTACAGCCTGTTCCCGACGCTTCTGGCGGCAGCCATAATCTGGACGGCGGTCATCGGCTGGAGCGAGCGCCGTTTCGAGTGGCGTCCCTTTGTCTGGACATTCCTGGGCGTGATTGCGGGCTTCGTCGTTAATCCATATTTTCCGAAGAACATACGGCTCTTCTTCGAGCATGTCATCATCAAGGTAACGATGTCAGGGTTTACGACGAGCGTCGGGCAGGAATGGTATCCGTATGAAAGCTGGTATTTTCTGGGAAGCTGCTTCGTCGCTTTCGCCGCCATGCTCGTGGGCTACATCGCTTTCCGCTGGGAGGATCGGCAGGCGGCCGCCCGCCCGCTCTTCTTTCTGGCCTTCTCGACCTTCTTGATGCTCACCAGCTTTCGCTCGCGCCGCTTCGTCGAATACTGGCCTCCCTTCGCCATACTCTTCGCCGCCTTCGCCCTCCAACCTATCTTCGACGGCGTGCGCTCACACTGGGGACGCCTCCCCGAAGATGTGTTGGACGAGCTGAGCCCGTATCTGGACAGGCATGAGCGACCGCGCCACCTGGAAGACATGCGGCGCAGAGAGATGTGGACGACGCTGGCGGCGGCGGGCGTCGCGCTGCTTCTGGGCGTCCCGCTCTTCCTCAACGTGCGCGAGACGGCCAAGACCATCGCCGGTGATGCCGCTCCGGACTATTATCAGAAGGGGATGGAGTGGATCAAAGGGAACGTCCCTCCCGGCCAGGTCGTCTTCAACACGGACTGGGATGATTTCCCGAAGCTCTTTTTCTACGATACGACGCACTCTTACGTCTCAGGACTAGACCCGACTTACCTGCTCGACAAGAATCCCGATCTCTCGAAACTCTACGAGAACATCACGCTGGGCAATGAGAAAGACCCTGCCCCGATCATCCGCGACCGCTTCGGCGCACGCTACATCTTCACAGACAGGGAAGAGGTGCACGACAAGCTCTACTATAACGCGATGGACAGCGGGTGGTGCGAGAAGGTCTACGACGACGACGATTGCACCATCCTCTACATACGCGATCAAAAGGGCTCGCCGCCGCCGGAAGAGGAAGAGGACGCGGGTGAAGATACAGGCGGCCAGCAGCAGCCGGATGGCGGCGGCGATGAAGAGGAACAGTGAGGCGCGTCCCTGTGGCCGACCACCGAAGCGTTCCCATGTCGATCTGCAAGAGAAGGATGAAAGTGTGAGAGGAAAACCACTTCCGTATTGTGCTGCGTTCCTGATCGTTCTGGTCGCCGCAGCCATGATCTTCGGCGCGTGCCGTGGTGACGACGCAAATTCTCAGACCAATGGAAACGCCGCCACGTCTTCGTCTCCCCGCCGACCTCAACCCCAAACAGAGTTCGAGCGCGACCTGGAATATGTGCGCCTCGGACACTTTACGTATATCTATGTCATCGCGCGCCCGGACGGCGCTGTGCTGAGCAGTGACGACATCAACTATCTCACGGAAAACACACCGAAAGAGACTAACCAGAGGGTTTCTACAGAAGGGAAGCGGCGCGTCATCGTCGGGACAAACTTCGTCTTCACACCGGAGAACCTGGACGCGCTGCGCAAGCGATTCACCGTCGAAGACTATTCGGGACGATAAAAGACGATCCACGAAATCACACTAAACCATATGAAGCGAAATTCACGTCACACTTTTTTCGTGTCTCTTCGTGTGGTTTCGTGGATCGTCTCATCATCTTTGCCTGACGCCTGCGGCTCACGCTCGATCTTCCAGCGCACCCCTGTCTTCGGCGGCTCCCAGGGCAGAGGGTTGAAGTGCTCTGCGAAGTACCGACCCAGGTGCGGGCGGCTGCCGTCGATGTCTGTGAACCCGTACTCGTCTGACAGCGTCCAGGAGGCATAGACGCCGCCCGACTTCTCCAGGACGCGCGTGTCTGCGGCGAGTGCCGCGACCGCGCGCCCGACGAAGTAAGGCGTCTCGGACGCGATGAAGACCGCGTCCTTCTTCGCCCCGTCGCGCCAGTTCGCCTCCGTGACGCCGAAGTGATCGAGCATCCACTCCGTGCGAAGGAAGCCGGGCGTGAGCGCGACCGATGCGACGCGGTGTTTATAAAGCTCCTCTGCCATCGCGTAGGCCAGGCGGATCGTAGAGACCTTGACCAGATCGTAGAAGAGGCTCCCGCGATAGTAGAGCCCGTCGCCGTCCGTGAGCCCGACGATGAGGCCGCCGCCCGCGCCCTCGACCATCAGTTGCGCGGCGTAGCGGCTCGTAATGATGTGCGAGCCCACCTCTTGCCGGAGCCACCGGAGCCCCTTGTCGAGCGAGAGCTTCCAGAACGGCTTGAACTCGGCTGGCGTATCGCCGCCCAAAATGTTGACGAGCACGTCCAGTCGCCCTTGTTCATCTTTCACGCGCCGGAGGAGCGCAGCGACCTGCGCCTCTTCGTTGTGGTCAACGCGCACAGCGATGCCACGCCCCCCATGCGCCGTGACCATTGTTGCTGTCTCCTCTATGGTTTCGGGTCGTCCGGCGTGGACGCCTCTGGTGGGCGGAGCACCGCGCACGCTCCGCCCCGTGCAATAAACAGTCGCCCCCGCTTGGCCTAACATACATGCGATGCCGCGTCCCGCGCCGCGAGTCGCACCGGCAACGATAGCCACCTTGCCCTCTAAAGAATCCATCTTCAGACTGCTCCTTTCACGCGATACGTCACCTGCACACAGCCGTTGGGATGAACTTTGTGCTCGACCAGCTCCAGATCAATCTGGTGGCCGATCTCCGGGAAAAGCGGGATGCCTGAGCCGAGCAGAACCGGATGAATGTTCAGGCCGATTTCATCAACCAGATTTTCAGCGAACAAGCTTCTCGCCAGCTCGCCTCCGCCCATCAGCCAGATGTCCTTGCCCGCTTCCGCTTTCAGGTTTCGGACAAACTCTCCGGCATCTTCAGAGACTATGCGGACGTCTTCATCCGGCGCGCTTTTCATCGTGCGCGAGAAGACGTAATTTCGCATGCTCGAACAGAACGTTTGTTTGCTTTTTGCCTTCTTACTTCTACTTTTCTGCTTATGCCCGCTGCTCTGGCCGAGAGCAAATTCGTATGTCTTGCGCCCAATCAACATGGTGTCGACGGAGGCGAAAAATTCTCTCATGCCGTAATCCGTCTTATCCTGAAATAGCCAGTCAACCGCACCGTCTTTGCGGGCGATAAAATTGTCCAGACTGTTGGCGACGAAGTATTTTACTTTTCGCATCTTTACTCTCCTTTCACATGCCTCTCTTGATCAGAAACTTCCGGTCGCAGGCGGAAATTTCCCCTCGGCTCACGCGCGTAGTAAATTGACGATACGCCCTCATTGATGACACCCTATGACATATTTCCAGGATAAAATCACGGGTGGCTTGAGGTTGATCTCTGGAGGAGATGAGGAGACTCTGTATGCGAGCTGATCGCCTGTTTTCCATCGTGTTGCTGTTGCAGTCTCACAGGCAGTTGACCGCGCGAGACCTGGCGCGGCGACTGGAAGTTTCCGCGCGGACGATCCACCGCGACATGGACGCCCTGAGCGGCGCGGGAATCCCTGTCGTCGCTGAGCGCGGGACGGGCGGCGGCTGGTCGCTCCTGGGCGAGTACCGCACGAACCTGACGGGGCTCAACGAAGCAGAGATTCAATCGCTCTTCCTCACGAAGCCTTCGCGCCTGATGGCCGATCTCAATCTTGAGAAGGCCGCTGAAGGGGCACTCTTGAAACTGCTGGCGGCGCTGCCGTCTATTTACAGACGCGGGGCTGAGCAGATGCGCCAGCGCATCTACGTGGACACGACCGGATGGAGCCGTACGGAAGAAGCTGTGCCGCTGCTGCACACGCTTCAGGATGCGGTCTGGCAGGAGCGCCAACTGCGTATGACCTATCAGCGAGGCGTCGGCTGCGATGCGTTCGAGCGTGTGGTTGATCCTTTGGGGCTCGTCGCCAAGGGGAGCGTCTGGTATCTGGTGGCAGGGGTTGAAGGGGAGGTGCGCAGCTACCGCGTCTCGCGTATCTCCTGCGCCGAAGCGCTGGACGAAGCCTGCACGCGCCCCAAGGATTTTGACCTGGCCGCGTTCTGGGAGGAGTCATCTGCCCGTTTTCGTGCGACGCTCCCGCGCTATCAGGCCACTGTGCGCGTCCATCCCGAAATCGTCCCGCGCATGAGGTTCGCCGGAAGATTCGCGCGCATAGAGCAGACAGGACAGACGGATGACGAAGGCTGGGTGCAGGTCTCGCTCCGCTTCGACGTGGAGGAGATGGCCTGCGAGTATGCCTTGAGCTTCGGCACGCAGTTGGAGGTGATAGAGCCACAGGCGCTGCGTGAGAAGGTCTTTGAAGCAGCAAAAAGCATCGTCGCCTTCTACGAGCAAAGAGCAACAAGTGAACGTGCCACAAGGCAAGAGAGCCACTGAAAGTGGCGATATGTTATACCAGGCAAGCAGAATAAAAGAGGGCGGGCGAACGATCCACGAAGGAACACGAAATGAGACGAACAGAGGGGATGTTTCGTGTCGCTTCGTGTCGAGCGCGTGGATCGTCGCCCGTCCTCTTTTGTTTGCAACTCTACGCTCAACCAAACGGCTCACGCCCTGGGCTACTGATATGCCGCCACTCCGTGGCTCTTCTTACGATTTACTTCTTCAGGTACTTCTCTGGAATGGGGTCGTCAGCGTTCTCGTGCTGCCAGTAGATGGTCACGATCCACCAGCGCTTGCCGTCGTACATCAACTGGATGCTGTTGATCCCACGCATGAAAGGCTTGGGGTCATCGGCCTTGTGGCGCGATTCGTAGGTGCTGAAGGCATGAACGATGTGGCCGAACTGCTCTGTACGTCGCGCCACTTCAGTCTCAAAGAAACCATTCTTTTCAAGATAATCGCCGGCGCGCGCGATGTATCCTTCGACATCGAGCACCTCGGCAGCCCAGACGCCGTCCTTGCCCTTAGCAATCGGAATCAATCGCGCTCCGGGAAGAAAGAGCGAGCGCACACGATTCCAGTCGCGTTTCTTGCCCGCCGGGCCGGAGATCGAATCGTAAGCGGCGGCCAAGATAGCGTCCACAGATGCTACATCCGCCGTGTTAGCCGCCGGAGCGGACGGCGTCGTTACGGCCTTCTGTTGAGCGTCGGCCTTTTCCATTGCCATAATGCCTCCTGCAAGGATCATGCACAGCATGAATCTGGCGATTAGATGTCCGGGTTTCATAGGCTTTGGCGCTCTCCCTCTCTTCAGTCGAAACTAATCTCGCTCGATTCTTTAACGAGGCTCACGTGCTCGTCAGTGCCGAAATCATCTAGCGTCTCGTTGTGGTGCGCGATGATCTGGGCTGCCGTCAGGGCTTCGTTATCGACGGTCGTGTGAGCATCGCGGGCTAAAGTCACATCGTAGCCCAGCGTCGTCGCCTGACGAACCGTCGTGTCCACACAATACTGCGTCCGGCATCCGGTGACGACCAAGTGTTTGATCCCCAGCGCCTCCAGCTTGGCCTTAAGCGGCGTCTCATGAAAAGCGTCCGCCGCCCGTTTGCGTATGACCGTCTCTCCGTCAGCCGGAGCGATGGCCGGGTGAATCTCCCAGCCGGGCGAGCCCACGGAGAGCGGCCCGCCTTCATACCCGTCGTGCTGCACGTAGATTACGGGGGCGTTTGAGGCGCGCGCTCTCGCGAGCAGATCATTGATTCTCGCCAGCACCCTGCCCTTCTCCTCGGCAGGCTCCGACCAGTCAACGACTCCCACCTGAACGTCGATCACCAGAAGTGCCGTCTCTTTGCTCATCAACTATGCTCCCTTACGATGCTATGTTTAAGGTCAGGGAACGAGGACGAGTTTGCCGAACTGTGCGCGATCTTCCATCAGCTCGTGCGCGCGGCGCGCTTCACCGAGTGGTAGCCTTTGATCTATGACGGCGCGGATCGTTCCGCGCTCAATGAACTTCATCGCGTCAAGCAACTCAGACTTCGATCCCATGAAAGAGCCGAGGAAAGTCAGGTGACGATAGAAGAGCTGCCGTATATCTGTGCGCGCGTCGAAGCCGCTGGTCGCACCGCACGTCACGAGCCGCCCGTTTTTCGCGAGCGCCGCAATCGAGCCCGGCCAGGTCTCAGCGCCCGTATGCTCGAAGACGACATCGACGCCGCGCTTACCCGTCAGCCTGCGCACCTCTCTAGGCCAGTCGTCACGCGTGTAGTTGACGACCTCATCAGCGCCCATCTCGCGCGCCTTCTGAAGCTTCTCGTCCGATCCGGCGGTCGAGATGACGCGCGCGCCGCGAAGCTTCGCTACCTGAATGCCGATTGACCCGACGCCGCTCCCTGCCGCGTGAATAAGGACATCCTCGCCCGGCTGGACATTCGCGCGTGTCACCAGCATGTGCCAGGCCGTCAGCGTCACGAGCGGCAAGGCGGCTGCCTCCTCCCACGCGAGACCATTCGGCTTGGGTATGACGTTGACGCCGGGCGCGGCGACCAACTCCGCATAGCCTCCATCGCGCCTGTAACCCAGAATGTCATACTCCGGGCAGAGATTGTCCTGCCCGCGCAGACACTCCGCGCAATGCCCGCACGAGACGCCGGGCTGCAACATGACCTCATCGCCAGCGCGCACCCACGTCACCAGCTCGCCAGCTTCTCGCACCACCCCTGCGATGTCATTGCCCAGTATGTGCGGCAATCTGATCTCTATTCCGGGCAGCCCCTTGCGCGCCCACACGTCCAGATGATTGAGCGCGCACGCGCGCACTTCCAACAGAACTTCGTTCGCCTTGATCGAGGGGTCAGGGGCTTCCGTGTAATGAAGCACCTCCGGCCCACCGTGCTCTTTAAAAATGACAGCTTTCATATAACCTTAACGGAAACCATTAAACGCTGGAGGCGCGCAAAGTAGGAAGACGCAAAGAACGCAAAGAATATGCTCCTTTGCGAAAACCTTTGCGTCCTTTGCGTTTAAATCTCTTCTTTCCTGATGCTCAATTAACGCGCGGACGCCAGGGCTGCTGGCTCGTCCGTTTCCCTCGCAGGCGCTTCTGTCTGCTGTCGCGCATGATAGGAGGAGCGAGTCAGAGGGCTCGATTCGACGTGACGGAAGCCCATCCCCATCCCAACTTCCGCGTAGCGCGCGAACTCTTCCGGCGTGACGTAACGTTCGACGGGCAGCCGACGCGCGTGCGGCTGTAGATACTGCCCGATGGTCATGATGTCTGTTGAGACAGAGCGCAAGTCCTTCATCAACTCGACGACCTCGTCGAAGCTTTCGCCGAGGCCGACCATGATGCCGCTCTTGGTCAGCATGCCGCGCTGCTCCCGGTCACGACGGCGCGCAGCGCGCTCCAGCAGCGTCAGCGTTTGACGGTAATCGGCGTCAGGACGCACGCGACGGTAGAGCCGCGCGATGGTCTCCGTGTTGTGATTGAGCACATCCGGCTGCGCGTCCAGCACGGTATTGAGCGCATCCTCGTCGCCGTTAAAATCCGGGATCAGGACTTCGATCTTGCAGGCAGGGTTGAGCGCGCGCACCTCACGAATGGTCTCAGCCCAGTGTGACGCGCCGCCGTCCGGTAAATCATCACGGTTGACGGAAGTAATGACGGCGTGCGCGAGGTTCAGATGGCGTACGGCTTCGGCCACGTGGCGCGGCTCTTCCGGGTCAAGCTGTTCAGGCGCGCCTTTATTCACGGCGCAGAAGCCGCAATGGCGCGTGCAGGTGTCGCCGCCGAGCATGAAGGTGGCCGTCCGGTCTGACCAGCACTCGAAGATATTCGGGCAGCGCGCCTCCTGGCAGACCGTGTGCAGGTTCAAGCCTTCGATGAGCCTCAGCACATGATTCTGGTTGGCCGGATCGCCCAGGCGAATCTTCAGCCATTCAGGTTTGGGCTGACGCTCGCGCGCCGCAGGTCTATTGTTGATAACTCTAAGTTCGCGCACCACAAAAATATCTCTCCAAAGGTTTTAATGTAAGGTTATTCTAACATCTGCGAAGCGCGGTTGTCGTCGCCGGACGCGAGCAGTCGAGCGAGCATCTCCGGATCTATATTGCCGCCTGAGAGTATGACGCCGATGCGGCTGACATCCCGTGGGATTTTCCCTGATAGAACCGCCGCCGCACTGACCGCGCCCGTCGGCTCGACGAGAATCTTCATGCGGAAGAGCAGAAACTGTAGGGCTTCGATGATCTCTTCATCCGTCACGAGCAGGACATCTTCAGCATTTTTTTGGAGCACGGGAAACGTCAACGCGCCCGGCGCTTGAACGCGCATCCCGTCGGCGATAGTGGTTGGCGGCGGGATGTGGACGCGAGAGCCTGCGCGAAACGATTGAAGCGTATCGTCGGCTGAGACCGCCTCGACAGGGAAGCAACGTGTCTCGCGCCTGATCTCAAGCGCCGCCGTGCTCGCGCCCGCGAAGAGCCCGCCGCCGCCGCAGGGCGTGACGAGACAATCCAGGTCGGGCACGTCCTCCAGAAGCTCAAGCGCGCACGTTCCCTGACCTGCCATGACACGGTAATCATCGTAGGGCGGCACGAGTTGAAGGCCGCGCCGCTCTGAGATGTCGCGCGCAAAGGCTTCGCGGTCGTCGCGCTGGCGATCATAAAAGATGACCTCAGCGCCGTAAGCGCGCGTCGCCGCGACCTTCGTTCCGGGCGCGTCGCCGGGCATGGCGATGACTGCGCGCGTTCCTGCCTCATGCGCCGCCAGCGCCACCGCCTGCGCGTGATTGCCGGAAGAGAACGCGACGACGCCGCGCCTCAACTCCTCCTCCGAGAGCGTGAGAATTTTGTTCGTCGCGCCGCGTATCTTGAATGCCCCTGTGCGCTGCATGTTCTCGCACTTGAAGAAGACGCGCATGCCGGACTGTCCAGCCGCGCGCGAGGCCGCCTCGTCAAAGGCGCGCGAAGTGATCACGGGCGTGCGATGGACGCGCCCGCGTATGCGCGCCATCGCTTCTTTAATAAGCTCAAGGGTAAGCATAAATAAGTAGACAGTAGACAGTAGTCAGTAGTCAGTAGAAGAGCTTTCGCTATCGAATCATCAGAGTTTCGGCGTCAGCGCCCGGCGCGGAGCGCCTACTGACTGCGGAGAAGCTGTTTGAACAGTCCCGTAGGGACTTTATGAAAGTAGCCCAGTGCTTCAGCACTGGGAACAAGTTGCGAAAAATAATAGAGAGTCCCGTAGGGACGACTGAAATTCAGCCGTCCCTACGGGACTCAAACTGTTGGTCGTGACTGTTCCCAGCCATCAATGGCTGGGCAATTCTCAGAAGTCCCTACGGGACTTTGCAAACAACTTCTCACTACTGTCTCCTCCTCTTCCACCCGCATGTCGAAGACGTCCGCGAAGCGTGCGATGATGCGGTCTTCGACGGCGTTGAGTTCGACCTGGTGGCCTAGGATTTTCTCCATCGAGGTGACGGGTTCACCTTCGCAGGCGATAATCAGATTGAAGAAGCTCAAATCGGTGTTGACGTTGAGGGCGAAGCCGTGCGTTGTCACCCAGCGCGCGATGTGAACGCCGATGGCCGCGACTTTCCCCTGCGCGGTGTGCACCCCTGTCAGACCCTTGATGGGAAAACTCTCGATCCCGAAATCAGCGAGGGCGCGGATCAAGGTCTCTTCCAGCTCGCGCACGTACCGGTGCACGTCCTCGCGATCCGGGCTGAGATTGATGATCGGGTAACCGACGAGCTGGCCGAGCCCGTGATACGTGACCTTGCCGCCGCGATTGGTCTCGAAGACAGAGACCTGGCGCGCTTCGAGCGCGGCTGGCGAGGCGAGAATTCCGGCGCGCGTCCTCGCGCCGCGCCCCAGTGTCAACGTGTGCGGGTGCTCAACTAAGAGCAGCGTGTTGGACTGTTCGCCGCACATGACACGCCGCTCGGTCTCCTTCTGGATGGCGAGCGCCGCGCCGTACTCAAGTCTGCCGAGTCGTATAACTTTTAAACGTCTATCTTCCATTCGGAATTAATGTGCCTTCAATCAGCGTTCTCTATTGTAACAGCACGAAGTCTGAGGCGACGAGCGGAGCGCCCGCGCCGGGGTGAGCGAAAGCGCTGCAAGAGACTTGACACGCGTTGCGCGTGCATCATAGCTTGAGGAATCTATAGTGATGCACGCGCCAGGGGAATGAAGCTCAGGGATTGACCGTCGACGGATGAAGGAGGGCTCTGGATTGAAACGTATCTCGATGATTGTGATCGCCTGCCTGTTGATTCTCATGGCGGCAACGACTTTCGGGCAGACCAGGCGGCGCACCACCAGTAAGGGAGCGCGCGCCTCTTCGACGAAGAACCAAAGCGCCGCTGCTGCTTCTTCTACCCAGACGGCTGCCGCACGCCTCGCCGAGCAAATTAAATCACTCGGCAAGTTCCTCTATCTTTATGGCCCCATCTCGAAGGAGCTGGCTAACAGCGATTCCGCTGGCTCGGCACAGAGCAACCCATCGTCGTCTGCAACCGAAATGATGCAGCAGAACCGCGCAAAGTTGAGGGATGTCTTCCGCAATTACCGTGTGCAGATGGACGAGTTGGAGGCGACCTTTAGCGGCTCAACACAGTTGCGCCAGTATTACCCGAGGCTGCTGGGGGTCGCGGCCAGCGCAGCGCGCGGAGAAGAATTTGTGGCCGCCGGTCGTTACGATGAGGCCGGTCGGTCTTTGCTCGATGTGATGAACCGCCTGACGGACGTGCTGCTTGCGATGCGCTGACCGGAAACTGTTTGAGAACTGGTTGACGCCGGGGAGATTCACTTGCGCTTGGCGTAATAACCCTGGCGCGCGCGTACGCGAAGCTGCGGGCGTGTGGGGGTGCTCACCTTGATGCGCAGGAATTTGCCGTTCGATGATTCGTCCGAAGAGTAGTATTGAAGCAGATATTGCGAGCGCAGCTCGGCGGCGATCTGGTTGAAGACGGCGTTCAAGTCTTCGAGTTTCTGCGGGACGAAAGAGTTGCCGCCTGTGGCCTGCGCGATCTGCTCCATGCCCTGCTGCCCGCGCCGGGTCATGACGTTGAGGTGCATGGTCTGACCGCTCGGATTGATAGAGTAGAAGACGGCCTCTGCTTTCTGGACTTCGGTTAAAGCGGCGACGAGCGTTTTGAATCTTTCGCTGTACATGTCCGCGCCGTCGGAGATGACGACGATGACGCGGCGATGTTGTGCCGGAGCCGACTTCACTAAATATCGCGCCGCATCAACAACCGTATCGTAGAAGGCTGTGAAGCCTTTGGCCGGGCCGATGGTCAGCAACTTGGCGGAGGCGACTTCCGCCGTCGCGCGTGTCTGTTCGAGGCGCGAGGTGGCGTCGATGGCGAAGACGGTCGCCGTGTCCACAGGCTTCAAGACCTGCTTGAGAAAGCGCGCGGCGGCCTCCTGCTCGAAGGCGAAGCGCGCATCGACGCTGCTCGAAACATCGAGCAGGATCGCGATGTCGAGCGGAACCTGCTCCGGGTCGCCGATCTGCGCGATCTCCTGTACGCGGCCTTCCTCTTGAAGACGAAAATCCTTGACCGTCAGACCCATCACGGGCTGACCCTTCTCGTCCGTCACCGAAACCGGCACGACCACCAGGTTCGAACTAACGCGTATGACTTCACCCTCTTCATCATCAGCCGCCTCCGTCGGGACAGGTGTCGGCGAAGGGCTCGCCGGAGGAGGCGCGACGGCGGGCGCGTTGGCCTTCTGCGGCGAAGGTGTCGGCGAAGGCGTCTGGCAATTCGCTCGCGTCGCAAACAAAATAAGGGCCAGCGCTCCACAGAGAAGCGCAAGCCGTGTCGTGTTTCGCATCATGTGCCCTGCCCGGTTCCCATAAAACAGTGATGAGTGACGTGTGGCGAGCAGTTGCATTCCTGCTCGTCACCTGTCACTCGTCACTTGTCACTGACTACTATTATTACGGCGTCGCAGTCGAAGATGTCGCGCCTGTGCCGCTGGGCGTGGTGATCGTTGGCCCAGGGGTCGTCAGGCCGCGATTAACGAGAATCTTAACCTCGACGCGGCGATTCTGCGCGCGCCCCGCACGCGTGCGGTTGTCTGCCACCGCTTGCGCCTCGCCATAGCCGAAGGGCGTCACGATCCGGCGCAGCGGAATCCTGTGATTCTCTGCGAGGTAACGCACGACTGCATCGGCGCGGCGCTGGCTGAGCCGCCTGTTGGCCTCAACGCTTCCGCTCGTATCCGTATAGCCGGAGACCTCTATCACGTAGCCACGGGCACTTGCGGCCTTGGTCGCGATGTCATCAAGCTGCGCTTTGGCCTGTGCATTGAGTACCGCGCTGCCGACGCGGAAGTTGATCGCAGTGGTCTCCTGGGGCACGTAATCATCAAGCGCGGAGATGCGCTCGTTGGTCGCGTTGACACCGGCGACTGCCGCGTCCGCCGTCTCCTGCGCAGCTTTCGCACCGCCCTTGGCGGCGTTGGAAACGGCAGCCAACTCGTCTATCTGGCCGGACATGCGCTGCGCGTTCTGCTCGACCTGGTTGACGCGCGTCTCGGTCGTGCTGACGCGCTCTTCAACCGGATTGACGCGCGTATCGATGGAGCGCGCCACTCTGAGGTCAGATTCGTTGAAACGGACTTTTTCGGCTTCAAGCTCACCAGTCCCGTTGCCGCGACCATCGACTTCAAGGTTGAGGCCGCGCAGGATGCTGGTCACGCCGTAATTCGTACCGCCGCGCAGGAACCCGCCTTTGGTCTTAACGCTTGTTCTATCGGTCAGGCGCACGGTGGTATCCACGCCATTGGCATCACGCACGACGAACGTATCGGCATCGCGACGGACGACGACGCCCTTGATCTTCATCTTCTGGCCGCTCTGGGCGCTGCGTGTTTGCGTCCCGGCGCTTGTGTTGGTTGTTGCGCTCGCGCCCGTATTAGCAGTGTCTTGAGTATTCGAGCCCGTCGTATCCTGCGCTAATGCGAGCGGCGCGAGTGCCAGTACGAGACTGAAGGCGAGCACGAACAGTCGGGACATTCTCAATTCATTGACATTCATATTTACATAAACTCCATACGCGAGATTGTAAAAGCCTGGGAGCGCCCTGCGGCGGGCGCTCCACCGCTTCCCGAGAATCCCGCAAGTTGTGGCGACCACGCCGGGCTGTCCTGGATAGTCGCGGGTTAAAGTGATGAACAGTGTTCTCGCCTCTACGGCGAAAGTTAAATTTGGATCAAGAACGAAAACCTTGCGAGGGTAAACCAATTTCGTTGATTCAAAACGCGAATTCTAACGAACAATCAGGGGAAGTCAAGCACCTCACCTGCGAAAAGCAGGCGTTATGGCGCTCCACGGCAATTCTTCATCTAAATGCTAGCAAATCGCAACAAGCATTAGTAGCCAGTAGTCAGCGGCCAGTAGGAAAAGCATCGACCGACTTTCCTACTGGCCGCCGATTTCTGGCAAGCACTTGGTAAGGCGTCGGGGTGGGCCGATTACTGGAGAACGAATCCAGTATGGCTGCAAAACGCCCTGCGTGATCATGAAGTAATGTTAACCGGCGGTGATGCAGAAGCTTTCTGGCGAGAATTATTAACCCGAAAAACTAACCCCGCTTCTTATCTGGCCTCGGCGTAAAACCACGGCTCTCAGGCAATTTCTTAGAGGGAGAAGATGAACCTTCTTGCTTACGGTTATCTGACCGTTCTGCGATCTCTTTCCTGATAGCTTCTTTGGCTCGTTTTTTCGCCTTCTTATTCATAAGGATATTATAACCCAGAAAGATTTATCAGGTGCGGTCAATCCCTTGGGGCTCTACTGGTGCTTGAGAGGATACCAATAAAGCTCCTCTTTGCCTTCCTCCTTCGCCAATATCCATGTCGCACCTGTCCTCAGGTTTATCAGGTAGGTGTATATGCCACCCTGACCGTCCGTGTATATCTGGTAATTCACTTCATTCGTCGCCTCATCCTTATCGGGATGAGGAAGTCGCTTCGTCCTCTGCCAGGCGTGCTCCTCATCTTTGTTCTTGATGAGAGCCTTATTCCTCGCCAGCTCGAACACGTCACCCGTGTACTTATCCAGCTTCAGCACCGCTTTCACCCTTGAAGTGGTGGCGATGATCTCGTAACGAGAGTCAGCGGGGGCAGACGTGTGACGGTCTGCTGATGTGCCCAGGTCTTGAGCCAGTGACGGTTCAGCATAGGCGAATACAACCACAAGGAAAGAAATGAACGTCAGGATATGTCTCATAGATTCACCTCTTGAGTCATTAATCTCTTTTGCCATTACACTCCACTAAGCTTTGAATGTTCCGGTGATATAAGAAAGCAATCTAACGTTGATGATATAAAGCGGGTGTCGTTTCTAAAAATGTTTCGTGATCATCCCCTTCGCAATGGACTCGCCCATCTGCGGCATGACTCTCAAGTAGACAGTAGACAGTAGTCAGGAGCCAGTAGAAAGAAAAGCGGTTATCTTTTTTTTACCGGCTACTGCTCTTACACCGTGAACTGTTCTGTCCACTTGAGTATTATTATGTCGAAGCGGATTCATAAGGGTGTGATTTAAATGGGCGAAATGAGAGGAATGATGATGAAATCTTCCGACGGAACCCGGTGGCGTGCTGAAGATCGCCCATGTCCCGTTTGTGGTTCCAGAAGAGCCAAAAAGCTGGGCGCGAGGGGCGGACGTGCGCATCATGAAGGAAAGGGAGTGGAGACGTGTGTTGTTCGCTGCCGGGATTGTAAAGTAGCTTACACGTCCCCCACTCTTATTCCAGAATCTAACCCTTATGCGAAAGCATCAGCAAAAGAATACTTTCAACTTCATGATTCACAGCAAAAAATATTACAGGGAGAGGTGCTCGCAGCATTCGCAGAAAAAGTGCTCGGCGGTCCCGGCAGAATGTTGGAACTAGGCTGTGGGCGGGGAGAACTATTAAAAGGCGCATTGAATAGAGGATGGTCAGTCTATGGTGTCGAAATGACTGAAGACTTTGCTCAAGTTGCGCGCTCTCATGGCGTTGAGGTTGAATGTAGTTCGATTGAAGATTGCAGGTCTTTGGACCGAACTTATGACGTCATCCTCTTAGCTGCCATTCTCGAACACCTCTATGACCCCATGGAGACATTGAAACGGGTTAGAAATAGCTGTCGTCCGGGCGGCCTCGTGTTAATAGATGTTCCCAATGAATCGTCACTAACAATGCGCATTGGGAATTTATATATGCGGGCGCGTGGAAGAGATTGGGCGACTAACTTAAGCCCGACTTTTTCTCCGTTCCACGTTGTAGGTTTTTCTCCGACCAGCTTGCGCCACGCGCTAAGCTCCGCTGGTTTCCGTGTTCATTCACTCCATGTCCCTAAGTGGAATAATGCTTTACCTCAGGGAAGAACAATGGGACGAAAGATCGAACGGGTCGGTCTTAGTATTGTCCAGGCCATTGGTGAAGCTATTGGAATGGGAGATGGCATCACATGTTGGGCGATTCGGGAGTAGAGACAGTGAAGAATAATGGATAGTCCGCATCGCCCGGCTCACAGTCCCCACATCCAGTAGTACAGTTGTAAGAAAAGGAGACTTGGACAGATTGATGATACCGAGAGCAATTCATGAACTGCTCTTTAAGTTTGGGTGGGACCCCCGGCGTCGTAATTTAGATGTCGCTCATGCCCTACAACCTATCCTCTCGCAGGGTCAGGCATTACTGGATGCAGGGTGCGGTGAATACGGCCTGGCCCATTTTATAGGCTCAGCGAAGGTGATAGACACGGATATTAATCGCCCGACCCACCTGGGCAAGAGCCAGATATTTTTTCGAGCAAGCGTCACGTCCCTTCCATTTGCTAACCTATCCTTTCCGGTCGTAGCGTCAGTGGACGTACTCGAACATCTACCGTTGGACGTGCGAGATGAAGCAGTGGCGGAACTGGTGAGAGTCGCACGCACTGCGATGGTGATCGCTTTCCCTTGCGGCCAGCGCGCTCGCCAAGTTGACGAAGATTTTCAGAGGAGATTAGTCAAGCTTGATAAAGCTCAGCCGGACTGGCTTGTTGAGCATCTACAAAATCCTTACCCATCCGTCGAGTCGGTCTTGTCAAAGATACAGGCGGAGTCCATGAAATATCATCGTCATAGTATTATGAAAATATTTTATTCCGAGCAGATTAGAGTCACACAGATGTTGAGATGGGCAGCTTCGAGGTCGCGGTTATTGTACATTGGCATTAATCTGTTTGCCGGGTTACTAAGCTCGATCATCCCACAGCCAAATGAAAATAACAGTTATCGAGCAATGATCTTCGTAAAGTTTCAAGAAGGTCTCTCGTGATCGTTTGAGGGAGACCGCTACGAGACATCAACGCGAATAACAGTAATAATCAATCAAGGGTTCTCCCATTCAAATCACAGCGGGATTCCGACGCGCCGCAACATCTCCGCGAAGCGTGGGTCTGAGTGCAGGAGATCGAATTGGGGATCAACCTTCAGTCGGCGCAGAGTGGGGGTGTGATTCTCGAAGCTCTTGTCGAGCCAGGCCAGCGTCTGCTCCTTATCGCCTAATGTGGCGTAGATGGCGGCGATGGCGTAAGGGGCATCCGGGTCTTGTGTTTGCCGCATCTCTTCAAGGAGCCTCAACGCCTCGGTACGATTGCCGGATGCCGCGTAGGCTACGGCTATCCTCGACGTGATACCCGCGCTGGCCTCACCGAACAGTTTGGCAGCCTGTCGGTATTCGGCTAGAGCCTCCGTGTATTTGCCCTGGAGACGGTAAACGTCGCCGAGATGGGCGTGGATGCCGCCAGCGTCAGGATGTGTCTTGACCGCCTGTTGGAGCACCGCCGCCGCCTCGTCAAGGCGACGCGCGTAGTAAAGAACAGTGCCGAGCGCGGAGCCGATAGACCCCGAGGCGGGGTCGAGTTCCCGAGCCCGCTTCAACTGGGAGATAGCTTCGTCAAAGCGACCTGCCTGGGCTAGCAACAGTCCGTAGCGATGGCGGGCGGTCGCGTAGCTCGGGTTCAGCTCGATAGCACGAGCGAACGACTGCTCAGCCTCACTCTGATTCCAGTCGTAGTCGGACAGGACGTTCGCCAGAGCGGCGTGCCCCTCGGCAAGCTGCGCGTCCTTCTCCAAAGCCTTCAAGGCCGCACGCCGCGCCAGCGGGTAAGCAACGTTCGGCGGTGTATTGGCGTAGAGGGTCAGAAGCGCGTAGCCCTCGGAGAGGGCTGCGTAGGCCAGCGCGTAGTCAGGGTCTTTCTCAATCGCCTGTTTGAAGTATTCGACGGCCAGACGCGAGTCGTCTGCGGTTCGCTTATGCCAGGCGTGCAGCCCCTTCAGGTAAAACTGATACGCCTGGGAGTTAGCCGTGTACTGCTTGGAGAGTTGCTGTGAGGCGTCGCCCGTGATGCGCGCGCGCAACTGTCCGGAGATGTGGTCGGCGAGCTCCCGCTGCACACGCAGCAGGTCTCCGACTCCGGCCTCGTAGCGGTCGCCCCAGAGCCGCACGCCGCTCTTCGCTTCGACCAGTTCCGCGCTGATATCCAGCGTCTCGCCGCGCTGCACCATTCGCCCGATCAGGACGGCCTGAACGTTTAGCTCGCGCCCGACCTCGCGCGGGTCGGCTTCGCGCCCTTTGTAACGAAAGACTGAGCTGCTCGCGATGACGCGCAAGTTCGGCAGTTGCGTCAGGCTGTTGATGATGCTCTCAGTCAGACCGTCAGAGCGATACTCCATCTCCGGATCATTATTCTGATTGACGAACGGCAAGACCGCGATGGAGTTAATATTGACCTTCGTCCTCCAAGCGCGTAGATAAAGCCCCACACCTATCGCGGCACAGACGAAGACCATGAGGGCGATGAGCGCCGCGAGTCTGTGGCGCTGGATGCCCTGAACGATATATTCGGCGCTGTTGGTGGGATAGGTTGCGCTGGCTTCAGCCGTACGCTCACCCTGTATATCCGCAGTCGCATTGATGGCTTGTCCGTTACCGTGCACGGCAGTCGCCGCGCCGCCGCTCACCACAGGGTTGCCGGAGCGCTTCATCTCAGCTTCAAACTCTGCGCGTTGCCTGAAGCTTTTCAGATCGAGCGCCAGGTCTTTGATCGTTTGATAGCGTTCCTCTCGATCTTTCCGCAGCGCTCTGGTCACTATCCGCGCCAGCTCAGTCGGCACATCGGGCGCGTATCGCGCAAGCGGCAGCGGCTCTTTCTGCAAGATCAGAGAGATACAATCGCTCGGCGTCTCGCCTTCAAACGGTGGCTGCCCGGCGATCATCTCGTACATGACGACGCCCAGACTCCACACGTCCGTGCGCGCATCCACCTTCAGCCCGCGCGCCTGCTCCGGCGACATGTAGGTGAGCGTCCCCATCACCAGTCCGGGGCTAGTGTTGAGCGTAATGACCGTTGGCGAATCGGCGTCGTTTGAATTGCCGCCGCTCTCCGCGCGCTCGGACATCTTGGCGAGACCGAAGTCCAGGACTTTGACGTAACCATCCGCTCTGACCATTACGTTTTCGGGCTTGATGTCACGGTGTATGATCCCTGCCTCATGCGCCGCCACGAGCGCACTGGCCGTCTGCGCGGCGATGTCCAGCGCCCCTGCGCGTGTCAAAAGATTACGCGACAACATCTGGCGCAGCGTCGTACCCTCGACGTACTCTGTGACTATGAAGCGCAAGCCCTCCGCCTCGCCGATCTCGTATATGGTGACGATGTTGGGATGGTTCAGGAGCGAGATGGCACGCGCTTCCCGGCTGAAACGCGCGACCCGCTCGGCGTCAAGAGTGAATGAGGGGGGCAAGAGCTTGAGGGCGACGGGGCGGCCAAGGCGCGTGTCCAAGGCGAGATAGATTTCGCCCATCCCACCGCGCCCGATCTCGCGCTCGATGCGATAGTGACCGAGCGTGCGCCCGGCGACGAGCGGCGCGCTCACCTCGCTGACGAACATCTGTGCGGTGGCAATGTGAGGAGGAGTCTCAAGGAATCCCGTCGCCTGCCCGTCAAACAGGAGTAAGGACTCGACCTCCCGGCGCAGGTCATCATCGTCGGCGCAGACCTCCGCTAAGAACGCGGCGCGCTCATCAGGAGCACGTTCCATCGCCGCTTGCACCAGCCCTTCAACTTCCTGCCAGCGTTCGGGGGGCATATTTCAGTTTACGGCCAATCACTTCAGGCCGCACCTCGCTACGGTGCGGATGCTACACCGGGAATGTGCCGCATTGCCTGGGCGGACGGCACAGAAGTACACGCGGTCGTGCTACTTCAATCAGTTGGTCGGGAATCTCCTGGGAGAGCGGATTATATCATGCCGGTCGGCCTAAACCCCGCGAAAAAACTAAGGAGGGCAACGATCCACTAAATCACACGAAACTACACGAAAGAGCCCTTCAGTTCGTGTAGTTTCGTGTGGCTTCGTGGATTGTCTTTCTCCTTATTTTATTCTGCAACTGGGTATCAACTCACACAAAAGTGGGCGGGGAAGCCCCCGCCCGCTAGCTGAAATGTTCTTGAGTTTAAGCCTGCTTCTTTATACCTGGAACTGTCCGGCTTCGAGCACCTGCTTGACGTAGGCGAGGAACTTCTCCGCGTCCGAGCCGTCGATGATGCGATGGTCGAAGCTGAGCGCGAAGTAGGCCATGTGGCGGATCGCCAGGTAGTCGTCGCCTTCGGGGCTGGTCAAGACTTTCGGGCGCTTCTCGATTGCGCCGACGCCGAGGATCGCCACCTGCGGCTGGTTGATGATCGGAGTGCCAAAGAGTCCGCCGAAGACGCCCGGGTTGGTGATCGTGAACGTGCCGCCGGCAACTTCGTCGGGCTTGAGTTGCTTGGTGCGCGCGCGCTCCGCCAGATCGTTGGCAGCGCGGGCGAGACCCGAGATTGAAAGGTCGTCGGCGCGTTTGATGACGGGCACGATCAATCCCCAGTCGAGCGCGACGGCCATGCCCAGATTGATGTCGCGCTTGTAGATGATCTGATCACCACTGACCTGCGCATTGAAAACGGGAAACTTGCGTATCGCGCTCGTGACGGCCTGGAAGATGAACGGCATGAAGGTCAGCTTCGTGCCCGTGCGTTCAAGGAACGTGCGCTTATTTTCATCACGCAGCTTTGCTACGCGCGTCATGTCGATCTCGTAGACGGTCGTCACATGAGCGGACGTGCGGCGCGACATGATCATGTGCTCGGCGATCTTGCGGCGCATGACGCTCATCTGCTCGACGCGGTCTTCGGTGGCGGGCTGCGCGGTCGGCGGCTGCGGCGCGGCGGGTGCTTCCTGCGTCTGTGCGGCGGGCGCTGCTGCCCGGCCTGTCTGCATCGCCTGCTGCGGAGACAGGCTCGCGCCGGATTCGATAAAGCTCAGGATGTCATTCTTGGTCACGCGGCCACTCATCCCCGTGCCTTCGAGGCGCGAGATGTCTATGTTGTGCTCACGAGCGATATTGCGCACCAGCGGGCTAGACCTCGTGCGACGCAACTCTTCGACCGTCTGCTCACGCCCGTTGCCCCCCTGCGAAGAAGCGGAGGCGGGCGCAGGAGGCGTTCCCTGAGCGCCGGAAGTGACAGCGCTTGCGGCGGGCGCTGCGGGTGGCGGCGGAGGCTGAGGTGGCGGAGTCTGTGCGGTTTGCGAAGCGGCCTGGGGCGCTGGCGGCGCCGCAGTAGGTGGCGCGGGCTGAGGTGGTGCGGGCGGCGCGGGTGGTGCGGCTGGTTGCGCCTCAGGTGCGGCGGCCTCCTGTGCCGTGCCTCCCCCTGACGCGGATGCTCCAGCGCCCTCACCATCCAGCACGGCGACCACCGTATTGATCTCGACCGTCTCGCCCTCTTTGAACTTGATCTCGGTGAGCGTTCCGGCGGCGGGCGAAGGAATCTCCGCATCGACCTTATCCGTGGAAATCTCGAACAGCGGCTCATCACGCTCAACGCGGTCGCCCACCTGCTTCAACCATTTCGTGATCGTCCCCTCCGCAATGGACTCGCCCATCTGCGGCATGACAACTTCTGTACTCATGATGTCTTCCTCAAGTAGACAGTAGCCAGTAGTCAGTAGAAGAGCATTCGCTATCTAACGCGTCAGGGTATCAGCGACAGTGCACGCCACGCGAAGCGCCTACTGGCTACTGACTACTGCTTTTCATTCTTCCGCCGTCGTCGGATCGATCACCGACTTGATCTCGGAAACGCGGTTCGCCGGAAAGCCGCCCTGTCGCGCATGCTCGCGCACCATCTCCTCATTGGGCGCGATGTAGACGCAGTAGAGCTTGTCATCCGTGACGTAGCTTTCGATCCACTGAATCTGCGGCCCCAGTTGGCTCAGCACGCCGCAAGACTTCTGCGAGGCAGCCTGCAACTCCTGTTGAGAAAATTGACCGACGCCTGGAATCTCCCGTTCGATTAAGAATTTCGGCATATTCAATACTCCAAAAATTGTCCGTTGTCCGTCGTCAGTTGTTTGTGTTGCCCTGGCTGAATGTTTGGTCTTTAAGCCATCAACTTGCCCATCACAAGCAACGGACAACTGACCACGGACAACGGGCAATCATTAATATGCCGCAAGCTTGCGCGCGGCCTCAAGCACGTCTGCGACCTGCGGCATGTAATATTCTTCGAGCGGTGGCGAATAGGGCACAGGTGTGTCTATCGAAGCGACGCGCACAACCGGCGCGTCGAGCCACTCGAAAGCCTCTTCAGCAATGGTGGCGGCGATCTCTCCGCCGATGCCGCCCGTGCGTGATGCTTCGTGAAGCACCATCACCTTGCTCGTCTTCTTCACGGAAGCCAGGATCGCCCCCTTATCCAGAGGCGCGAGGGTGCGCAGGTCCAGGACTTCCACGTCCAAACCTTCCTTCTCCAACTCTGCGGCTGCGTCCAGCGCCGTCAAAACCATCGCGCCAAACGTGATGATCGAAAGGTCGCGCCCCTCGCGGCGTGTGCGCGCCTTGCCGATCTCGACAATATAATCCTCTTCCGGCAGCTCCTCGCGCAGGCGCGGCAGGCGATAGAGCTTCTTATGCTCGAAAAAGATGACGGGGTCTGGGTCACGGATCGCGGCCTTGATCAGCCCCTTCGCATCGTAAGCGGTCGAAGGCTCGACTATTTTGAGCCCCGCCGTGTTCAGGAAGAACGCCTCGGCGTTGATCGAATGAAACGGGCCGGCATGGACGCCGCTGCCGCACGGGCCGCGAAAGACCGCCGGAATTGGAGCGCCCCAGCGATAGCGGCACTTGGCAGCATAGTTGGTCAGCATGTCGAAGCCAGCGGAGATAAAGTCTATGAACTGAAACTCCGCGACGGGGCGCATCCCCATCAATGCCGCGCCGCACGCCGCGCCGACAATCGCCGCCTCCGAGATCGGCGTGTCAATGACGCGCTCCTCGCCGAACTCGTCGATCAGCCCGTCGGTCACCTTGAACGCGCCGCCGTACGCGCCCACATCCTCACCGATGACGAAAACAGACGGGTCGCGCTCCATCTCTTCCCACAGCCCCTGCCGAATCGCTTCGACGAACGTCGCCGTGCCGCCGCGCGCCGGGCGATTTTGCTTGTGCTCTTTTTTGGTTGCCGTTGACATGTTTTGACTAATACTCTGTTCTATAGACGATAATGACCCGAATTCCAATCTCAATTCAAAATTCGGTAATGGCTCAATCAAGGGAGGAATCGCCTCCTTTGCGCCCTTTGCGAATATCCTTTGCGTTCTTTGCGTTTAAATCTTCTCTTTAACCGCAAAGGGCGCAAAGGATATTCGCAAAGGGCGCAGAGGAACTCAACTCTTCTGCTTGAGCCGCTACCCTAAATTCAATCAGTTCCCGCCGAAAACTTTCGGACGAAACGCGGGCGGCACGATCTCGTTATCGTAGACGCCGTAAGCGGCCTGCACGGCTTCCGGCATCGGAGAGGATTCAGCCCACTCCACGTCCTCGTCAATCTCACGCTGGATGTCCGCCGTGATCTCTTCCATCTTCTCACGCGTTGCCACGCCGCACTCGATCAAATATCTCTCGTAGCGATCAACCGGATCGTTGTTCTTCTCCCATTCTTCGATCTCGCCCGCTGGAACGTAGCGCTGGTCGTCGTGCTCCGCGTGACCTTTGCGGCGGTAGGTCTTGGCTTCGATCAGGACTGCGCCGCCGCCCGTGCGCGCATACTCGGCAGCCCTGCGCGTCACTTCGTAGCAGGCGATGATGTCGTTGCCATCGACGATGTGTCCGGGAATACCGTAGCCAGCGGCCTTCTCTGCGAGGTCTTTGACGGCGGTCTGCTTGGAGGTCGGCGTCGAGTAGGCATAGTGATTATATTCTGCGACGACGAGCAGGGGCAGGCGCTGCACGGCGGCGAAGTTCAAGCCTTCGTGGAACGCGCCCGTACTCATTCCGCCGTCCCCGATATAGGCGAGCGCGACGACCTGTTTCTTCTGCATACGCGCGGCCAGCACGACACCCGTCATCACGGGGATCATGTCGCCCAGGTGCGAGATCGGCCCGATGAAACCTTTCTCCATGTCGCCGAAGTGGATGTTCAAATCCCGCCCGCCCGAAGGCCCCCATGCCTTCGCCATGTACTGCGCGAAGATGTCGCGCGGGCGAATCCCTTTGACGAGCACCGCGCCGAGGTCGCGTATCAGCGGCGAGATGAAGTCGCGCGGCTCAAGAGCGTAAGCCGTGCCCACAGCCGTCGCCTCCTGGCCGAGAGAGCGGAAGACGCCGCCCACGACCTTCGTCTGGCGATAAAGATTGACGAGCCGCTCTTCCACCATTCGCGTCAGCTTCAGGTAGCGATAAAGCTCCAGCATCTGCTCCGGCTTGAGAGTTGTCTCGGTGGTGCAAGTTAATGCGGTAGTCATAAAAAAGTAGACAGTAGTCAGTAGCCAGTAGTCAGTAGAGCAGAAAGCAGCAGCCATGTTTTTCTACTGGCTACTGACCATTGTCTACTGGCTACTTCTAAAAGTGTATTGTCAAATTGTGGACGCCTTCGGCGGCTTCCATGACCGCTTCACTGATGGTCGGGTGCGCGTGCATGGTGCGACCCAACTCTTCGGCGGTCGATTCCAGTTGCATGGCGACGCAGGCTTCGGCGATCAATTCCGTCGCGTGCGGCCCGATGATGTGGACGCCCAGAATCTCGTCATACTTCGACTCGCTGACGATCTTCACGAAGCCCTCTTCCTCGCCGAGGATGCGCGCTTTGCCGGAAGCGGAAAACGGAAACTTACCCACTTTCACGTCATAGCCCTCTTCGCGCGCCTTCGCCTCTGTCAGGCCGACGGAAGCGACTTCCGGGTCGCAGTACGTGCAGGACGGGACGAGCCGCAGGTTGATCGGATGCGCATCCTTCACGCCCGCAACCTGCTCGACCGCGAGGATGCCCTCCTTCGACGCGAGGTGCGCCAGCCACGGCGTCGGGATGACATCGCCGATGGCATACACGTTCGGCTCGCCCGTGCGCAGAAACTCATCAACCTGTATCGCGCCGCGCTCGACCTTGATCTTCGTCCCTTCGAGCCCTAAGCCTTCCAGATAAGGCATGCGTCCGACCGCGACGAGCAGCATCTCTGCTTCCAGCGCAACCTCTTTGCCTCCCGCGTCCTTGCCCGTGAGCTTGACGCCCCCGCCCGTCTTCTCCATCTTCTCAAGCCGCGTGCCCGTCTGAGACTTGATGCCGCGCTTGCGAAAAGACTTTTCCAGCTCCTTGGAAATCTCTTCGTCTTCGATGGGGAGCAATCGCGGCATCAATTCGACCAGCGTCGTCTCGCAGCCGAAGCGCGAATAGACGGAAGCGAACTCGACGCCGACCGCGCCCGCGCCCATCACGATGAGCGACTTCGGGACTTCTTTCAATTCCAGAATGTGATCCGAGTTGACGACGCTTGCGCCGTCCGTCTCGAAGCCCGGAATGGGACGCACGACCGAACCCGTGGCGATGACTATGTTGCGCGTGTTGATGGTCTGCTCCTGGCCGTCATCGCCCGTGACGACCACCTTGCCCGGAAGCTGTAGCCTTCCTTTGCCCTTGAACGTCGTGATCTTGTTCTTCTTCATCAGGAACTCGATGCCCTTCGAGTTCTTCGTCACGACCTTGTCCTTACGCTTCTGCACGTCTGCGAAGGCAAGCTGAATCTCCGAAGCCTTGACGCCGAAGTCTGCCGCGTGCTGCATCTGCTCGTAGACGTGCGCAGACATCAGGAGCTGCTTGGTCGGGATGCAGCCGCGCAGCGTACACGTTCCGCCCAGGCGCTTGTCCTTCTCGACGATGGCGACCTTCAGCCCCAACTGTGCCCCGCGTATCGCCGCCACGTACCCGCCCGGCCCGCTCCCGATCACCGTCACATCAAACTGTTCCGTAGACAAAAATGTTTTCTCCCTTCGGTCGAAAAAGGGATGAGGGATGAGTTAAAAGAAAGACAGAAGCTTTTCTTTTTCATCCCTCATCCCTCATCCCTCATCCCTGTACTTGTTGATCTGCGCCGCGTGGTGCGTGTGATGGCGAAAGGTCGTGCCCTCTACAAACTTGTAAGCGGGAGATGATTCGTCCACTTCGTCTGCGAGCAGATTGACTATGGCGTGTTCCATCTCGCGATGCGCTTCGTCGAATTCAAGGCGCACTTCGCTCATCGAATTCTCCCGCCGGCTCTCGACCGCATGCGCATTAAACCGGTCAATCGTTTCCTTGTCGAACTTCTGTGGCTTCCACGTCCCGCTCTGAATCTCGCTGATCACGCGCGCGCCCTCTATCTCCCACGCAGCGATGTGCGAGAGCGCGTCCTTGATAGACCACTCGCGGTTGAGCCCCGTGCGCGTCGCCTCTTCTTCCGTCAAGCCTTCGAGAGCTTTCGTCAGTTTCTCGTGCGCCTCGCGCACGCGCTCCATGAGTTCCGTCTTCTTCATTGCAGTCGGCCTCCCACGCCACCTGATCTTCAATCGCGCCGTAGCAGCGACAAGCCCCCTTCTCGGCTTCACGCGCGCCGGAAAAGCCTGATCCGACCCAGGGCGGAGTCAAATGGCACATTGTTGGTGCTTGTCCAAAAGAGCGGCATTATAATCTGTCTCGCGTCTTTCCTCCACCCGCGAGCGACCGCCGAGCAAGGCGCGACCTCTCGAAGAGCGAGCGTTGTTCGTGGGATTTCAATTCCCTCCTTAAATGAAAAGAGCGCGCGAAAGGACGACCCGAACGTCGCTCACTTTCGCGCGCCTGATTGACGGTTTCTAAAGTTACTTTGCGCAGACTCTCTACAGCTTGCTGAATTTACACCTGATAGAGCGCCTGGTAGTCCTTGACCAGCTTTTCGAGCTTGGACTTGAAAGCCGGGTCGCCCATCGACCGGCCTATATGCTTCGATTGCAGGCCTACCACGCTCATGAAATTATTCTTCAGGCTCTCTTCCATCTTCTGCTGTGTCTCTTTGCTGACCTGAAAGCCCCGCGCACCCTTGATCGAATCCCACTTGCCCTTCAGCTCTTCCTTTTTTGAATCCAGATACTTCTGCGCGTCGTCCACACCGGCGGCGGTCGGATTAGCATCCACTTTCTTGACCAGCTCTTTGGTGAACGAATCGAAGTCCGCGAGCACCGCCGTAATCTCCGCATCCTTCTTGCAACCGGCCAGAAGAGCGACCGCCGCTAGGATCAGTAACAGGGAAACAGACTTTTTATACATCAGGGGCATACTCCTTCAGGATATTTTCAAAGCGCCATCATCTAACAGGGTTAGAAAACGAAAGTCAAGAACAAGTATACTCTTGCTTTCCGAAAACTTGAGACGACCGCACGAAAGGAATTTTGCCATGAAACACTCCGAAGGATTCTTGCAACTCGTCCGCGAGGCCAAGAGCCGCATACGCGAAGTCTCGGTCGAAGACGCGCGCACACGCATCAAGGAGGACGAACGGGCACGCCTCATAGACGTACGCGAAGACAATGAATGGGAGGCGGGACACGCCCTCGGCGCAGAGCACATGGGGCGCGGCATCATCGAACGCGACATCGAAGGGCTCGTGCCCGACAAAGGGACGGAGCTGATCCTCTACTGCGGCGGCGGCTATCGCTCCGCACTCTCGGCAGACAACCTACAGCGCATGGGTTACACGAACGTCTATTCGATGGCGGGCGGCTGGAAAGCCTGGAAGGAGGCGGGCGCTCCCATAGAAGAGAAGTGAGCGCTAAACGGTCGTGCTCTCTTTGCGCCACATCTTTAGTAGTAGAGTTATAGTTATGCGTCGCGGAAGACGAGCAGCCTCAGGTACACACTATGCGTTCATCAATATCTTCTGCTAAGGGGCTTTGATGAACATTGAGACCCATATCATTCTGCCTGATGCGTCCTACAGCGTTTAAGGTTTAAAACATCCGCTCTATGTAGCGATGGGTGAAGTATTGTTCGGAAGCGCGGATAGCTGATCCTGTGCCAGCTTGTGCCACTTGCGCACCTGACTGCGGCGGTAGTAGGGCATGGTCTTGACCGCTTCGATACATTGGCGAAACATCTCCTCTGCCTGAGCGGTCTGGCCGAGTTGATGAAGCGTGCGGCCTGTGTAGTAGAGCCCTTCGGGATCGAATGGACGACGCTCGACGTAGGTCGCGAGCGCCTCGCGCGCCTCCTCGAACATGGACGCCGCCAGGTAGGTCGCGCCGATCTCGCGCCAGACCTCATATTGCGCGTGGCGCTCGTCCTGCGCGACGACGACGTTGAAATGGTCTATCGCCTCTTGCAGGCGTCCACGCTCGCGCGCGATGCGTCCCATCTGGAAATGCGCGTCGCGCTCAAGCGGGTCGATCTCGATGGCGCGTTTGAAACGCGCGACCGCTTCCGACTCCTGGCGGCGCTGTAGGTAGATGAGCCCGAGTTGCAGATGGGCTTCGGCATCGCGCGGGTTCACGGTCGCGGATTGCAGAAAGCGACGCAAATTCTGCCTTTGACGATAAGCCGTGCCGATAGTGCCGACCTCGCCGCGAAAATAGGTGTAAGCGTAGAAGAGCAGGAACGGCGAGAACAGGTAGGGCGAGATGAGCGTGAAAAGATGTGATCCAATGCTCATCGACAGCCAGGAGACTGAGATCGCCCCCGTCGCACGACCAAAACTGGCCCCGAACACAGTCCGCAGCGCGCACACCATCAGGAGGCCGAAGCAGACAGAGCTGAGCACCCAGAGCGCCAAGAGCACGACGGCGTCCACCTTGGGCGAGACCAGCGCCAGCCCCACGAGCGCAAACGGCAGATGCGCCGCCGCCCAGGCCATCAACGTGCACGCGAACAGGGTTCCGTAATCACGCCGCAGCACCAGACCGAAGCTGCCTATGGGCTCGAACATAACGAGCAACAGGATCGTCGCGGGCACATAGAGCAGCGCCAGCGTCAGGAGCGTGGTGAAGAAGTTTGCGGGCGCAAACGAAAACAGCCACGAGCCGTGATGACCTATGAGCGGCAGCGCTCGCCGCCCCTTCGCAGCCCCTTCCGCATACACATACCCGTCAGACGGATAATCTTCATACGCTTCCTCATCTTCCATATATGAGTACGGCGCTGCCTGCGACGCAAACTGCTGGTAAGGCATGACCGGCATTGTCGCCGTAGTAGCGGCGTCCCCTCCGTAACTCTCATAGAGACGCGAGGTGACTGCGAATTGAAGCAGCAAAGAGATGGCCGCCACCATCAACGCACCATAGAGCCAGTTGCCCTCGTCTATGATATTGCTCATCGCCGCGAGCGGTCTGTAGTAAAGCTTGAGGAGTAATTTCGTGTTTTCCCAGATCATAAAACGAGACCTCTTCAGAGGGTGGTCAGGAGATGTCATGCTGACAGCGAGAGATTACAGCTTCGACCATCTCTGCTTTGATAAGCATGACACCAGGAAGGGCAATGCTGGCGAGACCGAGGCAGCGCCGACAGCCGCTCAGGGCTGTATTCAAGATTAATTATTGCGAGGGTAGATTGTCAATAACTTTTATTGGTTACACGCGCTGGCTTTACTGGTATCTTTAGCACGTTGCGGAAGCCCTGCTTCCGATAAATAGAGCGGCATCTCACATCACCAGCCAGTGCGGAAAGGAAATTGCCGATGTCATCCCAGCCTGATGCTCTTCCAGAAGTATTCATCTCCTATGCGCACGAAGACAGGGAGTATAAGGACGAGCTGGTTAAGCAGCTCGATGTTCTTGTACAGGTGGGCAAGATTTCCTGCTGGCATGATGGCGAGCTGGTGGCCGGAGACCAGTGGGACGATAAGATCAAAGAGCATTTAAGTTCCTCTAACCTCATTCTGCTGTTGGTCAGTCCTGATTTCACTTTCTCAAGCTATATCCGCGAGGTTGAGGTGCAGAAAGCCATCGAGCGATATAAAGCCGGAGCAGCGCTCGTCATTCCCGTGCTGGTGAGAAACATCCACGGATGGAAAGAGCTGCCGTTTGGCGAGCTGAAACTCGGCGGCCTGCAAGCCGTCCCGACACATGAGGAGTACACCTTTATCACAGAGTGGCCTAATCCTGATGCGGCCTTCGAGAATGTCGCTGCCGGTATTGAGGAAGCAGTAGATAAATTGCGTGCCCAAGAGGTCGTTCCTCCTCCCCCCGCTAATCTCCCGCCGCCCCCTCTAATTGATTTTGTCGAGCGTAAAGATCGGGAGGGACGCTACATCGTGAAGCGTCTCATCGGTGAACTGAGCCCACCTAACAAGCGACTGATTGCACTCACCGGACAGGGCGGCGTCGGCAAGACGACGATTGCCGCCGAAGTGGTACGCGCCATGACGAGCATCTTTCCCGGTCGTATTGTATGGGCGAGCGCAGAGCAGCGCGCGGACTTCAACTTCTCCACGCTGCTCGACGAAATCGCCACTCAGCTAGGTAAAAGAGAGTTGTCCACACTCGCTCTGAATCGTAAAGAGGAAGCGGTGCGCGTCTTGCTCGCTATCTCTCCGACCATGATCGTGCTGGACAACTTTGAAACAGTCCAACGTGACGAACAGACACCTTGCGCTGAATTCCTCTTAAGAAGGGCACAGTGCCCGGCGCTCATTACGACACGGCAAAGAGTTCCTATCGCCCGTAACATTCCTGTTGATTCTATGTCCCACGAAGAAGCGCAGGAGTTTTTAGAGAGATTTATCTCGCAGATGCAAGACCCGCAAATTTTCACCGCAGAGGTTCGCCAACGCATCATCGAGACGGCAGAGGCTCGCCCCTTCGTCATGCAATGGGTGGTCGCACAGATAGATCAGGAAGCGCAGGAGCCGGACGTGGTGCTGAAAGAGTTATCACAGGGAGAAGGCGATGCCGCCGAGCGTGTCTTTGACCGCTCCTTCAACTTACCTCAACTGGGCGATGATGGCCGCGCCGCGCTGCTCGCGCTCTCACTATTTGTCTCCGGCGCGACACGCAACGCGCTGGCAGAGGTGGCAGGATTCGGTGATGATGAGAACCGCTTGAATGAAGCGGTCAAGAGCTTGCGCGCCCTATCATTAATCATAGGAAAGGGTGAAAACCAGCGCCTCGCCGTCGAAGGCTTAACACGAAGCTTAGCCGGAGCACGATTATCAAAGGATGAACGTGCAAACGAGTTTCGCCAGAGATTCGTGGCCTACTTTCTGCGCTACGCCAACGCGCACCCGCAGCCGACGCCAGAAGATTATGCAGCGCTGGAAGCGGAGAAAGACAACCTGCTGTACGCGATAGATGTGGCGTTTAATCTGAGTGATTGGGAGAGCTTGCAGCAGATCACACGAATATTAGCTAATCCAGTGACGGGCGTGCTGAGCGTGCATGGCTACTGGGATGAAGCGATACGTAGATGGGATCAAGCATTGAAGGCAGCACATAATGCATCATCAGAACCGCGAGTCGCGCGAATCAAACACAATGTAGCCATAATCTACCAATATCGGGGAGAGTTGACAGAAGCGAGGCGGCTCTATGATGAGAGCTTGGAGATTAACAGGAGACTTGGAGATCAGAGCGGCATCGCCAGTGCGCTGCATCAGTTGGGCAGACTTGCACAAGAGCAAGGAGAGTTGACAGAAGCGAGGCGGCTCTATGATGAGAGCTTGGAGATTAACAGGAGACTTGGAGATCAGAGCGGCATTGCTGGTGCGCTGCATAACTTGGCAATGCTTGCGCAAGCTCGGAGAGAGTTGACAGAAGCGAGGCGGCTCTATGATGAGAGCTTGGAGATTGAAAGGGGACTTGGAAATCAGAGCGTCATCGCCAGCACGCTGCATGAGTTGGGCAGACTTGCGCAAGCTCGGAGAGAGTTGACAGAAGCGAGGCGGCTCTATGATGAGAGCTTGGAGATTAAAAAGAGACTTGGAAATCAGAGCGGCATCGCCATAACCCTTGGACAGTTAGGATTGCTTGCAAAAGAAGAGGGCAACAAAGCAGAGGCTATTCGGTTATTGCATCAAGCGCTCAGCATCTTTGAGAAGCTCAGGTCGCCTCACGCGGAGACTGCGCGCCGGGTTTTGGAAAGGTTGGAAGGAGAATCTTCCTGAATAGATATTTAGCGCTCACGTCTCTCGCCTCAACTTTGCTGTGATATATTGACTATAGCTTATGTCCAGCCGACCTGAAACATACTTGACGCCGGAAGAATATCTGGCGAGAGAGCGCGAGGCCGAGACGAAGAGCGAATATTTCAATGGTGAGATGTTCGCGATGGTTGGCGCGAGCCGGAGGCACAACCTTATTGCCGTCAATATCGTGATTGCGGTTGGGCAGCAACTGAAGGGGAAACCGTGTGAGGTTTATACGAGCGACATGCGCGTGCGGATTCCGGCCACGGGCTTGTACACTTACCCTTACGTGACCGTTGTTTGTGGAGAGCCTGCATTTGAGGATGAGTTTGTTGATACGCTGCTGAACCCGACCGTGATCGTCGAAGTGCTCTCCGCTTCGACCGCTTCATACGACCGCATCAAGAAGTTTGGTTACTACCGTACAATTACATCGCTGGCTGAATACCTGCTCGTTGCGCAGGACGAATACAAGGTCGAGCAGTATGTCAAACAGCCGGATGGACGCTGGCTGCTGGCTGACATACGCTCGCTCGAAGGCGTAGTCGAGATGACTTCCATCGAGTGTCGGCTCACCCTCACGGATGTCTATGACAAGGTCTCTCTGCCGTAGCCGGAAATGACATGAAAACAAGGAGACGCACATGTTCGCTCAGCCTCAAACGTTGCCGTGTCCGAGTTGCAACGAGATCATCAATGAGACGATGGAGAAGTGTCCGCACTGTTCGGCGCAGATAGACAGGCAGGCTGCTGCGGCTGCCGCAGAGGCGCAGAGCAGGGTCAATCAAGCGTGTAGCGATGCGAGCTATCTGCGAACGGCGGCGGTGGGGATGTGGGTGTTCCTGGGAGTGAGCTTCATTCCGTTCATGCCTCTGGTGTTCTGGGGATTCCTCGCTACGTTCGTGCTCGTGCTGGTGATGTTCATACGCTGGCAGGTGAAGTTTGGCGGCCTCAAGACAAATGACCCGGATTACGGGCAGGCGAAGCGGGCTAAGAACCTGGCGCTGATCTTATGGCTGGCGGTGCTCGTCACATGGTTCGTGATCCTGCCGATGATACGCGCCGCCATCCTCTCTTGACTGATGTCTGGAAGACGGAGAGTGCTGATTGAAGACTACTTTCGACGTTCTGACTGCGCGCGCTGTGTGGTGTAGAATCCAAGCGTACTACCGCTTTTATCATTAGTAAGGATGAACCCTCCTATGTCAAAGGAAGCGATGGGAAAGAGAGACGCGGACGCGACGCTTGAGATGCGCCTGGAGACGGATTCGATGGGCGAGATACAGGTTCCGTCGGATATGTATTACGGGGCGCAGACGCAGCGCTCCTTGATCCATTTCAATATCGGCTTCGACACGATGCCGCGCGAGATGATACGCGCCTTGGGCATTCTCAAAAAAGCCGCCGCGCTCGTCAACGAGGAGCTGGGCAAGCTGCCGACAGAGAAGGCGCAACTGATCGCGCAGGCTGCCGACGAGGTGATCGAGGGTAAGCTGGACGAGCATTTCCCTTTGCGGGTGTGGCAGACCGGGAGCGGGACGCAGACCAACATGAACGCGAACGAGGTCATCTCGAATCGCGCCATAGAGATCGCCGGCGGCGTGATGGGGAGCAAGAAGCCCGTTCACCCGAACGACGATGTCAACATGTCGCAGTCCTCCAACGACACCTTCCCGACGGCCATGCATATCGCCGCCGCAGAAGAGCTGAACCGTCTCATCCCGGAAGTGCAGAGAGTCTTTGATGCGATTGACGCGAAGGCGAAAGAGTATTGCGACGTGGTGAAGATCGGGCGCACGCACTTGCAGGATGCGACCCCTCTGACCGTCGGGCAGGAGATGTCCGGCTGGGCCAGCCTGCTGGAGCGCGACATCAATAGATTGAAGATGGTCTTGCCAGACCTCTACGATCTGGCTATCGGGGGCACGGCGGTGGGCACAGGGCTCAACTCGCATCCGGAGTTTGGCGAGCGCGCGGCGAAGAAGATAGCGGAGCTGACCGGCCTGCCCTTCAAGTCGCACCCGAACAAGTTTGCGGCTCTCTCGGCTCACGACGAGCTGGTCTTTGCGAGCGGCGCTTTGAAGACTCTCGCCGGGTCATTGATGAAGATCGCGAACGATATACGCTGGCTCGCTTCCGGGCCGCGCGCGGGTTTTGGCGAGCTGATCCTGCCGGAGAACGAGCCGGGCTCGTCGATCATGCCGGGCAAGGTCAACCCGACGCAGAGCGAGGCCATGACGATGGTCGCCGTGCAGGTCTTCGGCAACGACGCCGCCATCGGCTTCGCAGGCTCGCAGGGCAACTTCGAGCTGAACGTCTTCAACCCAGTCATGATTCATAACCTGCTCCACTCGATTCGCCTGCTACGCGACGCGTGTCATGGTTTTGTAGACTACTGCATCGCAGGCATAGAGCTGAACCACGCGAAGATCAAGGAGCACTTGAACAACTCGCTCATGCTGGTGACGGCCTTGAACCCGCACGTCGGTTACGACAACGCCGCCAGGATCGCCAAGAACGCTCACAAGAAGGGCATCAGCCTGCGTGAATCCGCCATCGAGCTCGGCCTCCTCACCGGCGAAGAGTTCGACAAATACGTCAAGCCGGAAGAGATGACACACCCGTGAGAAGGGATGAGGGCGGAGGGATGAGGGATGAATGAAAAGAAAGCAGAAGGCAGCGCCGGATAAACGGTTACTGCTTTCCGCCTTCTCTTGACTCATCCCTCATCCCTCCGCCCTCATCCCTGCTTTTGCATCTTGCCAGTCTTTGTGAGCATCTAAAGAGGTGTGCGCGCGGGCTGTTTTGGGGTGCGTGCGGAGGGTGGCTTTGAGATCGGCGTGGAGCGCTGGGGCGCGTGGTTGCGCTTTGATTCTCAAGCGCCTATAGTTTGCAGTTTGGCGCGACGACCGTGGGCTTCGCCGGAGGCGGCTAGCCATAGGTTGAGACGCGAAAAGGAGACTGTTGATGGCTGCTGTTGTGACTTTGACGAAAGCTCCTGAGCTTGAAGATTACTTCCGTGTGTCGGATGCGGAACTCGACGAGCGTATCAGTGCGGCGCGGCGCGAGTTGGCTTCAAGGCTCGTCGTGCTCGGTCATCACTACCAGCGCGACGACGTGATCTGTCACGCGGACGTGACGGGTGATTCGTTCAAGCTGTCACAACTTGCCGCCGCGCGCCCCGAAGCCGAGTTCATAGTCTTCTGCGGCGTTCATTTTATGGCCGAGTCGGCGGATATGCTCTCAGGCGCACACCAGAAAGTGATTTTGCCAGACCTTGGCGCGGGCTGTTCGATGGCAGACATGGCGACGGCAGAGCAGGTCGAAGATGCCTGGGAGCAGCTTGAGGCCATTGGCATCATTACAGATTTTCGCGTCATGCCGATTACCTACATGAACTCGTCTGCGGCCATCAAGGCTTTCTGCGGGCAGCATGAAGGCGTCGTCTGTACGTCCTCTAACGCCGTGCCGTTATTTGACAAGTGCCTGAAGGAGGCGGACAAGCTTTTCTTCTTCCCGGATCAACACCTGGGGCGCAACACGGGCGCAAAGTTCGGTATCCCGCTTGACGAGATGATCGTGTGGGACCCGTACAAAGAGCTTGGCGGCAACACGGAAGAGGCGTTGCGCGCCGCGCGTGTGATTTTGTGGAAGGGGCATTGCTCTGTGCATGGCCGCTTCAAGGAGTGGCATGTTGACGCGGTGCGTCAAGAGGTGCCGGGCGTGCAGGTCTTGGTGCATCCTGAGTGCGTCTATGAGGTCGTTGAGAAGAGCGACCTGAACGGCTCGACGGAGTTCATCATCAAGACCCTCGAAGCCGCTCCGTCTGGCTCAAAGTGGGCTATCGGGACGGAAGTGAACCTGGTCAATCGTCTCATCAAGCAACACCCGGATAAGGATATTCGGCTGCTCGCTCCAGACCTGTGCATGTGCGCGACGATGTACAGAATCGCACCGCAGAACCTGGCGTGGACGCTGGAATCGCTCGTCGCAGGTCACGTGGTCAACCAGATCACTGTGCCGGAAGAGACAGCACGCTATGCGCGCCTCGCCCTCGACCGGATGCTGGCGATTAAATGACAGGGATGAGGGCGGAGGGATGAGGGATGAATAAAAAGAAAGCAGCCTTTCTTATTCATCCCTCATCCCTCCGCCCTCATCCCTCAATTATGGGGGGCAGCTTTGGCTGATCCGAAGGAGCGCGTCGAGGAGAATGTTCTCGGCGCGTATTATGTTGACTCGGCGTGTATAGACTGCGACGTGTGCAGGGATACAGCGCCGGACAATTTCACACGCTCGGACGAGAACGGCTATTCCTTCGTGTGCAAGCAGCCGGAGACGGAAGAAGAGCGCCTGCTGTGTGAAGAAGCGCTGGCCGCGTGCCCCGTCGAGGCTATCGGCAACGACGGATAAAACGATAGTCGAAGGTTATAAGTCCAATGTCCAAGGTCAAGAGCTTGCTTTAGACCTTGGACATTGGATTCTAGACTAGAATCTTTATCATCCCGTCTTCGATGATGACAGGGTAGGATTCGACCGTTGTGGCGTTTGAGAGACAGTGGCCTGTGCGTACGTCGAAGCGCCAGCCGTGCCAGTCGCACTCTATGATGTGGCCGCAGAGTTGACCGTCGGCGAGCGGCGCGCCCTTGTGCGGGCAGAAATTTTCGATGGCGTGAAACTCTCCGCCGACGTTGTAAAGGGCCAGCTCAGTTCCGTCCAGAAGCTCTACGGTTGCGCCGCGCCCCGAGGGTACATCCTCGACCCGCCCGACGGTGATAGTCTGCCCCTGGCGTCGGGGTTTCTTAAAGTTGTCGAACTTCGAGTTGAATGATTGCATCGCACAAATCGTAACAAGGAAGGGCGCAGGGCGGCAACCGCGCAAGATCACGTGGCGCGGCGCGTTCATTCTACGGCGCGAGGCGCGTGCTCTTACGATCTCTCCCGGCACGTCTTCTGAACGCGCGCGCTCCGATCAAGAGTAGAAGGGAAAGGGAGATGATGAAAAGACAGCTATTGATGATGGCGAGCGCTCTCATGCTCGTCTTTATTTTTACAACGCAGACTTTCGCGAGCGAGATCAACGTGCGCGGGCGTTTAGGGAAAACGGTCGAGGCGGGCGGCTGGCTGATCCTCACCGTAAACGCGGAGAAATACCTGATCCTCAACGCGCAGTCGTTTAAGCACGAGACGTGGTTTCGTGAATCCACGGAGGTGGAAGCGACGGGCGAGATCAAAAAGGATGCCGTGACGATCTACCAGGAGGGCATTCCCTTTGAAGTTACCTCGATGCGTCCGGTTGAGGGCAGCGGAGCAGCAGCGGTCAGCGGCGCAAAGGAGAAGCGCACGACGCGCGTGCTCGTCGCGGGGGATTCGATTGTCCGTGCGCAGCCTGACACGGCCATCCTCGTGATCAGTGTGGTCACGCAGAACGAGAGCGCGCTTGCTGCGCAGCAGGAGAATGCCGCGAGAAGCGACGCGGTCGTCCGCGCCGTCAAAGCGGCGGCGGGTGCAGGCGCTGAAGTTAAAACGAGCGGCTACAGCTTGACGCCGCAGCGCGTCTATAAAGAGAACCAGCCGTCGACGATTACGGGCTACGAGGCGCGCAACAGTGTGACCGTGACGATGGGTGAGCTACAGAGGGTCGGCGCGGTCATAGACGCTGCGGCGCAGGCCGGAGCGAACAACGTGGAGACAGTCTCCTTCACGCTGCGCCAGGACAGGGCGGCGCGCGACCAGGCACTGACAGACGCGACGCGCAAAGCGATAGGTAAAGCCAACACCATCGCGCAGGCGCTCGGCGGTCGCATCTCGCGCATCGTTGAGGTGGAGGAAGACGGCGTCAGGCCGCGTCCGGTCGAGAATACGTATGCCAGAGATTCGATGGTTGCGCAGGCGGCCTCAACTCCCATCGAGGTCGGGACGCTGGAAGTCACATCGCGCGTGCAATTGATTGCGGAGATAGAGACCACGCCTTAAATAACGTGAGTTCAACGTCAGCGGCTCTGCCGCTGACGTTGAACTCACGTTAAATAGTGAAACCGCAGATGCACGCCGATACACGCAGATAGGGAAAGGGCGTAAAAGGTCAAAAGGTCTCCCTCTTTGCCTTTTACGCTCTTTCACTATCTGCTTGCGTCTGCGGTCTCATTCCTTGTCAACTGACAATCCTCAGCGAAGCAGGTATAATTCCGGTCTGTCCCCTTGAACTGTCAGAACGTAATTGGGCGTTTTGCCGCTGTAACCTTTATCAGAGAGGCGCGAGCGGCGGGGTGTTCGCACTCGTCTCGATTGATACGCGGGGCGAAGTTTCCATTAATCGGCAAGGAGGAAATGATGTCCAGAGATCGTTACGATAGGGATGACGAAGCGGGCTATTACGGCGGCGGCAGCGGCAGACGCGGGCGCGCCGGTAGCAGTAGTGACTGGCGCGGTGAAGAGGGCGCGGGCTCTGAGCGCACGGGTTATGGCTATGGGGGCGGCGGCTGGCGCGGCGGAGATTATGGTGATTACGGCTCGCGTGGCGAGGATCGTCAAGGCGGCGGCTCGCGCGCCTACGGCTACGGGCGCGATTATGGACGTGATTATCGACGCGACTACGGGCGCGGCAGCTATGATGAATCACGCTACAGGGGAGGCGGCTACGATGAAAGCCGTGAGCGAGATGATTACGGGCGCGGCAGCTATGATGAAGGACGCGGTTACGCGCGCGGCAGCTATGGTGAGAGGGGCAGGCGCGTCGAAGGACGCTCGCGCGTGCGTTGCCGCGACATCATGACAAAAGATGTGGTCGTGGCGACGCGCGACACCACCGTGCAGCAGGTCGCCGCGATGATGCGCGACGAAGATACAGGCGTCATCCCTGTAGTCGAGCGCACGGACGCAGGAAGCGCCCCGACGGAAGCGGGTGCGGAGCAGGAGCGCGAGCGCGGCAATGGAAGGACGAGCCACGGCAAGCTGGTCGGCCTCATCACAGATCGCGACATCGTGGTTCGCGCCATCGCAGAAGGCAAGGACGCCACGCTGACGCGCGCCGAAGAGGTGATGACCACGGACATTCATTCCGCGCAGCCGAATGATCGCGTCGTCGATGCGATACGCAAGATGGGCGACAAGCAGGTGCGTCGCATCCCTGTCGTCGATGGCGGCGGCAACCTGCGCGGCATCATCTCGATGGCCGATGTGGCGCTCGAAACCGAAGAGGATCGCGAGCTGGCCGATGCCCTCGAAGAGATTTCCAGCGGCGCTTCCTTCTGGAGCAAGATATTTGGGTAAAGAAGTAGTCAGTAGTCAGTAGACAGTAGCCAGTAGGCGCTCCGCGCCAGGAGAGTTTACAGAACACCCTGATGCGTTCGCTGGCCAACGCTTTTCTACTGACTACTGACTACTGTCTACTGACTACTGAACAATGGCTCAATCTGTTGAACGTTACTTTCGCTTGATGCCGCTGGGGCGTCGTTCGCGCCCTTCGGGGCGTCTGTGGTGTCCGGCGGCGGATGTCTACAGCACGAGCGATGGGTGGATCGTCAAGGTCGATCTCGCGGGCGTCTGTCCGGACGACCTGGAGATTACGATTGACGGCTCGAAGCTACAGGTGGCGGGCTGCCGTCGCGACTCTTTCTATGGGGAAGGCATCTCCTACCAGCAGCTCGAAATCACGTACAGCCGGTTCGAGAAGGTCCTCCAGTTTCCCTGCTCAATCGAAGGCGCTTCCCTCAGGCGCGACTACCACGACGGCTTGCTCATACTTTACCTGCGGCGCAACGCAGAGGATTGCGAATAGCGCTCGCTGTAGTCTCCCTTCTAGCCAGGGGAATCACTTACATTTAAGACGATGGCCGACACAACAGAAAACATAGAGACGCCAGGCGAGCGGCAAACGCTTCAGGAAGAGGCACGGCAGGCTGAACCGTTTGAGATCAATGTGCTGCCCTTGCAGAACACGACGCTCTTTCCGGGCACGGTCGTGCCTTTGGCGGTCGGTCGCTCGCGCTCCGTGGCGGCGGTCGAAGCCTCTCTCGCGACCGAAGAGAAGCTGCTCTGCTGCATCAGCGTGCGCACAGCAGGCATGTCGGGCTCGGACGCCGCTCCATCCGATCTCTACGAGGTGGGCACGCTCGTGATGATTAAGCGCATGATGCGCGACGCCGACAATGATGTCATGCATCTGATCGTGCAGGGGACGGAGCGCGTGCGCATTTTGAAGTGGACGCAGGAGCAGCCGTTCTTGCGCGCGCGCGTCGCGATTCTGCCGTCGCTCAGAACGGAAGACCCGGAGACGGTTGAAGCCATCAAGCGCAACGTGCAGGCGCTGATCCAACAGGCGCTCGCGCTCTTGCCGCAGGTTCCGCCGGAAGTGCGCATGGCCGTCATGGGTGCAAACGATCCGGTGCAGCTCGCTTACTTCCTCGGCTCCGTGCTCGACCTCGGCGTCGAGCAGGAACAGAAGATGCTCGAAGCCGAGACGACGGACGAGCTGCTGCGGCTCGCCTATACGCTGCTCTCGCGCGAAGTCGAGATCATGCAGCTACGCTCCAAGATCGCCACCGAAGCGCAGACGGAGATGAACAAGGCGCAGCGCGACTACCTACTGCGCCAGCAGATCAAGGCCATTCAGAAAGAGCTGGGCGAGGACGAAGGGGGCGAGCGTGCCGAAGCCGATCTGCTCCGCGAGCGGCTGGAAACGGCAGACCTCCCCGAAGACGTGCGCAAAGAGGCCGAGCGCGAGTTGCGGCGCATGGAGCGGCTGCCATCCGCCGCGCCCGACTATCATGTGATCCGCACCTATCTGGAATACGTGATTGAGCTGCCGTGGAAAAAATCTACGGAAGACAAGCTGGATTTGAAAGAGGCGCGGCGCGTCCTGGACGAAGATCACTACGGGCTCGAAGACATCAAGGAGCGCATCCTCGAATTTCTGGCCGTCATCAAGCTGCGCCCCGATACGAAAAGCCCGATCCTCTGTTTCGTCGGGCCGCCCGGCGTCGGCAAGACCAGTCTGGGGCGTTCGATTGCGCGCGCGCTGGGTCGCGAGTTCGAGCGTCTAAGCTTGGGCGGCGTGCGCGACGAGGCGGAGTTGCGCGGGCATCGTCGCACCTACATCGGCGCAATGCCTGGTCGCATCATTCAATCCATCAGGCGCGCAGGGGTGAACAACCCCGTCATGATGCTCGACGAGATAGACAAACTCGGCGCGGATTACAGGGGCGATCCGGCGGCGGCGCTGCTGGAGATTCTAGACCCGCAGCAGAACAACACGTTTCGCGATCACTACCTTGATCTTCCTTTCGACCTCTCGCGCGTTTTCTTCATCGCGACGGCCAACCAGTTGGCTCCGATTCCGTCGCCTTTGCGCGACCGCATGGAGATCATCTCGCTTGCGGGCTACTCCGATCAGGAGAAGCTTCATATCGCGCGGCAGTATCTCGTTCCGCGTCAGATCAGGGAGAACGGACTGGACGAAGAGCGCTTCAGCATCACGGACGGAGCCGTGCAATTAATCATCGAGCGTTACACGCGCGAGGCTGGCGTCCGGCAGTTGGAACGCACCATCGGCAGCGTCGTACGCAAAGCAGCGCTGAAGATTGCGCAGAATGAAGCGGAGCGTGTGCCGGTTGATGCGGACGACATCAAAGAGTACCTTGGCGCGCCGCGTTTCTATCCTGAAGAGGCGCGCAAGGAAGTGCCTGCGGGTGTGGCGACGGGGATGGCCTGGACGGAGATGGGCGGCGAAGTGCTCTTCATCGAAGCGACGCTGCTGCCGGGCGGCGCGGGGCTGACGCTGACGGGACAATTAGGCGAAGTGATGCAGGAGTCTGCGCGCGCCGCGCGCTCCTACCTGTGGGCGCATGCCGCAGAGTTCGGCATCGACTCGGAGATGTTCAAAGGCTACGGCGTGCACCTGCACGTTCCAGCCGGGGCGATCCCGAAGGACGGGCCGAGCGCAGGCGTAACGATGACCTCCGCGCTCGCCTCTCTCTACACGGGACGCCGCGTGCGCCCCGATACGGCGATGACAGGCGAGATCACCTTATCGGGTCTGGTCTTTCCCGTCGGCGGCATCAAGGAGAAGGTGCTCGCCGCGCACCGCGCCGGGATTCGTCGGATCATCATCCCGTCGCGCAACGAGGCCGACCTGGAAGATATACCGGAAGACGTACGCAAGCAGTTGGAGTTCGTCCCCGTCACACACATCGGCGACGTGCTGGACGCGGCGCTCGAAAAGCTGGTGGCTAATCCGCCGCCACCCCCGCCCTCAACAGAAGCCGCGCACGAGCGGGCACAGAAACAGCAGCCCGAAGCCGAGCCGATGAGAGTGCGCCAGGCTTAATGAACGGGCATACGGAAGATTTAAACGCAAAGAACGCAAAGTAAGACGACGCAAAGGACGCAAAGAGATTCAACTCTCTTTGCGTCCTTTGCGAACGAACTTCGCGTTCTTTGCGTTTAAATCTTCCCTTATGTTCCCGATGCTCAGTCGCACTAATCGTCGTTGATGATCGTCACCTGTCCCTGAGTGTCTGCAATGATCGCATTGATCGCAGCGCTCAGGTTGACGACGAACGTCTCATTAGCTTCATGCACGGCGTCACCTCTGACCGCTATGACAATCGTCTTCGTGGTCTGCCCGGCGGTGAACGTCACCGTCCCGGACTTCGCCACATAATCGCTTGCCGAGCTCGCCGTCCCGTTGGCCGTCGCGTAGTGGACGGACACAGTCTTCCCGCTCGCTGCTGAAAGCCGAACGGTCAGAGTAGCGTTTACAGTTCCTGCATCCACTTCCGTAACCGTCATGTTGTTGATCGAGAGGCTGGGCGGCGGGTCATTGTCTGTGATCGTGCCAAGCCCCTGTCCATCGGCAAGGGTTGCATTAACGGGGGCACTGAGAGTAACTGAGAAGGTCTCATTCACCTCATCAAGCAAGTCGCCACGGACTGAGACCGTGATGGGCTTGCTCAATTGTCCGGGAGCGAAGGAGAGTGTCCCGCTCTTGGCTGTGTAGTCGGCAGGCGCATGTGCCGTCCCGTCAGCCGTCGCATAATGGACGGTGACAGTCTTCCCGCTCGCTGCTGATAGGCTGACTGTGAAGGCGGCGTTCAGTGCGCCGCTATTGCCTTCTGTGACGTTGGTGTTGTTAATCGACAATTGTGGCGGCAGGTCGTTATCAATGATCTTCAGTGTAGCCGTGCCGGGGGCACCGAGAGCCGCCCCGCCTGTGGGGTTGCTGAGCGTCAGCTTAAGGGTCTCGTCCGCCTCGTCGAGGGTGTCATCGGTGATCATAACGGTGAAGGTCTTGCTCGTCTCATTGGCGGCAAACGAGAGCGTGCCGGACGTGGCTGTGTAGTCCTTCCCGGCGACGGCTGTGACGTTGCTCGTGCTGTAGTGGACTGTGACGGCTCCGGCCAGACCTCCCGTACGCTTGACTGTGATGGTGGCAATGCCCGCGCCTTCGTTGACGCTGTAGGCGGGGCTGCTGAATTGCAGCGTCGGGGCGCTGACGGCGGCTAGCGCGTCAACGCGTCCGTAGCCGAAGGAGTTGTTCGGAATCTGGGTCGATGCAATGCCGCCGCAGGTCTGTGGCGTGCTGAGCGTCACACCCGGATTGGCGGTGTTCTGCAAGATCGACTTGGTCATACTGATGTCGCGCACTAACTGCGGGCGCGCAGACCAGAGCAGAGCTACCACGCCCGCGACGTGCGGCGTCGCCATCGAAGTGCCGGAAAAATTGGCGTAGCTGGTGTCGCTGGAATTGGTGGCGGAGCGCACGTTGACGCCGGGGGCTGAAATGTTCGGCTTCAGCAGGTTCGGGGTGTAGTACGTACTCGGCCCACGGCTGCTGAAAGATGCCAGCGCGTTGTTGATGTCAATCGCGCCGACGCTAAACGCCTCGCGGTAGATCGCCGGTGGCTCCTGCACGGTCGAGCAAGCAGGGCCAGCGTTGCCCGCTGCGACATCAACGAAGATGCCCGCCGCCTGCGTATTGTTGATGATCGTCTCCAACTCGGCGCGGGTCGTGCAGCCTTCGCTGGCCGTGCAAGTCCAACTGTTGCTGAGGACGTGTGGGCGCAGGGCGGGGTTCGGATTCTGGCCGCTGAGGTCAGTGGGGGCGATCATGAACTGGAAGCACTCCGTATAGGTGGCAGGGGTTCCCATGCCCTGATTCATGTTGCGGCAGCCAATCCAGCGCGCTCCGGGAGCGACGCCGATCTGGTTCGAGCCGCCGTCGCTGCCGGAGGTGGTTCCGGTGGTGTGTGTGCCGTGGCCGTTATCATCGCAGGGAGCAGTAGTGTTCGGCCCGCAGGAGCCGCCGCCGCTATGAATGGCGTCGTGCCAGTTGTAATTGTGGTCGGCGCTGCTGCCGTTCCAGCCGCGATACTGGTTCTTGAGCGCGGCGTGTGTCCAGCGCACGCCCGTGTCTTGATCGCCGATGACTATGCCCTGGCCTGTGTAGCCCTGTCCCCATACTGCCGGGGCGTTGACGTTCTGCACACCCCATTCGACGGCGGCGGGGCTACTGGGTGCGAGGTCTGAAGAAGCAACCACAGGGTCTTCGATCCAGCGCGAGGGCTTGTTGGAGTCTATGTGTGCTACGTCGGCGCGGGCGGCGATGAGTTCGACGAGGGTGCGGTCAGCCGTAGCGATAAGCATGTTGGCAGCCCAGTAGGACTGGAAGCTCACGCCCCGCGCCTTGAGTAAGGCTTGAAGATCAGACTGGGTGCGCGCGGCGTGCTCTGTGAGGGTGTTGAAGACGAACCAGCCGCGTGCGTCCTGATCTTTCATGTTATAGGCTGCGCTCAAGTCTGCCTGGTCAGCCAGGAAGATGACGACCGAGGCAGTCTTGCCCTCAGTCGTCTCACCGAGCACCTCCGGCGCGATCTTGGCAACAGGGTCTTGTGGAAACGATTGCTCAATGCCGCCGACCTGAGCGACGAGGGGCGGCTGCGTCGTCGTCTCCGGCAACAAACGCGCAAACCCGGCGGACGGTAGCGCAAGGAGTATGACGAGACTCAGGCTCAGCCACTTCGACCCTACCATTGGCCTGCTCGCCAACACTCTATACCAGCGTGATCTCATATTATTTAATCCCCGACAAAAGAAGCTTCACCATATACCTCAAGGAATCCGTGGCGCACGCCGCCACGACTGCGCAGAGGACGTGTATTATGACACTCGGCAGCACCTCTCCGCAAAAGAACATCCGCGTCCAGGTAGTGTCCTGATTGGATTTATTCTCTGTGCATCCTCTGCGCCCTCTGTGTCTGCGGTGGTGAGTCTTACTTGAAGTTGATTCACCACAGAGACGCAGAGAACACGGAGATGGCACAGAGATTAACTGAAACTACCCCGCCTTTCCCTAAGCTTAGAAGAAGCGCGGTGGCGGGACTGAGACCGCTTTCCACACACGCTGGAATGGTCTATAAGATTAACTGAAAGCCTGAAGTGATGAGACCAAATCCATTCATGTGCGCGACGACGCTCGCCGCAGTTCTGTGTGCAGTGGGTTCAACTTTTGCGTCCACGAATAACGCGGCAGCACAGACGGCGGAGGGTAATGGTGGGCATGGCCTGGACCCTTTAGTGCTGGTCGGCGTGGCTGTGATCCTGATCGTCGCCAAGGTGTGCGGAGAGCTTTTCGAGAGGATCGGACAGCCCGCCGTACTTGGCGAGCTGATCGGAGGCATCATCGTCGGCAATCTAGCGCTCTTTGGTTTGACAATCGCCGAGCCGCTCAAGACAAACCAGGTGATCGGGGCGCTCGCGGAGATCGGCGTCATCCTGCTCCTGTTCGAGGTCGGACTGGAATCAGACCTGGGCGAGATGCTCGAAGTCGGTTGGTCGTCTCTGCTGGTCGCGGTGGTGGGCGTCGTCGCCCCCTTCTTTCTGGGCTGGGGGGTGGCCGCCTACTTTCTGCCAGATGAAGCGCGGCTCGGACACATCTTCATCGGCGCGGTGCTGTGCGCGACGAGCGTAGGGATCACGGCGCGCGTGCTCAAAGATATGAAGAGACTGGTCACGCGCGAGGCGCGCATCATCCTCGGCGCGGCTGTCATAGACGATGTGCTGGGGCTGTTGATCCTGGCCGTCATAGCAGGCGCGATCACAGCCGCCGCGCAGGCCGCCACTCTTTCCATCTTTGAGGTCATCTGGATCGCCGCTAAGGCCATCCTTTTCCTCGTCGGCGCGTTAGCCGCAGGACATCTCGTCGTGCCGCACCTGCTGCGCGGTGCGAGTCGCTTCGAGGGGCGGGGCGTGCTGTTGACGCTGGCGATTTCATTCTGCTTTCTGCTGGCGTGGGCGGCAGCCCGTGTCGGTCTTGCGCCAATCGTCGGAGCATTTGCCGCCGGGCTCGTGCTCGATGAAGTGCACTTTCACTCCGGGCGCGAGCACAGGGAGCTTAATCTCAACGATCTGCTGACGCCCGTGAGCGCCGTTCTCGTTCCCATCTTCTTCGTGCTGATGGGACTCAAGGTTGAGCTGCGCGCCTTCGCGAAGCCTGAGTTGCTGGGCTTCGCGGGGCTTCTGACCCTCGTGGCGATCATCGGCAAACAGGTCTGCTCACTGGCGATCATAGAGCGTGGCGTCAACCGTCTGGCGGTCGGGCTCGGCATGATCCCGCGCGGCGAAGTCGGACTCATCTTCGCGGGCATCGGCGCAACGCTGATGCTGCCCAATGCGCAAGGGGTGAAAGAGCCTGTCATTAACTCATCAACGTTCGGCGCGGTCGTCATCATGGTGATCATTACAACACTCGTCACACCGCCGCTTCTCAAGTGGTCTATGGCACGCACGAAAGCGCAGTTTGAAACCAAGCCGCCTGCCGGTGCGATCCGCGAAGTGGCGGAAGACGCAGCCGAGCGCACGACACACTAAAACTACATTTCGGCGAATAGGGGGAGAATGGAAAATGAGCAGTAAAGAGAAGCAGAGCAAGGTCGGCAGGTCAACCAGGCTGCGCGGGCAGCAGACCGGATTCGCGGGCAACCCGGATCAGAACCGGGAAGCGAAAAAGGAGACTCCGGCTCTGCGCGGAAGGCGCAAAGCGGCGAGCGACATGTTCGAGGATGAATCGAAGCAGCATATGGGCTCAGACGCCGCCACGCCGCGCTCCAACACGCCCTCGGTTCCGGCTGCCGCTCCCACCAATGTGCCTCTCGGCGAGACGGGCGGAGAACGTGCTTTCAAACAGCGTCAGGCGAAGAAGAAGACGAAATAAAGTATGACCAGTGCCGGGCATCTGATCGCCTTTGATTTTTTGCGACCAAACACTAATTGAGGAGGCGGTATGAAAGTAACAGAGTTGGATGCTGCCAGGGGAAGGCTGATGACACTCTTCTTCCTCTCATTGTCGATATGCGTCGGCGGGAGTGCGCTCGCCGTCCGTGCTCGCGTGCCGCATCCGCAGAATGGGCATAAAGCAGTTGGCAGCCAGAACACAGCCGCGAAAGCTGAGGCCGCCATCCTGCGCCTGTTCGGGGCAGGCATTGAGGTCGCAAAGGACAGAAAGCCTTATTTCCTGACCGGCGATTTCAACGGAGACTCGCGCCATGACCTGATCGCTCTCATTCATCTCAAACAAGCGAAGAGCAGTCTGCCGAAGGGAGTTGTGGTATTGAACCCCTGGGGATATGAAAGGAAAAATTCGCAGGGTACATCCGACTTGGCGCTGGTTATCATTCACGGCGCAGCCGCCGGATGGGATACTCAGACTCCTGCGGGCAGGTATCTTTTAACGGATCGCGACTACTTCTCCACGCCGATTTGGGAGGAGCCGGGGGGCTCGAATCTCCTGTCTCTCAGAAAGAAGCGGCCTCCAAGAGGCAGCAGAGCAGAGGCCGCGCCCGGAATGGCGAGAGGCGATGCCGTCGCCATTCCGACAGAGGCGGGCATAGATATCTACCTTTACTGGAATGGTAAGACCTATAAGGTATACGAGCCAGCGGAAGAGCCTTAAAGCTAGACCATTCAGCCTGTGGCTCCGTATTAAAAATTTTAGCTCAGTGAGAGGTAAGAACATGACTTCAAGACTGGCGCTCGGCACAACTATTCTCATCGCGATGGCCTTTGTGATGGGCATCTCGCCTGTTCAAGGCTGGAATAACGGGCAGGGCACATTCTATAACCAACCTCTCCAACTGAAATTGGAGGCGGAGGTCAGAAGACGCCTTCCAGACTACTTTGAAGATCCTTCGGTGGATCGGCTGCTGACGGAAAGCTTTTATCCAATCGGATGGTCGAAGGACGGAAAGTTCGCCTACTACCTTGAGCCCGTGGACGAAGCCTGCGGTTGTTACTTCGCCAAGCTGTACATCCTCGATCTCAAGACAGACAAAGTTCTATGGTCATATGATTATAGCAGCGACGATCAGGAGAACCCTGAGAAGTCGCCACAGTCGCTCCAGGCTCTCTGGAAGGAGAAGCAAAAGCTGTTCTCCGATAAATTGAGAGAGTACGACATTAAGCCACAGGGGAGCGCCGCCCTGCTGCTCTTTCCGATCAAGTACGAGGGCGATCAATTAACGTTAGACCTGAAACTCAAAGAGAAAGAGGATAAACCGGCGAACACGGTCGGCGTCGGCCATGCCGCCTTACAACTCAGCTCCGAGCGGCAGGGAAAGAAGACTGTCTTCGAGAAGACCTATACGGTGGAACAAGATGGAGTGCTGCCGCTCGAAATAAAAGTGCTGGGATATGTCCAGAGCCCGCTTGAGCCGAGAATCGCCTTGATCCTCATCGAAGTGGGGAGAGGTTATGAAGGGCCTCCGCACGTAGCGCGCGTCAGGGTCGTCGGGTCGAGCCTCACGACGGGATTCAAGTAAGGCGCGAAGGCAACTGGCGAGCCTGAAACCTGAGCGCTCGCGCCTTACCAGTCTTCCTGTGCGATGAATTTCAGCACATGTCGGATTGAGGTCACGACGTAGCTGCCGTCGCTCTTGATGACCGGCACATGGCGGTAGCGTCCCATTGCCATCTTGTTGAGCGCGGCAGCCACCGAATCCGACTCTTTGAGCGCCTCAGGGTTCGGTGTCATCAACTCGCTGACTGGCGCGTCAAGCACATCCACGCTCGTCCCCGCCAGCCTGCTCAACACATCATGTTCGGTGAAGATGCCTGCGAGATTATCTCCTTCGAGCACGAGCGCGCAGGTCGCATTAGTCTCCTTCATGCGGCGAATCAGTTCTCTCACACGATCCGAGGGAGACGCCACGAGCGTCTCTTCGAGATCGAGATGACTGAGGTCGTCCTCCATCACCGAACGCACCAGCCCGCGACTCGCGTCGGGACGCGGCACATCCAGATCACGCAGCGGCTTCATACAATTATCGCAGCGATCCACGCCCTCTATATTGTCAAATCCACATGATGGACAGATCATTCGTCGCTTCGCTCCGTCAATAAAAGGGATGAGGGATGAGGGATGAGGGATGAATAAGAGATATTTTTAATTCATCCCTCATCCCTCATCCCTCATCCCTTATTCTACCGTCCACGTGTCGCCGCTATTGATCAGCTTCTCAAGGCTTCCAGGCCCCAGTTTGCCGATAGCTGTTTCGATCTGGCCGGCCATGAGGTCTTCGTAGGTGGCGCGCTCGACGGCGCGGAAGATGCCGACGGGCTGCGGGAAATCGGGCTGCTCCATGCGCGCGAGCATGAAGGCGACCGAAGGGTCTTTAAGGTGTATGTCGTGCACGAGCAGGTCGGATTCCGTGATGCCGTTCTCGCCTATCTGGACGACTTCCGGATGCGCGCCGTTCATGCGGATGCCCTTGTTCTTGTCTTTGCCGAAGATCATCGGTCGCCCGTGTTCAAGATAGAGCACGCGGTCAGAGCGCACGCTTCGCTCTGTGAAGTATTCGAATGCGCCATCGTTGAAGATGTTGCAGTTTTGATAGACCTCAAGGAAGGAGACGCCTTTGTGACGGGCTGCCGCTTCGACCATCGCGCCGAGATGCTTCACGTCGATGTCTATAGAGCGCGCGACGAACGTCGCCTCGCTGGCTATCGCGACCGAGAGCGGGTTGAGCGGGTAATCAATGACACCCATCGGAGTGGATTTAGTCTTCTTGCCGAACTCAGAGGTCGGGCTGTACTGCCCCTTCGTCAGACCATAGATGCGGTTGTTGAAGAGTATGTAGTTGAGGTCTAGGTTGCGACGAATGGCGTGCATGAAATGGTTGCCGCCGATGGAGAGCGCGTCGCCGTCGCCCGTAATCACCCACACGGAGAGTTCAGGGTTCGACGCCTTGATGCCGGTCGCAATCGCGGGCGCGCGCCCGTGTATGCTGTGAAAGCCGTAGGTGTTCATGTAATAGGGGAAGCGACTGGAGCAGCCGATGCCTGACACGAAGACCATCTTCTCGCGCGAGATGCCCAGTTCCGGCATCACCTTCTGCACGTTGTTCAGGATCGCGTAGTCGCCGCACCCAGGACACCAGCGCACCTCCTGCCCCGACACGAAATCAGCCTTCGTCAGCTTCACAGGCGGTGGAGCAGCCTCGCCCGCCGCCATCGAACCGGCATACGCTTCAGGCGAGGCGGCAGCCTCCGCGTTGTCCTTGTTTCCGTTCCCGTTTGTTCCGTTAGAACCTGTGCTCATTATTAACTCCTTAGATATATCTGACTAAATTTACAGTTTCCTAAATGTCAGAGGTTGCACAATACTAGACATTGCGATTCCTGTTTCCCCTTTAGATAGGGTTGGTTTTGTTTGCTGGTCGCTACCCGCCTCTTTCTTTTTGGCTGGTTTTAAGCCCACCGCAAGCAGAGTAAGTCTAGAAATAATCTCTTCCTCTGTTGGAGCTTCGCCGCCTATAAGATCAGAAAACAGAACTGCCTTTGGTGATTTTGGCTCGATAGAAGTGTTAATTTTTTTAATAGCTTTTCTGACTGCCGGTATATCAGGAAAATATGAGTCCTCAGGTTTAGGCAATGCATCTTTCTCTCTAAAGAGAAACAAATAATCGACATGAGTTTTTTTTCGGTCGTACTTGGAGTAGTACGGCTGAAAATCTTTGAGCCAAGGTTTTATATCCCTTTTAATCTGTTCTATACGTGGTTCGGGTGTGCTGTCTATATCAAAAAGCTTTTTAAGGTTATTCCGGGATAGCACAATACAATCAAAACCATTACACCAAGCCCTAATAGCAAGATAGTGAGCGACTATACGATGTAACCTGAGACGATACTTATCTTCAACTTCACGCTCACGAATATTCTTTGATGTTTGCCTTCTCGTCGTCACAATGTTCCTCTATCTTCTGCACTATCTTGTAAATCTTCACGAGCCTTTTCCACTGCTCCGCATAACTGCAAATACTGCTCTCGCACATAAGGATTCAACTCTACGGCGAAGTCGGAAGTCAGGCCACGAATCTTGATTAACTCCTGTACGTCCGCCAAATCCTTCAACCGGTCGGGCGCTGTCATGCCGGAGGCTAGTTTCAATTCAATCAGTTTCTCAAGCGTAACGATCTGCACGCCGTCAATCTCAATCGAAGCGTCGGCAGGGTCGGGAAAGCTTACTGGCTTTGGCTTGCCGTCGCCCGGATATTCTCCGGCCACGATCACTTCTACGCTGACGCCGTCGCTTGTCGAACGCAGCCTTTTTCTAGCGCCTGGAAACGCCGGTCTATAACCCAGCCCGATCAACTCCCGATGAAATGTTTCCAGCCCTTCGGGCGTCAGCACAAGATCGACATCTTCAGTAAATCGCGGATAACCATGAGCCATCAAAGCGATTGCGCCGATGACCATGTAATCTATCCCGTGCCGCTTCAGATCAGAGGATAGCTGCGCCAGCGTGCCTTGAAGCCTTCCTTGTCCCATAAAGTACCGCAGTCCTTCTGCGTACACGTCATGAACAGAGCGGGGTTTAGCAGTTAGAGGGGAAGCTGGCATTCTCTTACTCCAATTCTGCTACTGCCGCTTTCCAATCAGCCGGATTACCTAAACGCACAGCCTTGTCAATGCCGAGATTCTCCAACAGCATAGCCAAAACCGTTAGCCTCTGCTCCTCGCCGATGAAAATGCCTCCACGGAACTCTATTTTCTCAGGCGCTTGGTAAATGCGTTTGTCAAACTCTTCACCCGCCCACTCGCGACCTTCGCGGCGAATGTCCCACTCCTTTGGGTCAAAGCCTTCTATGTCATCTGTCTGAGCATAGCTCATCACAAATACTCCTCGACCTTGCGCACGATCTCGCGAATCTGGAAGGGGCGTCCCTTGACCTTCGAGAAGGCGACGGCATCCACCAAATACTTCGCGCGTATCATCGTACAGAGCTGGCCTAAATTCATCTCCGGCACGATCACCGTCTCGAAGCCTGCGAGCACTTCGCCGAGGTTCTTCGGGAACGGATTGAGATAGCGCAAGTGCGCGCTTGAAACGGGCTTCCCCTCGCGCTGCAACTTTTCGACCGCAGAGGTGATCGACCCGTACGTCGAGCCCCAGCCGAGCACGAGCACCTTGCCCCTCTTTTCGCCGAAGATTTCGAGCTGCGGGATGTCGTTCGCCACGCGGTCAACCTTCTCCTGGCGGAGCTTGACCATGAAGTGATGGTTTTCAGGATCGTAGTTGACGTTGCCCGTCAGGTGCTGCTTTTCGATGCCGCCGACGCGATGCTCTAAACCGGGCGTGCCGGGAATCGCGTAGGGGCGAGCCAGTGTCTCTTCGTCGCGCGCATAGGGCATGAAGTTCGTCGGGTCGGTCACAAAGTCGATCTTGATCTGCGGCAGGTCTTCGACATCCGGGAGCATCCAGGGCTCTGCGCCGTTCGCTAGGTAGCCGTCCGAGAGATAGAAGACGGGCGTCATATATTTGAAGCTGAGCCTGACGGCCTCAATCGCCATGTGAAAGCAGTCCGCGGGCGTAGAGGGCGCGACCACCACCGCAGGGCATTCGCCGTTGCGTCCCCAGACGGCCTGGAAGAGGTCTGCCTGCTCGGTTTTCGTCGGCAAGCCCGTCGATGGGCCGCCGCGCTGCACGTTGATGATGACCACGGGAAGCTCCGTCATCACCGCCAGGCCGATGGCCTCCTGCTTGAGCGCGACGCCGGGCCCGCTTGTTCCCGTCAGTCCGATGTGGCCTGTGAAGCTTGCGCCGATGGCCGCGCAGATGGCCGCGATCTCGTCTTCGGCCTGAAACGTCTTGACGCCGAAATTCTTGTGCCGCGCCAGCTCGTGCAGAATGTCCGAGGCGGGCGTGATCGGGTACGAGCCGTAGAAAAGGGGACGCCCGGATAGTTGCGAGGCGGCGATGAAGCCAATGGCTGTCGCTTCGTTGCCGGTGATCTTGCGATACTTGCCGGGGGCGATCTGCGCCTTCTTGACCGTGTAGTGCGTGGTGAAGACCTCGGTCGTGTCTGCGAAGTTGTAGCCGGTCTTGAGCACGATCTCGTTGGCCTTCATGACCTCCGGGTTCTTCTGAAACTTGGCGTGAATCCAATTGATGGTGGGCTCCATCGGACGGTCGTAGAGCCAGTAGAGCACTCCGAGCGCGAAGAAGTTCTTGCAGCGATCCATCTCCTTGCGCGAGAGCTTGACCTGATCTTTGAGCGCGTTCATGTTGAGCGTCGTGATCGGAAGACGGTGCACACGGTAGCCTTTGAGCGTGCCGTCTTCCAAAGGGTTCGATTGATAGGCGGCCTTCGCCAGATTCTCTTTCGTGAACTCATCCGTATTGATGATGATCGTGCCGCCCTCTTCAAGATCGGAGAGATTGACCTTGAGCGCCGCCGGGTTCATCGCGACCAGTACGTTCGGCTGATCGCCGGGTGTGCGTATGTCCTGGCTGGAAAAGTTCAACTGGAATCCGCTGACGCCCGGCAGGCTTCCGGCAGGCGCACGGATTTCCGCCGGAAAGTCCGGCAGCGTCGAGATGTCGTTGCCGACCACAGCAGACGTGTTCGTGAACTGCGTGCCCGTCAACTGCATGCCGTCGCCGGAGTCTCCGGCAAAGCGTATGGTGACGGTCTCGACTTCCTCAAAATCCTTCTCAATAGTTTCGGCAGGTGTTTCGATGACAGAACTCATAATAATTGCGGATTACGGATTGCGGATTGCGGACTGGCGTGATGAAGAAGCGTGTGCTTGTCTTTCAATCCGCAATCCGTCATCCACATTCCAAAATCGTCTATCCTCCTTCTTGTGTGTCCATGACCTGTCCTGTGACGGGCGGCAGATTCATAGTCTCTTTCGGGTAACTCTCGGCGAGGTACGTGATGACGTCGAAGACGGAGACAGCGCCGACGAGCTGACCATCTTTGACCACAGGAATGTTGCGGTAGCCTTTCTCGTTCATCACGCGCACGGCATCGCCAATCGTTCCATCGGGCGGCATGGTGGCGACCACGGGCGTCATCCAATCGCTCACGGGCGCGTTCAAATCCACCTGCTCGCCGATGATCTTGGTCAAGAGGTCGCGCTCTGTGAAGATGCCGACGACGCGCCTGTCCTCGCAGATGATGGCGCAGCCGCCCTCGTCATCTTTCATCCGCTCGATGGCTTCCGCCAAAGGTGTCGCTGGCTGTAGACAGACGTAATCATCCGTCTCCATCCGACTGATATTGTCATGGCGCGCGCGGCGCAACCGATCCGTCTTATCGTCCGGCGTCTTTGGAACGTCCTTCTGCGCCGCTGATTGTTCGACTGACATAAAGCGTGTTTGCTCCGTTCCCTGGAGGGAGTACCCGATTTTGAACCTTCATTCAAATTGTATACTGAAAAAGAGTCCGTTGTCAGTTGTCCGTTGTCCGTTGTTGGTTGAGCGAACCGCCAGGTAAGCCTTCAAAGGTCAAGTTGTGAAAGCGAAACAACTGACCACCGACCACGGACAACCGACCAACTCTTTATGGTTGTGATGTGCGTTTCTCCGGTGGGACGGCGCGCGGAATGTCGCCGTCATCAATGATGAGAGGGGGAGCTTCCTGTGCGTCCTGCGTTTGAAGCCTGGGTGCGCCGCGCAAGGCGGGCGCGCTCTTGAGACGCGGGATTCTCAGGGTCGCGACGGCGTCCGTGCGCCGCAGGATCGCGCCGCCGCGCCCGGCGACCCAGGCGTTCGTGCCGCCGCGATAAGCGACAGAGAAGAGGGGCACGCTCGTGATGGTCGGCTGCATCTCCCATGTCAGGCCGCCGTCCTTGGTGCGAAGCACGCGCCCCTGATCGCCGGAGATGAGAGCGTCGTCGCGCGCCGCCACCGCCACCGCAAAGAGGTTCGACTTGACGCCGCTCTCCTGATCTTTCCAGGTCGCGCCGCCGTCGTCCGTGCGCAGGATGATCCCTTTCTCGCCGACGATGTAGCCGCGCTGCGCATCTGCGAACGCAATGGCGTAGAGCCACTCCCGCAACTGCGCCCTGACGTGACGCCACTTCTCGCCGCCGTCCTGCGTGAGCAGGATCGTGCCCTGCGCGCCGACGGCGACCCCGTGTTTCTCATCCGTAAAATGCACGTCTTCGAGCCACGCCATGGTGTTCGTGACCATCCCGTGCCAGGTCTCTCCGCCGTCATCCGTCTGAAGGATCGTGCCGCGCGCCCCGCTCGCCCAGCCGCGCTGCGGGTTGAGGAAGAAGACTCCGAACAACTCTTCCGTCACACTCGTGGGCACGCGCGTCCACGTCACGCCGCCGTTCATCGAACGCAGGATGATCCCTTTCTCGCCGACGATCCAGCCCTGCTTCTCGTTGATAAAGGTGACGGCGTTCAGACGCTCGGTCGTGCCCGATGGACGTACAGTCCAACTTTTGCCTCCCGAACTCGTGTACAGAATCTTCCCACGCGCGCCGACCGCCCAGCCGCGCGAGCCGTCCAGAAAGAAGATGTCAGCCAGGTCGTCGCGCCCGCCCTCCGAGAGACGCCTCCAACCGAGGCCGCCATCGTCCGTGCGCAGGATCAGTCCGTCGCCGCCCGCAGCCCATCCTGTCTCCTCATCTGCGAAGTAGACGGTCGAGAGACGCGGGCTGGTTCGCACGTTGACGGGCAGCCAGATATGGCCTCCGTCGGCGGTCGTCAACACGACGCCCCGCTCGCCCGCCGCCCAGCCGTGCCGCTCGTCCATGAAGTAGACGGAGAAGAGGTCTGTGCTCACAAAGACCTCGACGGCGTTCCAGGTTGCGCCGCCGTCTTCTGTCCGAAGGACACGCCCGCCGTAGCCGACCGCCACGCCGCGCTTCGGCGTGATGAACGTCACGCTCGTGAGCGGCAACTGTCCCAGGTTTTTACGTTGATGCCACGTCGCGCCGCCATCCTCTGTCATGAGCAGCATTCCCTGAGCTCCGACGGCTGCGCCCAACTGCATGTTCGCGAAAGAGACGCTGAACAGATGTGCGTTCACATTGCTGTACTGCACGCGCCACGTCGCGCCGCCGTCGGTGGTGGCGATGATGCGCCCGTAGGAGCCGACAGCCCACCCGTGAAGCGCGTCTCCGGCAGAGAAAGTAACGCTGTAAAGATGATCCTTGAGGCCAACCGGCCTCAACGTCCACTTCGAGCCGCCGTTTTCCGTCGTCAAGACAGCCCCACGCGCGCCGACCGCCACAGCGCTCGATTTGTCCTTCACGTAGATGCTGTAGAGCGTTGTCACCAGCGGCGCGCTCTGCACTTCCCAGTCAAAGCCGCCGTCGTCCGTGCGCAGGATCACGCCGTCGGAGCCGACAGCCCACCCATGCTCCTTGTCTTTAGCGAAGCGTATGCAGAGTATCTCGTTGCCCTGCGGCAGCGGGTTCTGCCACAACCAGCCACGCGACTGCGCCCGCACCGGGGTTAGAAGCGCGAGCACACAGAGCGTCAGGATGAGCCACGCGCCACACCCTGCCGCCATCACGGAGGGCTCGCGCCGCCCACAAAAAGCGCGCACCGTCGGCCAGCGTATCTGGATTGGAGCGAAGACCTTGGTCACTTGCCAGACTACCTTTTGAAGCTACAAACGCGAGGCGTCCTCGGAGAGCAACTCGCTTTGTCAGGGTTGGGGAATTATAAAGGCGAACGGGAACGAAAGCGAATCAGGAGAGGGCGACGAGAATCAGAGATGGTAAAAGCCAGGCTGTCAGGGAAGGCGCGTGTAGCGACGCGCTACCTCACGGTCGGGCTTCCGCCTGAGAGCCGTCAACACGGATGCGTCTCTCTGACTCAGTCATCAATCTCGACCACACCGATCCGGTCAACCGCATCCCGCAGCACGCTCTCGTCTGCGCGACCAAGTGCGGCGATGCGACGCGCAGCCTTATCTGCGGCCTCCTGTATGACGTGACCGTCGTGACCCTTAGCCCATTCCCAGGTGATCTGGTGGGGGCGTGCGGCGGCGTCCAGGCGCGCCCACCATTCAGGATTGGATTTGCGGCGGAAGCGCCCGGACATGGTCTCGACGACGTAGCGCGAATCCGTCACCACGCGCACGCGGCAGGGCTCGCGCAGGGCTTCGAGGCCGAGAGCAGCGGCGGCGATCTCCGCCTGCTGGTTGGTCGCCACACCCAGATACGAACCGACACCGCGCCACACGCCGCGATAACCCAGAAGCGCAACGGCAGCCGCGCGCGTCTCAGCGGCCTGCCCGTTGCCTAAGCTCGACCCGTCACAAAAAATCGTCACCGACTTCTTTAAGGGATGAGGGATGAGGGATGAGGGATGAGTGGAAAAACTTTTCTGGTTTTTATTCATCCCTCATCCCTCATCCTTCATCCCTTGGTTGCCCTCATCCCTTCCTTTGATGTGAAGGATGTGGTCTACGTTCTCCTCGAAGGTGTCGTCGTGCGAGATGACGAAGAGTTGGTCGAAGTGCTGCACCTGTCCGATCTGCTGTGCGAGACGCTCTCGCCGCTCCTGATCCATGTTGACCGTCGGCTCGTCGAAGAAGGCGAGGCGGATGTCGGAGAGTTGTTTGAGGAGCGCGAGGCGGATGGAGAGAGCGGCGGCCATCTGCTCGCCGCCCGACAGGTTTGGAAAGGAACGCTCGTGCCCCTCTTCTTCGAGGATGATCTCGTAGTCGCGCGACCACCTGAGCGCGCGTCCGGCCTCGCCCGTGATCTCACGAAAGAGCTGGTTCGCTTCAATCGAGATGTTATAGAGATAGCTTTCGGTGACGAGCGGCCCGGCTTGCTTGAGAATGTCGCGTATGAAATCCGTCGCCTCGTTCAGCTCTTCCAGCCGCTCTTTGGCGCGAAACTCTTCGCGCATTTGGTCGCGCACCTCGCGTAGCCGCTCGATCTCCGCACCGAGAGAGGATTCGCGCACCCGCGCCGCCTCCAATTGCGCTGAAGTGGCGGCACCACGCTCGCGCGCCTGGGCCAGCCCTGCGCGCTCCAGGTTGTGCTGCTCGCGGTCGTAGGCGTGTGTGGCCGTCTCGTGCTCGCGCCGCGCATTTTCAGCCTCAAGCGCCCCGCGTGCGGCCTGTTCTTCAGCCCGCGCCAGCTCCGCTTCGCGCGCGGGGAGCTGCGCGGCCAGGCTCTCGCTGGCGACGTACTCGTGGTGAGCGGGCGCGGTGCGGTCGCGCCTTTCTCTAGCCTCCTCCCACTGTGTATCCAGCCCTTTGTACTGCTCTAACTGACGGTTGAGTGTGCGCGACTGCTCTTCGAGCGCGCGGAGCGCATCGGTCGCACCGCTAAGCTCAGCCTGGCGCGCGGGCGCGCTCTCGGCCTCCGCGCGAAGCGAAGCGGCGGAGGCACGCGGGTCTTTAAGCCGACGCAGCCGCGCGTCCGTTTCCTCTATATCCTTCTCCAGGGTGGTCACGGCCTCTGCCGCTGCGGCCACGCCGTCGCGCTCCTCTTTACGGCGCTTGCCCTCCTGCTCGATCTCCTTCAAGCGTTGCTGAAGTGGCTGAAGCTCTGCGAAGCGCAGCGCTGCTTCGCGTTGATCCTTCAACTCGGCGTCGATGCCGAATAGCTGGAATTTCAACTGCTGCAAGCGCTCGCGGCTGGCGTCTGGAAGCGCCGCCAGCTCGCGCTCCAAACGAGCGAGCGTGCCCTGACGTTCGGCGAGCAGCTTGCGCTCGCTCTTCAACTGATGCTCGGCGCTTTCAAGGCGCGAAAGATGTTTTTCCGCCTCGCGCGCCTCACGCACTGCGACCGAAAGCTCGGCGCGCTCCTTCTCCATCGCCTTCAGTTGCGCACGGTTGGTGGCGAACTGCCCTGTGAAATAGTCTTCGAGCGTCTGTCCTTCACCGATATTCAGACAGCGCTCGGACAGGATCGGGCAGAGTCCGCCTTTGACTTCCCTTTGGAACTTCTCGTCGCGCGTAATCTCTGCGCGCAGGTGCGCGAGCCGCTCCGTCAGATCGCTTTCGCGTGCGACGAGCTGCGCCGCCTCCGCCGCACGCTCGGAGAGTTTTTCGAGATCGGCAATCTCCTTTTCGTGACGCGCAACCTCGCGCTGAAGACGCAAAGCCTCGCGCTCGGCGTCTTTACGTTGATCCTGCAAATGTCCGGCGCTCGTCGCAGCCCTCTCCATCCGGCTCAGGGTCGTCTCCACATCAAGGCGGTCGCTTTCCAGTTGCGCCACGCGTTCCTGCGCGCCGCTCCCGCGCTCTGCCTCGCGTATGCGCTCGCGCGTCTGCGTGTGCTGGGCGCGCAAGTGCTCAAGCTCTACGTCCAACTGCGTGAGACGTTCGCGGGCGCTGATGGCCTGGGCGCGAAGATCACGCAGGCGCTCACGCTCGCGCTCCAACTCCTCCTGCTCGACTATCAACGGCTCAAGCGCTGCAATCGACTGAGCGGCACGAGCCGCGCGTTCGAGCGCCTCTTCGAGACGACGCACGTCGCCCGTGGCGGAGACGAGCAGGCGCGCGACCCTTTCGGCTTCGGTGCGGAGGGGATCGCGTGCGGCGCGCTTCGTCTCCAGCTCACGAAGAAGATCGAGCGCCGAGAGGTGCTCAAGATGATCTGCACGGGCGCTCTGCTGGCGCTCAAGCGCAGCCCGCGCAGCATCGCGCTCGATGCCTAAATCGCTGGCGCGCCTCAAGGCCGCGTCGCGTTCGACCTCAAGACGATCTGCGACGAGGCGCGTCTCGCTCACATATCGCTCCGCTTGATCCATCAGCTCGACGACGCGTGCGCGCTCGTTTATCTCTTGCTGTAACTCGCCCATTGCCGCTTCAAGCTCACGGACGCGCGCCGCCGCCAACGTGTGCTCTGCGACCAGTTCGTCGTAGCGCGCGAGTTGGCCTTCGGCCCCTGCGATGCGCTCGCGCACTTCCGAGGTGCGCTCACGAATCAAACTCACAGTATCGCGAAGGCGCTCCGCCCCCTCGCGGTACTCTTCCACCTTCAGGAGTCGATCAAAGGAGGCTTTACGCGCGTTCGGCGCGAGCAGAAATTCGGCTGTGAATGAGCCCTGCGGGACACCTACGGCGGAGCGAAACAGCGCCTTCAAATCCGTGCCCGGCTCGATCCCCAGGTGCAGGCGCAGAAAGTCGGAGACATCTTTCTTCTTCTCCGCGATGCGCAGCCCGAGTCCCTGATCGTGCACGTGATAACCGGTTCCCGTGTCGCGGTAAACCGTGTACTGTCGTTCGTCCAGGTCGCTCTCGAAGGTGACGCGCACGGAGCCCTTTTTCGCGCCGCGACGCAAGAAATCATCTTTGCTGTATTCGAGGTGGTCGAAGAGCGTCCATGCGATGGCTTCGAGAATGGTGGTCTTGCCCGCGCCGTTTTCGCCGGTGATGGCGGTCGTGCCGCGCTCGAAAGTGAATTCCGAGTGGACGTAGGATTTGATGTTATCGAGCTCGACTCGTGTGACGTGCATCAGCAAATTCTAGATTTTTGATCTGAAATCTCAAATCAGGACGGTGGACTGATTAGCGTATCACGTCAAGGCTCTGGCCGCATCTGAACACAGAGAGAATATTGAGGTGAGATTAAACGCAAAGGACGCAAAGGAGGAAGCCGCAAAGGACTTCTTCTTTGCGCCCTTTGCGAAGAACCTTCGCGCCCTCTGCGTTTAAATCTCCCCTCTTCTCGTCTCACAAATCTTCGACGCGAAGCTGCACGTCCGCTTTCTTCCAGGCGCTCTCGAACTCTCTTTGTACCATCTGGGCGTCCGCTTTCTTGCCCTGTGCCTTGAGGCTCTCCATCAGGCCGAAGAGCGAGCGACCGCTGCGCGGGTGCTTCGCTAAATCGTCTCGGAAAACTTTTTCGGCCTCCGCAGGGTTTCCGTCGAGCAAGAGCGCGCCGCCCAGGGATTCTCTGACGGGGGCATCCCAACCGGGAGGCTCATCGTAATTCAGAGCGTCTTCGGCGGCCACCGCTGTGCGCAAAAGAGCGATGGCCGCTTTCTTATCCTTTCTGGCAAGCGCGATGCGTGCGCTCAAGACATTTCCCGCAATAGGCGCGAGGATGCTGCCCGCCTTGTTAAGGCCGAAAGGCGTTTCGGCGGAGATCGTTTTTATTGCCTCCGTGAAAATCTTTTGCTCGGCTTCGGCGCTCTCCAGCTTGCCGGTGGCGGCGTAGGCCATTGCGCGCGCGTAATGCCAGAGAGCGTTGGTGACAGTCATCGCTCGATCAGGCTCGGATGATTTCAGGATCTCATCCCACCTGCGAAAACGCACCAGAATCAGTGTCGGCGTCGGCATGAAACCTTCGAGCATCGGCATCGCTTTGATGTGCGGGGCGACGTTGCTCTCAAGCTGGCGGCCTGCCTTCAACGCCAGCGCGAATTGCCCGGCCATACCGTAGGCGTGCGCGAGGAAGTGCAGGTTGTGATTGTAGTACATCACCGGATAGACGCCCCGCGCGCCGCTCGCTGTGATGTACGCCTGATCTGCCTCAGCCGCCTCCTTGTTGCTCCGCGCAGCATTTTCGTAATCGCCCGTTCTGACGTAGATGTGCGCGGGCATGTGCACGAGATGTCCGGCTGCCGGAACCTGCGGCGCGAGCCTCGCGGCGTAAGCCAGCGCTCTTTCGGGATGCGTCGACGCCTCGATGGCGTGAATGTAGTAGTGAATCGCGCCGATGTGATCGGGGTTGCGCCGGAGCACAGATTCGAGCACAGAGACGATCTCCTCTGTGCCTTCCGCAGGCTTCCCGTCTTTAGTCCAGAGTTGCCAGGGGCGCAGGTTCATAGCGCTCTCTGCATAGAGCGTGGCCGCATCCAGATCGTCCGGGAAACGTTTGACGACCTCTCCCATCGCATTCTTGTAATCGACGGCGAGCCTCTTCAGATCGGCCTTCGGATCAATGGAGTATCTTTTGACCAGCGCCTCTATGTAAGCGCGCTCGTTTTCGGGCGCTTTTTGTGAGAGAGTGAGAGCCTGCTGCGCGGCTTCAAAGGCAGCACGCTCGCGCGCCGGATCGACATCCAGATTGATATTCGGCCCGAGCGCCAGCGCGATTCCCCAGTAGGCCATCGCCAGTTGCGGGTCTAACTCTGCGGCGCGGCGGAAGGAGCGAATGGCCTCCTCATGATTGAAGGCATAAACCAGCGTCAAACCCTGATCGAAGAAACGCTGCGCCTCAGCGTTGGTCGTCGAGACGGGGTGATGATGGCTGCCCAGCCCGGACATCAATGAAGCAGGTTTCTCATGGGAAGCCTGATGCGAATCTGCGGAATGATTCTGGGAGTGAAGGGTCGTAGCCGAAGCGAGTAAGAAGGCGAGGGTCAGCATGAAATATCTCATCTCAGCACCTCCTGGGGTTTATTTATTCGTTCACTTTAAGCACGGCGAGGAAAGCCTCCTGCGGAATCCCGACGCGGCTCACCTTCTTCATTTGGCCGTTAATTCGCGCTTCAGTTCGGCGAGTGCAGCTTCTTCTAAATCAATTCTTTCTTTAATGACACGAGTAATCCAGTCTTGCAAGTTAGCCTCACGGTGCAGGCGAGCCAGAAAGGCGGCTCGCGAAGCCAGTTCAGGCGAGAGAGAGATAGCCGTCCTGGATCGGCGCACGCGCACGGGTCTGTTCCAGGACACGTCATCATCAGCTTGCGCAATTACAATCTCATCTATTTCCTGCTCGCTCAGTGGCTTGCTCTTTCTTGTCATACCGGCCATCCCGTAATGAGCCTGATAATGTTGCCAGGTTTCAATTGAAAGATAATCTTCAAGCGGCGTCCGCCAGTAGTGTGCCCGATCATTTGATAGCGGTCTCGATAAGACTTGTTACGTCGCACTTCAAACTCTGAGAAGAAACATTCAACAGCTTCCTCGAAAGTTACCTGATGGGCGGCCAGTTTGTCGCGCTCGAAATCATACTCAAAATCAGATGGGATGAACTCATGCCATTTGACCATCACTCGTTCACTTTAAGCACGGCGAGGAAAGCCTCCTGCGGAATCCCGACGCGGCTCACCTTCTTCATTCAGAATAGCTTTAAGAATTCATCAACGGTCATACCCGCATTGCGTATTAGGGCGCGAAGTGTTCCGACAGACAACTCTTTATGTTGAGGAATTGAGAGATTAACACGAACACCGGGTTTAATCATGACGAGATGACTGCCAACCTGGCCTGCTGGCTGCCATCCGGCTTTCTGAAAAGCTTTGACTGCCTCCTTACCAGAGATGTTATTCAGCCTGCCCATGTCATGAGTATACTGCTGTTACCAATAACATAGCGTGAGGAACGTCGTGAGGAACGTCGCGCGACACTTAAACGATTATACAGCTACTACTATGGGCTGCTTTCCTGTTTGCTGAGGCAACTCAGATACTGCCTTCTGATCTTCAGCCCACAGCCAGGCAGTGATGGCTTCCTTGATATTTTCCAGAGCTTCCTTTTCGTCTTTGCCTTGAGAGACGCAGCCCGGCAGAGCTGGACACTCGGCAACGATCCAACCATCTTCAGCTTCTTCAAGTGTGACGTGGAAAAGCATCTATTTCTCCTGTTGTGCCAAGAAGAGTCAGTTTAGCTCTACGCTTTATTTTATCACTCATTTACTTTCAGCACGGCGAGGAAGGCTTCCTGCGGAATCTCGACGCGTCCCACCTTCTTCATGCGGCGCTTGCCCTATGAAGGCGGCAGAATCTCTATATAGTCTCCTGCTTTAATCGTTGCCAGCGCCTCGTCCAGTGCGGGAATTACTGCTTCAACCAACGGCACTCGATTGCTTGGTAGCAGAACGAATGCGAGCTTCAGTTGGCTGAGGTTTTGCTGATAGCGTAGATTCTTGTCGGTCGTAATGAAGACATCAAACTGAGCCTCTACCAATCTCAGCAATTCGCCATTTTTAATGCCCGCCCAGCCCATCTCCTGTACGGTGTTAATATCAAGTTCTGGCAAGGATTTCTTGACCACGCGGGGCGTGCACTCATCGAGCAGTATCTTCATGCGTCGCGGCCCCCAAGCGCATCAGAGTGTCTTTGGAAAACTCTAAGACCTGAAGCGCCTGTTCGCGTGTGACGGTCGGGAAGTTGTCAAGAAATTCATCAAGCGTCAGACCAGCCGACAGATTATCGAGCAACGCCGCTACTGGCACTCGCGTTCCACGAAAGACCGTTGCGCCGCTTAAGATTTCGGGGTCGCTGGTAATGGGCAAACGTACAATTTGTTCTTCTTCGAGCGTTAGCATTCTGTTGATCCTCCGCTCTTCCAAGTATCACTCATTCACTTTAAGGACAGCAAGAAAAGCCTCCTGCGGAATCTCGACGCGCCCCACCTTCTTCATGCGGCGCTTGCCCTCTTTCTGCTTCTCCAGAAGTTTACGCTTGCGCGTGATGTCGCCGCCGTAGCATTTGGCGATGACGTTCTTGCCGAGCGCCTTGACAGTCTCGCGCGCGACGACCTTGTTGCCGATGGCCGCCTGGATGGGCACTTCGAAGAGCTGGCGCGGGATAAGCTGTTTCATCTTCTCTGTGAGCGCACGCCCCTTCGCTTGCGACGTCGAGCGGTGCAGGATGAGCGAGAGGGCATCGACGGGTTCGCCCGCGACGAGCACGTCGAGCTTGACCAGATCAGACTCCCAGTATCCGGCGAGATGATAGTCGAGCGAAGCGTAGCCGCGCGAGACAGACTTCAAACGATCATAAAAGTCCAGCACGATCTCGTTCAAAGGCACTTCGTACGTGAGCATGACGCGGTTCGAGGCGATGTATTCAAACTTTTTCTGGACGCCGCGCTTCTCTTCTAAGAGCGGAAGGATGCCGCCCAGGTATTCGTCCGGCGTGAGGATCGTCGCCAGGATGATGGGCTCTTCGATCTTGGTGATCTTGACGGGGTCTGGCATCTTCGCGGGCGAATCAATCTCCAACACTTCACCGCTCGTCGTCGTGACCACATAGCGCACGCCCGGCGCAGTCGTAATCAGGTCTAAGTTGAATTCGCGTTCCAGACGTTCCTGCACGATCTCCATGTGAAGCAGGCCGAGAAAGCCACAGCGAAAACCGAAGCCGAGCGCCACACTGGATTCCGGCTCGTAGAAGAATGAGGCGTCGTTCAAGCGTAGCTTGTCGAGCGCGTCGCGTAGCTCCTCATATTGATTCGTGTCCACCGGATAGAGCCCGGCGAAGACCATCGGCTTAATCTCCTGAAAGCCGGGGAAAGGCTCTTTCGTCGGGCGCGCGCTTTCGGTGATCGTGTCGCCGATCTGCACGTCCGCGACCTCTTTGATCGAGGCGGTGAGAAAGCCCACTTCGCCAACGCCCAGGCTCTCAATCGGGGTCGGGCGCGGGCGATTGACGCCTAAGGTCTCCACCTGGTAGTCGCGCCCAGTGTTGAAGAAGCGAATTTTCATGCCGGGACGGATCGAGCCGTCTATGACGCGGAAGAGCACGATCACGCCGCGATAAGAGTCGTACCATGAATCGAAGATGAGAGCCATGAGCGGCGCTTCCGCGTCGCCTTTCGGCGGCGGTATGTCACGCACGATGGCTTCGAGCACCTCCGAGACGCCCAGCCCCGTCTTGGCGCTCGTCAGCACGGCGTTATGCGTCTCAAGGCCAATGACATGCTCAATCTGCTCCATGGCCTTTTCCGGCTCTGCGCCCGGCAGGTCGATCTTGTTGATGACTGGGATCAGCTCCAGATTATTCTCTATCGCCAGGTAAGTGTTGGCGAGCGTCTGCGCTTCGACGCCCTGCGAAGCGTCTACGACGAGCAGCGCGCCCTCGCAGGCCGAGAGCGAGCGCGAGACTTCGTAGGAAAAATCGACGTGCCCCGGCGTGTCGATCAGGTTGAGCACGTAAGCGTGTCCATCCTGCGCCTTGTAGTCCAGGCGCACCGCATGCGCCTTGATCGTGATCCCGCGCTCGCGCTCCAAATCCATGTCGTCCAGAACCTGCGCCGACATCTCGCGCGTCGTCAGCGCGCCCGTCTGTTCCAGCAGTCGATCCGCCAGCGTTGACTTGCCGTGATCTATGTGCGCGATGATCGAAAAATTTCTGATGCGTTCAGGGATCATTTTGTAAGTAGACAGTAGACAGTAGTCAGAAGTCAGTAGAAAAGAAAAACGGTTGATGTGTGTTCGTATTGAGCCTTTCAATTTTAGTAGAGAGTAAAGCGTGACGCTCCGGCTTTTCTTTCTACTGGCTACTGACTACTGTCTACTGTCTACTTACAAAATAACAAAACGGGCGCGAAACCGCACGCGCGCCCGTCTCTTCGGATGGCATCTTTGAGTTAGCTTTGGCTTGCCGGTTAATTCGCCTGCTTTTCAGATTTCGCTGGCGGCGTGGTGGCCTCGACTTTCACGCTGCGGCGGATGGTCTCCCAATCGACAGCCGCAGCCTTCAATTCCGTGTCGCTGCCGATGAACGTCAGGGCGACGACGCGCCCTCCGAGCAGCAAAGAGTAGACCTCTGCGCTGCCGGGCACGCCGTCGAGCACGGCGCGCAGGCGCACGCCTTCGGCCTGTGCCCCGCCCACCGCAATCGTGGCCGTCGAACGCTCGGATCGAGTGCCCAGACGCTCGAACTCTTTCTCCATGGCATCTATCAACGGCTCTGTAATGGCGCGACGCGCGGCGGCCTGTTGATCGGGCGTGGTGATCGTCTCACGTTGGACGATGAACATGATTTGCGCTCCGCTCGACCCGCGCAGGAGGATCAGATGTTGTGCCTTTTCCTGGCTCCTATCCTCCAGCGTCCAGATGACGGGATAATCGAACGCCAGCCCTTCCTTGGCAAAGCGTTTCATCTCAGCCTTCTGCGATTGCGCGCGGACGGACAGGGAGAAGAGTAGAAAGAGTGTCAGAGAGTAAACGATGGCGTGCGATCTTTTCATGAGCTGTTCCTATCAGTCTTTTCAGACCAGAGCCGGGGGACGCGTAGAAGGGGCAAACTCAGTCGCTTGGTAGTCAATCGCCCGGCGGCTAACATAACAGAACGGGCGCGAAACCGCACGCACGCGCCTCCTTCAAGCCCTCTTTTTCGCTGAAAGTTAATGCACCTTGCGGCGAGGTCTGCGCCTCGTGCGCGGTCGCTTGATGACAGGTATATCCAGTTTGGGCGGGGGCTGTGGCTGCATCTCTCGAATAAAGGTGGCGATAGTCTCGATAGGGACGCGCGTGGTGACTTGAACCTCATTGTTCTGCATCTTTATTTGCAGGTTGTTGAAGATGCTTTTCGCACGCGCATCTTTAACCATCTTGCCGAGATGATCCATGAGGGAGATGATGATGTCTCTGAGCGGTATGGTCTGCTTCGGGCGTCCTGTGCGCGCGAACATGAGAAACTGAAAGTCTGCTTCCAGCATCTCGATAGCAGCGTACAGATGCGTGATGGAACTGAGCGCCTGAATGATCTCGTCTTCGCTCTGCATGCCGGTCGAGATGACGTCTGCGTCCTTCGGCTTGAGGTCGATTAAAGCGAGGCTGACGAGAGCGCCTGGATTTCGCGTCGCCAGCGCGACGAGAGCCGGATTGATCCCGCCATGTCCCTCTCTGGCCTCTATCGTACGCTGCACGGTGGCAAGGCTTCCGACGGCGATGGTGTTCGTGTTGAGCGCCGCGAGCGAAATCTCATTCGGAGCGATCAGCGTGGCCGTTGAGGGCGCGTCGAGCAGTTGACTCAAATCGAAGACGTAAATCTTACTGTCCCTGTAAAGCTCCTCACGCGCCTTGGCCGGAGCGAAACGCTGTAGAGCGCCGATCACTTTGGCTGAAGCGAAGCTCCCATGCGCGATGATTGCGACCTCGGGCATCATCCTGGCAGAGATATTTTTCGGCATCCGCATGCCAAGCGCGATGCTGTCTATCTGGCGAAGATCGACTTCCGACACCAGCTTCATCGCATCAAAAAATGAGCCCATCTCCGTGACTTTACCTGCGGGCATGACGCGCGGCAGCACCTCCGTCAGAATATGGCGGAGGTTGACGACCATGACAGCATCCGAGGTCGGCAAGGCATTAAGAGCGTCCATCGACGGCGCGGCGGCAGGAGTGGGAGTCGGAGTCGGATTTTGAGGCGGAGTCGATTGAGCGAAAACGGGGCTGCCCACAGCCCAGACCCAAAGACAGAGCGCACAAAGAGCGGTGAGATAATGTTTCTTCATCTTATTTTAGAAGTAGACAGTAGACAGTAGTCAGTAGCCAGTAGAAGAACCAGGGCGCGTCACGTTCCGTTGTCTCCTTCGATTGAGAAGAGCCGTATCAATCGCATTAACCGATTTTCTGTTCTACTGGCTACTGACTACTGTCTACTGTCAATGATTCGTCGCTTGTCGCGGCCTGGTAGCCGTGCGTGAAGCGAGGATCATGTTGCGCTCTTGCGGAACCATCAGGCTGGCTATCTCGCGCAGAGATTCGAGGTGGTTGCTGGTTAGCTCGAACTCCGTGGAACCGATTTGAGCCGTGACCCGCCTGGCCTGGATGAGATTAAAGAGCGTCTCGTAGGTGATGGTGGCACGGGCTACTTCCTGTACGAGCCCGTGCGCGTCCTTGCCGGATTGATACTGCACCGGCCCGACCATGACCGAGCGCGCGCCGTCTGCGAGAATCTTCACGTCGTGCGAAGTGCGGTACTTCGCCTCTTTGGAGACGGAGACGAGCGCGATGTCCAGCATCGGCCTGGTGCGCAGCTTCGGGTCTGTGAAGAAGAAGGAGGCGGAGAGATAAAGGGCATCTCCGCCAGGACTGAGACTGACAGGGTGTTCGAGCACCGTTTTCATTCTCTTCGTCGGCTTGTCGAAACGCGTGACGATCAGCGCGTTGTGCTTGAAGGGCGAGGGCGGCGGTATCTCGCAATACCTTTTTTGCGCGAACGCGGATGCGGTGCAGGCTAGTATGAAGGCGACGAGCAGAAGATTACTTCTCAGGGGAATCATCATTTTATTCATCATCGGGTCACAGAAAGCTTTCGTCAGGCTCAAGAGACCTGACAGGGGTTTCAACAAGCATCAATTAAGAGAGCGGAGCAGGTTATGGCTGCCAACGCCAGGAGGGAGAACATGACGTACAGCCCGATCAGCTTGTGATGACAAACAGCGCATCGCAAGTTCCATAAGCTCACTTTCCTCTCACAATTCGGGCATTTCCTTTTTGCCTTTTCCATGAGAAGTCTGGTGAGACCAGCGTCCCCCTTCAAAGTGAGATCACAGGAACAGCCGCTCAGCGCCGGGATGCCGAACACGAGGCATCTTAGCATTAGTCAGGGGCAGGTTTGTAAATTTTTTAGCTCAGAGCGTGGTTACAAAGAGGTGATTAAACGCCGCAGGACGCAAAGGGAAGATGCGCAAAGAGCGCAAAGAGGCTATTCCTTTGCGATGTACTTTGCGTCCTGCGGCGTTTAAATCTCTGCTGCCTTAGGGCGTCGCCTGCATCCAGTCGATGCAGCGCCGCAAGTGCGAGCGCATCGCTTCAGGAGTGTCCCGGTGGATACGCCCATGGCCGGGCAGCACCCATTCAAATCTGTAATCCAGTAGTTTCATCATCGAGCGCGTCTGCTCCGGCCAGGAATACCAGGCCACGCTCCTGAAGGCGGTTAATGTTTCCCTCGCGGGCGACCAGGCGAGATGATCGCCGGTGAAGAGAAACCTGTTCCGGTAGAGCAGAACCATGTGGCCGCGCGTGTGTCCGGGCACGGGGATCAGAACCAGATCGTCGTCGAGCCTGAGCGCTTCCTCGCCTTCGACGACGTGCTCTATCCCGCGCCGCGCCGCGCCGTCTGCACCGTGCATGATGCGACGGCAGCCGAATTTTCGGGCGAAAGAGGCATGATCGGCGATGTCGTCACTGTGGGTCAGGAACATCAAACGGACGCCGCCCGCAGCTTCAATCCGCTTAACAAGCTGGCTCGCGAAGCGCGGCGAATCGACGAGCACGTTGCCACCTTCGGCTTCCGGGCGCACGATCAAATAACTCCACGCGCCGAAACTCGCTTTGGAAGTGAACCCGCAAAAGTAGACATTATCGGCGACCTGTGAGGGAAAAGCGTCGATGCCGATGCGCATGTCATGTTTGGCAGTCGTGCCTATCGAAGCAGTCGGGCAAGCGACGAGCGCCATCAAGGCGAGGCGCGTCTCTTCTACGGTGGCGGGCTGGCGATAGACGATGGACTGGTCGCCGTCATCCTGAAACGTCGCAGGCGCGATCTGGCGACAGGCATCGCAGTCGATACAGGTATCATCGACGAAAAAATCACCGGCGACGTTGTGCGGCAAGCGACGTGCGACGTGAGCCATAAACGGTTCTCCTCAAGACTCAATGATGATCCAACCGACCATGCAAGTTCAAGGCGCGGAGGCATAAACGAAGGGATGAGGGCGGAGGGATGAGGGATGAATAAAAAGAAAGCAGCTTTTCTTATTCATCCCTCCGCCCTCATCCCTTATCCCTTCGTTCCTCCCTGTTTGAATCCGCCTCACATTTCCTGCAACTTCCGTGTTATCGGGGGCTGTCAACCTTGATCCTGAAAATAGCTGTTGACTTCAATCACTGCGGAGCTATAATCGCGCGCCGAAGTCTTCTCCTGCTGACCGTAATTTGACATCACGTTGATCGGTTGTCTCCCTCGTCATGAACGGCCTTGCCGGACACATCTCGCACGGCCTGCGGGCGCACATTGATTGTCGGAAGATATTTCATAAACACCTCCTTGCCAAGAGATAACCGGGTAGGATGCGCAAGACCTCGGAATTCGAGCGTGCCACACATCCTGTAATAGATGTATATATTCAGCCATTATTGATGAGGGGGGGTCTGATTTCCCCTGACGTATCTGATACCGGGAACGCGCTCGATTGAGCCGCCTGCATTGAATAGCGCCGAGACGCACCGCCAGAGAGGAACCCGCAGAGGATGCCAGCTACAGCGATACGCAAAAGTGTGTTGTTCATCGTCGGTTCGACCGCGCTCAATGAGGGCGATGCAACCGTCAAGGCGCGCCTGGAGCGCCTCGGCTATATAGTCGCCGTCAAAGATGGGACGAACGTGGTGACCGAGGATGCCGACGGCGTCATCATGGTGGTGATCTCCTCGACGGCGACGGCGGCCAACGTGAATATCAAGTTCCGGTACGTGGAAGTGCCGGTCATCGTGGCGAACAGCGAGTTGTTTCCTGAGATGGGCATGACCGGGACGGTCAGGGGCACGGATTACGGTGATGTTCCCGTCGAGACGGAAATAATGATCCAAAACGAGAATCATCCCTTGAGCGCCGGTCTGAAAGAGACGGTGATGATCTATGATTTAGCGGCCAATAAATTCTTTGGCAAGGCCGGGGAGAAAGCGGCCAGGCGGGCGGGGGCGAGTACGGCCTGGGGCAAGCCCGGTAAGGATGCGAAGGCTATCAGAATCGCTGCCTTGACGAGCGATAGGGAGAAGTACACAAGCAAAGACAGGGAGACGGACGAAGATGAGAACAAAGACAAGGTGGTGCTCTTCGCTTATGAACTCTGTGATCTGATGGAGGGAATGCGCGCCCCGGCGCGGCGCGTCGGCTTGTTCCTCGACTCGGAAGTGGCCTCCAACCTGACCAGCGAAGGCTGGGTCTTATTTGAGAGGACGGTCAGGTGGGCCGCCGGAGAAGATGTCAAGCGGTTCGACTATGTCTTCAAAGAGGAATGGAAGGAGATTCAGGAGCGGCGCACAGGGCTCTATCAGGATGCAGGCGGAGGCAGTTGCCAGCCGCCGCAAAATCTCGTTGGCCTGGCTCTTTCAGGTGGCGGCATTCGGAGCGCGACTTTCAATCTAGGCCTGCTGCAAGGACTCTACGATCTCAAAGCGCTGCGGGTTTTTGATTATCTCTCGACCGTCTCAGGCGGCGGTTACCTGGGGGGATGGTGGAGCGCCTGGCTGTCTCGCGAGCAAAGACCAGACATTTTTCCAGAGCCGGAAAGGATCGAGCCGCAACGCGCCAACCGCTACCTCTCGACGGGTGATGACAAGGTCGCCGAAGGCTCTATGAATGCAGGCGTCGATCCCATTCACCATCTGCGCCTCTTCGCTAACTATTTGACTCCGCGCAAGGGCATCTTGAGCGCCGATACGTGGCGGGCCGTGGCTGTCATCACACGCAATCTCGCCATGACATGGATTGTCCTGCTGCCCATCCTCGTAGCCTTTGTGCTGGCCGGGCAACTCTATTTTACGACGCAGGAAATCCCGCGCAGAGATTTTCTGGATCAACTACTTTCCAGAGCCATAACAAGCAGCGGAAGAAGAGTACACCTCGTCAATCAAGAGCAGTCGGGCTTGCCGGAGCAGCCAACCCCTTGGGGCGGCGCAATGTCTGCCGCCAAGTCTGCCCCGTGGATCAAAGGCATTTTGGTGACGCGCGCGTGGTTTGCCGCCATACCTCTCCTCATGCTTCTGGGCTGGATGATAGTCATGGTCAGCCTCTGGATGATACGCAACAATAGCGGGCCGTGGTGGCTTGGCACGCTCGGCGCGATAGCCGTGCTTGTGCTGATCGTCTTCTCATACAGCATCTACTCGCCGGAAACGTTTTACGAGCAGGAACTGCCACCGCCACCGGCCATCGGTCGGCAGTTGCAACCTACGCCAACCCGCCCCGGCGCATCAGCCCCGCGCCCGCCGGAAAAAACCGTCTGGGCAAAGATCAATTCCCCGCGACGTATCTGGGAGACGATCAAATCTTACGGCGTGCTGCCCGTCCTGTGGGTCATCGTGGCGATAATCCTGTGCGCCTATGCCCTGATGACGGACGGTCAAAAACTTCGCGGCGTCGGCGTGGAAGCTGAGCGGCACTGGCGAAGGGAAGTGCAGCGCAATAAAATTATTCGCGTCCACGCCACGCTCCTGGTGATCCTTGTCGTGATGGCCGGGGTGCTTGCGCTCTCTGGTTTCGGGCACGCGGCAGTTGAGTATATCTTCGGGTCTGGAAAATCGCTGGTGTTGAAAGCCGGCGGCTGGACGGCCGTTATCTCGGCCATCGCGGGTTCGATCTTCACGGCTGTCAAAGGCTCTCCGATGGGCGGCGGCGACCAGCGCGTGGTCAGGGAGCCGTCACTTTTGAGTCGCGCAATCTTTGCCATCACTCCGCCCCTGGTGCTCCTGGTTCTCTCGATGGCTGCCGCCTGGGTCGCGTATGAGCTGCTGGCCTTCGTCATCACAAACAGGACACGCGTCAGACCCATGGCGGCAGGCGCTTTCGTCGGCATCGGCCTCTGTTTCATCTTTGCCTGGTATGAAATGTACAAGCAAAAATTCCGGGTTCCCAGGTGGCTCATCGTGCTGCTCTTGCTGTTTGCGGCGGACGCGATTGCGGCCACCTATGCTTTTGCGCAGCAGACCCAGAATCGATGGAGCTTTGCGGGAATCGGTCTCGCCGCTTTTGCCGGGGGGCTTATTCTGTGGAGGTTGCTGGTCTTCGAGACGAGTCGCATCAGCGAGGAGGAACAACGCTCTTTTGAGTTTGTCGGTTTGAAAAGCCTATTTAGTAAAGACCTCTCCCTCGTCTTGCTCACGATCTTCGGTCTGCTGTTTACGCTCGCTCTTCCTTTTGCGATGAGCAGATGGTTTGCGACGACGCTGCAACAGCCGACGGATCAAAAGCTGCTGCCCATCGCCGTGCCAATCGGTCTGATCCTCTGCGCGCTGCTCGTCTTCGTTGAGATGGGGTATGGCCGGGGCGACAACCGGCGCGCTCTCTATTTGATCGGGTTTCCTTATCTGGTGCTGACCACGCTGTTGATCGTCAGCTTCTACTCTTTATCCTCAGCGCCGGTGGTCTCGAACACGACTGCTGCGCCCGTCGGAGGCGTGATGCCGGATGAGTTGCTCACGCATGTCGTGGTCGGAATGCTCGCGATGGTGTTCGCCTGGGTGATTGCGCTCGGCTGGATGGCCGATCCGAACGTGCTCTCGCTCCATACGTTCTACAAAGCGCGTCTGATTCGAGCATACCTGGGAGCATCAAACAGCGCGCGGCGTGTCAAAAGCAGAGAGATCACCGAAGCGGTCGAAGGCGATGACGTGGCCTTGAAAGACCTGCTCAACTGCCAGAACAGCGCACCATACCACCTGATTAATACGACCTTGAATCTGGTGGGCGGCCGCGACCTCTCGACCGCGCAAAGGTCTTCTGCCGCCTTCGTCCTCTCGAAACTCTACTGCGGATCGACGCGCACCGGATACCGCGAAACCAAAGATTATATGGGCGGGCGACTCACGCTCGGATCGTCAGTCGCCATTTCAGGCGCAGCCGTCAGCCCGAATATGGGATCGCTCAAGACCAGCGCCTCGCTCGCCATGCTCATGACTCTTTTGAATATACGACTCGGCTACTGGGCTCCGACCCCGAACAAAGAGGGCTGGCAAACGTCGCAGGCGCGACTCTGGCCTTTCTACCTCCTGCGCGAGTCTCTCTCGCAGACAACCGATCTCTCCACCTATTGCTATCTGACGGATGGCGGCCATTTTGAGAACACCGGCCTCTATTCATTGATCGAGCGTGGCTGCCGCTACATCGTGCTCTCGGACAGCGCGGCTGACCCGGCCCCTTGCTTCGCCGATCTCGGCAATGCGGTTCGGCGCTGCCGCATCGACTTCAAAACGGAGATTCAACTGAACATCACGCCGTTCATCAAACAATCGAAGGAGGAAAGGTTTGCCGCGCAGCACTACACGGTCGGTCGGATCATCTATTCGGATGCGCACTTCAGGAGACTCGGCAGACCCAACTCCTCGCTTCAGGAGCGCACGGGCGTGATCGTTTACATCAAGCCTGCGCTCCTGAAAAACGAGCCGGAGATGGACGCCGACGTGCGGCAGTACGAACTGGAAAACAACGCCTTTCCTCAGCAGACGACCGCCGACCAATGGTTCGACGAGGCACAGTTCGAGAGCTATCGCCAGCTCGGTTACCATTGTGCGAAGGCTGCCTTCGGTAAGATTGAAGTCGAGAAAACTGAGGTCTACAGGGATGCCTCGATAAAGCCGCAAGCGGATCTACTCCCCATAGATAGCCACGTCCTGGAGGCCCAACAAGCAAGCTACAAAATCAGGAATACCCAGTTCACGCCCGAAGACATCGAAAAACTGTTCGATTTTTTCTATACCTATAAGCCTCGCACACCAACCACCGACGGATAACGGGAGGCGCCAGGGAGTTGAAAGAAAAAACGCGAAAGCAAATTTCAAGCGGATGTGCTACAGCACAGGTGAGCCCCGGCAGCGGCGAGGTGTTGGTAGCCCATAACGTCCGTCATGGGTCTATGTAACATGCACATAGCGAAGCCTCTGGAAGGGGCTGCATAAATTCAAGCCTGAGAATATGCCACGCCTCCAGCGCTCTCGATTGTGCTGTGGCAGACCCACTGGGAATTTGCTCGACTCCACATGGCGGAGATTATCCAGCCATCTTCTCGGAATCCTTTGCGCGTGCGCGTGCCGCTTGTCCTGATGAAAATACTTGCCAGCGGCGCTCTGGCGCATATAATCTTGAGAGCCTTCAACCGTTTGGGTTACCAGAATTGTCAACCGATGTTTAAGCCCAGGGTGCCTGTGAGGTAATAGATGTCCCCCGCTAAGATCGTCCCATCGTGTGTGGAATTGCCCGCCGTCAACTTCAACGTACTCATCTCACCCCAGAGAGAGCGTGTTCACTACATAATCACGGAGGGTGAAACATGCCGCAGGTGACGCGCTCCATCGCCATGCGTTACGGGATCGCCCTGTTGTCCGTGGTGCTGGCCGTGATCCTGACGATGCCGCTCGGCCAACTGGCGAGCCGCATGCCCTTCGCGTTATTTTTCGCGGCGGTCATGCTGAGCGCCTGGTATGGCGGCGCGGGGCCGGGTCTGCTCGCCACCGCCCTCTCTTTGATCCTCAGCGCCTACTTCTTCGTGCCGCCTCAATACTCGCTGAACATAGGTTTATACGGAGCTGTCCAACTGGGTGTCTTCCTGATGGTCGCGCTCTTCATCAACCTGCTGACGGCGGCGCGCATGCGTGCGCAAGAGAATCTTCACAAGAGCGAGCAGTGGCTCACGACGACGCTCAGGAGCATAGGCGATGCGGTGATCGCCACGGACGCGCGCGGCTCTGTCACCTTCATGAATGAGGCCGCTCAAGCCGTCACGGGCTGGACGCAGGATGAGGCGATAGGCAGGGACCTCAAAGAGGTCTTTCGGATCATTAACGAGGGGTCGCGCCAGGAGGTCGAGAGTCCGGTCGAAAAGGTCATACGCGAAGGCACGGTCGTCGGCCTCGCCAACCACACCCTGCTCATCCGTAAAGATGGCCGTGAAGTGCCCATTGACGATAGCGGCGCGCCCATCCGCGATGAGAGCGGAGAGATGGCGGGCGTCGTACTGGTCTTCCGAGATATTTCGGAGCGCAAGGAGGCGGACGCCGCGCGCCTACGCCTCGCGACCATCGTCGATTCTTCCGGCGATGCCATTATCGGTAAGACACTGGAAGGCATCATCACCAGTTGGAACGCCGGGGCGGAAAGAATCTACGGCTATACGGCCAGCGAAGTCGTAGGCCGCTCCGTCACGATCCTCGCCCCGCCGGAGCTTGGCGATGAAGTGCCGCATATTCTCGAAACCATCAGGAAGGGCGAAGGCTTCAGAAACCTTGAGACCGTGCGCCAGAGGAAAGACGGCACGCGGATCAATGTCTCTCTCTCGATCTCCCCGATCAGGGATCACGCGGGCCACATCCTCGGGGCTTCGACCATCGCCCGCGATGTGACCGCGAGAAGGCGCATGGAGAAGGCACTGCGCGCCAGCGAAGAGCGCTACCGCGCTTTCGTCGCACAGAGCGCGGAGGCCATCTGGCGCTGCGAGCTTGACGAGCCCATCTCCGTCGATCTCTCCGAAGACGAGCAGATCGAGCGGTTCTACCGTGATGGATACCTCGCCGAATGTAATGATGTGATGGCCGAGATGTACGGCTACGAGAAGGCCGAAGAGATTATCGGCGCGCGCCTCGGCGACCTGCTCGACCGCTCTGAGCCTGGAAACGAAGCTTTTCTGCGCGCCTTCATTCGTAGTGGCTATCGCCTGGAAGATGCCGAATCTGCCGAGTTCAATAAGGAGGGCGAGCACAAATACTTCTTCAATAATCTGGTCGGGATCATCGAGGATCGCGCTTTGCTGCGCGTCTGGGGAACGCAGCGCGATGTGACGGCGCGCAAGCAGGCCGAAGCGGAGTTGCAGGCGAGCGAGCAGCGCTATCGTTCTCTGGCCGATGCGATGCCGCAGATCGTCTGGACGGCGCGCGCAGACGGCTACACCGATTACTACAACCGCCGCTGGTACGAGTACACGGGGATGACGCCGGAGCAGACGGAAGGCTGGGGATGGCAGCCCGTGCTGCACCCTGAGGATGTCGAAAAGAGTCTCAGAGCCTGGGCCACCGCCGTCCAGACGGGAAAGATTTATGAGATAGAGTACCGCTTTAGACGTGGGTCGGACGGCGCTTATCGCTGGCATCTGGCGCGGGGCGTGCCCATGCGCGATAAGCACGGACAAATCCTTAAGTGGTTCGGGACGGCCACGGATATAGACGATCAGAAACGCGCCGCCGAAGAACGCTTACGCCTGCTCGCCCATGCCGAGGAAGCGCGCCTGCGCGCCGAAGAGGCGAACCGCACCAAGGACGAATTCCTTGCCACCCTCTCGCACGAGCTTCGCACGCCGCTCACGGCGATGCTCGGCTGGACGCGCATGCTGCGCACGAAGGAGTTGGACGAAACCACCTCCGCCCACGCGCTTGCCACCATCGAGCGCAACATCTATGCGCAGACGCAACTGATCGAAGATTTGCTCGATGTCTCGCGCATCATCACGGGCAAGCTGCGCCTCGACGTGAGCCCTGTGGAGTTGATGCCGATCATCGAAGCGGCGCTCGACTCTGTCCGCCCGGCAGCCGAGGCGAAAGAGATTCTCTTGCAGACGGCGCTCGATCCGCTCACCGGGCCTGTCTCAGGCGACGCGGCGCGCTTGCAGCAGGTGGTCTGGAATCTGGTCTCGAACGCCGTCAAGTTCACGCCAAAAGGCGGGCGCATTAATGTCCGCCTTGAGCGCGTCGAGTCTCATGTCGAAATCAACGTGAGCGATAGCGGGCAGGGCATCAGCACGGAATTTCTGCCGCACGTCTTCGACCGTTTCCGCCAGGCTGATTCATCTACGACGCGCGTGCACGGCGGGCTCGGACTGGGGCTCGCCATCGTGCGTCACTTGGTCGAGCTGCACGGCGGGACGGTTCATGCCGAGAGCCAGGGAACCGGACAGGGCTCGACCTTCAAGGTGAAACTTCCGGTCGCCCCGGTGAGAAAGCTGGACGCGGGGCTCATTGAAGGCGAAGCCAGAGACGCAGCCAGCGCGCTCGATTGTCTGACCGCGCTCGACGATCTCTACGTGCTCGTGGTTGACGACGAGCACGATGCGCGCGAGTTGCTCGTCACGGTGCTCGAAAAGTGCGGCGCAACCGTGCAGGCTGTCGAGAACGTCAGCCAGGCTCTAGACACTATCAGAGAGCGCAGGCCGGACATCCTCATCTCGGACATCGGGATGCCGGGTGAAGATGGCTACGACCTGATTCGCCAGGTGCGTTCGATGCCGGACGAGCAGGGCGCGAGCCTCCCGGCTCTGGCGCTGACGGCTTACGCCGGAGAAGATAATCGCCAGCAGGCTCTGGAGGCAGGCTTTCAGATGCATCTCTCCAAGCCGATTGATCCGCATGCGCTCTCTGCGGCCATCGCGAGCCTGGTCAGACAAACCAATAAAGTTTAAGGAACTCGCCCCACCCGAATAAACGAAATCTCGGAAACCTGCATCATAGGGTCGCTGGACTTAAACTACACTCTTGAACCGCTCGGGTCGGTTCATCTGCTCAAGCGTTTCTGAGAGCGTGCTCGATCATACGAGGGGTCGCCCGTCAGCCTCTGCTTCCAGCTAATTGAGACTGCGGGCAAATATCCAAGGGGCACGTCAAGCGACTCTCCCCAGGCCGAACTGCTCCATAACATTAACATTATGGCTTGCGCTTAGCTCCGCTCTCTTTTGGGCGGGACACGGGGCTGATCTCTGCCCGCCCGTGCGCTTCGATCCGAAATCGAGCGTCACGGCTGGCCCACTCGAAGTGTGCCCTGCCGACAGAAGAGGAACTGATAGGCGCGACGCCGTGATGATAGATAGCTGTCCGCAATCAGCCTGCTTTGATTTGAGATTCATGGTCTTTGATAACTCGATCCGGTAATCAGCGAAGGCAGCGAAAACCTTTCCACGAACTCACACGAAGCGGCACGAAATGCTTGTTTGTGTCGCTTCGTGTTATGTCGTGGATCGCTCTGGCTCCACTTTTTATTACCGAATTAAGTTGTCAATGACCATAAATCTCAAATCTCGGATTCATTAGCGGAGATTTCACAGGCCGGTAGCCGATAGCTGCACTGGAGGTCTGCCTTATGTCACGCCGATGGCTCTTTGTTCTCATCTCGTTAACGCTTCCGCTCTTCATCCTTCCATACTCAGCCGCCACGGGCGGCTTACGCGTCAACGAAGCGACAACCAGGATGCTGCTTCGCGAAGACCTTGTTCATCTCGCTGTGGAGAACACTGCGGGGCGCGAGGTCGCGGCGCACGTCCGGCTCGAGTTGCTTGATCCCGCTAACAATGTGCTCGCCTCAGCCGAGAGCGACGAGACGATTCCATTGGGGTCTACCACCCTCGTCATGCCGCTCAGACTGCTGCCGCCGAAAGCAGGTGTCACCATGGCAGGGGCGGATCAGGTATTGTGGTATCGTCTGCGCTACCGCGTCTCGCCCAACACATCCACCGACCGCGCGATCAACACAGTCGAGAGCATCATCGCCCTGTCGGAGATTACGCCGGACATCTTTGATCTACAGGTCGCCGCGCCCGAGCATGCGCGCGAGGGCACGCTGTGTCGCCTGCACGTGCGCGCCGTGCATCCCGTCTCGTCGCGTCCCGTCCGGGATGTGAGCGTCGCGGGCGAGATCAAGTTCGAAGACGAGCAGAAGGGCGGCATGCTTAAAGCGACCGGCAGAACCGATGCGGAAGGTTACGCTACGCTCGACTTCAATCTGCCGCGCCACATCAAAGACGAGAGCGGCGATATCAAAATCACGGGGACGCTTGGCGACCTCATGCAGGAGACTAACCATGAGATAGATGTGGATCATTCGGCGCGCATCCTGCTCAATACGGACAAGCCGCTTTATCAGCCCGGGCAGGTCATGCACGTGCGCGCTCTCATCTTCGACACCTCCAGGCGCGCGATGCCGGATGCTGCCGCCCAGCTTAAGATTTCCGATGAAGAAGGTGAGACCGTTTTTCGCCAACACCTCAAGACCTCGCGCTTCGGCATCGCAAGCTCCGACTGGACGATACCTCCAGGCGCGCGTCTCGGCAATTACACCGTCTCAATCGAGATGAACGAGGGCGCGTACGACAACGCGGCGCGTGCTTCCGTGAAGATCAGTCGTTACGAGCTGCCGAACTTCGCCGTCCTCGTCCAGCCGGATCGTGAATATTACCTGCCCGGCCAGGCGGCCAAAGTAGAAGTGCGCGCCGATTACCTGTTCGGCGAGCCCGTCAAACGCGGCCATGTGCGCGTGGTGCGCGAAACGCAGCGGCGTTGGAGCTTCAGTACGCAGAAATGGGAGACCGAAGAGGGCGAAGAGGTCGCAGGCGACCTCAACGAAGAGGGGCGCTTTGTCGCGCATATTGATCTGGAAGAGGAGCAGAAGGGGTTTACAGGATCGGGCGATGACCGCTATCGCGATCTCACCTACGCCGCTTACCTGACAGACCCGACGACCAATCGCACCGAGCAGCGGCGCTTCGACCTGCGGCTGACCAAAGAAGCCATACACATTTACGTCGGCGAAACCAATCACGATCAGGCGGAAGGCTTGCCGCTTCAGTTCTATCTCTCGACCTTCTACGCGGACGGCACTCCTGCGTCATGTGAAGTGGCGATCAGCGACGCCGCTTCCGCCTCCGCCGAAGACTCTCATCACGGCGGGAGGACGCGCCGCGAGCCGCCTTTGCAGAAGGTGACGACGAACCGCTTTGGCGTCGCCAGGGTGAAAGGCGCTGTCGTAGGTCGGGTGGAAGGTGAGAGCCGCACGATGACCTTGATCCTTGCGGCGCGCGACCGCAAGGGGAAGAGTGGACGCCGTCAAGAGACATTCGACATCAGCCGGAAAACAATAATTCGCGTCGAGACGGATCGGACGCTCTATCGCGCGGGCGATACTCTTCAGGCGCGAATCAGCGCTAACCGCCCGGACCTCACGGTCATCGTTGACGTGTCGCGCGATCTTCAAGTTGTCCGCTCCGAAGTTGTCCGTCTCACAGACGGTCAGGCTTTTGTCACCCTGCCTTACAATTCGGATTTCAGGGATAGGCTGACGATTGCTGCCTCAGCCGAGGAAGCACAGCCTCGCGGGAGCTACTATCCGAGCTACGTCACCGGGCATCGCACAGTGCTCTACCCGCGCGACCGCGAGCTGAAGCTCGACGTGCAGATGAGCCAGGACACCTATCGACCGGGCGAAGAGGGGAGCGCAGACTTGACTGTGCGCACGCCGGATGGCCGGGCGGTCGAAAGCGCGCTCGGCATAGTCGTCCTCGATAAAGCCGTTGAAGAACGCGCGCGGACGAATCAGGAGTTCGGCGCTTACGGTTTTTACAACAACTTTCACGGCTTCATGTACGGCTACGACAACCTGTCGGGCATCACGCACAGGGAGCTTGAACGAATAGACTTCCATCACGGCGTCCCCGAAGGAGTTGACCTGGCTGCCGAGGTGATGCTCCAGAACGCAGGGCGAGCCTATGGCTTGAATCTCTCCGGCACAAGAGGTGAGTACACGAATAATGAGCGCGAAGTCTTTCGCCCGCTCACCTCGACGCAGCTTCTGCCCATTAACAGCGTGCTCGACATGGATTATCTCAAGACCGCTCAATATCCGGTTGACGCGCAAGCTTTGCGCCGCGTGCTCTCTTCATACGGCATCAACTTTGACGCGGTGCTTGATCCCTGGGGCACGACGTACCGCGCCGCGTTCTCTTTAGACCGGTCGTGGGACGTGGTCGAGATAATCAGCGCCGGGCCGGACAAGCGTTTCGATACGAGGGACGATTTTCCAGTCTCCAGAGTAACCCGTCCCTATTTTCTCAAGACGGGCGAGAAGATCAGTCGCATCGTCGCGGAGTATCACGAGCGCACGGGCAAATACATCCGCGATGCCCGTACGCTCAAAGATGAGCTGCGGCGCGCGGGGCTCGACTTCGACGCTTTGCGAGATCGTTGGGGCAGACCTTACAGGCTCGACTTCGGCGTCATCAACACCTTCTTTTCCGTCAACATCAAGAGCGGCGGCCCCGACCGGCTCTTTGACACTTCCCAGACTGACGCGACGGACGATTTTTCAATCTGGACGACGTGGAGCAGTTACATTTCAGATACGATTATCCGCATGAACGTGGCGCTCGCCGCCTATGCGAAAGCGACCGCTCGCTTCCCGTCAAAAGAGGCGGAGCTGCGCGATGCATTGCGCGGGTCGGGCGTCGAATGGGAGAGCTTGCGCGATGCGTGGGGACACCCTTACTACATAGACTACAGGACAGAGGTGCGCTCTGTTGGCCGCGATGTACCCGTTGGCCGTACACAAGATGAAGGGAAGAATGATCCAGAGCGCACGCCGAAGGTCGTACCCAACACGCGGCAGGTCTCCAGTCTCAAGCTGTTAAGCTCAGGCCCGGACGGCAGGCGCGGCACGTATGACGATTTCCTCGCCGCTGCCTTTCTGAGCACCAACTACGAGCAGGGCGAGCGCAATCAAAAACAGCAATTCTCAGCTTCCGACTCTTATTCGGGGGAGACCGGGTCGGTCATCGGACGGGCGCTCGACCCCTCTGGCGCAGCCGTTGCCGGGGCGAGAGTGACAATCACCGACATCAATAGTGCGGAGATGGTGATCTTGACCAATGACGAAGGGGACTTTCATGCGTTGAATCTTGCGCCCGGCCTTTACACTGTGAGGGTTGAGCAGGCTGGCTTCAAGACCATCATCGTTCAGAACGTCGAAGTGCTCCCGCACAGGGCGAACAACATTATAGCTAATCTTGAGGTCGGCGGAATCAGCGAGACTGTCGTCGTCACGGACGTGGCGCAGATCGACCAGTCGAGCACGGCTGTCTCGTCAAACCTGAACGACCAGCTCTACTTCGCGCAGCGCGAGCTCCAGGTGAAAACCAGCGGCTTTGAGCCGCACTACGGCCAGGCGCGGGGCGGTATCGTGAACATCATCACGAGATCGGGCGGTGAAGAGGAAGGCGCTGCTGCCGGTCAGTCTCAAATGTCTACGCCGCGCCTGCGCGAATATTTCCCCGAGACTCTCGTCTGGCAGCCCGCGCTCGAAACGGATGTGGAAGGGCATGCGCGGCTGAGCTTCAAACTCGCGGACAACATCACGACCTGGAAAATGTCTGTCATCGGCTCAACCCTCGACGGCGAAGTCGGCATGGCCGAGACGGAGTTTCGCGCCTTCCAGCCCTTCTTCGTCGAGCACAATCCGCCGCGCGTGCTCACCGAAGGCGACGAGATTGAGCTGCCGGTAGTGCTTCGCAATTACCTGGAAAAGGCGCAGACGGTCGAGCTGGAGATCAAGCCTGAGGGCTGGTTTACGCTGCTCGGCGCAAGCGAGAAGCACGCTGTAGAGGTTGCGGCGCGCGATGCCGCGCGCGAGACGTTCCGCTTTCGCGCCATCTCGATGGTGGACGACGGCAGGCAGCGCATCACGGCCTCCGCAGAGGAGGCCAACGACGCCATAGAGAAGCCCGTCAGCGTCCATCCGGACGGCCAGGAGATAGCGCTGACGGACAGTAGAATCCTGACGGACGAAGCGGCGCTCGAAGCCGACATCCCGGAGGCCGCCATAGTTGGCGCGACGCGCGCCGAGCTGAAGATCTATCCGAATCTGATGGCGCACGTCGTCGAGAGCATCGAAGGCATCATCAAGCGTCCGTACGGCTGCGGCGAGCAGACCATCTCTTCCACCTATCCGAGCCTGCTGGTGCTTCAGGCTTACAAGCGCATGGGCGGCGCGACTCCTCCGACGCTGGCCCAGCGCTACACGCTTGCGGGCTACGAACGCCTTCTCAACTACCGCGCCGAGAGCGGGGGCTTCTCCTACTGGGGCGGTAAGAACGAAGCCGACCTGGCGCTCACGGCCTACGCTCTGAGATTTCTTAACGATGCCAGAGGGTTCGTTGCGGTTGACGAGGAGGTGATTGAAGAAGCGCGCCGCTGGCTCGTCAAGCAGCAGAGCGCAGATGGCAGTTGGGCTGGAGAGGGTTCGCACGGGATTGCCAACGGCGGAGGCGAGGCCTCACTCACCTCCTTCATCGCACACGTGCTGGCGATGATCGATGAAAGGGGTGCGAACGATGATGCGGGCGCTCAGTCGAAACCCGACTCTCCTCTGGCGCGCGCCTTCGCTTACCTGTCGAGCCGCGTGAATGAGACGAACGACCCGTACCTGCTCGCCACCTACGCGCTCTCAGCGCTTAATACAGGTCGAAGGATGGAAGCGAGCCGCGCGCTCACGAAGCTGCGCGCTCTCGCCAAAAGTGAAGGCGAAGTGAATTACTGGACGGTTGAGACCAGTACGCCCTTCTACGGTTGGGGACTAGCCGGGCGGATCGAAACGACAGCGCTTGCGGTTCAAGCACTGGCGCGCAGCCGTCAGACGGAGCGACCGCCAGTTAAAGAGGGTGGTGCGCGGCAGGCGATTGAGAGCAGCGCGGCGCAGGACGAGCGTTTGATCGCGCGTGGTCTGGCCTTTCTGCTTCGCAACAAGGATCGCTACGGCGTGTGGCTTTCGACACAGGCGACCATCAATGTGTTGAACGCGCTGATCGCGACGACCGGCACGGGCGAGGGTAAAGGCTTGGGCGCACAGGTTGAGGTCAGCGTCAACGGGCGGCCAGCCGGATCCGTCAAGATGAAACAGGGCGACCTGTTTGAGAGCCCGCGCTCGGTGGATATTTCCAGATTCATCTCTGCGGGACGCAACCGCGTAGAGCTACGCCGCTCTTCCGGCTCTCCGCAGGCGACCGTTCAACTGGTCGCGACCTACTGGATGCCCTGGGCTACACAGGGAGCGGGCGGCGACTCAAGCCTCGGCCATGCGCCGGGCAACGCTGCTCTGCGCCTCAAGGTGGCGTTTGATAAAACGGAAGCCAGGGTGCGCGATGAGGTAACGTGCAGAGTCACAGCCTCACGCGTCGGCGCTGGCGGATACGGGATGCTGCTGGCAGAGATCGGGCTGCCGCCGGGGGCGGACGTGGATCGCGCCTCGCTCGAAAAGGGCATGCGCGACCCCAACTGGAGCTTCAGCCGCTACGACATCCTGCCGGATCGTCTCGTCGTCTATCTCTGGCCGCGCACGGGCGGAACCAGCTTCGAGTTCAAATTCCGTCCACGCTACGGGCTCGCGGCACAGACAGCTCCGTCCGTGCTCTATGATTATTACAACCCGGACGCGAGAACGACGGTCGCGCCGGTAAAGTTCACGGTGCGATAACGCAGAATGCGGAATGCGGATTGCGGATTTGAAGAACAGTCGCCGCTGCTTTTCAATCCGCAATCCGCAATCCGCATTCCGCATTATCTTATGGCTTCTTCTGCTCTTCCGGGGTCTCTTCCTCGACGAAATCATCTTCGATGATCTTCACCTCTGAGCCGAACTTCTGGTAGTTGCGGAAGCGAATCTCGTTGCGATCCTGGTAGACACGATCATTGATGTTGTAGGTCGCGACGACATCGGATTGGACGGGCAGCAGGTACTGGCGCTCGGCGATGGTGACCCAGTCATAATCGACCAGCCAGCTCACCTCTGTGATGGGGAAGTCCGGCTGCACCTCGACGGCTATCTCTTCGAGGCGCAGCACGCGGTTGGTCTCGCGGTCTACCCAGACGCGGCCACGGCTGCCCGTAATCACTCTGCGGTTCCTGTAAAGCAGGCTCAGGGGAGCAAATTCCTTCGAGACTGTGTATTCGTAGACGACGGTGCGACGGTTTCTTAGCGTGTCCGTGTCGATGGCACGAAACGAAGTCTGGCTCTTCTCGGAGAAGATTTTAGAGAGCATGGTCACAAACTCGCCCGCCGAGATAGAGCCGCCGATCTGCTCCGGCGTATAGCTGCGCTCGCCAGGCGGCTGCCCGTTGACGGCCAGGAGCTTGTACTCCTCGCCCGCGTTCGCCCTGTAGCCGACGGAGAAACTCAGATGATCCAGCACCCTCCAGTTCTGAGTCTTACCCAGAGCGTTTGAGCGCGTCACCAGCTCCTTGACCATGAAGTCGGGCATGGCTTCTGCGGCGGCGAGCGTGACCGTGCGCGTTCTTTCCAGAAGCTCGCGCGCCTCCGCTTCCGATGGCAGGGTCGCGGCGCCCGGGTTAACCCTTCGCCGCTCCGCCTCCTCCAGCGTCCGGCGCAGCAGCGCATCGTTGCCGCTCTTGGTCGCCACGACGCGCAGCAATCCGTCCGTCAGCGGAAAGCCGATGCCGCGCCGCCGAATCTCTTTGACAATCTCCTCACGCAGCGCAGGGTTTTTCGGAAGCTGGTAGACGAGACGAACTATCTCCTGGCTGGTCAGCGGGGCATCGTTCGATTGGGCGTGCGCTCTGAAAGAGAGAGAACAGAGAAGCAGCGGGATATAGAGCAACGCACTGAGGCGTAGTTGCAGATTTCGATTACACATAAAGGCTATTCGGGGAGGGGCAGATGTCTGGCTGCATCGTCCGTGATCCTCGTTGTCACAGACGTGGTTGAAGTGTCTATGGGCGGCACATCCAATAATATTATTCCTATCGTGCCGCCGCCTGCTGCCTCTGTGATGTCCAAGTTTACTTTGACGATTGTCGCCTCATCCGGCTTGACAGTGATTCGCTCGATCATAGTGGTCTTAAAGCCTGACAGCTCGACTTTGAGAGTATAAGAGCCAGCTTCAAGTAAAGGAAACTGAAAACTCCCTTCCTCCGTGGATGTGCTTATCTGTTCGGCTTTGCTCTCGTCGTTGATGAGTGTGACTTTAGTCCCGGGGATGGTCGCGCCAGCCGGGTCAAAGACTGTCCCTAAGATAGATGCACGACCGTCCTGCGATTCGGCGCGCGTCCTCTCGATCTTAACCGGCAAGCTGCCGGAACCCTGCATGCACTCTCTGGCAGGAGTTTGACCGAAGATATTCATGCAAAGCCCCATCATGGCGGTGAACGTCGCACCGGCGATGCGCGAGACGCGACGCCTCAAGGCTCGCAAGCCGACAGGGCAGTCACGAGTTAAGATCGTGCCGTCAGCGCGCCTGTATAGCTTGGCGCACAGACGCCCTTCCGTCGTCGCAATCAGCGCCTCGGCCTGCTTTCGGGTCATCTCTGAGATGTTATAAACATTCAAATTACACTGGTTGCAGAAACGCACGCGGTCATCGCCAGCCATCCGCTCCCAGCCAACCGAACAGGGAGAAGCGATACGCATGCGCTCAAGAGGGTCGGAGTTTCCAGTCATAGAAGTTGATCTAAAACCGAATCGTTCAAGACGTGCTTTGATGCCACCTCGTTCGATACTTTAAGGACAGCGTGCGGTTGCCTGATGAGAAATTATCAGAAGCTGTTTGAGAAGTCCCGTAGGGACTTGATGACAATAGCCCAGTGCTTCAGCTCTGGGAATAAGTTGCCGAACATAATAGAGAGTCCCGTAGGGACGGCTGAAACTTTCATTCAGCCGTCCCTACGGGACTCACACTGTTTGTCGTGACGTTTCCCAGCCATCAATGGCTGAGCTATGATCGCTCAGTCCCTACGGGACTTTTCAAACAACTTCTCAGCAGAGAAGGCATGCCGAGCAGGCTAGGCTACATACAAAAACGTTCTATCGCGCGCGACAGGATTCGTGCGCACTCATGAAGCTCCTGGACTGGCACGTACTCTCCCGTGCGATGTGCCTCGCGTATGTTGCCCGGCCCGATGACGACAGCCTGAGCGCCAAGCTCCGTCATCTGCGGCGCTTCCGTGCCGAAGGCGACCGTGCCGGACATCTTTCCGGTCGCCTCCTCAAGGAACCGCACGAGCGGGGACTCAGCAGGCGTCTCCATCCCCTGGTCGATGCGCGTGACCTCTATCTCACAGTCGTAATCCTGGTCTTGCCCGCGCTCGTCTTCGACCGCCGCGCGAACCAGATCGAGCACACGCTCGGCCTTTTGTCCGGGCACGGGTCGCCATTCAAGCGTGAAGCGGCACTCGCCCGCGAGGATGTTCTTCGCCGTTCCGCCCTTGATGAGGCCGACATTCAGAGTCGTGTGTGGCGGGTCGAACGCCCTGTGCTCTTCTGCCTTGAGCCCTTCGGCGATCTGCTCGATCCTACTTATCAGGCGCGACGCGCGAAAGATGGCCGAAGCGCCGAGCGCCGGATACGCGCTATGCCCTTCGCGCCCGCCGACCGTGATCTCCGCCAGGCAATAGCCCTTGCCCGCGCGCATCGGCTGCAAAGAGGTTGGCTCGCCGACGATGCTATAGCGCGGACGCACTGCTCGCTCATCAGCCAGGTGCTTCGCGCCAAGGCAGCCCACCTCTTCGTCAGCCGTAAAACAGAGCGCCAGAGGACGGCGCAGACTGGTTATATCAATCCCCTCAGTGGCCGTGAGCGCGGCGGCGATGAAGCCTTTAGTATCACACGCGCCGCGCCCGTAGAGCTTTCCATCGCGCCCCGTCAAACGCAAAGCTTCTGACCATGAAGGATCGAAAGGCACTGTATCGGTGTGCCCGACGAGCGCCAGCTCAACCTCCGTTGCCGATGAATCCGCTGCTCCAATCAGGGCGACCATGTTCACTTTCTCGACGCCGCTGCGGTCTGTATATGGAAAATGCCGGACGCGAAAGCCTGCGGCGCGTGCGCGTGCGCCGAGAAAGCTAATAATTGCTTCGTTTGAACGCGAAGACGTTGAATCAATCGCTACCAGTTCAGCTAGTGTCTCTTCAACCCTCATTGACTATTTCACCTGAATGAGACAGCCGCATTTCGCAGAGCGGCTAAAGCCTCAGATACTTCACGGCCTTTCGCTTCAATAAAATCAAGTAACTCTTCCGGCGTGCGTGTATCCTCAATACTCTTAGCATGAGGATTGACTGCTTTAAGGTCGTAAACCGCGTCTTCAATTGCTTGCGCTTTGTTCGTCAATTCGCGCGCTTCCGTCTCAAGGGTTGAAACCGTGATTGAGAGTTCAGCAATTTTCGCCTGAGCATTAGGTGTGTTCTGTTTCTTCAGGTCTTTGATTTGAGTGCGCAGTTCGTTCGCTTCGGCAGTGAGCGGTTGTGCCTTTTCGCGTAGCGGGTCGGCTTGCCGCTTTGCCTCTTGGCGGCGGGCTGTAATGTCCACCGTCCAGCTTCGCTCACTGTCGGCGCGTTCGGGTAGTAGCCGGAAGAAGTCAGTAAACTTGTCGAGCGTGAAAGGTAATTTCTTGCCTACCTTGATGTCTGACAGGTCGTAGTACCAAATCTTTTCGGTTGGCTTGCCTTTGATGAAGAACAGCAAATTTGTTTTGACGCCTGCGCCTGCGGCTGTGAAAACTCCGCCCGGCAGACTCACGATGCAATAAAGGTCGCAATCATCTAACAGCTTACGCTTGGTTTGGACGAACGCGGTTTCGTTTGTGCGGAACAACACGCCTTCATCTATGACCATGCCGCAACGCCCGCCGTCTGGTCGCAGATGGTCAATGATGTATTGAAGAAAGAGAACCTGTGTCGCGCCCGTCTTATAGGCAAAGTCTGTTTGAGCTGCTTTGCCTTCTTTTCCGCCGAAAGGCGGGTTCATCATAATTACGTCAAAGAACGGCGGCGCACCTTCAAACAGTCCGGCGTAAGTCTGCTGTCCGGTGAGCGTGTTGCCGTGCCAGATGTGTGGTTCATCTATGCCGTGCAGAATCATGTTCGCCAGGCCAATCGGATAGATGATGTTGTCCTTCTCGCGCCCGTAGAATGTGCGATGCTTGAGCGTACTCAACTGTTCAGGTGACGGGTTCTTATCCTTCATGTAGTCGAAGGCTTGCGCGAGGAATCCGCCAGTACCAGCCGCAGGGTCAAAGATTGTTTCGCCGATTTGCGGGTTTATAACTTTGACCATCGCGCGGATAATCTCGCGCGGCGTGAAGAACTGCCCGCCGTCGTTGCCCTTCTCGCCCATCTTGAGCAGCAAGCCTTCAAAGACTTGCGAGAGCGGGAAGACGTGCGTTGTGTCTATGTTCTGCTCGCTGATTTCATGCACCTTGTCCAGCACATCAAGCAGGTTCTTTTCCGTGTCAACGCGGGTGCGCTCCACGCCTGACATGATTTCGCCGATAACTTTCTGGCGTGGGCTGGCATTCGGATGCTTTACGGGGTCGCTGAATGAGCGTAGGTGTGGCAAGAGCTCGTTGTTGACGAAGTTGATGAAGCCGTTGAACTCCTGTCCCTCTTGCAGTTCTTTGCGCTTCCAGCCTTGCGGCTTGTCCCCGGAAGCATTGATAAGAGGCGGCGCATTATCGTCGTAAGGCGCAGCCCAATCGCGCCAACGGTAAGGAGATTGAAGCGACGGCGCGAACGCAGAGCCGATAACTTCGGCTTCTTCGGCTTCTATTTGCTCGCGCTCGTCAAGGATACGCAGGAAGAGAATCCAAGACAGTTCCGGTACATACTGCAATGCGCCCGCAAGGTTTGAGCGGCGCAGGATGTTGCAGATGTTCCAGACCGCAGCGTTGACGGATTGCTGCGTGTTGAGGACTTTGCCGTTACCGTTACTATTCTTCTTCTGTTTGACCACTAAAGTTTTCCGGTGAACGCTTGCCGCAATAATGCGGCGGGTAGTTTGTTGATTGAATCTAGTTGGTCTTGCAATCTCTTGCGTACCCGCTCTGTCGCTATTAACCGCTCTGTAACCGTCTTTACAATATCCCTCTGTTCTCCGAGTGGTGGAAGTGGTGCTTGCTGGCGGTTGAGCACTTCGCCGTTCAAGTTAGGTTGATTGCCGCCGCGCCCTTCCGTCTCACGCCTAAGACGAGAATAGTTGTGACGAAACCAAAGTTGTAGATATTGTGAATCAAATTCATCAGGATTAGGAAGTATTGCGAAACAAGCCTGATTAGTTGTAGCTGGCTTTGTAAGCAAACCTGTTCGCCCGCGTGTCTGACCTTGCCCGTACATGGCTATCAACAATGTGTCGGCAGGCAAAATTTTGATTGAACATTCTCGTAATGCTGTCTCGCTTACGTGTTCCTCCGTATCGCTGATAAAGCCATCTCGGAGTTCCCCTGTCTTTACCCACGGAATAACCCCGATGTAATAATCTGCTCTTGTTCGTGATGGAGTTGAACCGCTATAGGTTTGGGCAAATTCATCAATGCGTTTCTTCCGCCATTGCTCCGCTTTTGGACTTTCAAAGACTTCGCGCAAATAAGCGGCGGGCAAATCTTTCGCGGCGTTCAACTGCGCTTCGGCGGCATCACGCGCCCGCTCTACTGCTGCCATTTGTTCATTAAGAATTGCCGCGATCCGCTTTTGTTCTGGAAGCGGCGGCAAGGGTATTAAGAAAGATTGCACTTGTTGCAGATTCAAATTCTGAATTATTCCGCCTGCCCTCAAATCTGTTAATGAGCGCAAAACTTGCTGGCTCTGGCAGGCAAAACAAGCATACTCAACATCCACTATCTTAGGATTCAAGCGAGCAAATGCAACTGCTTGATTACAATTAAGCGGCGGCGAATCGTTGGGAACATATCCAACACGACCTAGCGTGCCTGCAATTGTTATCAACAAGTCACCGGAGAGAAGTTGAGAGCGCGAGAGGATTTCGTGAGTTTCGTTAGAAATATGGTAGGCAACTTGTGTTACATCTACTACCCCACCATTAATATCTTCAGCCCGAAGAAACGGAACACCTGAAGTCGTAAAAGCATAGCCTAATGTTGTTGGGGTCGTGCCTTTACTTATAACTTCGCTCATGTCACCTAAGCGCATCCATCGCCAGCCATGCGGTAAAGGCGCAGCCTCAAAAGATGCCTGCGAAGTCTCCACGATAGTTGAAGCGGTTTGGCTCACGCCGCAAATATCCTTTCCTTAGTCTCGTTCAATACTTCTCTCGCTGGTCGTTCAAGTGCCTTGAGCGCGTTCAATCCTCCAGCGTTCTTCACTTCCGGCGTTCGCAATAGTTGGTCGCTTTCCAACCCTTCCGTGCCACCACGCGCAAACTGCGCCGCGATTGCCTGCACCGTCTTGGCTGTTGCTGGCGGCATCTGTCCGAGCCAGTCCGCTTGCTTGTAACTGAAAGACTCCGCGCGCTCAAGCCGCGTGTGCGGACTCATCCCGTAGCCAACATCAGCCAGCACGTCGTAAAGGTCGTAATCTTCCATTTCCTCAACCGCGCGCAGAGCTTTCGGCGAATATGGGCGCACATGCTCCATCAGTTTATTACGCTCGTCCGGCACAATCCACTTCGCTCGAAACTCGTCTAGCGTCTCTGCCTGCTCGATAAGGCGAGCCGCGAGACGTTGCCTGTATTCTTCCGCCGGAATCGGCATTGCCTTGCCCTCAACACTGGCGACGATGAAGCGCCCCGCATCCGTTACCTGTACGCTGATGCCTTCTTCGATTTCGGCAATAGGCGGCGGCGGTGGCGGGTCAACTGTTATGTCTGGTCGCTCTGTCGGCGCAGATCGCAGCCGCGTCTTGAACTCCTCTCCGAAAAGCCTTGTCGCGTCCGTGTAATCGTAAACGCGAAACATTAGCTTGCCAGTCGCAGGGTCTAAGCGCGTCCCACGCCCGACCATCTGGTAAAAGGCAATCGGCGATTTGACGTAACGGAAGAAAACGATGTTCCGCACATTCGGCACGTCAACGCCCGTCGTCAATAGGTCAACCGTTGTAGCGATGAAGTGATGCCGCGTCCCACCTTTCAGGTCAGCAATGTAATCACCACCTTGCACAGAGGCCGTACATTTGAAAGCGTAATGGTCAACGGGCGCACGGTTGTTCTCTCGACACCACTTAGCATAAAGATTGTTCAAGGCAATCGCCACTTCGTCAGCATGGCTATCGCGTACGCAAAAGATAATTGTCTTCTGTTCAGGCGTACCAGTTGCGACAAGCTGGCTGAACAAATCTTGCGCCATGACGCGCACGCGCTCTTTAATTATGATTGAACTCTCAAAGCTGCTCGCCGCATATCGCTTGCGTAATTCATCAGCACTAAGCGGCTCGCCTGTGTTCGCATCAACTAACCTCGCACCTTCAAGGTCTTCAGCCTGCAAGCCTGTCTCGCGCTCTGTCTTAGACTTCGCATTGATGAAAAGGTCGCGGCGGATAATCTCACAAGCCGCAAGGTATCCATCTTCGATGCCCTGCGCCATGTCATACTCATAAATTGGTAAGCCGAAATGACGGATGTTGTCCGCGCTTATCTCTGCATCTTTATCATCCTGTGCGCTGCCCGAAGTAATAAGCAGTTGGCGCGGTGTGGCTGTCAGTCCGATTTGCACGGCATCAGGATTGCGCTTTAACACCTGCGACCACTTGCCCCATGCTGAGCGATGGCACTCATCAATGACGATATGCGAGAAGTAGTTTTCGGGATAATGGCGCAGCAGAAAACTTGCGTCCGCTTCGTCGCTCTCGACTCCAAGCGTTTGATAAGTCGCAATCAGGATGCGCGCGTTCTTCTGTGCATTGCTTGATGAGACAGCGGCTGCATTCGCGCCAAAGACGTTTTGCAGCGCACCTGTCGCCTGAGTCCGCAACTCATCACGGTCGCAGATGAACAAAGCCTTCCGCATCTGTCCCGCGTCGGCTATGCGCTTGAGAAGATGAACGGCAATGAAAGTCTTGCCCGCACCCGTCGCCAGTGTTAGCAAGGCGCGTTTTTCGCCACGCGCCAACTTCTCTAAAACGGCTCTGATTGCTGCATCCTGATAGTAACGCCGCGTCGCTTCGCCAGCAGGATAAGATTTGAGTAGAGGTTTTGCAGCTTCATCCTCAAGATTGAACTGGACGTGCTGTTCGTAGCGCGCGCGCAGTTCGGCGGGCGTGGGAAACGCCGACATTGGGCGTTTGGCGCTCGTCAGCTTCGTGAGTGCGTCGTACTCGACAAACTGATGTCCGTTAGTAGCGAACACGAAAGGCACATTGAGCCGCTTTGCGTCGGCGTAAAGCTTCGCCTGTTCGAGTCCGTGCGCGGGCGCATAGCCTTCGGCTTTCGCTTCAATTAAAGCTACGGCGACGGGCTGCGGATTGTCTCCAACCTTAACGCGCAACGTGTAATCCGCTCGTCCCTTGCCGCGCCTGCGCGCCCTATCGTCAACAATCTCGATTGCTCCAGCTGTCTCTTCACGCTTGATGAGGTCTTCCGTCCACCCACGCGCATGTAGCGCAGGGTCTATCAATTTCGCTCGGGTATCGGATTCGTTCATTGACATGAGACGGATGTTCCAGAGTCAATCTGCCACCTGTTTCTGTTCCCCACTGACCAACGTTTCCCCTCAATAGAGATTGAAGTTGTATTCAATCATCACGTACTGCGAGACGTAGCTCCCATCTTTGACGGCGGGGATAAATCTCATATTTCTTGCTGCGGCGACCGCGTTTTCAGTCAGACCATACGGCAAGTTGCTCATCAAGCGAATGTCCGTCACATCTCCTGAGCTGGATAACACGGCTCGCAGTGTGACCGTCCCGCTGATCTGATTTTTTCTAGCCTCTTCAGTATATCCGGGCTGCGGCTTGGTGACGATGACGGCTTTGTCCGTCACCTCTTTGGTGGTCAGCACCTTCGGTTGCTCGACCGCCTGGTTTGCCCCACGCTCGGATAATGGAGCGGGCGCTTTGGCGGTCGAAGCGGAGGCGTCCATCCTGGGAAGCTCAGTTATCTCCTGGCCTTTGGTCTTTCCGTCGAGCGTCAGAGATGAGAGAAAGCGATTGACAGACGGACTATCTATCTTGTCGCTCACGACCTCGAAGATGTAGGCGTGGTCTTTCGCCAGATAGAATTGGACGATACCGCCAATGCTCCTTGTCATGCCCGCTTTGACTCGATACTGCTTACCTTTGAAACCGTTGAGAGTCACATCCCGCTCGAAGGCCGCGTTGGGACGAAAAATCGGGTACTCTTGAAACTCATTGATAAAGACCTCAAGCGATTCTTGGCGCTTTGGATTATCGAGTGAGAGAACAATGTACACCGTTCCTTCAGCATAGGCTGTATATAACCATCCCCCTTTACGCTTCTCAAACATCTTCGGCGGCCTTGATACGGAAAACCTCATCGGGAGTGCGGGCAGCAGCGCCGAGAACTCTTCACCGCCGGGGCTATATCTTTCCCAGGTGACAGCCGGTTCGGCTTTGTCTGCGGAAACGTTTTTACCTGCTGCCCCTTGCGCCGTCGGCATCCCGCTTCGATCCCAGATCGGCGGCGATTGCCCCTGCACGGTCACGACGAAGCATGTAATACAGACGAGACATGCAAGAGATACGATCAGGCGATTGGTCGGAGAGCACACGTACATAAACATTTCATCTTATCCCCATAATCTACTTTGAAGCGCATTGAACCGCTCGACAATCTCGGATTGCGCGCGATGCCGTCCCTCTTCTACTACGACGCGGCCTCCGATGAAGACTTCGCGCACGGCTGTGCGTGCGAGCGAAAAGACGAGACAGGCGAGCAGATCATCCGTTGATGCTCCGGCGATTGAAGGGTCTTTGAGATCGATGGTGAAAAAATCTGCCGGGTTGTCCGGCTCAAGCGTACCGACAGGAGCGCCTATGCTCTGTGCGCCGTAGAGGGTCGCGCAGGTGAAGAGACGCGAGGCGAGCGCCCAAGGAGCGGGTGCTGAAGAATCCAACGCTTGAGCAGCCAGGACATTGCGCTCAAGACGCTGTAGGCGCAGGTGATATTCAAGCTCGCGTGCGTCCTCCAACAAATCTATCTGCGTGTGGCTGTCCGTGCCAAGCGAGAGCCGCACGCCCGCTTCCAGCAATGCATCTGCGGGCACGATGCCGTCGCCGAGGTTTCGCTCCGTCGTCGGGCAGGCGCAGATGCAGGCGCTCGCGCGGGCGAGTAACTGTATCTCTTCGGGCGTGATGTGGATGCCGTGGACGCCTGTGAAGCGCCTGTTGAGCAGTCCCTCATGGGCGAGAAGCGCGACGGGCGTGCGACCGTGCTCCTCTATGCAGGCTGCGACCTCTGCGGGCTGCTCTGCGACGTGCATGTGAACGGGCAGCTCATGCTGGTTGGCGTAGTCGGCCACTTCTCGCAGGTAGCCGAGCGGCACGGCGCGCACGCTGTGCGGCGCAACTCCAACCCACGCCGCTTGCGCGTCTTCCGCACGGACAAGGTCTGCCTTCAACTTCTCCACATTCTGTAAATAGTTCTCCGCCTCCGCCTCTATGAAACGGGATTGCCTGGCGTTCGGCTCCACACGGTAACCGGAGCGAGCATAGGCCACGCGCAGCAGAGCAATGCGAAGTCCCACATCGCGCGCGGCGCGCACCACTTCCTTCGCCATCAGGTTCGGGTCATCGTAGGGCTCTCCGTCAGGCGCGCGATGAACGTAGTGAAACTCACCGACGGCTGTTATCCCGACAAGGGCCATCTCTAAAAAAGCCATGCGCGAGGCGTCGTAAATATCTTCAGGCGAGAGGCGTTTGGCGGCGCTGTACATCATCTCGCGCCAGGTCCAGAAAGTGTCGCCGGACTTGCCTGCGCGCTGCTCCGTACGCCCGCGTATGACGCGCTGGAAGGCGTGCGAGTGTGCATTGACGAGGCCGGGCAGAAGAGCGCGCCCTTTGAGATGCACAACTCTACAGCCCTCGATCTCGCCCGCGCGCGCAATCCGCGTGATACGTCCCCTCTCGTCACACACAAGCGCCAGCCCGCGCTCGAAGCGTTCGCCCGTGTAAACGAGGTCAGGCAGGAATACTATCTTACCAGTTTCAATCATTCATCCCCTTTGCGACCTTTGCGATTACCTTTGCGTCCTTTGCGGTTAAACCTCTGCTCTAAACGCAAAGGACGCAAAGGTAATCGCAAAGGTCGCAGAAGAACTCATCTTTGCTCAGGAAGCAAGCTTGTCACCGCTATCGAGGTGGTCGCTTGCTTCTTTCGATCCATTCACTCACGTTTCGTTCGAGCACGTCGAGGGGCACGGCTCCGGAGAGCAGCACGACATCATGGAACTCGCGCAGGTCGAAGCGTGCTCCAAGCTCGCGAGAGGCGCGCTCGCGCAGCTCCTTGATCTTCAGTTGCCCGATCTTGTAGGCGAGCGCCTGGCCGGGGTCGGAGATATAGCGGTCGATCTCGTTGACGATGTCCTGCTCGCTCTTCGCCGCGTTGTCGAGGAAGAAGTCTATGGCGCGCTGGCGATCCCAGTTCATGTTGTGCATGCCTGTATCGACGACCAGGCGGACGGCACGCCACATCTCGTAGGTGAGCTGGCCGAACTTCGCGTAAGGGTCTTCATAGAGACCCATGTCGTCGCCCAAAGATTCGGCGTACAGTCCCCAGCCCTCTATGAAGGCCGTGTAGCCGCCGTAGCGACGGAAGTTTGGCATCTCGCCCAGCTCGAAGGCGAGCGCGATCTGTAGATGGTGGCCGGGCACGGATTCGTGAAGCGAGAGCGCCATCATCTCGTATTTGGGACGCGATTCAGGCTTGTACAGATTGACGAAGTAGGTTCCGGCGCGCGAGCCGTCGGCTGCCGGTTGACGATAGTAGGCGGTGGTCGTGTCGGGCGCTATCGCCGCCGGAATCGGATCGACGCCGTAGGGCATGCGCGGCAATGTCTTGAAGACTTTGACCAGCTTCGGGTCGATAGATTTCGACATCGCCTGGTAAGCCTCGTACAGCTCTTCGGGCGTCTGGTAGTAGAAACGCTTGTCTGTGCGCAGGAATTTGAAGAACTCTTGAAGAGTGCCCTTGAAGCCGACTCTGTCCATCACGGACTGCATCTCGGCGCGTATGCGTTTGACTTCACTCAACCCTTTCTCATGAATCTCTTCCGGGGTCAGATTGGTCGTCGTGTTGCGGCGCGCGAGGAAGGCATACATCTCTTTGCCCTGTGGCATCTCGGACGCGCCAACCCTATCGTAAGAGGCGGGCAGGTAATCATGGACGAAGAACTCCTTGAACTTTTGATAAGCGGGAACGACATTTGAAGTGATCGCCTCGCGCGCAGCCTTCGTCAGTCGCTCGCGCTCTGCCGGTGGGATGCTGTCGGGAAAACTCTGGAAAGGTTTGTAGAAGAGGCTCGCCTGCGGGTCAGCCGTAATCTGTTTTTCTATCTGCAAGGGTACACGTTGCATGACGACTTTCGGCCACATGATGCGCTCCTTTATCCCCGTGCGCATCAGCTCAATCGTCTGATCCATGTAGGCGGGAAAGGCACGCAGGCGCGCGACCCAGTCCTCGTAATCTTTGACGGTCTCGAAACGCAGCGCCGTCGATAGATCGTAGGCCGTCTGGATGCCCTCACGCTGGTTGAGCGGCAGGAGATACAAACGATACTTGAAAGCTTCGACCGTCTCTTCATACTCACGCTTGAAGAGATCGTAGTTCAGTTGATCCTGCCGCGAGAGCGTGGCGCGATTGATACGAGACAGACGTGCGAGCGTTTCCACATAATGCTCCTGGCGCTTTCGAATGGCGTCGAGCGTCATGTCCGGCCAGCGGTCGTTCCAGCGCCGGTCGCCAAGCTGCGACGCGTCGGTCGGAAACTCCCGCATCCTGTAGTCCCATTCCGTTGTGAACAGTTGGTGAAGCTCGCGTGCCGCATCATTTGAGGCGCTCTCCTGAGCTTCAACGGGCATGGGCGGAAGACTGAGGGACACGATTAAGAACGTTAAGAGAAATGAGAAGACGAGGCGCATCAAAACCTCCGTAAGACGCTTTTCTTGATCTGCGTTTTAAATCAAGCCGTCAATATAACATGGCCGCGCGGCTGGCTGACGGTCAAGCTTTCGTGAGAATTTGGTGAGCACCGTGAAGCCTTCGCCGGGCATCTAATCCCCCGTGAATATCAAACCCGCAGACCTGAAAATATATGCACGTTTTGCGCGCCAGCACGCGCGCCGCTTTCTCTCGGAGCGAGTACATGAAAGGCGCACGCCCATCCCGACGGCTCCGCACAAACCCGTCCCGGCAAGCTGGAGCGATGACCGGCTGACAGTCGCCTGGCTCGGCCATGCCACGGTGCTGATGAACTTTTACGGCACGTGGCTTTTGACCGACCCGGCGCTGCGCTCTCATATCGGCGTCCAGTTGGCGGGCGCAATCACCATCGGCCCGCGCCGCTTAGTCCACCCCGCCCTCTCAATCTCGGAGCTTCCGCCCCTTGATGGCGTGCTCGTGTCTCACGCGCACATGGATCACTGCGACCTGGGCACGCTCCGGCGTCTACCGCGCCGCACGCGCGCAGTTGTGCAGCGCGGCAACCGCGATCTCGTGCGCCGCTTCCGTGAGGTGCAAGACCTCGCGTGGGGCGAGTCCGTAGAGATCGACGGGGCGCGCATAGAATCTATAGAGGTCAATCACTGGGGCGCGCGACGGCTGACGGACAGGCATCGCGGCTACGGCGGATTCTTAATCACCAAGCGGGGGCGCGCGATTGTCTTCGGCGGCGATACCGCGTACACCAACGCTTTCGCCAGGCTACGGAGCCGCCAGCGGGTAGACCTCGCCATCCTCCCCATAGGCGCTTACGACCCTTACGTCTACGCGCACGCCAACCCGGAACAGGCATGGGCGATGCGGCGCGAGATGAACGCGACCTACATGCTGCCGATGCACCATTCGACGTTTCGCCTGAGCCGCGAGCCCGTCAAAGAGCCGATCACGCGACTGTACGCCGCCGCCGGAGACGAACAATGGCGTATCGCGCTGAGCGAGCCCGGACAGACGTGGACGCTGCCCGAAGAGGGTGAGGGGCAGTCCTCTCCATCACGCTTGCAAGAGTTAGTCGGGTTGATCTAAAGCAGGTTGCGAATGAGTGAAAGGCCAGAGAACGTCTAAACGCAAAGGGCGCAAAGGGAGACGCGCAAAGGTCGCAGAGAGGGTTTCCCTTTGCGCCCTTTGCGTCTTCTACTTTGCGCCCTTGCGTTTAAATGCTCTCACTTTCCTTTCGCTCAGTCTTCGATGATCGCGCCCATCTGCACGACCTCGAAGTCCGAGCCTTTGATCGCGCCCAGCGTGTGCAACTCGTCATCGTCCCACCGCGGGTCTGGCGCGCCACTTAAGTACCAGCTTGAGCCGTTATCGGCGAGGATCATCCCGTATTTTTTCAGTGCCCTGAGGATCACCTGCATCGGGGGTGAGAAGCCGGAGATGTCGAAGGAAGCCTTCAAACGCACGCGCATGCCCATCGGTGGCAGGTTCGGATTTGTGTCGTCGCTGGCGAAGTGGCGCGCAGGGAAGACGTAAGCCCGGCGCGTGAAGTCCGCTGTGAAGCGCAGTGCGTGCTTGATCTCCTTCTGCTCGAAGACCTCGTCGTAACGCACGAGGCCGGGGAAGATGGGCAGCCCCGCCGCGTCCGCAGAAGTCCAGCCCGCAGGACGCAGCGCATTAGAGTTCAAATCAAAGATCGCGCCACTGGCCGCACGCCAGCTCGCGCCGCCAGTGACGGGGTAAGCCGAGAACAACTCGTAGAGCATCCAGTTATCGCGGTCAATGACGATCACGTGGCGGTCGCCTGTCCCGCTCGCCCCGCCTTCGATGGGAGCATTCGATGGAACGGGATAGGGCCCCGGGTCGCTCTCGTTACCATAGGGAGTGAACTGGACGGCGACGGGTTGCTGCGTGCCGGAGACGACTATGTAGGGGATGCCGTTCGGCGCGCCCGCCCAGACCGTCCCGAAATCAGGGTGGACGCCAACGTTGCTGCCGATGCTGGCGATGAGGTTGTCGGAATTCGGGTCAACCGACATCTGCGAGATATCCTCGTTCCAGGGATTATCAGTGGGGAAGACGCGTTTGCCGTGCAGGCTCGCGCCAGCGCCGAGGTCCGGGACGGGCGCAGTTGCGTCGCTGCCTGTAAAGCTCGTCGCAGTGCTCGCCGGATAGTTGGCGCTCAGATTCGTAAAGCTACGGCTCGCCGGACTAAAGGTGTAACCCGTCTTCGCAGGCTTGATGGTGTAGTTTCTCCCGGCGGGTAAGTTGGAAAAGAGGTAGCTGCCGTCAGCGGGCGTATTGACGGTGCGCGGCGCAAACCCTGCGGGCGTCGGGCTCGAAAGCGTCACGCTCACGCCGCTTATGCCGCTGGTCGAGCCTGCGAGAGTCACGCGACCGCGTATGCCGTACGTCTTAAGAGCCGCGCTGAAGTTCTGTAGCGTCTGATTCGCGCTCAGGCTCGTATACGTGCGGCTGGCGGGCGTGAAAGCGTAGTTAATCTTGGTGGGTATGAGCTTGTAGGTGCGGCCTGCCGGAAGACCTGTGAAAGAGTAGTTGCCCGTGCTCGTCGTTGTCACACGACGCGGCGTAAAGCCTGCTGGCGTTGGGCTCGAAAGCGTCAGCGTCACGCCGCCCGCGCCAGCCGTGCCAAGCTTGACCTGACCGCTGATGTTGTAGGTCGAGGCGGCTGCGGCATGTGGCACAGGCTGCGCCTGAGCGCACAGCCCCGTTGAGATAATCAACAAAATTGCAGGGAGAAATTTTCTCATAAACGTTATCATTCCCGACTCTGTTCAGTCTCTCGTGAGCGCCCGGGAAACGGTCTGCGGCCATAAAGCGCTGGGCTACATGAGCCGCTGAAAGCGACCTTGCGATGAAAGGCTCATCTTCAGCACGCCGGTACAGAAATCGTCGCACGGCTCGCGCTCGAGTATCATTGGTCTATAGATTGAGGTCTAGGGCAGGCACATCTTCCGAGGGGCTCGTGTGCAAGATCATGGTAGACGAAATCGTGAGCGAGAGTCAAAATAAATTTTGCAGCCATCGCAAAATATTATTGCAGGTTGAGGTGGGAATCGAGTAAAGATTCATCGCGAGAGGAGCACACCAAGGATGACCGAAACCTTTAGCTTTCCTCCGTGCTCCTCTACGCGATGCGGCGTTGGGGAGCATTTCCTTCTGTGAGAGGTGAGCGTAAGCTATGGGGGCATTGGATGAAGTAGCGAAAGAGCTTCTCGGCAGAGTCCTCAATCGAACGGGGGAGCATAGAGACCTGTATTGCAAACGCTGCCGGAGCTTTACAGATCATATCTCGATCAGTCACGCCAGATTCAAAGAGGACTTGTTCAGGTCGAGGCCGGAAAAGGCGCTCATCTGGATCACAGGAAAGTTGAACGACCTGAATCCCATCACGAACCTGCTGGGGCGTCCATTTAAATGCACAAAATGCGAGAAAGAGAAACTAGATTGAGCTCGCGCATTTGATGATCGAATCTGCTTCGATTATGCTGTCCGTGGCTCCCCCTTTCACAAAAGAACAGTCAGCCGGATCATTAAGAGCGTGTCTAAAAAGAGGAGTAGAGTCATGCAGTGAAGAGAGATCTAAACGCAAAGGACGCAAAGGAGGAAGACGCTGGAGGTGCGCACAGAGGATAATCCTTTGCGCCCTTTGCGATGCACTTTGCGTCCTCTGCGTTTAAACACCCCTTTTTAGACACGCTCTAAGGATATCATCATGAACAAGCGCGCTTGCGGGGTGCTATTTTCTTTCATCACGCTTCTCACCATCTCTCTCTTTTTAGGGCGCGTCGGCGCTGGAAACCCCGTCCCGGCGGTTCAGCAGGCTCCGGCTGCCGTCGAGCTTGAGCCGGTCATCGCCGGGCTGGCAAACCCCGTCTTTGTGACCAGCGCCCTGGACGGCACGAACCGGCTCTTCATCGTCGAGCGCGGGGGGCTCATCAAGGTGCTTCAACCGGGTTCTTCGTCCCCGACGGTCTTCCTCAATATCACGTCGAGAGTATTGTCGCAGGGCGGCGAGCAGGGGCTGCTGGGTCTGGCATTTCACCCGCAGTTCTCCGTCAACCGCCGCTTCTTCGTCAACTACACGCGACAGACGGACGGCGCGACGGTCATCGCCGAATACCGCGTCTCAGTTTCCAATCCGAACCTCGCCAGCACGGCGGAGATTCCGCTCCTCACAATCGCGCAGCCCTTTCCGAATCATAACGGCGGAATGATGGCGTTTGGCCGGGACGGGTATCTTTACATAGCGACGGGCGACGGCGGCTCTGCTAACGACCCCGGCAATCGCGCGCAGAACATCAACGAGCTGCTCGGCAAGATACTGCGCATAGACGTGGATCATCCGGCGGGGGCTGCGAACTACTCTTCGCCTGCTGGCAACCCGTTCTTCGGCGCGACCAACGGGCGCGATGAGATTTACGCCTATGGCTTTCGCAATCCCTGGCGCTTCTCCTTCGATCGTGGCACGGGCAGTCTTTACGTCGGCGATGTCGGTCAGGGCGCAAGGGAGGAGATAGACATAGTCACGCTCGGCGGCAACTACGGCTGGCGCATCTTTGAAGGGACGCAGTGCACGGGTCTCGGCCCTGCGTCCTGCACGGCTGCGGGCTTCACGCCTCCCATCAGTGAATACGGGCACACCCTCGGGCGCTGTTCGATCACAGGCGGCTACGTCTATCGCGGCGCACGATCAACGCTGCCCACGGGCGCATACGTTTACGCAGACTTCTGCACGGGTGAAATCTTCACCTTGCAGAACGGCGCGCAAAATCTTCTGCTCGATGCGAGCCGGAACATCTCTTCATTCGGTGAAGACGAGGCGGGCGAGATTTACGTCGTCGGGTTAGGGGGCACGGTTGAACGTCTCAGAGACTCGCAGGCGTTTCCACCCTGCGAATACTCCCTCTCCCCTGTGAGCCAATCCTTCACGGCGAGCGGCGGAACCGGCACAGTCGTGCTCACTACGGGCGGTGATTGCAACTGGATAGCCGCCAGCAACGTCGATTGGATTGACATCACCAGCAGCACGAGCGGTACGGGCAGCGCCTCCATACACTATTCAATCGCAGCCAATACAGGGGCGAGCACTCGCACCGGAAAGATTCACGTCGGAGGAAAGACGCTCAACATCACTCAGGCGTCCCAGTCTGCTTCGCCCACCTTAAGCTCGATCAGGCTTAGCGCCTCCACTGTTCCGGGCTGTAAGAGTTTAACGGGCACGGTGACGCTCAACACTCCGGCTCCTGCCGGCGGGGTGGTGGTCACGCTCTCTGATAACCTCGCGGCGACGCGCCTGCCAGCGAGCGTGACAGTACCGGCGGGAGCGGCGACCAGGACTTTCACCATCACGACCATTCCGGTGACTTCGGCGCAGACCGGAAGCGTCACGGCGAAGTTGGGCGCAACTACCAGGAGCGCCGCCTTGAAGGTACGTCCCATCGGAGTGCAATCGCTCGCCTTGAGTCCGAACCCGGTGGTGGGGCCGAACCCCGTGACGGGCACTGTGACGCTGGAATGTCCTGCGCCCGCCAGTGGCATCAACGTGACTTTATCGAGCAGCAACCCGGCGGTCGCCGCCCCTGCCACGAGCAGCATCAGCATCCCTGCCGGAGCAACCAGCAAAACCTTTACCATTCGCACGGTGGACGTTCCCACCTCGCGCACGGCGATCATCAAGGCGACGGCCAACGGGATCACTAAGAGCGTGACCTTGACTATCAACTAAGATGATTTAAACGCAAAGGACGCAAAGTACATCGCAAAGGATTTGATACTTTGCGCGCCTTTGCGTCTTCCTCCTTCGCGTCCTTTGCGTTTAAATCCCTACTCACTGAACCACTCTGCTACCGACCCATCCGACCGCTTATCCATTCCACAAACCTCCCGCAGAATTTTTATCGCTTCAACCCGAAGCCTCCGATTAAGGTATGGCAAAGGAGGGTAGCGTCCAATGAATCGTCGTCAATGGATGAAGACCGGAGCCCTGGCTGCGGCGGCGCTTTCCGTAGAGCGATCTGCGAGAGGAGGCAATCTGTTCGGCAGGCAACAGCAGCAGCAGGCTTCGCCGCAGACTGCAAAGCCGCTGGCGCGTTTGTGGGGCAACGAGAACCCTTATGGCCCTTCGGAGAAGGCGCGGCGCGCGATGCTGGCTGCCGTCAGTGAAGGGAACCGCTACGCGACCTCGTTTGCGGATTACGCAGAGCTGGAAGGCTTGATCGCCGGGCGCGAAGGGTTAACAAAGGAGCACGTCTTGCTGGGCTCAGGCTCAGGCGAAGTGTTGTGCATGGCTGGCGTCGCGTATGGATTGGAGGGCGCGCAGATTTTAGCCTGCGATCCGACGTTTCCAGCCTTGATGAGATACGCCGAAGCTGTTGGCGGTCGCGTTCTACGCGTGCCGCTCAACGAAAGGTTCGAGCATGATCTGGATCAGATGCTGCGTCAACTGACAGGATCGGTGCGGCTCGTCTATGTCTGCAATCCCAACAACCCTACGGGCACGATTGTCGCGGCGACGCGCCTGCGTGCTTTCTGCGAAGAGGTCTCGCGGCGTACGCCCGTGCTGGTTGACGAGGCTTACCTTGAGTATGCGGACGCGAAGGAGTTCGGGTCGATGATCGATCTGGTACGCAAGGGATTGAACGTTATCGTCGTGCGCACCTTCTCCAAGATTTATGCGCTGGCAGGGATGCGCGTCGGCTATGCGCTGGCGCGCCCCGAAATAATCGCGCGCCTGCGCCCCTTTCGTATGGGGATCATTAACCAGGTGGGACTTCGCGGCGCGATTGCGAGCTACGGGGACGAGGAGTTCGTCCAGTTTAGCCGCCGGAAGAATCTCGAAACACGCGCCTACCTGTACAGGGAACTCGACGCGTTGGGACGCCGTTTTGTGCCGACGCAGGGCAACTTCGTGTGGCTGCACGCCGGTCGAGAGCATCGTGGGCTGCCGGAAGCCTTAGCGGCGCGCGGCGTCTTCATCAACGGCAACCGCGCGCCACTGGGTGACGACTGGGCGCGCGTCACCCTCGGCACGATGGAGGAGATGAAGCTTTTCGTCTCGGCTCTGCGCGAAGTCTTGAAGGCTTGAAGGGGTCAGGATGGAGAGACACACACTCTCTTTGCGCCCTCTGCGACATCCTCTGCGCCCTTTGCGTTTAATCTCTTCTCTAAACGCAGAGGACGCAAAGGTTTTCGCAAAGGGCGCAAAGAGATACGACCAACCATTTTTTAGACAGGAGATGTGAAATGAGAAAGCTTGCACTGTTGATTGTGATGACAGGCGTTGCGGCTCTCATCGTGTGGCTGCCCGTCAGGGCGCAGAACGCGGAAGAGATGGCCGTGCGCGAGACGATAGAGAACTATTTCAGGGGACACGCGACCGGCAACGGCGAGTACTTCAAGAAAGCTTTTCACCCGGAGGCCAGGCTCTTCTGGATTCGCGACAGGCAGGTGGCTTTACGCACCAGCGCCGACTACATCAATGGCGCGAGCGGCAAGCCCGCGCCGGATGAAGCCAGGCGCAAGCGCCGCATCGAGAGCATAGACATCACTGGCAACGCGGCCATCGTCAAAGTCGCGCTGGACTACCCGGACGCGCACATCATAGACTACATGTCCATGCTCAAGGTTGACGGCGCGTGGAAGATCATCAACAAGACGTTCCATGTGAATCGCAAATCATGAAGCGTCAATCAACACACCGATTTTCCCTTGACGATTGACGATTTACATTCTTTCTATCAAATGAACTGGCAGCAAAGAATAGTCTCCGGCTTGAAGAGTCGTCTGTCGAACTTCTGGCTCTTGCAGTTGTTCGGCTGGGCGGCCTACGGGCTGATGATCTACATCACATTTTTGCCCGTGTTGCCTTCAGAAGCCAGCCTGGCGAGGCTGTTCCGCGTCAAGCTGGTTCGCGCCACGATAGGGTTTCTGCTGACCTCCGTCCTGCACTATATCTATCGGCGCTGCCGTCGGAGTGCGTTCGGTTTCGGCTCGATTGCCGTGGTGTCTGTGGTCTGCTCGGCGCTGTTCGGGTGTCTCTGGGTGGTCTGCGCCAACCTCTACCTGTGGACGAGCGATCCCGCCAGCTTCCATTTGGAGAAGAGTCTCGCGGGAGCGCCCCGTGAAGCGCTCGACTACGCATCAATCGTCCTGGCATGGAGCGCCCTGTATTTCGGCATCAAGTACTGGCAGGACTCGCAACGGGAGCGCGAGCGCACACTCGAAGCCAGCGCGCTCGCCAACCAGGCGCAGCTCGATATGCTGCGTTACCAACTGAACCCGCACTTCCTCTTCAACGCGCTCAATTCCTTGCGCGCCTCTATAGACGAAGACCCGCAGCGCGCCAAAAGGATGGTCACGGAGTTCTCGGAGTTTCTGCGCTACACGCTCTTGAACGACGCTTCACTACAGGTCACGCTTCGAGAAGAGGTCGAGGCCATACGCAACTATCTGGCGATTGAAAAGATCAGGTTTGAAGATAAGCTGCAAGTGACGTTCGACATCGAGCCCGCCGCCGAAGAGTTTCCATTGCCCGGATTTCTCATCCACCCGCTCGTCGAGAATGCGATCAAATACGGTATGCACGCCGGGCAGACGCCGCTCGTCATACATCTCGTGGCGCGCTCCAACGGCAGCCACTCTCTTCAAGTCGAAGTGGCGAACACGGGGCGCTGGGTCGAAGCGAGCGCCGCAGACGACCTCAACCACTCGAACGGGACGGGGACGGGGCTACGCAATATTCGTCGAAGATTGGAGCAGCATTTTCCCGGACAGAGCTCCTTCAAGATAGGCGAGCAGGAGGGCTGGATTCGCGCCCGGATAAAGATAGACAGGTCTGTGGCTTAAAGCAGCATGGCAGGCGAATTCAAAGCGATCATCGTGGACGACGAGCGGCTCGCGCGCCGCGAGCTTCGCCTGATGTTGCGCGATCATACGGAGATCGAGGTCGCGGGAGAGGCCGAAGGGGTCGCAAGCGCGCTTGAGCTGATCAGAGAGGTCAAGCCGCAAGTGGTATTCCTGGACATTCAAATGCCCGGCGAATCCGGTTTTGATCTCCTCGAAAGAAGCGAAGCGAGGTTCAAGGTCATCTTCGTGACGGCCTTCGACGCCCACGCCATCCGCGCATTCGAGGTCAACGCGCTCGACTACCTGCTCAAGCCGATCAACCCTGAGCGCCTCGCACGCGCCCTTGAGCGTCTCGCTTCAAGCGCCAGCCAGCCCGAAAGCCCCACCTTGAGGAAGCTGGAGTATGAGGATCGACTCTTTATCGACACGAATGAGCGTTCGGGCTTTCTCAAGCTCAGCACCGTCGAATGCATCTGCGGAGCCGGAGACTATTCGGAAGTCTTCACTGCCGACGGGAAGAAGATTCTCGTGCTCAAGTCGCTGAAGGAATGGGAGGAGCGTCTTCCCGAAAGATATTTTTCGCGCATCCATCGTTCCACCATCATCAATCTGGAATACGTGGACAAGATAGAGAACTGGTTCAACCGCTCCTATCGAATCTATCTGCGCAAGATCGAAGAGCCCTTCATCATGAGCCGCAGGTATGCCGTGCGGCTCAAACTGAAGTTCGGCTGAGTAATACCAGATTGCAGAATGAAAAGAAGGCGGGGGACGATCCACGAAACAACACGAAGCAACACGAACAAGCGATTCGTGTCGCTTCGTGTGAGTTAGTGGAAAGGTTTTCGCCGCCTTCGCTGATGACCGGATCGAGTTATCAAAGACCATCAGCACCGGGCTATGATCGCTCAGTCCCTACGGGACTTCTCAAACAGCTTCTGATCGGTCACGGCCTCTTTTTCGGTCAAAATGGGTGACTGGTTCTCTTCACTTTGACCGGCCTGAGGGACGCACCTCCCTGTCGCTGAGCGCCCGAACCCCGAATATCTCCAATAAAATCAAGGGACTGACTTTTCTTCCCATCTGGCATCAAGGTTGCTGTTTGGTTCTGTCAGGTAGAGTTGCCCCGCCTGCCTGAGCAATCGCTATTAAATTTCAGCCTCAAGCAACGTTAGATATCATTTGCATCATGGAAACTGTAGACAATCGACGTTTTCCGCAGAATCTGCTGCGCTTTGTCATCGCTCTGGGAATCGTGGGCATACTCTTCTCTTTGTACCGCCTGCCTGTTTCTAAGCTCGGCATCCCATTCCTGATCCTGACCCTGATCAGTACGGGAGCGGGGGCGCGTTTCTCCCATCGGTTGTCGCAAGGCTCGCGACACATCATGATGGCAGAGAGTTTCGCCTTTCTCGCCTTGCTACTCTTAGGCGGCGAAGTGGCCGTCCTGTTCGCAGGCTGCGTGGCGCTGTGCCTGTCATTCAGATTCAGCCAGAATAAGACGGGGCTGATGTTCGACGCGGCGGTCGCCAGCCTGTCCACTCTCCTCATCTATGGCGCGCTCGTGCTGGCCCTCGGCACCGTTGATGATCTGGCTCGGACAGCCTCCATCCTCGATCTCGTCAAAGCGGTCTCGATTGCGGCGTTGATCCAGTCGGTCATCAACTCCACGGTGGTCGCCATCGGCGGAGCATACAAGATCAAACAGTCCGTGTGGCTGACGTGGATCAGAAACTTCAGCCAGGCATCTCTCGTCTACCTCGTCGGAGCAGTCGCCGCCAGCCTCCTCGCCCTCATCGCGGGCACAGTCGGGTTCAATGCCTTCATGGCGATCACGGTCGTCATCACCACCGTTGATGGCGCGTACCGCATGTACCTGAACAACACTTACCTGAACGATGCACAGCCGGAAGAACGCAGCTCCTCTCTCAAAGATAATTCGGATCGATTTCGCAGCGCCTTCGACCACGCCGCCATCGGCATGGCGCTCGTCTCTTCCGAAGGACGCTGGCTTCAGGTCAACCGCTCGCTCTGTGAGATTCTGGGCTATTCGGAGCGCGAGCTGATGGGGACGGACTTTCTGACGATCACCAACCCTGACGACATCTCGTCTGCCCTGGCGAACATAGAGCACTTGCTCAAAGGCAAAGTCCCCACCTTCCAGATGGAGAAGCGCTACATACATAAGGAAGGGCACGATGTCTGGGTGCATTGGAGCGTCTCGCTGGCGCGTAATATTCACAGTGAATCGGTGCACCTGATCTTCCAGATTCAGGACATCACAGACCGCAAGCAGGCCGAGCAACAACTCCACCACGATGCCTTCCATGATGTGCTGACCGGGTTGCCGAATCGCGCGCTCTTCATGGATCACCTCAACCTGGCGATTGCCCGCGCGCAGCGGCGCGAAGACCAGATGTTCGCAGTCCTCTATTTAGACCTGGATCGATTCAAAGTCATCAACGACAGCCTCGGCCACATGATCGGCGACCAGTTGCTGGTCGAGATCGCACGCCGCCTCGACGGGTGCCTGCGACCGGGCGACACCGTGGCGCGTCTCGGAGGCGACGAGTTCACCGTCCTAATCGATGACATCAAAGACGAGGGCGAGGCCATCTATGTTGCAGAGAGAATCAAGAAGGAACTAGCCAAGCCTTTCAACCTGAGCGGACGCGAAGTGTTCACCACCTTAAGCATCGGCATCGCTCCGAGCACAACGGGCTACGAGCGCGCCGAAGACATGCTGCGCGACGCAGACACGGCCATGTATCGCGCCAAATCCATGGGCAAAGCGCGACACGAAATCTTCGACAAGGCGATGCACGCACGCGCCATCAACCTCCTTCAACTGGAGACGGATCTGCGCAAGGCCATAGAGCATCAGGAATTCTTCATTCAGTACCAGCCGATTGTCGATCTGGACAACTTCAACCTGCGCGGGTTCGAGGCGCTCGTGCGCTGGCGTCATCCTGAGCGCGGCTTCATCTCTCCGATAGACTTCATCCCGGTCGCCGAAGAGACGGGCATGATTATTCAGATCGGCGAATGGGTCTTGAGAGAAGCATGTCGGCAGATAAAGCGCTGGCAGGTGGTCTTCCCCTCCGACCCGCCGCTCTTCATCAGCGTCAATCTTTCGGGCAAACAGTTCACGCAGGTAGACCTCATACACGAGGTCGCCTACATCCTGAGCGAAACCAAGATCGACCCGCACAGTCTCAAGCTTGAGATTACCGAAAGCATGGTCATGGAGAACATCGAGGCGGCCACGGAGATGCTCGAAGAACTGCGCGCGCTCGGAGTTCAGCTCAGCATAGACGATTTCGGCACGGGCTACTCCTCTTTGAGCTACCTGCACCGCTTCCCCATCGACACGCTCAAGATCGACCGCTCGTTCGTCACACAGATGTCGGAGAACAACGAGAACGCAGAGATCGTCCGCACCATCGTCATGCTGGCGCAAAACTTAGGCATGGATGTGGTCGCAGAAGGCGTGGAGACGAACGAACAACTGGCGCTGCTGCGCAAGCTGGGGTGCGAGAACGGCCAGGGCTATTTCTTCTCCAAGCCCCTGGACGTGGCGGGCGCGGAGAAGATCATCGCCGACACTTATACCTTCTCAGCGCCAGCACTTAATCTCAATAATCATCAGCCGGCACGAAAGGTTGTGCTGGTGGCATAAGCGATGGGATGACTTTGCGCGAAGCCCGGGGCAAGCCCCCGAAGCGGCTGCTCTTGAAGGGCAAGTTAAACGTCTCATTCTACTGTGATTGGCTGTTATGGCGTGTTCGCTCTGCCTATCCAGAATTGACATTAAAGCCATAGAGAAACGAACTTATAAGCATCATTGAACGTTATCATAAAGGGTAATATGGATTGCCTTGATGATGATTTCAATGAAACGTCTTAATATTCTCAGCATTTCTCTGGCCGCCGCCGTGCTCCTCGTTCCAGCCTCAAATGGCCTGGCTCAAGGCAAGAAGGCGCGCGGCGCTGCCAGGTCACAAAAAGAGCAGATTCAGACCGAAACCCCGCAGTCCAAGCCCAAGAGTGATCTGGTCAGGTCTGCGGAGCTTTATAAATCGAGCCTCCAGGACCTGCTCGTCGTGCGCGAGGAGGCCGTCAAGAAAGGCTCCGAGCAGTTAGTCAGGTTAAAGGAACTCTACAGGGACGGCATTATCTCAAGGCTGGCTCTTGAGGAGAGCGAGAAAGCGCTCGCAGACCTGGAGGGCAGGGCTGAAGAGGTGCGCCGGAAAATAGAGCTGACAAATCAGTTGATCGCCGAAGCCAACGCCGAAGCGGAAGGGGCGGACGCCTCATACCCACTGGTATTGAACACGGCTGATTCTAAACTCCGAAAGGTCGCCTACTTTCGTTACGACGGCACGGGGAACTGGTCGCTCAAAGGTGCGGCGCAGGTTGAGGACTTCTTTGTGAAGAGGTTTGGGAGGCGTTTGCCGGTCAGCGCCTTAGGCCAGTCAGACCTGCATAACCGTTGGGGATACGATCATCGCGAGGCGATGGATGTCGGGCTGCATCCTGACAGCGCCGAAGGCCAGGCGCTCATGGCTTACTTGCAGAGCGCCGGAATACCCTTCATGGCCTTTCGTCGCGCCGTGCCCGGTTCCGCGACAGGCCCCCACATACACATTGGCCGTCCCTCGCACAGAACCTCCGCGCGATAAGAAAAGAATCTCACGCAAAGGCGCTAAGAAGAAGCAACCGTCTTCTTAGCGCCTTTGCGTCTTTGCGTGAGGTCTTAGTTTGTGCCGACCCCCTTCTGCTTGATTAAGGAGTAGACCTCGTCGATCTCTGCGGGCACGCCAGCCGTCAGATTTACAGCCCCCGTCGGCGTGATGAGCACTGTGTCTTCCAGCCGCATGTGTATCTTCTGATCTCGCATTTCGAGGAGCGGCTCGACATTGAAGATGACTCCGGGCTCGAAGGTGCGCGCGGGGTCGGACGCATTGACATCATGCACGGAGATGCCGACGTGATGGCCTATGTAGCGTCCCAGCGCCAGGAACTCCTTGTGAAAGCCGTGCTTCTTGTAGACCTCTTCGGCAACCTCTCTCAGCTTGTTGACCGTCAGTCCGGGTTTCATCGCACTGATGACGGCGTTGCGCGCTTCCAGGATGCAGCGGTACATCTTCTCCTGTTCGGGTGTGAAGCGGCCTGAGACAGGCCAGGTGCGTGTAATATCGGAGACGTAGTAATCGTAGTCAGCTCCGTAGTCCATCAGGACGACATCCCCTGACTGCATCCGGCGTCGGTTGGCCGTGTAGTGCCAGGTGACTGTATTCGGCCCTGAAGCGACGATGGGCGTGAAGGCATCGCCGCGCGCGCCAAGCTTCGTATTAACGAAACGCGCCGCAGCCTCCACTTCATACTCGTACATGCCGGGATGCGTGCCCCTGATGGCCGCCTTGATCGCCTCCGCGCCGATGCGACCGCTCTCGCGCATACGCTCCACCTCGTAAGGAGACTTGACCCAGCGCAGGTCGTCCAGGAGAGGATTGACATCAACCAACGCAAGATTAGGAACCCACTGTTGGATCAGACTGACGGCTTGCTTGGTTTCGGGAATAGCGCGGTAGATAGGATGATGCATGTACCTTAACTCGTATTCCTGCATCTCCCCGCGCGCATTTTCAAGATTGTCCTGCGGGGTGATTGGAACGTAGAGCTTCCTGGCATCCTTGACCAGATAGGTGAGCACGCCGAAAAAGTTTTCGAGAGGGATAAGTCCCGTCAGACCATAAAGCTCCTTTGCGTTCTCGACCTGCCAGATGCCCGGGCCTTCAATGTTGACTCTTCCTTCCGGTCGTTTATGGGCGAAGAGGAAGGTCTGCCGCTTCGCCCCGACCAGCACGAGCACGGCGTCCTCCTCCTCTATGCCGGTCAGGTAGTAGAAGTCCGGCGACTGGCGAAACTTCACGGGGTATATCTGACCACGGGCGGCGAAGATGATGCCGACGCCGTCCGCGATCTTCTCAAACAGCTTTGCGCGTCGCGCGGCAAACTCGCTCTTATTGAAAGGCTGCTGCTCTTGCGAGAAAACGTCTGGAGATAGGGCAAGCGCGACGAGCGCGATGATGATGAATCGCCGGAAGCCGAAACAAGCTTTAGAGCGCATCAGGGTTTTACTCCTTCCAGATCGAATGGTATTTCTTATGAACTGAAAACATTAAACGCAAAGGGCGCAAAGTCTGTTCGCAAAGAGCGCAGAGAAAACCTTTTTTATCCTTTGCGTCTTCTCCTTTGCGTCCTTTGCGTTTAATTCCTTGTCACCTCGAACGGCAACTGCTTATCGACGCGTGGGCGCTGCGTTGCGCTCGCCAGTTCCAGCGCGGTCGCATAGATTGTGCGCGTAACCTTCTCCATCTGCTGAAAGTCTATCTTCTCAACCGAGTCCGACGGCCTGTGATAGTCCTCGTGGTCGCCGTCCATGTAGAAGATGATCGGCACACCTTTGCGCGCGTAGTTGAAGTGATCCGAGCGGTAGAAGTACTGTTCGGGGTCTTTTGGATCATCAAACTTGTAATTGAAGCCTAGATTCAGGTACGAGCGGTTGACCCTCTCGCTCAGCTCGCCAAGCTCCGTGCTCATCATCTTCGAGCCGATGACGAAGACCTCGTTCGGCTTCGTCAGATTATTATTGGCCGGGTTGGCATCGCCCGTGGGGCGGCTTCTCCCGATCATGTCTATGTTGAGCTGTGCGACGATCTGCTTGAGCGGAACGGTCGGGTATTCCGTGAAATACTGCGAGCCCCAGAGCCCCTTCTCCTCGCCGCAGTGCCAGACGAAGAGGATTGAGCGCTTGGGGCGCGCGCCCCTGGCAAACGCCTCGGCCATCATGAGCACGGCGACCGTTCCCGAGCCGTCGTCGTCCGCGCCGTTGTAGATGATGTCCGTGTCTGTCTTGTCTTTCGGCGGAAAGCGGTGCGGGTCTTCTATGTTCGATCCCTTGCCGACGTGATCGTAGTGCGCGCCGATGGCGACGTACTCGTTCCTGAGCGCGGGGTCGCTGCCTTCTAGCCGTGCCAGGACGTTCTGCGTCCACAGGGTTTCCTGACGGGTGGCGACCATGAAGCTCACCTTCTTCTCGCGGCTCAGCTCGAAAGGCTGAGCCTGATCGCTGGTCTCGCGTTTGAGTATGATTTCGGCCTGCTTCTCTCCCTGAAAGAGCGCGGCGGCCATACGGTCTGAGATGGCGATGATGGGCATCTGCGACGCATCCGGCTTGATGAATTTTTTGACTTGAAGCGTGCCCGTCTCCGTGACGACGCGGCGCGTCTGCTGCCAGTTAGCCACAGCCTGCGCGCTCGGAATATAGATCAGACCTTTCGCACCGTGCGCCCGCGCATAGTCTATAGGGTTTGCCCAATCCACGCCCTGCTTGCCCGTCAGGTCTGTGAAGGCCAGCCCTTTGGGAAAACCGCCGAGCGCCACCACGATCTTATCTTTCACGTCGATGTTCTGATACGGGTTGAGGTTCTTAGACTTGACCAGCCAGCCGTGGCTGACGAAGACGAGCGGGGCGCTGGCCGTTCCCGCAATCGGCTGCGCGATCAAGTCTTCGCCAAAGCTGAAGGATTGACCATTCACTTCGGCACGCGTCCCCTGAGCGTCAACCTTCGTGCGACGCAGCGCTATGCGCTGGTAATACGTGCCGTCGTCTCCGGCGGGCTTGACGCCCCACTGCTTGAGATGGTCTGCGATATACTTCGCAGCCGTATCCAACCCTGCGGACGGCGTATCGCGGCCTTCCAATTCATCGGAAGCGATGAAGGCCAGGTAATCCTTCATCCTCGTCGCCGTAATGTAGTCTGCGTTGCCGGGCGCGACGGGCGCTGTAGTCGCCCTCGCCGCTGCCGTGGCCGTATGATCTCCGGCGCTCGTCTGCGCGTAAAAGGCCGGAACCGTTGCGGCGAGCGCCGCGATCAGCAATATGCTCAGCAATCTATTCTTTTTCATAGCTTCCACACCTGATGTTTGTTTGAGACCGGAGCGCCAGGGGGCGGCGCAACTTTAATTTCGCTATTGACTCACACTTACCATACGTTCCAGCCTGGCAGCACTGTTTCAATAAAGTCCTCAACACAGCCTCAAGCTTCTCTCAGAGTTTTCTCATCGGGAAAAATTACTTGAGAGTACAACTTACGCCCTTTTATTGGTATCCTTTGTATGTAGGACAAAAGGATTTTCCTGAGAGTTGATGTGCGTTATGCCGGAACGTGATTTCGAGCTTGAAGATGCGGTCGTCGCCGAAGAGAAGACCACGCTCAAGAAGCCTCCGCTCTACAAGGTCTTGCTTCATAACGACGATTTTACGACGATGGAGTTTGTCATCTACGTCCTTCAGACAGTCTTCCAGCATAACGAGAGCGATGCCGTACACATCATGCTCAGTGTGCATCACGCCGGAATCGGCGTGGCCGGTGTCTATACCTATGAAGTCGCAGAGATGAAAGCGGAGAAGGTGAAAACGCTGGCCGAAGCCAACGAGTACCCGCTGCTGTGCACCGTTGAAGAAGCGGAAGCGAGCGAGTAAATTGCTCTTTCAGCGACCTTTGCGCGCATACCTTTGCGTCCTCTGCGTTTGGAGAGGCGGTTTAAACGCAAAGGGCGCAAAGGGGACGCGCCGCAGGGCGCAAAGATTATCATTATGTTGACGAGAGAATTACAGGCCACTTTAAGCGCGGCGGTCGAAGCGGCGCTCCGCCGTCGTCATGAATACGTGACGCTTGAGCACCTGCTCTATGCGCTGCTGGACGACGCCGTGGCAAGCAACGTCATACGCCACTGCGGAGGCAACGCCGAGACGCTCAAGCGCGAGCTGGAAACTTTCTTCGACGAGCGCATCGAGCGCAACGAGAATGGCAACACGGAGCTGCCCGAGCAGACCCTCATGTTTCAGCGCGTGCTCCAGTACGCGATTCTTCAGGCCGAAGGGAGCGGGCAAAAAGAGGTCGATGGCGGCAACATCCTCGCCGCGCTCTTTCAGGCCGAGCGCTCGCAGGCCGTCTACCTGCTCAAGAAACAGGGCATCACGCGCCTGGACGTGCTCAACTACATCGCGCACGGCATCTCCAAAATCTCGGACGATGGAGAGCCCGTGCCGTCCGGCGTCGGAGAAGAGGATGAAGCGGCGGGAGCGGCGCGCGATCCTCTCGCGGCCTTCACGGTCAACCTGGTCGAACGCGCCGCAGCGGGTCTCATCGACCCCCTCATCGGACGCAGACCGGAGCTGCTCCGCACGATACAGATTCTCTGTCGCCGTCGTAAGAACAACCCCATCTACGTGGGCGAACCCGGCGTCGGCAAGACGGCCATCGCCGAAGGTTTAGCCCTCAAGATTCACGAGGGCGAAGTCCCCGAAGCCTTGAAGGGAACGGAAGTGTACGCGCTCGACATGGGCGCGGTTCTCGCGGGGACGAAATATCGCGGCGAGTTCGAGCAGCGCTTCAAGGGCGTCATCACCGCGCTGAAAAAGATACCCGGCGCGATACTCTTCATAGACGAGATTCACACCATCGTCGGGGCCGGAGCCGTGAGCGGCGGGTCTATGGACGCCTCGAACATCATCAAGCCCGCGCTGGCTACGGGTGAGTTGCGCTGCATCGGCTCGACCACCTACGGCGAATACAAGAGCGCCTTTGAGCGCGACCGCGCGCTCGCGCGCCGCTTCCAGAAGATAGAGATCGGAGAGCCGAGCGTCGAAGAGACTGTCGAAATCCTGAACGGCCTGAAGAGCTATTACGAGGAGCATCACGGCGTGCGTTATTCAACGGAAGCTCTGCGCGTCGCCGCTGAATTGGCCGCCAAGTACCTGCATGATCGTTTTCTGCCGGACAAAGCGATTGACGTGATGGACGAAGCGGGCGCGGCTATGAAACTGCTGCCTGCGGCGGAGCGGCCAGAGGTGATCGAGCCCGCAGAGATCGAGACCGTCATCGCGCGCATGGCGAAGATACCGCCCAAGACGGTCGTCCATTCCGAGAAAGATCGTCTTCGTGAGCTGAGGAGCGAGCTGCGCGCCGTGATCTTCGGGCAGGATCAGGCGATAGACCAGATCGTCAACGCCATCAAGCTCTCGCGCTCCGGCCTCGGACACCCTGAAAAACCGGTCGGCTCGTTCCTCTTCTCAGGCCCGACCGGCGTGGGCAAGACGGAGCTTGCCAAACAACTGGCGCGCGTCCTCGGCGTAGAGTTCCTGCGCTTCGACATGAGCGAATACGCCGAAGCGCACACGGTCTCGCGCTTGATCGGCGCGCCTCCCGGCTACGTCGGCTTCGATCAGGGAGGACTCCTCACAGACGCCGTCAACAAGACGCCTTACGCAGTGCTCGTCCTCGACGAAATAGAGAAGGCGCATCCAAACCTCTTCAACATCCTGCTGCAAGTGATGGATCACGCGACGCTAACCGACAACAACGGCAAGAAGGCGGACTTCCGCAACGTGATTCTGATTATGACTACGAATGCGGGCGCGCGCGAGCTGAGCGCCGGAGGCATAGGCTTTCAGAACGCCACGGGCAAGGGGAGCGCGCGCGGAGCCATAGAGCGCACTTTCAGCCCTGAGTTTCGCAATCGTCTCGACGCCTGGGTCGCCTTCGATGCGCTCAGCTTTGAAGTCATAGAGATGGTCGTCGATAAGTTCATCAAAGAACTGAACGCCCAGCTTGTGGAGAAAAGAGTCACCGTCAAATTAACCGAAGAAGCGAGAGCGTGGCTCGCCACGCGCGGCTTCAACCGTCTCTACGGCGCGCGCCCCATGGCGCGGCTCATTCAATCCGAGATCAAGCAGCCACTCGCCGAGCAGCTTCTCTTCGGCGAGATCGAGATGGGCGGCGCAGAGGTCTGGGTTGAAGAAAAAGCAGGCGAGCTTGTCTTGCGCTTTCCCCCCTTACGATCCTAAGTACTAGGTTTTTAGCCCGATAATTCAAAGTTAGGGTTGTGTCCCAGTTTGAAAATATAGGCCAGCATTTATCGGATTAAGATTTTCAAATTAGGACACTGCTTGAACTTAATGCAATTAATATGGAAAACATTCTATTCCTTATACTTGGATGGCTTCTTGGTCTCTTCGGCCCTTGGTTAACTGAATTGATTCAGAAACCATACCGTCGGGCGCAGTTAAAGCGAAGCATTTTTATAGAACTGGAAGACCTAAGGCGCAAAATTGCAGCAGTATCTTTCATAATTGCATCCGAAAGCGGGGCTGTTGACCGAAAACTTCTGGAATGGATTGAGCCAATTATGAGTTCTGAAGATAGTCCTCAGGCAAGAGGGGTAAAGGCAATGTTGGGACGTAGTGATGAGGAGCTACAGGCTCTTTCCCAAGCGTGGAAGACATCCGGCGGAGGGCTCAACCTAAAAAAATACACGTTGCCCTTTCTCACCTCTCAGATGACATCATTATCACTCTTTACGCCTGAGTTTCAACGTTTAGCACTTGACATTTATGCCCAGTTGTCAATATTGAATGAGGAAATTGATGTGGCTCGATTTAATTATGAAAAAACCTTTGACAATTCTCTTTCAAAAAATAGTTATGCCGCCGTTCGCACGAACCTTGAGCAAACATATCAGAATATAGCAGGCTTATGTCGGAGGCTATCAGAAACAATCGGCTTGATTCTAAAAAAGGAGAAGTAAGGGACTTGTGTGGTAAAGGCAATCTAATAACTCATTCAACCCGACCCCTCGATAGTATTTCTTTCATGATATTTCCTTGCAAGCAAGTCAAGAAACTTCGTTTGTATGGCTCAACTTCAAGCGTTGCTGCCTCAAGTGGAATGCACACCGATATTTGACGTAGTTACATTCTGTAGTTACACTCGCATTCATGGAGTTTGAGTGGGACGAAGCCAAACGCCAATCGAATCTGCATAATCACGGGATCGACTTCGTTGGGATCGAACAGGTTTTCGCGGATCAAACGGTCACAGTCCTTGATGATCGCTTCGATTATGGCGAAGCACGCTTTGTCACGTTCGGATTGCTTGACGGTCGCGTGGTGGCAATTGCTCACACGGAGACGGAGGAAGTGATCCGTATCATTTCCGTTAGAAAGGCGACGAGATATGAAGAAAGTAGCTACTTCAAAGAAATCGCAGACTGACTGGACGCGCGTAGATGAGTTGAAAGATGAAGACATTGACTTCTCTGATACGCCTGAAGTACCACCCCAGATGTTTGCGCGGGCGGTTGTAAGGAGGGGGCTGAAGCAGAGGCCGCGTAAGGCGCAGTTGACGTTGCGTGTTGACAGTGACGTGCTGGAGTGGTTCAGAAAGCAAGGGCAAGGTTATCAAACGAAAATCAATGCATTACTCAGAGCCTATATGGATGCTCATAAAGCCTGACTTTAATTTACAGGTGAGCCGAACTAATCATTCGAATTGACCACCCCGTTGCTTCCCTCCATGATGTTTTCTTGCGGCAAGGCTTGAAATTCAATTCGCGGGCGGCTCGTTCGATCACAATATAGGGAATAGCTTTTCTGAACCTGCATGAATCAGAGATGAGCTTGATCCGCTTTCCAGACCCAAGGCACACGGCTTATGGCGGGATCGTCTGCCTGGGCGGCAGCCTTAATGCGGCCAATCTGCTCAGCGCGTATCGCCGGGGCATCTTCCCCTGGCCGATAGACGACTGGCCTCTGACCTGGTTCTGCCCCGAAGAGAGAGCGATCCTGGAGTTTTGTGACCTGCATGTGCCGCGCAGCCTGGCGCGGATCAGAAAGCAAGCCCCTTTCAGGTTCACCATCAATCGGAATTTCAGAGCCGTCATCGAGGCATGCGCTCAGGCCAAACGCGCGGGAGAAGACGGAACGTGGATCACGCCGGAGATGATTCGCGCCTATTGCGATCTGCACCGCAGCGGGCACGCGCATAGCGTCGAAGCGTGGGAGGGGGAGCAGCTTGTCGGTGGGCTTTATGGAGTGGATGCGGGCGGAGCGTTCGCGGGCGAGAGTATGTTCTTTCTGCGTCCCAACGCTTCAAAGCTGGCGCTCCTCCACTTGATCGAACATCTAGCCATAAGGGGGCTCGACTGGATTGATATTCAGGTGATGACGCCGCACATGTCGGCGCTCGGCGCAAAGCTCATCAGCCGCGACCGGTTCCTTGAGAAGCTGTCCCTGACTCTGGCTCGCGAGCTTGCTCTGTTTTAAAGAAGAGGATTTAAACGCAAAGAGCGCAAAGGAAGACGCTGGAGGCGCGCAAAGGAGGTTCAACTCTCCGCGTCCTTTGCGAACAGACTTTGCGTCCTACGGCGTTTAAATCTCCACTCTCGCCTTCTACTTCGCCAGCCTGAAAAACACATCTTCAAAGGACGAATCATGCAGCCCCGTCTGCTCTCTCAGCGCGCGGGGCGAGCCTTCGGCAACGAGTTGTCCGCCGCTCATGATGCCGACGCGGTCGGCTGTGCGCTCGACGAAATCCATGACGTGCGAAGAGATGAGCAGCGCACGTCCCGCGTCGCGCTCGGCTTGGATGCGCTTGCGAAGCTTACGCATCATCTCTACGTCGAGCCCGTTGAGCGGTTCGTCCAGCACCAGGACGCGCGGCTCGCCGAGCATCGCCGCCGCCAGCCCGAGTTTCTTGCGCATCCCCAGCGAGTAGCCTCCGATCCATTTCCCTGCAACCCTGTCGAGCTCGAAGAAGTCGAGCGCCTGAGAGATTTGCTGCGCGCCCGCAAGCTTCAAGCCCGCGACCAACTGCAAATACTCGCGCCCCGTCAGCCGCTCGTACAGTATCAACTCTTCCGGCAGGTAGCCTATGTGGCGCTTGGCGCGAGAGGCGTGTCGCCGCGTATCTTCGCCGCAGACGCGCACGTCTCCCGCATCGGGCACGGTGATGCCGACGATGCTGCGAATCAAAGTGGACTTGCCAGCGCCGTTGGCCCCGACGAGCGCATACGTTTCGCCAGCATCGACCGTCAGGCTCACGCCATCTACGGCCACGGTCGCGCCGTATCGCTTCGTGACCGCTTTAACCTCTACCAGTGGCTCCTCGCTCACTCCGCCTCCGTCGCCAGGTAATAATGGGCGCGCGCGCCGCCGCGCTCTGCGGCCTGCGCAAAACCCATCCCGTAAAACGCCAGACCCATCGGCCACAGCACAGCCGTCAGCGCGCCCGTCGAGATGCTCACGGTCAGCGCGAGCACGATTGCCAGCTCAGGGCGATCAGGCATCTCGAAGGCGAGCGCGCCCACAGCCGTGCTCACAAGCCACCACAGCCATAAACATTCTGCGAGCAGCGGAGCGACGTAGGTGAGCGGCACGCCCCCGCCCTGACCGGCCATCATGCCCGCCAAGACGCCGACCGCATAGACGAGGAGCACTACGGGCAGCGTGACGAGCCGCGCATACCAGAGCTTCGCCTTCCACACGTCCGCGCCTGTTGCGCCCGTCGCGCGCTCCAGCCACATGTGCGGCAACTGGTAGTAGACGAGCACAGGCAGCACAGAGGCGAGCGATGCCGCCGCGAGCAAGCAACAGAGCTTGATAGCGATCACGGCGGGCAGCCAGGTAGCGCTGGCCCAGCCGAAAGCCATCAAGCCTCCGATGAACTCCGGCCCCGACGGCAGCACGTTCGTCATGAGCAGCACGAGCAGCATGAGGAGCAACAGCACACAGAGCCCCCCGGCCACGTAGACGGCGGAAGAGAAGGTGCGAAGCGTCAGGCGCAGATCGCGTGCGAGCATCGCCATTACGCTCTCCGTCATCCATCGACGGAAGATGCCGATCACGGACAGGTCTAGACGGCTTCCCTGTCTCAGCCGCTGCGCGTAGTCTATGTCTCTAGCGCGCCAGCACTCATGTCTGGTGCGCGCCAGCAGGTAGATGACTACGGCCAGCAGGCATCCACCTGCGTAAATAAGATAGGTGATCGGCGCTCCACCCTGCGCCGCAGACAGCAACACGGCTACGGCAAGCGAGTCGGCCATCTTCGCGGCGCTCAACGGGTTGAAAAAGAGATGGAGCAACAGACCGCTAAGCGCAGCAGCCAGGAGGAGCACGACGAGCGCCAGCCCTGCGTCCTGTTTGCGGCGCGTGCTGCCCCAGTGAATCCAGTTGAGCGCGGCATAGATTTCAGAGAGCGTGATGAGCGCAACCGCGAGCAGCAGCGCGACGAGAGACATGAGTTCGGTCGCCCAGCGTTCGCTCCACAATGAATGCAGGACGACGAGCAAGAGACCGAACGCGAGCGTGCGCCCGAGCCGCGCCAGGAGCGCCAGGTGCAGATGCGTCGCACGCTCGACCGGCAGCGCTTCACTGATGATCGCGGGTTGGCGCAGATGATATAGCTCGCGGCTCGCGCGCGACAGGTTGAGCGCAATCACGGCGATCACAGCCAGGATGGCGAGCACGATTTGAATCCGTGTCGAAGGCGGCTCTAACACCAGGTCGTAGCTCGTCGCCCGCGAGAGCGTCCAATAGGTCATGCCGAGCACCAGCGGCGCGAGGATCAGCAGCGCATAGAGGTGCTGGCGCGCCCAACGCCAGCGGTCACGAAGCTCTGCGCTCGCCAACAGAAATAGTTTGCCCCCTTCGCTCATCAGGCGCTCTCTCCTTGTAGCATCCGGCAAGTTAATTAAAGATGTGACAGTGATACTACACGAGGCGGCCTGGCTCAAAGGATGGATTTAGAGTTGGGTAATGTCCTGATGTGATTAGTGCTCTGTGCATCCTCTGTGTCTCTGTGTCTCTGTGGTGAGTGTAGGTAGAAGTTGACTCACCGCAGAGACACAGAGAACACGGAGGGGGCACAGAGAAGAGATAAAACTCTGGTCACTACTGATACCAAGATGCAATCAAAAGAGAGGACGATCCACGAAGTAACACGAAGCAACACGAAACAGTCCCTCTATTCGTGTCGTTTCGTGTTACTTCGTGGATCGTCTCACGCCTTTGGATTAACGCTATGAAGGCTCGAACGATTTCATGGGGCGCTCCCTGTGCAGGGCGGGAGTCTGTGCATACATTGGCTTGAAAGATAGAATCAGACCGATGAGAAAGATGATCGCGCCCAAGATGGCCGGAGCCAGATGAACCAGGTCTGTGTAGCCGACCGCCGGATGCACGCCGATGGCCGCCGCAAAGCCGACCGTTCCCCCCAGAAAGAGAACCTGCCAGAGGCTGCGTGAAGCCCCCCCGCACCACACGCAGAAGAGAACGAGGACTCCGCAGGTGGCGATCCCACCGCCGAAGCCTGCGCGGTCGTGAGCGATCAAGGGCACGAGGCGCGGATTGATGGCGCGCAAGTCTGCCGCCTGGAGCCCCATGAAGGCCAGGTCTTGCGACACAAAGACGCTCGTCATTCCAACCGTCATGATCGTCAGACCTCCCGCGATCATTCCGGCGGCTGTCGCCAGCAGGCAAAGGCGTCCTATCCCGAATGATGATCGCCAGCGCAGAGCCACCGCAGGGCGAAAGAGCGAGGTGATGTTCGCCGGACGGGCGAGAAGATTGTAGGAGCGTGCCAGCCCCGCGATAAAGAAGGGCAGCAACAACAGAGTGGCGAAGCCGTGCCAGGTGTCCAGATAGCCGTAGCCCAGGTAGGCCAGAAAGCTGCCGAACCCGACCACGCCGCTGATGACAAAGAGCCACCAAGCCCACGCCTCGCCGTGGCGCAGGGGAAATTCCGCCATCCACATGTACAGCAGGCCGACAGCCATGATCGCGCCTCCGAAGGCCACGCGGTCATGGAACATGAAATGAACGACGCGACACTGGCTCAAGGCACACAGCTCGCTCTCCGTCATGCCCAGAAACTGTATGTCGTGCGGAAGGAAATGGCCGCTCGCCGAAAGAAACAGAGCGAAGCCGCCGGAGAGCACCAGACTGAGCCCCGTAAAGATCAAAAGAGGGCGGCCATCCCCGAGCAGCGCCTCAAGAAATCCCCTCTCGTCTCGAATCGTCTGGTGCATGTGGATAGGCTCGGAAACGATTATTAAACACCGGCCTTGATCTGTCGCCCGCATCCGGCTCAACAGTGATAGATCACCTTCAACGGGAAACCGCGCAAGTGATATAGCCAGCCCTATTTGAGGGCTTGCTTGAAGACATAGGTGTTAGAAGTAACCCCGTTGACTGTAATAGTAACTTCGTTCCTACCGTCGCGCACATTTAATTCCCTGAGCGATCCTTGCACTGAGACAACGTACTGCGTTTGGCTATCAATGAGCGCGCTCACGTCCCGGCCATTGACGGACACTTTTATATCCGATCCGCCGTCCCATCCATAGCCGCTAATCATTATTGAAGATGCAACTTTGAGAGTTTTGTATTGCATGCACATACAAGTGACCGACTGAATCGAAAGGGTCTGACTCGCAGGCGTGGGCAATCCAGGCGTGAGTAGAGGGTTATTCGGTTGACTCTCCCCTCCAAGTTCAATCAGTTTGCGCTTTGCTTGTGCAACGTACCTGCCGTTTGGATACATTCGGAGATAGATCTCATAACCCGTTCGCGTATTGCTGCTTTTTGTTCCCTCCCAGACGCCGTCTTCCGCTACTGCTGCTGTGTCTATCGTCGTTGTGGGGTGCGTCGCGGTCGGCAACGAAACAGGCGCAGACTGACCTGCGACGGCAATCACCAGCTCGTCCGCCTTGTAACCGACGATCTCGGCAAACGGTCGCTGCTCTTTCCCCAGATCAACCAGCACGCGTTTCGGCACTCGCTCCTGTATATAGCTGACGAGACGCGCCAGCGTCACTTCGCCCTTTTCGTTGGCGGCTTTCCCGCTGAGCGCCTCCACGAGTTCCCAGGTGAAATATCCCTGCCGCTTCTCTTTGAACTCAAAGGCTCTGTGTCCTATGGCTGTGGCGTAGAGCGTGACAAACGCCGTCACCTCTCTGTTCCTGACGTCGAAATTGAATCCGCGCGTGTAAGCCGGGGTCAGAGGGTTGTCTGTGTTGGCGCGCCCGACGGGGTCGTTACGGCAGGCATCGAGGATGAGTATGACCTGCCCGACGCCTGTCTCTTTGATCGCCTGTTTCATGCGCGTCACGTTGATGGCAGTCTCTTCAAGCAGCATCACGTCGTTGCCCACTTGCGCGTCCGACGTGAGCAGAAATGCCTGCTCCCCTCGCTCTATGCCATGCCCTGCGAAAGCGACCAGCAACATCCCGTCTTTGGGCACAGCCCCGCGCAGGTTCGAGAGCCTGCGTAAAATGTTGCCGCGCGTCGGCTGCCGCTCGGTCGGCTGATCGGAGGCGAGCAGGATGACCTGATCCACTGGAAAGCCCGCGTAGCGGACGAGCGCATCGGCGATAGCCCTGGCGTCGTTGGTCGCACCGCCGAGCGTCGTAATCTGTGTGTCCTGGTAATTATCAATCCCGATGACGAGCGCCCAGCGCTTGCCTTTGCCGGGCAAGGTATTAACAGCTTCGATCTGCTGTAACTGCCTGGACGGTGGCGCTGCCTGCTTTCGCGTCTGAGCCGCCAACGGCATGCCCAGACACAGAATTGACAGCCCGACCAAGGTTGTATGAATCGCCAATGCTTTCAACGATGCACTGAAGGGGGGAGATTTCCGTTTCATAAAGACCTCTCTGAGATTGTTAGTAGCCGGAGCAGCAGAAGCACATCTGCCACCCATCCTGAATTGTTAACTCGACGCTGATTGATGCGAACAGCTTAAAGCATGAGCGGCGAAGCCGCCTCAAGCCCGGCTGAACTCGCCGCGTGCCGTCCAGCACAGGAGGCCGCAAGATATAACATGACGATCAATAGAATGCTATAGGAGCGTAGGATGAGTTGCCAGACCTCGGCTCGAGCCCATGTAGCGTCTACGTCCCCGACATCCCCCTTTAGCTTAGTAACAGGCAGTTGCACGAGGCGTGTGCCCGTCTTTCATCTATCCGCACGCCATATCAGGCATCAGTCTTACTCGGCTTCGACCGTATAGGTGAGAGTGGTTTTGCCGTTGGCCGGAACCGTGACTTTGAATTGCACCGTGTTGGCTGCGAGGGTTTCGCTTGTCGCCGGTGCGCTTTCGATGATCTTCCATTGATTGTCGTCGTAGCGCTCGATGCCTTCGCGCACGAACGCTTCGGCGGGCTGAGAGCCACGGTTAATTAATACGACTTCGATTCTGGTGACAAGCTTGTCGTGGCTGTTGTTCTCCTGGTCGCGGTAATTGACGACGCGACGCTCCAGGACGCGACGCGTGCCGAAGAGGGTCGCGGAGCGCCCCTGCGTGACGCTGAACTCGGCGTTCTGCGGCGTGAACGTGATGCGATCCTGGCCGACGATCTGCGAGAGCACGCCCGTGCGCTGGTAGATGGTGACGAGTCCTGCGGCCATCGGCGAGCTGGCCGTGTTGCGTGCAACGAGTCGCACCTCCAACCCGCGCGGCAGAAGGATGAAACCGCCGCGACCGAGCGTTTGCGCGTCGTGGGAGTTCTCAAAGATGTTGCGCTGGACGATTGCGAGCCGCGCGCGCTGGAAGATGGGCAAACGGCTGACGGGCGTGTTGGCGTTAAGGTTGATGTTGTTGCCGAGCGTGAGGCGATTGAACGCGCTCAGATTGCTGACCTCCGCAGAAGAGCCGTCGGGGGACGGTTCGTCCGATTCCCTATAGCTACTCGACGCGTTGACAGAGATGTTCGACTGTGCGGCGTAGTCTGTCGTACTACCACCGCCGCTGCTGGATATTAAAGCGATCTCACCGGCCACAAGGTCAACCGTTCCGGCGGCGAGATCAACGCCCGTGTCGTTGTGAAGAGAGACCCAGAAATCCAGTGTGGCGGCGTTCGGGGGCGCGCCGTTCGGCGTCTGCTCAAGCACGAGCGCGTAATCGCTCTGCCAGGAGAGACTGGGAGCGAGGTAGTCTATCTGGACGCGCGTGCGCGCCGCCGCCCCTCTATTCTGAATCAAGAGATGCAGCACGGGCGATCTTTCGCTGTTCACCTGCGCGCCGTCGTAGGTCACATCCTGCCGCACGACCTCCGCCGCTTCGGCCAGCACGCGCACGGTGCGTATGTAGGCTTTAGGCATCAGGCTGCGCCATTCGACGGTGTTGAGACCCGGTTGCAATTCAATCGTGCGTTCTTCTAAAAACTCTGCGACGCCGGCATTGTAGATCGTTAAATGAGAGAGGCCGTTGTGGCCTGACTGGGCGCGAGCCGTGGACTGGCCGAGCGGCGGCAGCAAACAGATCAGGAAGGCAGTGAGCGTCGAGATTATTCTTCTCAAAGTGTATCTATCCTCGTCAACGAGATTCAAATTCCGAGAAACCCGACGTTTATTCTATACCGAAGCCGCTCAGAGACGAGAAGAAAATCGAGGGCTTCGGTTATAATGGCGGCCACCAAACGGAGGAGAAGAACATGGTGGAAGTTGAAGATATGGCGAAAGAAGAGATGGTCGCCCTCTTGCTGCGCGTCGGCTTCGGACACTTGGGCTGTGCGCGCGACGGGCGTCCCTACGTCGTCCCGATGCACTACGCATACAACTCTGAAGAGCTTTACTTCTTCACGACCGAGGGGATGAAGACCACTTACATCGCCGCCAACCCACAGGTCTGCCTACAGGTCGAAGAGATTATGGATGCGTCACACTGGCGCAGCGTGATGATCACAGGGCACGCCGAGCGCATCACACAGGTCGATGAGATGGAACGAGCCATGCAGCTCATCACCGAGCGCAATCCGACGCTCACACCCGCCATCAACAAGACACAGCTCGACGCCTGGACTCGCGCCAACCAGATCGCGATCTATCGCATACGCCCAGACATCATCGACGGGCGCAAGACTCTCTGAAACGGCATGAAGAGAGAAAAAATCCTGGCCTGGTGTGTGCACCTGTACACGGCGACGGGGCTGCTGGTCGCCGCCGGAATAGCCGTGCTGGTCGTGCGCGGCGGGGATGATGCGTTTCATGCTGCGCTCGCGTTGATGCTGCTGGCGACCTTCATCGACTCGACGGACGGCTGGCTGGCGCGGCGTGCGCGCGTGCGTGAGTTTGTGCCCTCTTTCGACGGACGACGCCTGGACGATCTGGTGGACTTTCATAACTATACGACGCTGCCGCTGCTGCTCATGTGGCGCGCCGAAATTCTCCCGGCGGGGCAATCCTGGTGGCTGCTCTTGCCGCTCATGGCGAGCGCCTACGGGTTCTCTCAGGTGAATGCCAAGACGGACGACGGCTTCTTTCTGGGCTTCCCCTCCTACTGGAACGTCGTCGCGTTCTATCTCTACATGCTGCGGCCACACGCCTGGTTGTCGCTCGCCTGTATCATCACGCTCTCCATCCTAACCTTCGTCCCGTCGCGCTACCTGTACCCGTCGCAGCGCACACCCTTCAGCCGTTTGACGACTGTGCTGGCGGCCATCTGGGCAGTGCTGCTCTTAGTGATCCTCACGCGTACGGTCGAAGATTCCAGGGCATGGACTATCGTATCGCTCAGCTTTCCCATCTATTACATGATACTTTCATGGGTGCTCACGCTACAGCATCTTCAGCGCAAGCGGCAGATCGAGCAGGCCGAGATGCGTTCAGTATAAATAGAGCGAAGAGCCGGGAAGTGAGCGGCTCCGGCAGATAATCATGAGACAGTCTAACTTTCTCTTGTACGGTGCTAACGGCTACACGGGCAACTTGATTGCGCGCGAGGCTGTGAAGCAGGGTATGCATCCCATTCTCGCCGGACGCGACCGCGAGAAGGTGGAACAGTTATCGCGGGAGCTGGGTCTGGAGCATCGCATCTTCTCCCTGGACGACAGCACAGCCATTGACGCAGCCCTGAGCGGGGTCGAAGCCGTACTGCACTGCGCGGGACCTTTCTCTCGAACCTCCAAGCCGATGGCCGACGGTTGCCTGAGAAAGGGGACGCACTACCTGGACATCACTGGCGAAATAACGGTCTTTGAATCGCTGGCGGCGAGGGACGGCGAAGCCGGAAGCGCGGGCGTCATGCTCCTGCCGGGCGTCGGCTTCGATGTCGTGCCTTCCGATTGTCTGGCCGCGCACCTCAAGCGAAGACTACCGTCGGCGACGAAGCTTGCGCTCGCCATACGGGGACTGGGTCGCATCTCTCATGGAACTGCCACCACGATGGTGGAGAACATCAACCGTGGCGGGCTCGTCCGGCGCGACGGGCGGCTGACTCCCGTCCCCACTGCCTGGAAGACACGCGACATAGATTTTGGAACCGGCTTGGTCCGAGCCGTGACGATCCCCTGGGGCGATGTCGCGACCAGTTTCTACAGCACGCGCATCCCAGACATAGAGGTCTACGCAGCCCTTCCAGCGATGACGCGCCGCTTGATGGTCGCCAGTCGCGCCTTCGGCTGGCTGCTCGGTTCAGCCCCCGTACAGAGCTTTCTCAAGCGCCGGATCAAGGCTCAACCGCCGGGGCCGTCTGACGCGGAGCGCGCGCGTGGCAAGAGTTTCGTGTGGGGAGAGGTGACCGACGATGCAGGCGAGCGACGCGTCTCGCGTCTCGTCGGGCCGGAAGGCTATACGTTGACCATGATGACCGCGCTTGAGATCGTCAAACTGGTGCTTGCCGGAAAAGCCCCCGTCGGATTTCAGACGCCGTCGCTGGCTTATGGAGCAGACCTGATCCTGGATATTGAAGGGGTTGCCCGCGAGGATTTAGACTGATCCTGTCTTAGATGATACTGGATTGGTGAGGAAGTACATCTCTGCGCCCTCCAGCGAAACACTTTGCATCCTTTGCGGTTAAAGAGAAGATTTAAACGCAGAGTACGCAAAGGATATTCGCTGGAGGGCGCAGAGAGAGAGACATGCCCTCCATCTTGAGCCACCACCGGTCAAAGAAGCATCTCGCGCGCACGTTCGACCACCCGCCGTTCGCTCTTAAACGTCAGCATCTCAAACGCCCTGTCGATCAATACCCAGCGCGCCTCGTTGACCTCCTGATCGTGATCGCGCACCTTGCCTCTCACATAGCGTAGCAGATAGAAGTGTACGAACTTATGTATACGCACGCGCCCCGCGCGGCTCGTCGAGTAGTACCAGTACTGAATCTCATCAAGCGGCGCAACCATCTCGGTCGCAAGACCCGTCTCCTCGCGCACCTCACGCATGGCGGCATCTTCATTTGATTCGCCGCGTCCCACGCGCCCCTTGGGCAACTGCCAGCGGCCTTCCTCGCCAACGGAGATCAGCGCCACCTCTATGCGCTCGCCTCGCCTGCGATACGCGACGCCCCCCGCAGAGACTTCTGTCCTGGTCGCCGCCTGGCTCATACTAAAATTCTCTACCATAGAAAGACACCCAGGCGATAGTCAGTAGACAGGAGACAGTAGCCAGTAGAAAAGAAAGCATCGACTCGGTTTTTCTTTCCTACCGGCTACTGTCTACTGTCTACTTCTTTTGTATACTTAATGAAGGTGATTTGAAGAGATGAATCAAGATTGGAACATACGGCTCGCAGACGAGCGCGACGTGCATAGTCTGGTGGAGTTCAATCGCGCGATGGCGCGTGAGACGGAGGCGAAAGACCTTGACGTAGAAGTGTTGACGGCGGGCGTCGAGGGGCTGCTGGGAAATCCACGCCACGGGTTTTACGTGGTCGCTGAACAAGGGGGGCTTGAGCCGGACAAAAGGGTGGTCGCCGCCTCCCTCATGGTGACGTTTGAGTGGAGCGACTGGCGCAACGGAGTGTTCTGGTGGATTCAGAGCGTCTACGTGAAGCCGGAGTTTCGTCGGCAGGGCGTCTATCGTGCGCTCTACCAGTTTGTCAAAAGCCGCGCCGCAGCCGAACGGGGCGTGCGCGGCTTTCGCCTCTACGTCGAGAAGGAGAATCACACCGCGCAGCAGACCTACGAACGTCTCGGCATGACGGAGACTTACTACAAGATGTTTGAAGAGCTGATGGTCAATCCTGAATCGTCAGAAGAAAGAGAAAAGCAGTAGTGTCCCGAGTTTCATCTCTTCTCTGTGCAATCTCCGTGTTCTCTGTGTCTCTGTGGTGAATGAACTTAAGCAACGCTCACCACAGAGACACAGAGACACAGAGGATGAACAGAGTACAAATCAAATCAGGAAACTACCAGAAAAGCCGTTCGTCCATTGACGGTTTACGATTCACGAGGAATGAAATCGAGCACGATGGCGTCATGGTCGGAGAGGCGTTCTTCCCGGTCGCGCAGGTCGCCGATGACTGTGGGCGGGTGAAGGGGATCGACGGCAATGCCTTTCCCGGCGAACCAATCGAGCTTGAGAGAGGCACGACCCTGGTGTGGCTCCAGCGCACGATTAAGAAACCAGAAGCACCACTGTGGAACCCAGTCGGCCATGTTCTTGTTGGCCGCCATGTCTTTCACGTCATAATGAAGCGTGCATCCGCCCGGCTCGTTCAAATCCCGGAAATTCCACCCGCGCTCGTCCAGCTCTCTGAAGAGGTGTCTTTCAAACCAGCGATCAGGATGAGGATAATGGTTGCGTATGAAGTGGCCGACGCCCATCATGACGCGACGCCAGAAGCCCATGATCGTATATAGTGCGCGACGGGAATTGTAGGTCGAAGTGTTCCAGTCGCCGCCGATCAGCACGGGAAGCTGCGGCTTTAGATGTTCCAGGTGATCGAGCACCAGTTTCATCTGGCGATGACGATGGCGCTGCGTCGAGTGAGCGTCGAGGTGCAGGCTCACCGCGCGAAACATCCCGAGCGGGTGCTCAATGTCCGCCACGACCGCGCGCTGGCAGCCCAGGCGCTTCTCCTTACCCCGAAGCTTATCCTTGCCGTTGGGCAGCGCTATCGAGTGCGCACGGTGCAAAGGGTAACGCGACAACAGGGCGTTGCCGTGCAGCGCCTGCGTGTTCTCGCCCTCCGCCTCTGCCTCCGATCCGTTGCCCTTCGTGAGGGCTATGTAGCAGGGCGCGAAGACATAGTTGAACGAGAGTGCGCGTGCGATCTCGCGCGCGACGAAGCGATTGCGCGTGCGCGCCATGCCGTAGTCCAATTCCGTGAGCAGCAGCACGTCGCTTTCGCGTAGCGTCGGATGCTCCTGAAGAACGCGTATGATGCCGGAAAGACGGATGCCACGCTCTATGTTCCAAGCCGTGGCGCGAATCGGGCGCACACGCCTGGGCGCACCCTGAGCGACCGCCTCAACGGCCAGGCTCTCCTGCACAGTGCTACTTAGAACCCGCTCAATCTCCGGGCCGAGCGCGGCATAAAGCGACGAGGCGCGGAGCGCACGCGTCGAAGAAAATTGCGCAAGCTCCGGGAAGAAGGGCTGCAACTCGTGATCGAGTGCGGCGGGCGATTCCTCTACTGTCTGTGTGATTGCGTAACTCAAGCGGGAGATGTTACAGCGTCGCGCGGCCTCTTATCAACCGGAGCTCTCGGCAGATGCGGGAAGATTTAAAGGCAAAGGACGCAAAGTGCAGACGCAAAGGAGTAGACTCTTGGCGACCTTTGCGAAAAACCTTTGCGTCCTTTGCGTTTAAATCTTCTTTTAGAAATTACTCATTGCCGCTTACGTGTGCTCAAATTCCTTCCAGATTCAATGCAGATCATCTGCATCTCGCGCGGGCGCTGCGGCGTAAACGGGCAGACCACGAAATCACCCCAGACCTCTATCTCCCAATCGAGTTGCCTTTCGATCTCCGCCGGAATGCTGCTGTAACCCGCTTCGGCATAGCTCCCTGAAACGCCGAGCATGCGGCGTGTGCCCGCTCTCCAAAGCCTTATGGTCGGAGCGCCATTGTATAGCGAGAGTCTCCCGCGCACTGTGAAACACTTGCCGACAAGGCGCGGCTGTTCGCGACACGGCTTCAGTGAAGTCTCAGGCGTCCCGGTTTGTGCGGGCGCGCCGCTGTAGGCGAGCAGTAAGATCAGGAGTATGACAGCCACGGGTCTCAATCTGAAATTCTCCTTCTATTGCAAAAAGTCTACGGCTTGTCTGTCCCTACGGAACTTGTGCAAGAGTCCGACCCTTGACGAATTCTCCCGTTGAATAGGACACTGACAACCATGAAGAGAATGATAAGCAGCCTGATGCTTGCTGCTGCGATCATTGTAACCTCTGCCTGCCACCAGAGCGCACGCACTGCGCGGCGCATCACGCAGACGCAGCGCACGACGCCCATTGAGTCGCCTGTCATCAAGCGTGTGGTCGAAGCGGCGGTCGGGCAGACAGAGTATACGCTCACCTATGATCCTTCCTATACCAGCATAGATTATCCGGGTGGCGATGTTCCACTGGAGCGCGGCGTCTGCTCGGATGTCATCGTGAGGGCTTTTCGCAAGGCCGACGTAGACTTGCAGAAAGAGGTTCACGAGGACATGAAACGCAACTTCAACGCGTATCCGAAGCGTTGGGGCTTGACCAAACCGGACGCCAACATAGATCACCGCCGGGTCGCCAACCTGATGACCTATTTCGAGCGTCAGGGAAAGCATCTCGACCTCTCGACGCGTGCGAAGGATTACCTGCCCGGCGATGTCGTCGCATGGGAGCTGAGCGAAGGCGTGCTGCATATCGGCATCGTCACGAACATCCTGTCAGAGGCCACGACAGGCTACCAGATCGTGCACAACATCGGCGCTGGCGCGCGCGTCGAGGACGCACTCTTCTCATGGAAGATCATCGGCCACTACCGGTATTTTTAAAAATCGTCCGTTGTCCGTGGTCAGTAGTCAGTTGTTCGCTACCGCTACCTGAATCTGGCTGGCTCAAGAGACACTACACAAACAACTGACGACGGACAACGGACAACTGACTAATACCAAATGTTGAATAAAGTGCTGGTGTTGTCGGCGTCTGCCGGGGCGGGTCACACGAGGGCGGCGCAGGCCATCGAGCGTGCCTTCAATGAAATGGGCGCCGCGCGCGAAGTGCGCCACGTCGACACGCTTGCTTACACCAACCAGATATTTCGTCGCCTCTACTCGAAAGCCTACCTGGACATGGTCAACAAGATGCCGGAGGTGCTCGGCTGGCTGTACGACGCCCTGGATAAGCCCTGGAAGAACGAGCGCCGCCGCCTGGCCTTCGATAAGCTCAACACGCGACCCTTCGTCAAGATGCTTCAGGAGTACCGTCCAGACATCATGGTCTGCACACACTTTCTGCCCGCCGAGATCATCTCCTGGCTCAAAGCCAAAGAGCGCATCATGAGCCGACAGGCCATCGTTGTCACGGACTTCGACGTTCACGCCATGTGGTTGTGCCACCACTACGAGCATTACTTCGTGGCGATGGATGAGACGCGCGAGCACATGCAACGCCTCGGCATACCACAGGCCAAGCTGACGGTCTCCGGCATCCCCATCGACCCCATCTTCGCCGAAGCGAAAGACAAGCAGGAGATGCGCCGCAAGCACAACTTGAAGCCGGACAGGTGGACGATCCTCGTCTCCGCCGGAGGCTTCGGCGTCGGGCCTATAGACCACCTCATGGCCTCCCTTCTACAACTCAAGCATCCGGCTCAAGCCCTCGTCGTCTGTGGCCGCAACGAAGAGCTGAAGACGAGGATCGAACACCTCGCCGCAGGACTTCCCGTCGAGAGTGTTGTAGCCATCAAAGCACTCGGCTACACCACGGAGATGGACGAATACATGGCTGCTTCGGACATCGTGCTCGGCAAACCGGGCGGGCTCACCACCTCTGAGGCGCTCGCCAAGGGATTGGTCTTCGTCATCGTCAATCCGATTCCGGGGCAGGAAGAGCGCAACTCCGATCACCTGCTCGAAGAGGGCGTCGCGCTGCGCTGCAACAACCTGCCAGTGCTCGCCTACAAGATAGACAAACTGCTGGACGACGCGCCGCGACTGAGTTTGATGCAGGCAAACGCACGCCGCCTCGCGCGACCGCGCGCCGCCCACGAGATCGTCAGCAAGCTATTAACGCTCGAAGGGGCGACCTGAACTTCCCATTGTCTTTCCGCCGTTTACCATTTAGGATTCACGAGCGACAAACAAACAATTTTTTGGAGGCTTCAAGATAAACGAGCATGAGCACAGTTCCTCATAAAGTCATCTACTCGATGGTCGGCGTCAGCAAGTATTACGATAAGCGCGCGATCCTCAAGGACATCTATCTCTCATATTTCTACGGGGCCAAAATCGGCGTCATCGGCCTCAACGGCTCCGGCAAAAGCTCTCTGCTGCGCATCCTCGCCGGAGTCGATAAGGACTTCATCGGCGAGACCGTCATCTCTCCAAGCCACACGGTCGGATTCCTGGAGCAGGAGCCGCAGTTGGACGAAACTTTGACGGTCAGGGAAACGGTCGAGCAAGGAGTGCAGGCGGTGGTCGATCTGCTCAAAGAGTATGACGAGATCAACGCGAAGTTCGGTGAGCCGATGTCGGATGAGGAGATGGCCGCCCTGCTCGAACGTCAGGGAATTGTGCAGGAGAAGTTGGACGCCGCCGATGCCTGGGATTTGGACAGCCGTCTTGAGATGGCGATGGACGCCTTGCGCTGCCCGCCCGCAGATACTCCCATCAAAGTGCTATCGGGTGGCGAACTCCGTCGCGTCGCGCTCTGCCGCCTGCTGCTTCAACAGCCGGACATACTTCTGCTGGACGAGCCGACGAATCACCTGGACGCCGAATCAGTCGCGTGGCTCGAACAGCATCTACAGAAATATCCCGGCACGGTCATCGCCGTCACACACGACCGCTACTTTCTGGACAACGTCGCGGGCTGGATTCTTGAGCTTGATCGCGGCCACGGAATCCCGTGGCAGGGCAACTACTCTTCCTGGCTTGAGCAGAAACAGGTTCGCCTGCAACAGGAAGAGAAGGCGGAGAGCGAGCGACAGAAGACCTTGCAGCGCGAGCTGGAATGGATTCGCATGTCGCCCAAAGGAAGGCACGCCAAGGCACGCTCGCGCATCAACTCCTATGAAGCCCTGCTCAGCCAGGAGAGCGAGCGGCGCGCAGCCGAATTGGAGATTTACATTCCGCCCGGCGAGCGCCTGGGAAACCTGGTCATCGAAGCCGATGGTGTGACCAAAGCGTACGGCGAGCGTCTGCTGATCGACGGCCTCACATTTTCTCTGCCGCCGGGCGGCATCGTCGGCGTCATCGGCCCGAACGGAGCGGGCAAGACGACCCTCTTCAGAATGATCACGGGCGAGGTGCAGCCCGACCGTGGAACGTTCCGCACGGGCGAGACCGTCCGGCTCGCGTATGTCGATCAGAGCCGCGACCGGCTGGAAGCAGACAAGACGATCTGGGAGGAGATTTCCGGCGGTCAGGACACAGTCCAGTTGGGAACGAGACAGGTCAACTCGCGCGCCTACGTCGCGCGCTTCAACTTCTCTGGCTCGGATCAACAGAAGCGCGTCGGCTCGCTTTCGGGTGGCGAGAGAAACCGCGTCCACCTGGCGAAGATGTTGAAAGAGGGAGCCAACGTGCTGCTGCTGGACGAGCCGACCAACGATCTGGATGTCAACACCATGCGGGCGCTTGAAGAGGCGCTCGAAAACTTCGCTGGCTGCGCCGTCGTCATCAGCCACGACCGCTGGTTTCTGGATCGCATCAGTACGCACATCCTCGCCTTCGAAGGCGAGAGCCGCGTCGTGTGGTTCGAGGGCAACTACTCCGAGTATGAAGCGGATCGCCGCGCGCGACTTGGAACGGCCTCCGACCAGCCCCATCGCATCAAGTATCGCCAGTTGACCCGGAGTTGAAAGCCGGACGACAAAGGCAAACGCCCCCTCTCAGAGAGTGATTACTATGCGAGCGCGCGCATACATAGTTTTCTTTGCGCGCGGTCGCATGCTTGTGCCGCCTATTTCTCTGCCAACTTAAAGTAAATAGCGCTCTCGCCCACGAATGTCCGCGCTCCGATGCCAGCCACAATTACTGTATTGACACCTGCCACACCCGTTCATCTAGCGGTGTCGTAGAAATCTCGACATCCAGAAATTTCCGAATGACCTCAATATTTGTTGTCGTGTGAAGGGAGAGCGGGCCGGTCGTGTATGACCCGGCGCCTGCCAGCGCCAGCGGGATCAGCAACTGGTCAGCGAGGTGCTCGCCGACGGGCGCAAAGCCTTCAAGGTACTGTTGAGCTTCTTCGACAGCCCTCTCGGCAACCGTCTCGGCGCGCACCCCGCGTTCGCCCATGCCCGTGATGACTTCCGTCAGATGCTCGCTCTCCACCTCTAAGGTCAGGACGTTGCCGGGGCTCAGCGCGTTGTTAGAGTTCTCGACCCGCAGTTGATCTTCGCTCCAACCCATCCTCTCTTTGATAACGGCCAGCTCTCTTTCACCGATGGCGGGCGGGAGCTTGACGCAGAGCGCACGCGCACGCTGCCCGCGTATCTGGCCGCGCTCGTTGAGGTCGAGCGGCGAGAGCGTCGTCGCCGGTTCAATCGAGACATTGAGACGGCCTCCGCCCGGCGGGTAGAACCCGTAGCGTTCGAGATTGATCGAGACGCGCGGTCCCATGCGGTTCACCAGCGGCAGAAACGTCTGCTCAAGAAACTCGAAAGGCGGAGCATGCACATTATGCGTCCCGCCTTCGAGGGTGAGCTTGCTTGCCCCCCTGGCGATGACAAGCGGCGGCAGCACCGTCTGAAGAACAAGCGTCGTGCTTCCGGCAGTCCCGATCCTGAAGACATACTCGCCCGGCGTGACCTCGCCCGGAACGAACGCGAATTCACGAGCGCCCACAGCCGCGCCGCGCACCTCCGCCCGCCCGATCTCTGCCGCCGCCAGCACAGCCGTCAGGTGCTGCCGCTGAAGTCCAGGCTTCTCGCGCCGCGCGCGTACATTCTCCACGCGAAAAGGTTTCCCTGTAATCAGCGACAGCGCGCACGACGTGCGTATAATCTGCCCGCCTCCCTCTCCGAATGAGCCGTCGATGGTGAGCATGCTACTTGTTTCTCGCACCCGACAACGCCGTCGTCACACCGAGCCCTATGTAGACTGTCCCGGCGAAGTAACGCTCGCCTTTCAGGAAACGGCGACTGCCCTTCAGCCAGTGTCCGACAGAGCCCGCCAGCAGCGCGTACACACCATCGCTCAAGGTCGCCAACACCACGAACAGGCAGCCTAGAAACAGCATCTGCCCCGTGACATTGCCTCTCGCGGGGCTGATGAACTGCGGCAGAAACGCGAAGAAGAAGAGCGCCGTCTTCGGATTGAGCACATTGACCACCACGCCCTCACAGAAGACTCGCTTCAAGCTCTCACGCCGCCCGGCCTCCTCCTGCCTGACCTCCTCGCGCGCCAGAAGCTTGCGAATCCCCAGATAGATCAGGTAAGCCGCGCCCAAGTACTTGACCACGCTGAACGCCAGCGCCGACGACAGCAACAGCGCCGACAGACCCAGAGCCGCCGCCCCCACATGAAACAGCGTCCCCACCTCCAGCCCCAGCACGGACACCACGCCCGCCACGCGCCCCTGATTCACACTCCGCGCAATCACATACAGCACCGCAGGCCCCGGCGTCAGCAACAGCACCAAAGCCGCCGCCACGAATAGATATAGATGGGAGGATTCAGGCATATTGACTCTCCTGGTTTTTGAAATTGTCTCGCGGCAGGTTAAAAGCGTTATTAGATCGCGTTAATCTCAATCAACTGCTCGCCCGATTCCAGAAGCTCCAGGGCTTTCGTAAAAGTCTTTCCAAGTATTTCCTTGAGCCGCGCGTTCGAAGTATTACCGCATGTCACCCATATCACTCGCGGCGGCGGCCCGAATCTGTCAAGAAGCAATACGAAATCGCTGTCCTTCGTCATAACAACGGCATTATCTCGCTTCGCAGCCTGAAATATCTCTGTGTCCGAAGCGCCTCGCAAACCAAGGTCACGAACCGCGACAGCATTGACAGAAAAATTAATGCTAATCCACGTTGCTATGGCAGGAGACATCTGTGCATCAATCCAGATAGTCATGCGGCGAGCACCGGATGATCTAATCTACGCGCAGCATATTGGAGAGCCGCCCGCAAGTCTTCCATTTCAAGGTCAGGCATCTCTTCCAGTATTTGTTCTGCACTTAACCCGGCAGCGAACAGATCGAGGACGTCAATAACTCTAATTCGCATCCCGCGAATACACGGACGCCCACCACACTGCTCAGAGTTAATCGTTATTCTGTTTAGTAAATCAGACATGGCTATCTCCAATCAGATTGAACCAAAGCTGCCGCGACGAATAAATATAGATGGAATGATTCAGGCATCATGTGTCTCCTATTAGACAGCTTATTAAATATATTTCGACCGCTCACGGGCATTCCATTCTTCTAACAGAATCCCCGACAATCTACTAAATAACTTTTCGATTCGCTCGAAATCAGCCATACTAAAACTCCGTAGGTTTTCTGGGCTTTGGCTGTTAAAAAATACCTCACTTCTCAATGGCATCGGATAACGACCAGCCCAAACTAGATATTCTTCCAACCTTCTAAGCAATTCATCTTCAGAACCAGAGATATTACTGACTCTCTTAGCGCCTTCGGAAATACCATGTCCTCCTTTGGGCAGTAGGCTTCTATTTATAAACTCTCGATTCACAGAAGATGAATCACGCCCTAACATAATACCCTTAATTAAATTTTCAAACGCCATTGCGGTTAGAAGCATATAGGACTTTACAAAGGCCATAACAGTGTCGTTGAGACTAGGCTCAAATCGGAGCAACGGAATGGCATTTTGCAACTCTACTTTGATGACATCTGCTGACATCTTTAACTGGTTTGCCTGGGTAAGCCAAATCTGTGCATCTTTACATACGATCTCAAATATCTCTTCAGCCTCTTGTTTCTGCATCCTGATTACCTGCTCTCTAAATTTTGATCAAGCTGCATCGGAATGATATAGCTTTGAATTGTAATATTCTGTGTTACGCAAGATTAGTCCACGCATCTGACTGGCTTATCCATTTACAACTTCATCTCATTCCTTATTAAATTTCAAAAGCGACGACAAGGATCGATGAAACACTTTCGCGCTCTGCTGTTGAGCTATGACCCGGTCGAAAATGGAGCCACCGGGAATCGAACCCGGAACCTCGTGCTCTCGAAGCAGTGTAGTTCCCTCTTCATTCGTCGCGTGATTACCTCAATTGAACCTACGGCGCTTGAACCGGGGATGTAGTGCCCCTGACCCACCCTCACCAAACGAACAGACCAGCACACGGTAGTCACATTTACATTACCCTTTGCGCTTGTCACTTTGCTGGGCATTACTTGTTAGGCGGGGATCGAACCCGCTGACGCGCGCCCCTACGCGTCGCCAGTGCGGCGGCTCATCACCGCCATCCAACTTACCCAGTTGGCGGGTTTGTGCTCGCTTCCGTTTCGTCCGGCTACCGACTACATCCTCTGTCCTTTACGCCCTCAATTCCGTTCGCCAGTTCAACTCCTGAATACGCGCATCCATCTCGCGGTAAGCCTTTGCGAGGTCGTCTGCCGTCTTCTGCGTCTCGCCGACATCGACGGTGCGCACGTACTTCACCTCCGTTCTCGTGAAACGATCCTGCGTGACGGCAGCGGCCTGCGCCAGATCACCGTAGAACGCGCGACGCAGCGCGAGCACGTCACGCTCGGCCAGCGCATCCGAGATGGTCTTGCCATCCTGGTACAGGGTCTCGGAATTCGTTCGGTTGATGCGCTTGATCAGATCTGCAAGCTCAGCGGCGACGCGCTCAATCTCTGCGAGCAACTGGACAGGATTCTCCGCAGGCTGATCGCCCTCCTGAACTTTCGCGCCCCTGATAATTCGCGCCTTCAACTGCTCGAATCTCTTCTGGCAATCGGCGCGCAGGATCAAAGCCTCTGCTAGTTTCATGACGTTTCACCTCCACATATCTCGTCTACAAATATTACGGCGACCCAAAGTGCTCGATCAATGAAAGAAAGAGCCGCTCGCGGCAAAAGAGCGCCGGACGCGCGATGAGCTCCGGCTCTACCTCCTTGCAAAGTCCCGTCTCCAGACTCGTAGCATCCGAGCCATTAATTCTTTTGCATCGAAATCGAAGCGCCTTGTGATGAATGAAAGGAGATGAGAAGAGAGCTGGCTGCGGGAGAAGGAGTCGAACCAACACCTCCGAGTTCAGAGCCCGGCGCGCTGCCAATTACGCCATCCCGCAGGAACTTAAAAAAAAGAGTCGGGGCAGTGGGACTCGAACCCACAACCTCGCGGTCATCTGCCGCTAATACAGTTTATAAAACTGCTGCTCTGATCCGATTGAGCTATGCCCCGTCCGAGAGAAGAAGTTGATCGGGACGGTAGAAGTCGAATCTACAACCAACGGCACGTCGCGCCGTCGCTCCACCAGTTGAGCTACACCGCGAAAGCTGTGGTTGACCCGGCGGGGCTCAAACCCGCACCTCACAGATTAAAAGTCTGCTGCTCTGTCCCTCGAGCTTCGGGTCAATGGAGAGATTGGCTGGCAGAGTCGGACTTGAACCGACACGCTTCTGATTAACAATCAGACGCTCTACCAATTAAGCTATCTGCCAGGATGAATCAGCGATTCAACCCCACCACCTTGAGGCCGCCGGAGAACCCGAAAGGCGGGAAGACACAAGAGCAGGGATGAAGGCGTAGAGATGAAGAATGCACAAGCAGGGCATTTCAAAATGGCATGACCATGCTTTGATCCTGACACCCTTCGCCCCTCAACCTTACTCTCGTGTCCTGGCAGTAGGGTGAGGTGTTCGAGATTGATTGCGGGAGCAGGAGTCGAACCTGCCTTAAAACGGCGTATGAAACCGTTGAGCCCCCGGTGCTCTTTCCCGCAAAAGAGAGATGGCTGCGGCGACGAGATTTGAACTCGTATCATCTCGTTTACAAGACGAGCGCTCTCGCATCCCGTTGAGCTACGCCGCAAAAAGGTTATTGGTGGAACCGGAGAGAATCGAACTCTCATTTAACTCCTTGCAAGGGAGTTGCTTTGCCAGATTAAGCTACGGCCCCGAAATAAAGTTGGTTGCGGAGGCGGGGATCGAACCCGCGACCTTTCGTTTATGAGACGAATGCTCTCAACCGCGTCTGAGCTACTCCGCATCATGGGATGAGCCTGGCAGGACTCGAACCAGTAAAGAAACGATTTATGTGGTTTTGTATGAGCTTGGCACGACTCGAACGTGCGACCCTCTGCTTAGAAGGCAGATGCTCTCTCCGCTGAGCTACAAGCCCGAAAAAGATTTTTTTTGGAGGCGATGGAGAGATTTGAACTCTCAGCCGCTCGATTACGGGTCGAGTGCTCTTTCCTGTTTGAGCTTCATCGCCTCGAAAAAAGGTGTGGCCGGGGCGTGAGGCCGCCGTGCATGCCTCCTTGCTCCACGCTTCACGCGCAGTCACGTCCTGCCGGACCGGAGCCACGCCCCGAAAAGCAGGGATGAAGGATGAGGGATGAGGGACGAAAGAATGATTACGCAACTTGAATCATCACGCTTTCATCCCTCATCCCTCATCCTTCATCCCTGCTCTTGATGGTCGGAGTTGGAATCGAGCCAACCTCTCAGGTGTTTCAGACCTGCGCTGATCCATCTCAGCTATCCGACCCTAGTACAGAAAAGAGCACTCACCACAAAGGCACGAAGGCACGAAGAAAGAGATTCGTCTTACCTTTGTGGTGAGTTTCTCTGGTTTACGCCCTTCGTGCCTTCTCACGAAGGGCGCGATCATCGTGGGCATCCATGAAGATGTAAGGCTTCCACTCTGGCCTTGCTTCCGCGTAGTGGCAGAGCACGACCCTTTCAAGCTTTACACGGAGCGCCGATTGAGCGGTCAGAAGCGGCATGCGCGCTTCCGCAGGCGTCCGGTTGCCCTTGCGGTTGTTGCACGCAAGGCATGCGGCGACGACGTTCAGAGGCGTGTTATCGCCGCCACGCGAGCGTGGGAAGATGTGATCCAGCGTCAGCTCAGCCGGGCTCTTCTTCTCGCCGCAGTACTGGCAGCGGAACTTATCGCGCATGTAAATCCTGAGCCGCTTCATGCCCGATGCTTCCCGGCGACGCCGGACGTTGATGTACGTGCGACGCCTGATGACGGACGGCACAGCGTACTCTTCGTGCGTGGTGTGAAGGACGCGCCCCTCATCCCATTCCTCGACCGTCACCGTCTCCTTCAGCATCATGATGATCGCTCGCGCCACGCCGACGGTGCCGAGCGGCTCGTAGGTTTGGTTAAGCAGTAAGACTCGATTGTTGATCACGTGCACGTTCGGCACCTCCTTTCTTGTCTGAATGAATGGCGAGACGTGAGCCTCGCCTGTCAAGTTCAAAGCACGCGGTCGGAGTCGAACCGACGATGACAGGGTTTGCAGTCCTGCGCCTTAACCAGCTTGGCTACGCGTGCTTAAAGTGAAAGTTTGGAGCGAGTGGCGGGAGTTGAACCCGCTGCCTCCAGTTTGGAAGACTGGCGCTCAACCCTGTTTGAGCTTCACTCGCCACGGAGAGGGCCATGCAGGACTCGAACCCGCGACTATCGCATTCGAAGTGCGATGCTCTTCCATACTGAGCTAATGGCCCGTGTGTGAATGTGGAGCGAACGGCGGGAATGGAACCCACGGCCTCTGGCATGGCGCGCCAGCGCTCTCGTGTCCAACTGAGCTACGTTCGCTTTCTTGAAAAATGGTCGGAGTGGAGGGAATTGAACCCCCGTGATCTTGCTCCCAGGGCAAGTGCCTCAGTCTCTAGGCTACACTCCGTTAAATCTGGTGCGTCAGGTGAGACTTGAACTCACAGTCCCCTGCTTAAGAGGCAGGTGCTTTGGCCGATTTTAGCTACTGACGCGTGGCGGAACCGGCGGGACTCGAACCCGCGTCCTCTTGATTGACAATCAAGCGGCCACTCCAACTGGCCCACGGCTCCCTTGAAAAATTACTGGCGGCGCGTGCCGGATTTGAACCGATGATTGCCTGATTGAGAATCAGGTGGCTTGATCCTGACGTAGCCCTTCGCGCCTGGCGTGTTTGGGTGGGCTGACGGGACTTGCACCCGTACATCTGCGGTCACAACGCAGCACTCTGCTGCTTGAGCTACAGCCCACATGTAGAATGATAGGGCGTGCGAGATTTGAACTCGCGCTTTCCTGATTGAAAATCAGGCGGCTTAATCCTGACTTGCCTAACGCCCCACGAGAGAAGATGAAATGTTGGTGCGCGTGGAAAGAGTCGAACTTTCACTCAGGCAGGTTTTGAATCTGCCACCTCTGCCAGTTGGGTTACACGCGCCAAACTCGGATGGTGCGGGAGATGGGAATCGAACCCACAAGAACCGATTTTTAAGACCGGCGTGTCTGCCTGTTGCACCACTCCCGCGTCTGTCTTGGATACCGGAGAAGTGAGTCGAACTCTCAACAGGATAGACCTCGCAACGCGCGCTCTCCGCCGCTGCTCCGGCCTTGACCTGTTTCACCACTCCGGCAAAAGAGATGTTCATGCCGACGGAGGGATTCGAACCCACACTGCCTAGTTCCTAAGACTAGCGCCTCCTTCCAATTGGGCTACGTCGGCGTGAAAAATTTTTAACCCTCGGCAAGACCTGCGCCTTGCCTCTCACAGGTTTAGGAAACCTCTGGCCTCGTCCCACTCGACCACAGGGGCTAAAATCTGACTGGCTCCGGGAGAAAGATTTAAACCTCCATCGCCTGAGTCAAAGTCAGGCATCCTATCGGTTAGACGATCCCGGAATGAAGACGTATGAACCCGGCACGATTCGAACGTGCGACCTCGACCTCCGCAGAGTCGCGCTCTTATTCCGCTGAGCTACGGGTTCAAAGGCAGGGATGAGGGCAGAGGGATGAGGGATGAATGAAAAGACAGACGCTTTTCTTTTTTCATCCCTCATCCCTCTGCCCTCATCCCTTGCTTTTCTGGCGGAGGGTGCGGGATTCGAACTCGCACACGGCACGCAGGCCGCTCACCGGTTTTCGAGACCGGTGCCTTGACCATTTGAGGCTAACCCCCCTGAACAATTTTTTTTGAATGTGTTTGGCAGGGACGCTCAGATTCGAACTGAGAAGATCGATTTTGGAGACCGACAGTTTGCCACTTAGCTTACGTCCCTGAAGATATTCGCATGGTGCATGCGGTAGGACTCAAACCTACGAAGTCACCGGGACGCCTGATTTACAGTGAGGTGCTTTTGTCGCTCAGCCACGCATGCAAAAACTGATGGGTTATGCTAAAAAATATGGATGAAGGCAGAGAGATGGGCGCTCGTGTAGACACACTTCGGCGCACACTTCTCCTAAGGGCGGCGGCCCCTGGACTCTCGCAAAGCACCGGGCCAACCGTCCTGAAGGCTCCCTGCCTTCATCCCTTTCACAAGGTACTTCGATTATCAAACAACATAAAGAGCGGGACGAAAAAGCCTCCCAGGGAAGCTTACGTGCCCGCTCCAAACAAAGTCTCTTAAATTTTATTCGAGATTTGGGAGCGGGAACTACTGCCGCGCTCCCGCTGAACTAAATTTGGCTATAACGGCTATCAGAAAGCCTCTGGCTTTCTATCGACTGCGCCTGTCTTTGCGCGAGTCCGCCGCCAATAAAATTGGTGGGTAACGTACCCGGGCAATTGACAGACAAGCGCGCGCCGCACATACCTGCCGACGGATGCCATGTGGCGGCCTCGACAGCGCCGAGCGCATGTTTTCTGTTTGTCCGGTTCGTTCGCATTGAATGTATCAACCTTCTTCTTCTCTGCTTCGCTCATCAAAAAAGCGAAGTCGCATGTATAAGACAGAACGATTTTTCTGTCAAGCACTTTTTTTGATTAAGTTCTCTTCACTGCTGTTGCCTGCCCTCGAAATTTATTTCTTGAGCGAGGAGAGATTCGGTCAGCGCAGTTTACAGAGCCTGCCAACGCGAGGCTTGACAAAGATACGTTTGTAACTATACTTGTTACGAATGGTGGTGGTGAGTTCAGAAGGTCTCGACGGGGTACGGAGCAGTGGCGGCAAATAGTCGATTCGCCATCGCCGTCCACATCATGACGATGATGGCGTGGGCTGGCGATGAGCCTTTAAAGTCAGAGCAGGTGGCATGCAGCGTTAACACGAATCCGGTGGTGATTCGTCGCATCCTGTGCGCGCTCCAGAGGGCTCGGCTCGTCGTTTCACAGACCGGTTCTGCCGGAGGTTCACGCCTCGCGCGTAAGCCCGGCCAGATTACGCTGCTGGATATATACAGGGCTGTGGACGCGGGCGATCTCTTCTCACTTCATAGACAGCCGCCCAATGATTCCTGCCCCGTCGGCATGAACATAGAGACGGTGCTCGAAGATGTCCTGGCGGAAGTGGGGCAGTCGATTGAGCGTGTGCTGGCGAAAATCACTATCGAGAAAGTCTTGCAGGCGATTGAGCCGCGTACAAGTATGCTGCGCCGTGGCCGGAAGACCGTGTCGTAAACTTTTTTTGCTCGTATTTGTAACAGCAGTGGTCACAAATGCGCGGTGTAGGTCGAGGATATGAGTAAAATCTTTCAATTATCGAACAGCGATCAGGAGAAGGACGCGGCGCGCGTGGAGCCGCGCGCCGTCCCCCCAGCGCCGGATGCAGAGTTGCTGGATGCCTACTCGCAGGCGGTCATCGGCGCGGCGGAGAGGGTCAGCCCGTCTGTCGTCTACATAGACGTTCGGCAGCGCCCTTCGCGCAGCCAGACGAATCGGCGTCGCTTCCCGGGAGAACGAAGCGGCTCGGGCTCCGGCTTCATCTTCACGCCCGACGGTTTTATCCTCACCAACAGTCACGTCGTGCACGATGCGAGCCGGATCGAAGCGGTGCTTGTCGATGGACGCCGTTTCGAGGCAGACCTCGTCGGCGACGATTCGGACACAGACCTCGCTGTCATCAGGATCAACGCGCCGAACCTCTTGCCCGCGCAGTTGGGCGAGTCGCAGTCGATACGTGTGGGCCAACTGGCGGTCGCCATCGGCAACCCTTACGGATTCCAGTGCACAGTGACCGCTGGCGTGGTGAGCGCGCTTGGACGCTCTTTGAGGGCGAAGTCCGGGCGGCTGATGGACGATGTGATACAGACGGACGCCGCGCTCAATCCGGGCAACAGCGGTGGGCCGCTCGTCTCATCGCGCGCCGAAGTGATCGGCGTCAATACGGCGATGATCAACGGGGCGCAGGGCATCTGTTTCGCCATTGCGATTGATACGGCCAAGTTCGTCGCAGGGCGTCTCATACGCGACGGCCATGTCCGCCGCAGCTTTATCGGCATCGCCGGACAGAACGTGCCGCTGCCGCGCCGCGTCGTACGCTACTACAATCTACAGGTCGAGAGCGGCATCCTCGTCATCTCTTTCGAGAAGGACAGCCCGGCGCGCCATGCAGGGCTCCTCGAAGGCGACATCATCATAGGCTTTGACGGCCAGCCGGTGGGCGGCATAGACGACCTGCACAGATTGTTGACGGACGAGCGCGTCGGGCAAACGTCGCCGCTTCTGGTATTGCGACGCACCGACAAGCTCACGCTCGACGTAGTGCCACAGGAATCCCGAACGAGTCAGAGCGATTAAAAAACAGAACCACCGCAGACACCGCAGAAGCAGTTAGGAGAGAAGTGATGAGAGAACCATTCAGGACGCTTACACATTTTTTGATTCTGTTTTCTCCGTGTCTGCGGTGTCTGTGTGGTTATTAAGGGTAATTAAACACGAAGGAGATAGCTTTAGATGAGCAAGTATGTCAGTGAAGTCAACGACAGCAGTTTCGAGAGTGATGTTCTACAGTCGGACAAGCCGGTCCTGGTGGACTTCTGGGCCGACTGGTGCGCGCCTTGCCGCATGCTCGCGCCGACGGTCGAACAGCTTGCAGAGAAGTATGCCACCTCTGCCCGCATCGTCAAGATGAACATCGACGAGAACCCTTTGGTGCTGCAACGCTACGGAGTCCGTGGACTGCCGACGCTCATTCTTTTCAAGAACGGCAGGGAAGAGGAGCGCGCCGTCGGGATGATCTCGAAAGAGGCCATCTCGCGCATGATTGATAAGCACGCGAGCGCAGCCGGTGCCTGAGCGGCTTGAAACAAGGAGCAGCATAAGGAGGTGAACCGAGGGATGCCGAAGATGCTCGAAAATATAGAGAAGGTGATGCGTGGTGAGTTGCCGCCGCCGCCGGTGGCAAGACTGATCGGCTTCCGCCTCACCTCCATCCGCCCTGGCGAAGCGGTGGTCGAGCTTGAGACCGGCGAACGGCACGCCAACCCGATGGGCACGCTTCACGGCGGCATCCTCTGCGACATCGCAGACGCCGCGATGGGGCTCGCCTATGCCGCGACGCTCGAAGATGGCGAGAGCTTCACCACGCTTGAGCTGAAGATCAACTTTCTCAAGCCCGTGTGGACGGCGAAACTCCGCGCCGTCGCCCGTGTCGTCAAGCGAGGCCGCACCGTCGGCATGGTCGAATGCGACATCACAGATGATAAAGAGAGCCTCGTCGCGCGCTCCACAAGCACCTGCATGACGCTGCGAGGCGACGAGGCGAAGGGAAGGTGAAGAAGAAGTAGACAGGAGACGGTAGACAGTAGTCAGTAGAAAAGAAAATCCGGTTGATGCGTTTGATACTGACTCTCTACGCTATAGTAAACAGCAAAGCGTAACGCTCTTTCTTTTCTACTGACGCGATGTGCAAGTTTTAGCTCATTGAAAACTTGAAAGTCCAAGCCCGGACACCTTTAAATGGAAGTCGCTGAACTTTCCCTTCTGGAGGTGCCCTATGGACTTGGACTCTCTCATTATAGCTGTCTTCTGTCTGGTTGACGATCATCTCGCGCAGCTTGCTCCCGAAAGGAGACTGCGCCAGCGCGGCCCACAGCCACGCTTGGCAGACTCGGAAGTCTTGACCCTTGAAGTGATTGGCGAATACTTGGGACTTGACCGCGAGCGCACCTTGCTCGATTACTTTCGCCGCCATTGGAGTCATTACTTTCCCGCCCTTGACAGGGTGCATCGCACTACTTTTACGCGCCAGGCGGCCAACCTCTGGAAGGTCAAAGAAGCGCTCTGGCAACAGTTGCTTGAGGAGACTGGATGCGACCCCTCGTGGGCGATGGTTGATAGCTTCGCGGTGGCGGTCTGCCGCTTCGCGCGTGCTCCTCGGTGCCGCACTTTTCGCGCCGAGGCAGGCTATGGTAAAGACCATACGATCAAGCAGACCTTCTACGGCTTTCGCCTGCATGTGCGGGTAGCTTGGCCGGGAGTGATCACCCGCTTTTCTGTGTGCGCGGCAGATGTCTCGGACGTGGCTGTCCTGGAAGCGTTGACCGATCAAACAAGGGGGAGTTGTCTGGCGGATCGCAACTACTGGAAGCCAGAGTTGCACGAACAGTTGGCTGAGCAAGGTGTCGAGATGCTGGTGCCGTTCAAGAAAGCGAGTCGTGACCCGGAACCAGAGCGCAGCCATGCAATCAGCAGCAT
>DASVVT010000065.1:0-64032 GCA_036386415.1 Pyrinomonadaceae bacterium
TAAGCAGCGTGCGCGGTTCTTCTAAAGACCATGCACGCATTGTAACGTCATTTATCTTGGCAGTGGGCATCGAACCCACTGCCAAGATGGTTCATCCATCCCCGCCGCAAGCAGCGGGGCATTAAGAACCTTTTTCGTAAACTTCACACATTTGTATAGGAACACTAAATAATGGGTAGGTTTCCCTAACAACTTGCCCTCCGCTCTTGTATTCAACAAGAGCTTTAGCTTGGTATGTGTATATTCGCGTCCGCGTCGGTTTTAAGTTAGTAGCCTCTACGTTTATAGCGATATTAACTGGCGCTATTGTTTTGCCAAGCTGAGAGTTATATATACAAAGTAGTGGCCCTGGAAACTTAAGAGTCATGAGCACATTTAATCGTGCGCTAAAAATCGGTTTTGGTGTCGGCGCTGGTTGCGATATGGCCTCTCGTTCCGACGAAAGATGCTCTTGGTCTTGTCGATATTGAGAAGCAACCTGCTTACCAATAAGCCCTGCTGAGATGATGCCGCCAACGGCAATACACGCCCACCTCACCCCAACGCGCCATCTGTTTATCTTTGCCCATTTCCAGAACTCGCGGGCAAGTAAGATGAAGGCGGCCACAAGCACCACTGAGCCGACTATAAGATTGGTGGAGACTCCTATCAAAGCGAGCCCCCAAGCAACAAGCCCGACAATGCTGAGGGTAAAATCGAGCTTGGTAAATCTGCTCGCAGATTCTTCAGGCAGTTCAAGAATGTTGTTGCCGTCAGACATAGCGCCACCAGCCTACCAGAATTTTCCCCGCCCGAAACAAAGACTTTTCGGGCAACTCCCCGCCTTTTCGGGCAAACGGGGGTATTCGGGCAAAGCTCAATTCGTTGTATACCCAAGTACCACTGTATACCTCGTAAACAATCCTCTCATATCCTCAAAATCCGCCCAAAAAAGCAGTATATCCCGTTGAATACGAAAAAGTGGATACATGGTAAACATTAGAGCGGCTCTTTGCAGTAGCTTTTCCGCGCGTCGTGTGGTCGCATATAAACCTTTTAATTATTGCACTTATCGTCACCCGTAGGCTTCTTTGCGGGTGTGGCACAAGCCTTGTAATAGAGAAGAGCAGATGGTTGAAAAGAGAAAGAAGAATAAGGGGAACGAGACCCAAAGCAACTGACCCGAAGAAACCTAAACCAAACTAAAAATTGAGAGGGGATACGACGATGAAAAACATGAAGAAAATGACGGCGATTATGGTACTGGCAGCAGTGACAACGATGAGCACCCCGCAGGCATTCGCAGGCATGATGCTCGACGACCGCACCAGCGGCGGCACTTGCAGAACCGGCATGATGTTGGACGACCGCGCCGGTGGCACTTGCAGAGTTGGCCTCACGTCGAGCGCCCTCGCTATCATCTCTGCCCGCACCGCCTTAGGCATGATGCTCGACGACTAATTGAAACGCTTGGCCTCAAGAGTTGAGTGTCGGGGTAAGCATCGGAAAGTCGTATCCCAAGGGATCAAAAAGAGCGGGCGAAAGTTGATGGGCACAACTTTCGCCCGCTTTGTCGTGTCTGAAATGTGCAGAGAACCTTAAACGCAAAGGGCGCAAAGGTTTTTGCGAAGGAGTTGAAACTCTCTGCGCCCTCTGCGCCTTCCTGCTTTGCGTCCCCTGCGTTTAAATCTCTTCTTCCCTGCCTGCTTCTCAATCGAACCTAAGGGGCGAGTTCACCTCTTGATTCCCTTTCGACCAGCAGGCCGAGCCCCATGATGAGATATAAGACCATCGCCACTTCCGAATCGCCCAGATTATAATGAACCACCCCGCTGGCGAAGAAGCCAAGTATGCCGCCCAGCGCGCCGAGAGCGATCCCGCGCTCGATCCAGCCTTCAAGCTTCCCCTTCCTCACGAGCCGCCACAGCATGCGCGCGTAAATGAAGACTAGAGCGAGCCACATGAGCAGCGCCGGGACTCCCCTTTCGAGCGCCAGTTGAAGAGGCGTCGAGTGCATGTGCCCTATGGGAAGCCGCCCGTTGTCGAATAAGCCCCACTGTCGCCAGTAACGCTTGATGGAATCCATGCCGACGCCGACCAGCAGGTGGCGCGGACGGCTCAAGAGCAGTTGCAAGCCCTCACGCTGAACCGTCTCGCGCCAGCGTATCGAATCATCTTTCGGATCGAAGAAGCCCACGTTCCGCTTCTGCTGCAAAAGGAAGAGCCCCGCGAAGACGAGCGGCAGAGCGCAGGCCACCAAAATCAAGACCGTGCGGCGGCTTGCGCCGAGCGTGACGACGACGAACGCGGAGAGCAGAAATGCCAGCCAGGAGGCGCGCGTCACAGTCAGGAGCAGCGCCGAGCCCAAACCTAACACCGCCACCAAAAGGAGCGCGCCCGTGAGCGAGCGTTTGTTTCTGAGAGCTATCAGGAGGCCAAAGGCGAGCGAGGCGATGAGCTGAAGCGCCTCCGCATAGGTCGTATAGTGGCCGTAGAAACCTGAGGCACGCCAGTCGCGCCCGCGCGACCAGCCGCCGATTCCGAGCCTCTCTTCCGGCGTCGCACCCGACAGCAGCTTTCCGCGCGGCACGTCAAAGATTGGCATCCATTCGAAGCGATAGATTCTCACGCGCGCCGGAGCAGGAGTGGCGGCATCGCTCGTCCCGTCTACTGTCGAGAGCGCTGTGACCAGCTCTGCGGGCCTTTGAAGCCTGCGCCCGTCAACTTCGAGCAGCGTATCATTGTCACGAATCCCGGCGCTCGCCAGCGGGCTCTCCGCTCTCACACCCTCCACCTTGACGCCGCGCCCGACCAGGCGCTCGCCCAGCGTGTAGACGACGTTGACCATGCAGGAGACGATCAAAGTCAGCGCCAGCAGGCGCAGCACGCGCCGCGAGAAGACGTTCTCCGCGACGAGGTAGACGATTGTAAAAAGGCTCGCCGCGCGCAGCTTGCCGATAGAGGTTTCAGGATCGTAAGAGCAGAGCGACGAAACGAGCGTGAGGATGAAGAAACCCAGCAGCGCATAATCTACAGGCGTCCTGTACAGGCGGCGGCGCGGGCGCACAGCGTAACAGCGCACAGCCCACAACAGCAGCCCGCACACCCAGGCGATCTGCGTCGCCGCAATCGAATGCGGCGCTGCCGCAGCGAGTATGAAGAGCCAGACGACAATCGCGCGATCGAGCCAGGAACCACGAAGGGATGAGGGATGAGGGATGAGGGATGAAGCAGAAGAAGGCAACGAACCTCTAGCCTGTGCTGCTTCTTGCCCTTCGTCTACTGCCTTCTGATTATTACTTTCCGCGTGCTCCCCGCTGACTGCTACCTTCTGATCTGACTCATCCCTCATCCCTCATCCCTCATCCCTTCTAATAGGCGTCGTCGCCGCGCAGCATTACGGGCAGGGTGCGCAGGATGATCTTCAGATCGAGCAGGAGCGACCAGTTCTCTATGTAGAAGAGGTCGAGGCGAACCATCTCTTCAAACGGCAGGCTGTTGCGCCCCGAAACTTGCCACAGACCCGTCAGTCCCGGTTTCATATCGAGCCGCTTGCGATGCCACAGCTCGTAGGCTTCAACCTCGTAAGGGATCGGCGGTCGCGGGCCGACGATGCTCATATCGCCGCGCAGCACGTTCAGAAGCTGCGGCAGCTCATCCAGGCTCAAGCGGCGCAGAGCGCGCCCGACGCGCGTGACGCGCGCGTCCGTAGGAATTTTGTAGACTGGCCGCTCCGTGTCGCCGAAGTTAGCCTCAGGTCGCCCCTCTATGAATTTACGCTGGAACTCACGGTGCAAGCGGTCGTCCGCGCCCACCCTCATGGTGCGAAATTTGTAGAAGAGAAAGAGGCGTCCATCCATGCCGACGCGCTCCTGCGTGTAGAAGACGGGGCCTTCCGAGTCGAACTTGATGAGCAGGGCGACGACAAACCAGACCGGAGAGAGAATCATCAGCGCAATCGAAGCCAGGATAATGTCGAAGGCGCGCTTGGTGATGCGCGCGGCGCTCGAAAGGGGCTCGCGAAACAGGCGTATCATCGGGAGCGCGCCGATCTGGTCGATCTCCGTCTTACGCGGCAGGCAGTTGAAGAGGCTCGGCGCGATGCGAAACTCTACGCCGCCCGGTCTGCGACCTGAGCGCATCATCACGTCAAACAGCACATCGCCCGAAACGTTCGGCTCGGCGATGATCACTTCGCACGCGCCCGATTCACGAATCGCGTCCGGCAATCCCTTGAGGTCGCTGATGACGGGCACGCCCTCGTAAGTCTCCGGCACGTTCGCAGCGTCTATGACGCCATTTTCGACCACGCCGATGACGCGATAGCCCAGGCTCGGGCGCTCGCGCATCTCGCGTATGCAGAGCGCAGCCTCCGCGCCCCGGCCCACCACCAGCGTCGGGATGAGATTAATGTCGCGCCGCCGCGCCAAGGTCTGCATGGTGCGCAAAGCAAAGCGCACCGCGCCTAAGCTCGCGAGCGCGAGAAAGAAATCGAGCACGAAGACGCCGCGCGCGTAGGAGAAGGAGCGAAACTGGAAGCCGCCGCGATACAGAAACGCCGCCGCCACGATGAGCAATGAGCCGATGGCCGTCGCCTTGAAGATGCGCAGGCCGTCGTCAAAGAAAGAGAACTGCCCGCGTAAGCGGTAGAGATCGTAATAGATGAGCGTGAGCAGGCGTATCACAACGACGAACAGGAGCAGCGCCCCGTAAGGGGCAAAGCGTTGACTCCAGTTGAAGTCGCCGCCCGCGCCCGTCTGCTCGAAAACGGAAGCGCCCTCGCGCAGGTGAAAAGCCGCGAGGAAAGATGAGACGGCGATCAACACGTCCAGGACGAAGAGCACAACCTTGACCGCCGGGATGATCCACTGCGGCACGCGCGCATTGACGCGCACCGCGCTGGCTTCGATCAAACGCTTACTTTTTATCTCAGCTCTCATCCGTGATAGTGAATAGTAGATGGTAAATGGTGAATCGTAAAGCTGATGTCCAGACACTTTTTCGTCCCGTGAGGGACGGCGTGAAAGTAGCGAGAGCGATTCATCGCTGGGAAAGCGCGAGAGACGACGTGGAGAGTCCCGTGAGCGACGGCTGAACGCTCGCTTCGCCTGAAGTTCAGTCGTCCCTACGGGACTCTCATTGCCGGTCGGCGGTGAATCCAGCGATGAATCGCTCTCGCTACTGTCGCCTCTCCCTCACGGGACAAAGGATAGGTGTAGATAAGCGCAACTTTTATCTATTCACGATTGACGATTGACGATTTACGAGAGTATCAGGTCTACGATCTCTGCGCGGACGCGCAACGCGCGACGCGGAGACATTTTTCCTTTCTTCTCTATGATTAAAGTGTCTAAATCCTCTCGCGTGCTGATGCGCCGCAGCCTGCCTTCGCGCATCAGTTCTTCGTCGAGCGCCGCAGGGCGTCCGGCGTAAATGGTCGCGGCTGGCGTGCCGAGCGCCGCCGCCTCGCGGTTCATAGTGCCGCCCGCGCTGACGACCAGATCGGCTGCGGCCACGAGGTTCGCCCCGTCGAGTGCCCTGTGCGGCAGGATCAGCTTGCGCCCCTCGCGCGCGTTGTACGCCGCGCGCTGCGACTCCGTGCGCGCCAGCAGTATGATTTTCAGCGCGGGGCGTGCTTCCAGACGCGCCATCAACTCTTCGAACAGCTCGTTATCGAAACGATGATAGAGCGCCTCGCGCGCCGGTGGACGCACGACGACGAGCACGTCAGCGGGTTCGACGCCAAGCTCCGTGAGCGTTTCCGCAAAGCGTGGGTCGGGCTCGAAGTCTGCCAGGTAAACATCTTCTTTCGTTCCGCTGTAGCGCCTGACCTTCGCGCTCCCCGCCCCGTATCTTCGCAAAGCTGCTTCCGGGAAAGCTCGGGGGACGACGACGCGCGACGCGAGCCGGAAAGCCAGATGATTCGCGGGCTGGTGCTCATAATCCATCAGCGTGACAGTACGAAGCCTGAGCGCACGCGCTGCCGCTACATGAGCATAAGAATTATGGCTGACCGCCAGTTGGAAGCCCCGCCCGCGCGCCCATCTGAGGAGCGCACCAGCGCGCCCGACCAAATTTCCAGCCTTGCCAGCGAGACGCCCGCCGCCATGACGGCCTATCACGACGGGCGCAAACCCCGCTGCACGCGCCAGTTCAACCGTCTGCGCAAACTCTCGCGCCGTCGTCTCGACCCGATGCCCGCGCCGCTCAAACTCCGGGATGAGCGCGCGAAAGAAGGGAACGTGCGGCGAGTTTGCCAGGTCAACCCAGATAAGCATCTGTCTCTACAAAGAGGTGTTTAAACGCAAAGGACGCAAAGGGCATCGCAAAGGAGTAGATTCTTGGCGATCTCCAGCGTCTTCCTCCTTTGCGTCCTTTGCCTTTAAATCTCCATTTACTGAACCGCTCTGCTTCTCTTTTGAAATCATTCGCCCTTTTCTTCTAACAGTCTGTTGAGCGCGTAGAGCATCCACGCCTGCGACCAGCGCATATAGGGCGTGCGCACGGTGTAGAAGCGGCGTCGCTGGTAGTAGAAGAATCCGGCGCGGTCGCGTAGATTGAGAAGCGCCCACCGCGCCACCTTCGCGGCCAGCTTGTGCGCGCTCTCATCCATCCATTGCAGTTCCAGCAGCGCCACCACAGCAGCGCCCGCCGAATGAGCATCTGCCGGATAAGGATTGTCATGGTAGTATTTCGGCCACCCGTCTGCAAGAAAGAAGGAATCTTTCCAGAACTGGTAGCCGCGTCGCGTCGCGTCCGCAAACTCCTGGCGGCAATCCTCGCAAGCGGCCATGATGCGCGAGAGGCTCGTCAGGACGAAAGCCGTGTGAAAGTTGTCCGCCCGGGACTGATAACTCTCAGCGCCATAGGCCCATGAGCCGTCGGCGCGCTGGCGTTTGACGACATAACGCGCGCCGCGCATAGCCCACGCGCGCAATTCCTCTTCCCCTGTCAGAGCGTAGACTGAGGCGAGCGTCTCCGCCGCCAGCAGGCTCGCATTGAAGACGCGCGTCCCGTCAAGCGGCGAATAGCTCCAACAAACTTCTCGCGCGCTCGCCGCGCTGCGCTTGAGGTCATTCAGAACGAAGTCGCAGGCGCTGCGTGCCACCTCCAGATACGCCTTATCTTCGAAGGCGCGCGCCGCTTCCACAAGCGCGCGTGCGGCGAAGGCGGTCGGCACGATTGTTGGCGTCCCCGACGGCGCAAAGAAGCTGCGCCCCTGCCAGTCGAAGTTGTAGCCCCATGCCGCGCCGCTCCATCCATCCAGACGCGCCGCGAGCAGCTCAACCAGGAGCGCGCGCGCCTCGGACGCAGACTCCCTTGTCCGCGCGCGTCGAAAAGCAGCGAGCGCCGCAAGAGCGAACAGCGCTGTGCCCTTCGCATTCTTTTCCGCAGGCACGCGGGCGAGGCGGCGCAGGTTCACGGGCGAGCGCTTGAGGAGTTGTGTCCAGACGAGTCGCAGCAGGCGTGAGCGATAAAGCGGCGTCACCTGGAACAGACGGCTATTCAGCGCATCGAATGGATCGTGCCCCGCAAATTCACGCTCGCGACACCACTGAGCCAAATCTTCAGACGCGCGCTCTATCTCACTGGCCTTGATTAACATAGGAGGAAGTAGTCAGTAGACAGTAGTCAGTAGAAAAGAAAATCCGTTGATACACTCGGACACTGAGCTTCTATGTCATAGTAGACAGAAAAGCGCCACGCTCTTTCTTTCCTACTGACTCCTGTCTACTGACTACTGCTGACAGATGTTTCGATGCGCCGCGCCGTCTCGATAAAGCTTTCGTGCCAGAGCTCGAACATGAGCAGCGTCCAGAGCAGCTTGCGATGATTGGCTTGCCCGCGCTCGTGTTCATCCTGCAAGCGCGTCACGTAGTCGGCATTGAAGAGACCGGCCTTGCGTATGCGTTCGGGCGAGAGGAGGTCGCGTGCGAGAGGCCGCAAGCGCCCCTTGAGCCATTCGGCCACGGGAACACCGAAGCCCTTCTTGCCGCGCCGCGCGACGAAGGGCGGCAAGAGCGGCGCGACGGCGCGCTTCAGGATGTATTTTGATCTGCGCCCGCGCAGCTTGTAAGAGGCTGGCAGGGAGGCTGCATACTCCGCCACGCGCGGGTCTAGAAACGGTGCGCGCACTTCCAAAGAGACGGCCATGCTGGCGCGATCCACCTTTGTCAGAATGTCTTCGGCCAGGTACAGGCGCGTGTCCAGGCTCTGCATGCACTCGACCGTGTTGTCCGCGTCACAGTCCTCTTCGAGCAGTCGTCGCGCACGCGCGTAAATGTCGCCGTCGGTCGCCTCCCTGACCTCCGGCGTGAGAAGCGCGTTCTGCTCTGCGGGCGTAAACGATCCGAACCAGATGTGATGGCGCGCGACCATATCCTGATCCGCCCCGGCGATGAAGCGGCGCGCCTTGAAATCGAAGGAGAGGTTTTTGGTCTTGACGGGAAGCCTCCGCACGGCTGGCTCGACGAGACGGCGACGTAAGAGGCGCGGCAGGTGCGCGTAGATGCGCGCAAAGCTGTGCCCCCAGTACATAGGGTAGCCCGCGAACAGTTCGTCGCCGCCGTCGCCGCCGAGCGCAACGGTCACATGGCGGCGCGTGAAACGCGAGAGCAGGTAGGTCGGGACAAGCGACGGGTCGCTCAAAGGCTCGTCCATCCAGGAGCCGATCTCGCTCACCAGGTTGGCAGCCAGATCGACGCTCAAGCGTTCCTCGTGATGATCCGTGCCGAGGAACTTGGCGACCGCGCGCGCATAGGCCGATTCGTCGTAGGACGATTCGGCGAATGAGATGGAGAATGTCTTGACGGCTTCGGAGGAAGCGCGTACGGCCATCGCCGCCACCGTCGAAGAGTCTATGCCGCCTGAGAGCAGCACGCCGAGGGGTACGTCCGACACAAGGCGCAGACGCACGGACTCCGCCAGCAGCTCCCTGAGATGTTCGGCGGCCTCTGCTTCGGAGGGAATGGGATCAGTCGTCTTATAGCTCAGTCGCCAGTAAGGTTGAATGTCTATCTGCCCGTCGCAAAGCGTCAAGGTATGCGCCGCCGTCAATTTCTGTATGCCGCAGTAGATGGAGAGCGGCGCGGGCACGTAATCGAACGAGAGATACTGTCTGAGCGCGTCCACGTTGAGATTAGGACGAACCGCAGGGTGCGCGAGCAGGACTTTCGGCTCTGAGGCAAACAGCAGCGCCCCATCGAAGACGCCCCAGTAGAGCGGCTTCTCTCCGAAACGGTCGCGCGCTATCAGCAGACGGCGGCGGCGCGCATCCCACAGCGCGAAGGCAAACATGCCGTTAAGATGCAAGACCATCTCCGTCCCATACTCTTCATAGAGATGCGGCAGGACTTCCGTATCGGATGCGGAGCGAAAATGGTGGCCGCGCTTTTCAAGGCTCGCGCGCAACTCCTGGTAATTATAGATCTCCCCGTTGAGGATCACGGAAACTGTGCCGTCTTCATTGGTCGCGGGCTGCTCGCCCGTCTGAAGGTCTATGATGGCGAGCCGCCGCATGCCTAAGCCGACGCCCGTCGCGACCATCAGACCTTCGGAATCGGGGCCACGATGCGTCATCCGCTCGCACATCGCATGGAGAAGCTCCGCCGCGCCCTCCGTCGGCGGCGTGCGCGTATCCAGGCTTGCCCATCCGGTGATTCCGCACATAAAAGCAGTTTTCAGTTTTTAGAGCGTGTCTACAAAGGGGAGATTTAAACGCTGGAGGCGCGCAAAGTAAGAAGACGCAACGAGCGCAGAGAATCTATTCCTTTGCGAGAACCTTCGCGTCCTCTGCGTTTAAATCTCAACTTGCCCCAACCACTCTGCTCCCTTTTCAAACACGCTCTTAAAAGACTGTCCTTGTCACTTATCACTCGTCGCTTGTCCCTGTATTCCAATCGTCTCGCGCACGGCGTAGATACGCTTGGCCTGCGACTCGTGATAGGTACGCACGAGCATCTCTGCCAGCAGCCCCATCAGGAGAAACTGTACGCCGATAGCCAGCATCACCACCGTAATGACGGGCAACGGCGTGAGGATGAACGAAGTGCCTTTCCAGAACTTCAGAACCATCGCCCACAGTCCGGCGATGAACGAGAGCGCGATGGCGATCATGCCGAACATGCCGAAGACGTAGATCGGCTTCGTATGGTACGAGGCCATGAACTTGATCGTCATCAGATCGAAGACGACCTTGACGGTGCGCGAGAGTCCGTACTTCGATTGTCCCATCGTCCGCGCGTGGTGCTCGACCGGAATTTCCGTCACACGCGCGCCAGCCCATGAAGCGTAGATCGGGATGAAACGATGCATCTCTCCGTAGAGCCGCACGTCTTCGAGGGATTCGCGCCGGTACGCCTTGAGCGAGCAGCCGTAATCATGCAGCGGCACGCCGCCGATCCAGGAGATCAGGCGGTTCGCCATCATCGACGGGAGCTTGCGCGTCACCAGCTTGTCCTGCCGGTTCTTGCGCCAGCCCGAAACCACGTCGTAGCCTTCGTCCAGCTTTTCAAGCAGCCGCACGATGTCCGCCGGGTCGTTTTGCAGGTCTGCGTCCATGGGGATGAGCACGCGCCCGCGAGCCGCGTCGATGCCTGCGGCCATCGCCGCCGTCTGCCCGTAGTTGCGGCGCAGCGCGACGACGCGCACGCGCGGGTCAGCCCCGGCCAACTCGCGCAGGATGGCGAGGCTGCTATCGGTCGAGCCGTCGTCAACGTAGATGATCTCAGCCGTGCGCCCAAGCTTCTTGAGAGCCTCGTCCAGCTTCGCATGCAGCGGGCGCAGGTTCGGTTCTTCATTGAGCACAGGCAGGAACACAGAGATGTCAGGCGCGTCGGATACGCCCTTCCCATCCGAGTCCGTTTCCCTTAATAATATTTCTTCTTCGTAACTCTTCATCTTTTCAAAAGGGCGCGCGATGCGCGAGCACTCTCAATCATTGTCATACTTTTTCTTTTACCCACTGGTTCACAAGCACCTCTGCCGGGATACCTTTCTCTTGAGCAATGACCCGCACCTTGTCGTAAAGTTCATTATTAAGCTCGACTAAGTACACTTTTCGCTTAATACTCACCTCATACTCTATGTCTCTCATATAATCTTCATAGTCTGCACTGCTGTGAGTATCCCAAAACTCAGCAGCCTCCTCCAGACTAGTGAAATGCTCCGGCAAAGGATCGCGCTGTTTTTTCACTTTTGATCTATCTTTTGTGTTTGCCATAACTCTTTCTCTCTCTCTTGTCCGCATCACGAGCAGAGATAATCAGCGCGCCACCCTGACCTTTGTAGATAAAGAATACGGTTAAGTAGCGTCCTGCATATGTCTGACCAATTGCTCGGTAGAGATGCTCTCCGATCACATCTCCTTGCTCGATAAGTTGAATCAGTACTTATTATCAAAAACCTGTTCAACTTCGTCAGTGCTCACGTTATGCTTACGCTCTATCTTATCAACAAACTAGGCGAGCCAGATGATGTCTGTAATCTCCATCTATTCAACTCGACGAGCGACGCACAGGGCTGAGACGCCGAACGGGAAATTCAAGTGGCGCAGCAGAGAGCTTTCCGCACCGAGCACGCGTCCCAGCACGCCGTTCAGTGCTCCGATGTTGATATTATTCTCCGAGGCCGGACGCAAGCCAGTCGCGCGCATCAAGAGGCGTCCCGCGAGGATCGGGGCGAAGAAACTGATATTAGCATAGGTCGCGCGCTCGACCTCAAAGCCCGCCTCGCGGACGACGCGCCGCAGCCCGCCCAGGGTATAGCGCCGCCTGTGATTGCTCACATCATCCTGCACGCCCCACAGGAACATGAACGCCGGAACGAACAGCAGCGCGCGCCCCTGCGGGCGCAGCACGCGCCGCATCTCGCGGAGTCCGGCCACGTCGTCATCCAGATGCTCTACGACATCGAGCGCCGTCACCAGATCGAACGAGCCGTCCCGGTACGGCAACTTTTCCGCCGCCCCGTGGCGCACATTCTGCAACCCGCGCGCACGGCAGAAAGCGAGCGCATCCATAGAGACATCGACGCCCTCTGCATCGCCAAACTGTCCGAGCAGCTCAAGGTTCGCGCCCGTCCCGCACCCGACATCGAGTATGCGCGGGGGATGGTCTTTAAACTCCCGGCAAATCTCTTCAACGAAGCTACTGATGATGCGCCGCCGCCCCGCAAACCACCAGTGCGTCCCCTCGACCTCGTACATGATCGAGTAGGTGTGCTGCTCCATCTCGCGCGGTAAAGATAAAGAGTCGCTCATTTACTCATAGTCACCGCAGTGACGGCATCTCAGTAGCCCACGACTAGAGGGGTGGGAATAAAGTCATCAAACACCTATTAAGCTACGCAGTAGCGACATACATTCAACGTGGTGTGGATGCGGCACGGAGTTTATGCCGCCCTCTGCGAGGGCTCACATCATTTGGCTTGACTTGTTCCCACGACTTACGTCGTGGGCTACTGAGATGCCGCGCCTCCGGCGCTCTCGGTTAATCTCCCAAACCCTCGCCAGCTATTCTTATTGTGCCAACTGATCTTGACCTCTGTGGCGCGCACCTCTCGCCACCACTCTTCAAACTCTGCGCGGGTGATGTAATAGGCCGTCGGCGCGACCAGGTGATCGAAGACTATCGTGTGCTGCTCGCGCCAGCCGAACGCGGAGATCGCGCTCAGATAATCATTGTAAAACAAATGGCGCGCGAGTGCAGCGCCCCCGGCGCGCCGATTCAAGGGGCCATAAACGAGCTTGGTCGCAGCAAACATCGCTGCGGCTGGAAGCTTCGAGACGTGCAGCAGCAGGCGCGGGTTGATGCGTGAGGTCAGGCGCTTACGCACAGGGTTAATGAAGCGCGTGATCCACTCGTTGTTCTCCGCCCCGTAGACCCAGGCCGAGAGATGTCCGCCCGGTTTCACCTTGGAAGCGAGGGAGATGAACCCTGCGCGCGGGTCTGGCAGGTGATGAAGGACGCCGACCGAGAAGGCGTAATCGAAGACCCTCCTGAAAGGAAGTTGATAGACGTCCGCTTGAACGATGTGCGCGTTCTCAATGCCGCGCGTCGCCGCAAAGGCCGATTCGACCGCCGCGCTGAGGTCTACGCCGATATGGTCGCGCGCTCCCCACTGAGCGGCCAGACGCGTATGCCGTCCCTTGCCGCAACCGCCTTCGAGCACCACCTTATCCTGGAAGAAACCGGGCTCGACCGGCGCGATCCAGCCCAGGAACTGCTCCGCATAGCGGTCGTCCTCCTGCGTGAAGTGCTGCCACTGCCAGCCGAAGTTGGCGGCGGTCGCAGCCTTGTCCTCTTCTACCTTTCCCAGCTCGGCAAAGCGCGGCACGCCGCGCACGACAGGGTAATGGCGCGCGCACGAGGCGCAATCAAGATCGCCCTCCAGAATTTCCACGCCCTCGCCACGCGCCACAGAGAGCAGGCGAATCTCGCCCGCACAAGACGGGCACGCCAGGTACTTTAAGAGACTCTGTTTCATATCTGTGGTTTTAAAGTCTGGAGTCTAGAGTCAGGAGCCTGAAGACTGAAGAGCGTTCTTCTTTTGACTCCTGACTCTAGACTCCAGACTCCAGACTATCTTGATTATGGATAATCCGGCAAAGACTAAAAGCAACGCCTGCATCGGCAGCCCGTAACGTATCTCCGTGTGGAGCATGGAGCCGACGACCAGATAATAGAGGATGGTCGAGAGGAGAAGTCCGGCCATGCGTCTGTTGCTGCGCAGAGCGAGCCAGACACCGCACAGCATGAGCGGCAATGCTATGTGCCGGAAGACGCTCTGGATCATTCCCAGCACATTGACCAGCGCGGCGAGCGCCCCTCCCTGCCAGTCTGGCGGAAGACTCCTCCGGCTCGTCACGTTTAGCCCCGCGTAACCGTAAAAAGGTGAAGGCTCGCCCGCGTAATTCAACACGCCCCACATGCGGCGAGCCACCACGCCCGCGTACCACAGTGGATGCGCGATGATGACAGCAAACGCCTGACGCGTGCGCTCGTGGTCGCGTCGCACGCCGTCAGGCCAGTACAGGCTGAGCGGGGCGTCAGGCGCAAGCTTCATCGCGGCGCGCTCACGCTCGATAAGGTTCGCGTCGCCGTAGACCGCGCCGAACTCCGCCGCGCGCTCCGTCTCGCCGATGCCTTCCCAGAGATTCGTGCCCAGGCCTAAGCCCGTCGGCAGGAAGGCTTGAAAGGCAATCGCGTTTCGCACGACGATGGGGGCAACCAGGAGCGCCGCACCCAACAGGACGGGCAGGCCCAGGCGCAAGACCCTTTCACGCCACGCGCCGCCAGCCGCCAGCATCAGTGCCAGCGCCCAGATCAGCCCTAGCAGCAGCGCATTGGCACGCAGCCAGCAGGACGCCCCGACCATCAGTCCTGCGCCGAGCGCCCAGCGCCAGCTTTGCCGCTTTGCGGCGAGCAGCAACATCCATACGCCGCCCAGTATGACCCAACTCGTGGGCGCGTCCGCAAGTGGAGTCGCGCCGTAGAGCGCCAGCAGCGGCGAGAGCGCGGCGAGTCCTCCTGCGATCAAACCTGCGCGCCACCCGTAAGCCGTCCTACCAATGCCGACGAGAAGCAGAATCGAGAGCGAATCCAGCACCCATTGCACGCGCTGGACAACCCCTACCGAACGCGCGCCGCCGACCGTGTAGATGAGCGCGAGCCAGAGCGTATAGCCCGGCGGATAGACAGCCGCATCGGTGCGCGCCCCCTCTTCGATCCAGAATGCTTTGGCACGGCCATCAAGAATATCGCGCGCCTGTTTGTCAAAGATCGCATACGTCCCCATCTGAAACCATCCGGCATCCGAGAGGTGCGCGCTCATGAACTGCGCCGTCAGAGCACGCACTGCGAAAGAGAGCAGCAGCATACAGACAAGAGCCAGCGCGCGCCTGTGCGCTGGCGTGAAGAAGCTTGTGACCGGCCATCTCATGCTTAGAGCAATATTCAATCGGGGTATAAAACTGTAGGGGCAGGGCTTGTCCCTGCCCGCTGTAGGGGCAGGGCTTGTCCCTGCCCGTTTCTTCTGATTGAGCGGGCAGGGACAAGCCCTGCCGCTACGATTTTATCCTCGTCCTACATTCATTTGCAGACCGCTCTGGAACATTCAGGCAGGGGCTTGTTTCAGTCCGAGCGTGCTGGTTAAGCTATCTCTTCAGCCGCGCGCTCCGCTCCGACCTCCGCACGCCTACGCTCGTGGCCTTCTGCCTCGAAGCCGAGCCGCTCCTGCACGATGTAGAGAGGGCGCTTCTTCACTTCGCTGTAAATACGTCCGAGGTATTCGCCGATGATGCCGAGGGAGATTAACTGTACGCCCCCGATGAAGAGTATGGCGGTGAAGGTCGAAGTCCAACCGCGCACCCAGTGGCTCGGATCAGTGTACAGCCGCAGCAGCACAGCGTAGATGATACCGGCAATAGCCATCAGGATGGTCATAAATCCTAACCAGGTGGCGAGCCTGAGCGGGATGAACGAAAAGGAGAGGACGGCATCCGTGGCGAAGCGAATCATCTTCACCAGGGGATACTTGCTCGTCCCGGCATGTCGCGGCGCGCGCTCATACGGCACTGCCACCTGGCGAAAGCCGATCCAGCTCACCATGCCGCGCAGGAAACGGTCGCGCTCAGGCATCAACAGGAGCGCATCGACGACCCTTCGATCCATCAGGCGAAAGTCGCCCGTGTCAAGCGGTATCTCCGTGTCGGAGAGGCGATTGATGAGGCGATAAAAAAGATGTGCCGTCCAAATCTTGAAACCCGTCTCGCCGCTCCGTTCGGTGCGCAAGCCATAGGCGACCTGAAACCCTTCGCACCAGCGCTCGACCATCAACAGTATCACTTCGGGCGGGTCTTGCAGGTCGGCGTCGATTAACACCACAGCATCGCCCGACGCATGCTCCATCCCCGCCGTGACAGCGATCTGGTGGCCGAAGTTACGCGACAAGAGGATCACACGCACACGCTTGTCACTCGATTGTATTTGTCCCAGAATCAGAGGCGTTTGATCTTGGCTTCCATCATCCACATAGATGATCTCAAATCGCAAAGGCTGCAACTGCTCAAGCACATCGACCAGGCGCGTATGCGTCTCCCGTATCCCCTGCTCCTCGTTGTAGCAGGGGACGACCACGGAGACGAGTTTGGCCGGATGGCTCAAGCTTGAAACGCCATTCATCATGGGAGCAAAAATCCCACCACAGAGACACAGAGACACAGAGAAAACTTTGAAAGGTTTGCAGGACTCTCTTCCTTTCCTACTTCTTCTCTGTGTCTCTGTGTCTCTATGGTTATCATCTGATTTTATTTCGCGTTGATCGAGCGAAACCACTGGACGAAGCGCTGGATGCCGTCTTCGATCTCCGTCTGCGGGTTATAACCGAGTAGCCGCCGTGCCTTGGTGATGTCTGCAAACGTTTGCGGCACATCGCCCGGCTGCATCGGCTGGCGATCAATCACGGCATGACGATCCAACGTCTTCTCCAACAGAGCGATCAGCTCGCGCAGCTCGACCGTGCGCGATTCGCCCAGGTTAATCACTTCATATGGGCTCGCTTCGTAGTCAATCGCCGCGCGCACGCCCGCGATGATGTCGTCCACGTAGGTGTAATCGCGCCGCGTCGTGCCGTCGCCAAAGACAGGGATGGGTTGCCCCTTATCAATCAGGCGCGCGAATTTATGAATCGCCAGATCGGGACGCTGGCGCGCTCCGTACACTGTGAAGAAGCGCAGGCACACGCATCTCGTGCCGTACAGGTGCGAGTAGGTGTGACAGAGCAACTCGCCCGCCGCCTTCGTCGCCGCGTAGGGCGAGATCGGCTGGCGAATCGGGTCTTCCTCGCCGAAAGGCACTTTCGCATTGATGCCATAAACGGACGACGACGAGCCGAAGACGAACTGCCGTACGCCGTACTGGCGCGCAAGCTCTAACAGGTTAAGCGTGCCATTGATATTCGTCTCCGCATAAAGCAAAGGCTCCCGTAGGCTGGGGCGCACACCTGCACGCGCCGCCAGGTGCACGATCACCTCAAACTCCGTCTCACCGAAGACGCGCTCAAGCGCGTTGCGCTCCCGTATATCGCACTCGACCAGGCGGTAAGCCTCCCCTCCACCTCGCTCATGCTCGCGCACGTTCTCACGCTTAACTTCCGGCGCATAGAAGTCATTGAAGTCATCCACGACCGTCACACGCCAGCGCTTCTCCGCCAGCAGGTGATCCACCAGATGCGAGCCTATAAAGCCCGCGCCCCCTGTCACAAGAATAGTTTTCATAAAACCGTAGACAGTAGACAGTAGTCAGTAGTCGGTAGAAAAGCTTTCGGTATCGAATCTTCCGCAGTGTCACCGCCAGCGTCCCCCGCGCGGAGCGTCTACTGGCTACTGACTACTGTCTACTGTCTACTTCTTTTCCCCATATACCCAGAGATGCCAGCCCCAGCGCGCGGCGAGTCTTGCCTCCAGGTTGCGCGGCAGCAGGTTGCCGACCAGTGGCAGCCAGCGCTTATTCAAAAAGTGTACAGCCGTCTCCACGCGCGCGAAGTCCTTAAACAACTCGCGCGCCTCATCGCGCGAATAAACGCGCGCCAGCGGATTCCCCGCCCCGTCCGTATTCTGATTCAGAAACTCATCCGCCGCGAGATAGCTTCGCCCGTCCTCCTTCAGACTTCGCGCATGCGCACGCAACGAATCCATAGGCTCTCCCGTCAAACGATGCGCCAGCTTCAACCCCGCCTCGCTCTTTAGCAGGTGCGCCCCCATTCGTCGCAGCACACGAATATTAACCCTGTAGTTATACGAATCGCGATGATAGAGCATCACGACCGCTCGCCCCTTTGGGCGCAGCACGCGATGAATCTCACGCACAGCCCCCGCCGCATCCGGCGTGTGATGCAGCACGCCGTGCGAATAGACCAGATCGAAAGATTCGTCCGCGAACTCCAGCCTTTCGGCGTCCGCCACCTGAAACTCGCCCGCCAATTCAAACAACTCGAAACGCCTGCGCGCCAGCTCAACCGACGCCTCTGTCAAATCCACGCCCGTATAATCCGCCCCCGCACGCGCAAACTGCGCCCCATCCGTCCCCAGCCCGCACCCGACCTCCAACACGCGCAACCCCCGCGACCCCGCGAAATCCGCCGCCCCCGGAATATGCCACTCCTTGCGATAGCGATGCTCCTCCACCCGCTCAAAAAAGAGGCGCGTCCCCACCTCCGCATCAGCAAACTTCACCCCACACGGATTCGCCTGCCAGAAGGCACGCACACGCTCTTTCAGATTGCCATTAGCCTCAGACATACCAAAATGGAGAGCGACGTGAACTCTAGATAACTAGAAGCGCCCATCATCTCGCTCAGACATTGGGGATTATTCCACATTCACGCGCAGGTAGAACAGAGACGAGCAGTAGGAGAAAGATTTTGGCAACAATCTGTAGCACAACTAAAGCTTCTCGTCCGGGTCGATCCAGCGGTAGTGTCCTACCAGTTCGCCTTTGTCGAGGATGCGACCTTTCATCTCGGCGAGCAGGGCTTCGATGGTGAATTTGCGGAGCTTGATTTTCGCGTCGAGGGCGTAGAGCTTGAAGAAGTAGTGGTGCGTGCCTGTGCCTTTGGGGGGACGCGGGCCGATGTAGGCGGGGCGGCCATCGCCGTTCTTGCCCCAGCGCGCGCCCTTCGGGAGTTTCTTGACGGCTTCGGGCAGACGCTTTGTTTTCGGTGAGATGTTGTAGATCACCCAGTGCAGGCGGGTTCCGCTCACGGCGTCCGGGTCGTCGCAAATGAGGACGAGGCTCTGTGTGTCTTCTGGGACAGCGCTCCACAATAGTTCGGGCGAGACGCCTTTGCCATCGCTCGCGTCGCAGGTGTGCTTCTGTGGAATCGTGCCGCCCTGCTCAAAGGCTGGACTCATGACTTTGATCGGCATCTTCTTTAGTAGTCAGTAGACAGTAGTCAGTAGTCAGTAGAAAGAAAGCAGTAGTCAGGAGCCAGTAGAAGAGCGGCTGATGCTTTTCCTACTGGCTACTGACTACTGTCTACTGTCTACTTGCGTTCATGATTCTCTCGATGAGCTTCGCGTCGTCCGGGAGCAGGCCGGATTTTGGGAGGCGCGGGGTGAGCGTCGCCCAGTTTCGGTCCATCGCGAAGACGCGGCGAAAGAGCGGGAGTGATTCGTCTATGCGCCCCATGTTGACGAGGGCGACGGCGTGCCAGTAGATCATCTCTGCATTGTCGGGCACGAGCTTTTCCGCCGCTGCGTATTCGCGCAGCGCCCCTTCATTGTCCTTCTTCTCGACGGCCAGGTCGCCCGCGTTCATGTGATTGTAGGCGCGCTGTAGGGTGACCAGGCGGCGCAGCTCCTTCAAGGGTTCGGGACTATCATCGACCCTGAGATCGAAGATGCGGTCGGTCCAGGGGCGTCCGGTCGGTTTGCCCGTGACGACGATGAGCGCGGCGGATTGGCGGCCTCGTATGTCGCCCCCTGCTTCCTGCGCTGCGTCGAGCGCGGCCAGCATGCGCTCGGCCAGATCGCCCTTCGCGGTCTCAAAGGCGCGCGACATGGCAGGCCAGACACGTTCGTTGAGCATGAGGTTGGCCTGCACGGAGTAGTCGCGCCCCACAATGTGGCCTGCGTCTTGAATATCTTTTGATCCGGTGTGCGCCAGCACTCGCCCCTGCGCGTCGATCATGGCGACCTGGCGCACGTCGCGCGCTTCGTCTCCGGCGAGCAGAGCCTTCAGGGCATTCGGCGCGCTCTTGCCCAGGCGCATCAGCTCCAGGCCGAGCTTCCCGTAAGAGGGATCGACGAAGGATTGCGTCGCCACCGCACCGACTCCCGCCTCCGCCCAGGGCACAATCGAGCCGACAGAGAACCAGTGCGACTGGACGGCGACCCCAAGCTCGCCTGTCTCCGCGTCGCGAGCGACGATGGAGAAGGTGTGCACAGGGCGCGTGGTGGGTCGCACAGGCGTCGACGGCAGGGGCTCTTTGCTTTGCGCTCTGGATGCTACGTTCATTAGAAGCATCACAGTTGAGGCCGCAACTCCGAGGGCTACGATCTCAAGCATTCTTCTCATGGTGCTATCTCCTCCGCATGAAAATCTGCGCCGGGGGCGTAGAATCTTGACTAATCTTTTGAGGATGCCATTCACTCCGTGAAAAATTTTGAGAGGCGGGGTAAAGGGGTGCGACCTGAGAAAAGAAACTCTCGCCATAGAGGGCGCAGAGAGAGAAGCAGAGGAAAACATAAAAATCATTATCACTTCCTCTGTGTTCGTCTCCGGCCCCCTGTGTTTAAACGTATGTACGCTCGTCTCACTTTAAGCGATCAGAACCAGCCCTTACGGTTTTGTATGTATGTTCTGACGAAGTCTTCATCAGACTTGGTGAGGTAGATGATCCCCTCTACGAGGCCAATCACTCCGGTGATGAAACCGGCGAAACCGCAGGTCAGCACGGTGATGAGAAGCATGATGAGACCTTCGGTCTGGTAGCCGAGGATGAACTTATGGACGCCAAAGCCGCCTAACAGGATGCCGCAGATGCCAGCCGCGATCTTCTTATCCGCTCCCATCTCCTGCCAGCTTCTCGCGGGAGGCGCTGCATAAGAAGGCTGAATCGGCTGATAGCTATCTTGAGGCGCATAGCTGCTTTGAGGCTGATAGCCAGTCTGTGGCTGGTAGCCGCCTTGAGCGGAGAGGGGAGACTGGCAGTGATAACAGACTGCCGCTGTATCCTCGTTCAGCGCCCCACATTTTGGACAGTTGATCATAGTATTTTAGTCCTGTACTCAGGGTCTTCGGATAGATCACTTGACAAACTTTTCAGGGCGTTTCCCGTGCACGGGAAACACCTCTGAGAGTTCGCGCCGGAAGGTCAGCAGGCTTTTCAGACAAGCTCAAGCAGCTCGCGACGAAGCCCAGACCCTCGGTTGATACTCGACGACATGAAAGAGGCGCGGGGTTTCCGCAGAGGCCATTGGCTCTTTGCCGAGCACGGTCTCTGCGGAAACAATGACGCCCATCACCTCCGAGCGATTTTTCGAGACCCCGGCCAGCCTGATTTACCCCGTAGGCCGCTAAAATCCAGGGGCCGCACGCGCGTGCCGTGCGGTCTTCCTTTAACGAGCCTGCGATAGCATGGCCGCGAAGAACACAATGTAGAAGATACCGAAGATCACCCAGAAAACCACTGACAGGCCGATGGCGATGAAGGCCCACTTTTTAGCGGCCCTGGAGGCTTCCATTGCGCCCGCTGTATCTCCGGCGGCCGCCAGCTTATTAACCTTTGTCGCATTTATGATCGAGACTATGGCTATCGGCCAGCAACAGAATATTGATACGATGGCGAGAACCAGATAGTTAGGAATCTCTGCTGCGCCACCCGTTGGCGGGGGCGGTGGTGACCAGTTTTGTGACATTTCGTCTCTCCTCGTTGACGTTGAATTTAATTGCTACAGTTTGCTTACAGCCCGTGTAATCGGTGAATGCCGCAGTTCGAGAGGTCTCCCCAAACCTGACAGGCTCTACGTGGAAATACTTCAGCATTTCTGTTCGTGCGCTGAATAACTAACAAAGAGGGTCGATATTGTCAACAAATATCAGGACAACTGGGGAATTTTCTGGCTCCCAGGCCGGATTTTGTTTCCCTGGACGAAAAAACTTTAAACGCAAAAGGACGCCAGGGAAAGACGCGCAAAGGACGCGTAAAAGAACTTCCTTTGCGTCTCCCTTCTTTGCGCGCCTCCAGCGTTTAATTCTTTTCTTCTTTCAAAATTAAAGCAATCCGGGGCGCTTTCATTTCGGGTCGATAAAGATGCGCTGCCAGAGTTCCAGGTTGAGCAGTTGAAAGACTTGCAGGTTGTAATCCTCTCGTCCCGTGAGGTTGGCCGCGATGATGCGCTGCACCTCCTGTTGGCGAAAGAGGCCGCGCGCGCGAACCGTCTCTTCCGAAAGCAGGTCATCGACGAGCGGGCGCAAAGGCCCGCGCAGCCATGACCTGATCGGCGCGCCGAATCCAGCCTTCTTGCGCCACACCACTTCGCGCGGCAGCAACCCTTCGGCAGCGCGCTTCAGGATATATTTACGCTTCAACCCGCGCAGCTTCAGAGAGGGAGGCATGCGCGAGGCCAGCTCCAACAACTCTTGATTGAGAAAGGGCACGCGCACTTCCAGGTTGGCGGCCATAGAGGTCTTGTCCGTCGTCATCAGATTGAGGCACGGCAGGAACGTCTTCAGATCGACGTAGAGGAGACGATTGAGCGGCGCGGCATCCGCCACACGCGCGAAGTAGCGACGGTGCTCGCTATAAGCATCCAGTGGACGGGTCGCCTCCCTCAACGTGTCCGTGTAGAGACGCTCTTTCGCCTGATCCGTGAAGTACGTCCCGTAGCCGAGGTAGCGATTCTCGAAATCAAGGGCGGCGCTTCGCGCAAACTTCTTGGCGTTGCGCAAGGGGGCTGTGAGGCGTCCGGGCAAGCCTCCGGGCAGCGCCGCCCCCAGCGTTCGCATCAAGGGGCGGCGCAAAGCGCGCGGCACTGGATCGAGAGCGCCAGCGATCTTCATCGCAAGCTGGCGCGGGTAGCCCGCAAAGACCTCATCGCCCCCCATGCCCGACAGCATCACCGTGAGATGCTCGCGCGCCTCGCGCGCAATCAGATAGCTCGGAATCGCCATGTCCACGGCTGGCTCGTCCATGTGATAGATGAGCTTCGGGAGCAGTTCGACCACGTCCGGCTTGAGCATCGCCTCGTGATAATCCGTGCCCAGAAGCTTGCCGACCCGCCGCGCCCATCCCACATCATCCGGGATGATGTCGTAGCGCAAATCCTCCGCTTCCATGCCGATGGTGTAGGTCGAAACGCGCCGCCCGTCGCTATGATTTTTCATGAGCGCGACGATGCTTGAAGAGTCAACGCCCCCGGAAAGAAACGAGCCGAGCGGCACGTCCGCGACCATCTCCATACGCACCACGCGGTCGAGCGTCTCAAGCACCCTCTCGCGCCACCACTCTTCGCTTCGACCCTCTTCTATATTGTCAAAAGAGATGTCCCACCACTCGCGTACCTTTAGCTTCCCCGAACTGAGTGTGAGCATGTGCGCCGGAGGCAAGGAGCGTATGTTCTGAAAGAGTGTGTGCGGATCAGGCGTCCATAGAAAGGTCAGGTACTGGTTGAGCCCTTCGACGCTCATCGCGCGCTCGACGAGCCCGGTGGCGAGGATGGCCTTGATCTCGGAAGCAAAGATGAAGGAAGCGGGCGCGCCCTCCTTTCCCTCAACTTGCGCATAGTAGAGCGGCTTGATACCGACGCGGTCGCGCGCCAGCGTCAACTGTTTCGCCTGCGCATCCCAGACGGCGAAAGCGAACATGCCGTTGAGACGCTCTAAACACTCTACGCCCCACTCGGCGTAGGCCGCGAGCAGCACCTCCGTATCCGTCTCCGTACGAAAAAGATGGTTCTTCGATTGCAGCTCCCGTCGCAGCTCGCGGTAATTATAGATTTCGCCATTGAAGATGAGCGCAAAGCGACCATCCCTGGAGAGCATCGGCTCGTGCCCGGCCTCGCTCGTGTCGATGATCGCCAGTCGCCGGTGGCCCAGGCAAACGCGTCGCCCCTCATCATCTATCGCACCGGATGTCCATACCCCCTCATCATCGCGCCCGCGATGCTCTATAGAACGCAACATCGCGCCTACCAGCGCTTCTGGATTCCTGGTGATGAGTCCGGCAATACCGCACATAAACGAGTAGACAGTAGTCAGTAGTCAGTAGTCAGTAGAAAAGCTTTCGCTATCTAACGCGTCAGGGTATCAGCGACTGTGCACGCCGCGCGAAGCCCCTACTGGCTACTGTCTACTGTCTACTGTCCCTGTCTCCTTCTTTTCCAACTCTCTTTCTATCAGTTTGCTCACCCATTCGGCGCGTGCGTCCCAAGTGCCGCCCATGACTGCGGCCTGGCGTCGGCGCGCTGCTTCGGGGTCGTCCTCTTTGAGGGCTTCTTCGACGAGGCGCAGGAAATCGTCGCGGTCGCTGGCGATGCGTAGCACGTCGCGCATCGACTCGTATTCCGGAAGCGGCGCGATGACGACAGGCTTGCCCGTCGCCAGGTACTCGCGCACCTTGATGGCCGAGCCGTAGCTTGTAAACGACTCAGCCGTCTCCCAGGGCAGCACGCAGACATCGAATCCGGCGGCGTAGCGCGGCAGATCGTCGTAAGCAACCGCCGGCAAAAAATGCGCGTTCGGCAAGTTCTCAATCTCAAGGCCGCGCGAGCGGTTGCCGATGAAGACCCAGTGCCAGGAGGGGCGCTCTCGCATGGCCTGTTTGATTAGCTCCTGATCGACGAGCCAGGGCTCTATCGCGCCGAAATAGCCGAGGCGCGGGGAGGGGATGCTCTCAATCTCCGGCGCGACCACAAGCCCGCCGCTTCCCGCTCTGGCCCAGTGCTCGAAATCAACCGCTTGCTCCAGCAGGTATGAGCGCTCACGAGCGCGTGTCGCCTCTGCAAACAGCTTACGCCCCGAATAGAAGATGAGATCGGCGGCGTCGATGGCGCGTTCGTGCAGGCGGCGAATCAACGCTGGGTCGGTCGTATGATCCATCGTGTTCGCATCATACTTGTCCGAGACCTGGTAGATCACCAGCGATTCATCGAACTGCCCCGCCATCTCGACCGCTGTCGGAATGGCTATCCACAACAGCGGGCGCGTCAGACCACGCCGCCGCGCCAGTCGATTCACCTGCGCGCTCAAGAGACGACGGTTCACAGCACGAACGGCTCGGCTACCGAAGAACGGCAACGCCGGAGGCGAAACGACCGTGATCCCCTCCGCCGTGACGCGCGCCAGCTTCGCATAACTGCGCAGCTTGCGCTTCAACCGGGGCAGCAAATCCTTGTTCGCGAGCGACGCCAGCCCCATCGAAATAGAGTTCACGAAGATGACCTTGTTGCCAGCGCGCGCAAACCTACGCATCAGATGGTTCTTCGAGTGCGGATGGTGATACCACCAGTCCTCGCCGCCAAAGCAGATGATGGATGTTCCTGAGAGAATTAGCAGTTCCCCGCGCTTTTGAAGCCGATTTTGATCCTACTTTTAGCCGTCAAGGCTTAGGATTTAAGTAAGAATACTATCACGCGAAAGCCAAACAGCGCACAAGCTAGTATAAACTTAGGTACAATTAAAGGAGTGATGAAAACTATGAATAGAGCAGGACTAATAAAAGTCTTTAGGTGAACCCACTCTCAGGGTATGAATCAGGGAAGCAAGAGAGTAAATGAAACAATGACCTAGAGCGATTACTGCGCCTATTTGACGGATATAACAATAATCCAAGCTTATAGAGCAAATATGATAAAACTCAGATGAGCCGCCGATAATGATTCAAGAAGACGAGAAAACTCTTGACCGTATCTAGGCGAAAGTTCCTGAAGAAGATGTTAATTGTAACGTCAACTAGCGAGTAGTATAAAGTGGCCTGAACTTTTAAGTGACGCAACATAGGGAAGGATATTGCAAAAAAAGGATGATAAGCCGTAATTTAGCCTGTAAATAGTTACTGATTTCTGGGAGGTATTAAAAATAAATCTCAGTTCGAGAGAACGAATTACCCCAGGAAGAAAAGACCTATTGGACTATATAGCTCAACTGCCCAGGGTATGACCAGTGGCTAAAGATAAGAAGAAGTATGTTCCGCTAAAACAATAAATTCAGATAAAACCTTCAAAGACTTTGATGTTTCTCTTGTCACCAACAACAGATACAATAATTACCCACAATTCAATTAACTTTGAGGAGTAATAAACTAATATGGAAAAGATAGATGCGCTAGATTATATAAATAGAAAAGACCTCATTTATTGGATAGATAAACAATTTGTCCAAGAAACAGCCCAAGAAAGAATTGGTAGAGGTTTAAATGAAGAAGAACTGAACAGACTAATGAAATTAGTCGAATTTGGTTTATGGAATGTTGTTTTTGATACAGTTAAAATCGCGATTGATGAAGTCAATCAAGGTTGAGTAAAAATGAGCAACTCAAAATCTATTGCCGAATCCCTAGCAAATGAATTTCTACAGTTAGCGAAGGAGTTTCAAGCGAATGTAGAACTTATAAAAGTTCTGAAATCGAGAACTTATAAAATCGCTGAAGCTAATGTTTTAATCAGAGCTGCAACGGAAGGATCGAATGGAAGATATTTTTACGGTTTAAATTATTTAACCGCCGAAGAAATGAATAATCTGGACAATCCTTTCATAGCTTTCATCTGTGGTTCGATAGAAAAGGTTTTAATTATTCCAGCAAACGTTCTATTCAAATATTTGCCTCAAATAAGCCATGATAGAAACGGCGAATACAAAATTATTATTGACAAAGACTTAAACATCACTCTTTTGGGCAAAGCTAACCGATTAAACTGTTCCGAGTTTGTAAATGCTTGGGAATTATTACTAAAACCTTATAAAGTGTCGGCAATTCAAAATTCAGTTGAAGAAAGTCTACATTCAGTAATACAAGGTAGATTGATTGAAATTGGAAACATACGCGGATTTCACACATTTTGCCCCGACAAGTCGAAAAAGTTTAATGATGTGGAGCTGGGAAACATCACTACATTAAATAAATGTCCCGAACTGCAATTTTCCAATTATGATTTATTAAGAAAAATTGACGTACTTTGGTTTAGAGAGAAAGGTAAAAACTTTATTCCTGAAAATGCTTTTGAAGTTGAGATGTCAACTGGAACTTGGTCGGGTGTTGGAAGATTATCAACTTTAATTGATTACGAAAATGTCGGATTGTACATAATTTCAGACACTCCCAAAAAATTTGAACAAGTAATAAATGCGCTCGATTTTTGCAAAAGGTACAGTCACATAAAATCCGAAAACATCGGAGATTTATATTCAGCGGAAAAGAACTTGAAAGAGCTAAGATTATCAATAGGATTGTAATAAGAATGTTCTGCGAACGGCTTTTAGAAATAAGTTTCTCAAAGATAAACCTGAACCTGCTGCAATGCCCTTTCATATTCGTTTATTAGGCAAAGATCGTCTTGCTTTATTCTCGTTTATTCACTCGTTAAATACTAATTTTGGCACAAGCATTTTTGAGCCAGTTGCGTTAGCTTTAGCAAAATCGACCTTCAAAACTGCTAAAGCGCAAGCGACGGCAGGAGAATATATCAGCAGTGAAGCCTTCAAGGTCATTCAGGAGATAATGACCGATTTAACTGCTGCACAAGGCACACCAGATAAATTAGCTGAAATTGATAAGATCAGAGCAATTTGTCAAATAGGAGAAATGATAAAGGTAAAACCGACAAAGGTTGATGTTTTACTTGAAAGCCATAGCGGAGAATTATTTCTTTTTGATATAAAAACAGCGAAACCCAATGCAGGTAACTTCAAAGAATTTAAGCGAACTCTTTTAGAGTGGATTGCTACAGTTTTAGCCGCGAATCCAAACGCGCATGTTTATTCCCTGATCGCTATTCCTTACAATCCTTATGCGCCGCAACCATACAATCGCTGGACTATGCGTGGAATGTTAGATTTACCTAATGAATTAAAAGTCGCGGAAGAATTTTGGGATTTTCTCGGCGGGACAGGCGCATATCTGGATTTACTAGATATTTTTGAACATGTAGGTATTGAATTACGCCCTGAAATTGACGATTATTTTAGAAAGTTTGCAACGATATAAACCTCCAGGCGTGCGTATGCTACCAGATTGTACGTTATTAAAGATGACTCGTCCTCAGTACGCGTACCTCCCTATAAAGTGGTTCTTCGAGTGCGGATGGTGAGACCACCAGTCCTCGCCGCCGAAGCACACGATGCTTTTTCCTGTGAGCATCCGATGTTTTTACCGAAATTCAGGTTGACCCCGGCGCTGCTTAGACCTTTGAGTTACACAAAGGGCGCATAGAATCCAGACCCGAATACTAACATGCGAGAGCTAAGATTTGGATTACGAAACCCTTACCGTATTGGCCGTCATCAAGTCAAAAATGTAGCAGGGATGATCCTGAATCTGTATAATGGCTGCGATGTTTGCGTCGCCGTCCACAATCGGTACTATGACTCGCCGCTGTGCCGCCTTTGTCTTTGTGCTCTGGCTGGCTGGCGTAGGGTGCTTTGTTGGCTGCGAAATGAATGTGGCCGCCGCGCCCAAGCATGAATCACTAACTAAGTCGCAGACAGAATCATGCCCAGCCTTTTCGGGACACGATTGCTGTCAGAAGACAGAGGTGAGCAACGACGCGGCATCCATCACGATTCCTCCAAAAAAGACCGAAAATATTTCCTGTTGTCCGCTCACAGGACTATCCGCAGACCCTGCCCGTAGGGTAAGCACTTCGGATGCGCCGTTCGCTGTTGTACAGAGCACATCGTTGGTTGCGCCGGACACGCGAATATCAACTCAACTTCCTACATCTAGGCTGAAGGTGCCTGACAGGGGAAGCACCTACCTTCGCTGTTGCGTCTTTCTGATTTAGAAACGGGTCATCTATAGAGCGCGTCAATGAATCGTTCATTGGCGAAACCTATCACTCTTTTCTTCAATCAGGAGACGTACAAATGAACAGAATCAAAGTTTTCGCTCTCACTCTGGCTCTCAGTGTGACTGGCTTTGTTTACGCCGCAGGCAGTAATGCGCAAACAACGGCGCAAGACAATAAGGGCCAGCCGAGCGCGAGTTGCTGTGCTTCGGGCGCGGACTGTTGCAAAGATGGTGCGTGCTGCACGAGCCATAAATCCGACCACAAGAACCATTCCACCGCCCAACCGGCCGAGCATAACGGCGACAAAGAGAGTTGCTGCGAGTCAGGTGCTTCGTGTTGCAAAGAGGGCGCTTCCTGCTGTGCCGAACATAAGGCGCATGGCGAACAAGCCGACAAGCAGGCTTGCGAGATGAACCATAAGGACGGCGCAGGCTGCTGCGGCGAGGGTGCAAGCTGCTGCACGGGCGGCGCCTGCTGCACGGCGCACTAGCAGTAAGACGGACGTTCTACCTCTGGCGGGGGCGCTCAAAGCGTCCCCGCTTCCTTCATTCCAACACCACAATTGACGATTACTGCGCCACGCAATGGTGAGGCGCTTAACTGTTCAATTTCGTCGGGAGACAAGCGATGCGAAGTTGGTTGATAGCCTTTTTAATTTTGATTTCACTATCTGTCATCACGATGGCGCAAACGGGCGCGGTCAAACTCGAAGGGCAGGTGGTGTGCTGTGCCGAGTGTTGGGCGGAAGCTGACCGCACGAAGGTTGAATACGGCACGGCGGAAAATCTATTAAAGGCAAAGTCATGTGTTGAAGGTGGCGACCCGACGTTACTTGCGGTGCGCGAGGGTGACAAGTTTACGCTTTATCAGTTGGAGCAAGGCAAGTTTCGTCTGACCGGAAAGAATTGGCTTGAATATGTCGGTAAGCGCATCGCCGTAACAGGCGCGGTGCATAAGAAAAAAGAGGCGAGCGTCATTCGCGTTGATACGCTCGAAGTGCTTGCGACAAGTATCGCGGAACGGGAAGCTGCAAACATGGTCGGCTCCGAAGTTGATTTAACGCTCAAAGATTTGTTCGGAGCAGAGCAGCGTTTGAGTGCGCTGAAAGGTCGTATTGTTGTGCTGAACTTTTGGGCGACCTACTGCGTGCCGTGCCGCAAAGAAATGCCCGACCTCGCGGCGATTCAGAATGAGTACGCGGCTTTGGGTGTGCAGGTCGTCGGCGCGTCAGCAGATGAAGCAGAAGATCGCGCTAAAGTCTTACAATTTATCAAGGAAACGAAAATCAACTTTCCCATCTGGACGGGCGCGACCACAGCCGACATGCTGCGCTTCGGCTTAGGCTCGGCGTTGCCTGGAACGGTCATCATTGGCAGAGATGGGCGCATTGCTAAAGTAATCTCTGGCATCGTCAATCAAGCTGACTTGAAAAAGCAGATTGATGCAATGCTCGCCTCTGCCGAAGCGACGGCGGCAAGTGTGCGAAAGGAAGAGGGAAAGAAATTGGCTTCCGTTAAGGAACGCTCAAGAGAAGTATCCAGCGTTCCGTCCTGACCGCTTTGACCGGGCGAAGGTCGCGCCGTGAGCGGGACGGGACAAGAAGATGAATATAAATGGACGTACGGCGTACGCGTTGTCTCGAACGTGATTGACCGGGCGAAGTGGCGCAATACTTTGACGTATAGCTTTCACCCCCGCATTACAGCCGGAGTTGAATACAACCCGCTCGCCGCGAAAGTCTCGCCGCTTGCCAATATAGTGGCGCTCAAGGAGACGCACAAGCGTCCCGCTTTGATTCTCGGCACAAGCTCTGACCGGATAGGAACGCCCTCCGGTCAGTCTTTCTACGCGACTTTGAGCAAGAACTTGCGACACGCGACGGGCTGGCCGATTGCGCCTTATGCCGGTGTGGCATACGGCACGTTTGAAGATCGCTTGAGAGCTATCGGCGGCTTGAACATCGACTTCACAGAGCGTTTGAGCTCAACCATTCTTTTCGATGGCGTGCGCGTGCATCCGACTGCAAACTATACGTGGGGGCGGCATCAGTTTGGAGTGATCTTCGAGCGCGGGCGGCATCCGGGCGTGAGTTATAGCATTTCATTCTAAAACTTCAACGAGGGACGCTGAAGCTTGATGCCTTCTCTTTAAGCAGATTTTGTGTGCCCGGGAGGGACACAGCCCTTTTCTCGGATATGGGGCGAGCACGCTGCCTCTACTCATTTGCGGTTGCCCCTGACCAGATTGCGCAATTCTGCGCGCAGGCGCTCGATCTCTGAAAGCTTCTGCTCGACGACATCGAAGAGACTGGATTCGGCTTTGATGCCCTGCTCGATCAGGTAGGCCGCGGCCTCAGCCTTACTGTCAAAGACGCCCGCGTGTACCAAATCTTCTATTTTGTCCTGTGCGGCGGGCGAGAGCTTGACGTGATTGATGTCGCCGCTATTGATGGGCAGCACGCCTTTCATCTTCTGGCCGATGGCGCTGAGGGATTTTGGCATATGCCAGCGCCTCTCCGTCGCTCCGGTCTCGTCTGTATAACGCTCACCATTCTGCCTCGGCGCGTCATCAATAAAGTTATTAAAAGCCATCTTTATCTCTTCTTCGGCGGCGGGGTCTGCGGAGAGGTTGAGCGGCGGCGCACCGCAGGCCAGACAGAAGTTATACGTATCCTCATTCTCGTCCTCTCCGCAATGCTGGCACTCCCACATACTGCCTCCTCAGGAATTTGGCCGGTCGGGGTTTCAGGTTGGAATAACGGTGAGTTTCTTTTACGCCTAATTCTTTCGCCGGTCAATAGTGATGTTAGTGGTCGCGCCGTCCGGTAAAAGAAACATGCACCTGATACACGGCACACGCTTTTACTTCTTCGCAGTTATGATGAGATTCCATCCGATGTTGCGCCGCAGTCGGCGGAACAGGCTTTCAGGTATTAAGGGGCTGAGAATGCCGAGCTCCTGACGAATCATCTGCTCAACCTCTATCTTGATCTCCTTAAAAGGCTCAAACAGGGAGCGCGCCTGCTGGCGGCTGTAGACCTTGACCAGAGGGCGCGCATCCGCAGAAGAGTATTCCGTGTAGCGACTTAAAATTTCCCCAGGCGTGTGCCCGCGCAGGAAGTGGCCGCGCAGGATTCCTCGATTGAAGATGATCGCGCCCCAGTAGTGAAGAGAGTTGCGGTGATAGAGCATGACACGCGCCGTGCCGCCGTGCCTGAGCACGCGATGAATCTCGCGCACTCCCTGCTCCGTATCGGGCGTGTGATGCAGCACGCCGTTGGAGTAGACCACGTCGAAGCTCTCATCCTTGAAGGGCAAGCGCTCGCCGTCTGCAAGCAGAAACTCTGCGCGCCGCTCATAGAGCGCGAAGTGCAGCCTTGAGAGCTCGATTGAACGCGGCGTCAGATCAACGCCTGTGCATCGGGCTCCGCCCGCAGCAAACTGCAAGAGGTCTGTGCCCATGCCGCAGCCGACTTCGAGCAGTTGTTTTCCATCGAACTGGTCGAAGCCCATCACGCGCGGCATCCACGGAGCATACTCCTCGTAGCGATGACGCTCTACGCGGTCGAAGAATTCCCGTGTGGCGAATTCATACTTCTGCCCGTAGCGCGCGCCGCACGGATCATGCGTCCACTGGCGGCGCGCCTTCTGTTTCTCAGCTTCAAGCAGAGTATCTTTCACCCTCACCTCTGTAACCATCAAGCACGCAGGCCGCTTCCCTCGCCCTGACCTGCGGAGCAACTATGCTGTCGGTGTTTCAAACAATATTATCTCTCAGGTTAGGATAGCGAGCACGCCTCCCGCTCGTATGCCCACCCGCTCAAACATGATCTTCATGCAATGCTGCATAAGCGCGTAGCACGCGCTCGGCGTTGTGCTCCCAAGTGTGGCGTTCGATGGCCTCTCTTCGTGCCGCCGCGCCGAGGCGCTGGCGCAGCTCCGCTGACTCAGACAAACTGATTATCGCCTCGCTCAAGGCGCGTGCGTCGCCAGGCTCAACTAGCAGGGCTGTCTCCCCGTCTGCCAGCACGTCTGCGATCTGGCCGAGGCGACTGGCGACGATGGCTTTCCCCATCGCCATGTATTCGAAGAGCTTCGTCGGCGAGCCGAAGAACTCGCTGCCGTCAGCCAGTGGAACGTGCGGCGAGACCAGCACGTCGCATGCATCAAGGAGCGCTGGCACGCGCTCGTGCGCGACTGCGCCCGTGAAGATGACCCTACTCTCGACGCCGCCCACGTTGACGATGCGCTCGGCCTCGTCGCGCTCTGCTCCGCTTCCGACCAGCAGAAACGTCACGCGCGCCGCCTCCGGCAGGAGAGTGATGGCTTCGGCCAGCACGAGCGCCCCGTGCCAGGGGCCGAACGTGCCGACGAAACCGGCGAGCATCGTATCATCCTTAATGCCCAACTCTTCACGCGCGCGCGCGCCTCCCACGCCGGGGCGAAACGTTTTCACATCGACCCCGTTCGGATTAACTACGATCTTCTCAACGTGCACGCCAGCGCGTAAAAGATTGCGACGCTCAACCTCTGAGACGACGAAGATACGCGTCGCCGCGCGCAGGTTCAGACGCTCGCAGCGTGCCAGGAGGCCGAGCATCCCGCTTCGATCCCAGTAACGTCCGACCCATACTTCCGAGCCGTTGTACTCCAGAAAGAGCGGTCGCCCTGTGCGCAAGGTCGCTTCGACCCCTGCCCAAGTGAAACGCCCGTAGCGTTGATAGATGAAATCGGGCTGGGCGCGCTCTATCTCCCGGACGGCGCGACGCGTAAAAAGCAGGCTGTGGTGCAGGTCGAACGCAGCGCGCGTGACGCCCGACGCGTCCGGCTCGATGATCTTCACAGGCGTACTCGCCCCGTCCAGCCCTGCTATTCGGTCGTTGCTGATGAGCGTCACGCGTGCGCCGCGCTCAACCGCAGCATTAATAAAGCCTTTAACGTGGCTCGCAGCGCCTCCGACCTGTGTGCCCGCGCCCGGCGTCGCGCGCAGGTATATGATGTCAGTCTGATCAGAGGCGGCGCGTCCGAGCTTTACATCGCCTGCGCCTCCCGGCGAGCGACTTCCGACTTCGCGCTCCAACCGCCGCAGCTCGCGCTCTGCGCGAATGATCGTGACTGCGCTCTGCGTCGCTTCGTGCGCGAGACGCCACGGCGCGCTCGCCAGGATACGAGCGCGCTGCTCTTCCCTGAACGCACCGTGCGCGTCCAGTATCACGGAGCGCTCCGCGCCCGCCAGCGCGCCGAATAAAAGGAGGGCGTTCTGCCCGCGCTGCCAGGCGAGCCGTTCGGTGGAGACAGCAAAAATATCCGGACGGCGCGCGCGTAGTGCGCGGAGGCGTGCGCGAAAGCTTCCGCGCTCTATCTCCACGCGCGGGATGCTTTCAATCGACGCCTGCGGGTAACGCCCGGCGAGCGTTTCGCGTGCGCGAGCCTCATCGCCGCTGAGCGCGAGCAAGACCACTCTCATACCATAGCACCACCAGCCGCGCACACGCTGCTTCGATGCCGTAAGGCGAAATACCAGCCGCTGGAGAGGACGAGCGGCAGCCAGTCAGTCACGCGCGCATTCCACCTGATAAAGCGCGCCGAACGCGCCAGCGTAATTCCTGCGAGCGGCCCGGCAAAGAGGCTCGCCCCGCCTTCGCGGAAAACGACGAGGCCGCACTCTGCGAAGATGTGCTTTAGGCGACGGCGCGTGAAGAACTGGACGTGGCCGCTCTCACGATTGTCTGTCGATCCGAGAGCCTCCTGCCGGTTTCTCACCAGCGCATCGACGACGCGTTGCAGGCGCAATCGGCGGAAGATCCATGAATCAATCTCGAACTCGCCGTAACCGTTCGGCACGGTGACGATCAGGATGCCGTCCTCGGCCATGCGTGCGACGCTCGCTGATAGGAGCGCAGCGGGCGCAGTGGTGTGCTCGAGCACTTCAGAGAGAATCACAACGTCGTAGACTTCAGCATCTGAGAGCTGTTCCACGCGCCCGGCCACGAGTCTCAGGTTCGACACCTCTCCGGCAAGACGCCTCGCATGCTCAATCGAGCGCTCATCCGTGTCGATACCCGTGATCTGAAAGCCGTCCGCAGACGCGAGCGGCAGAGCCAGTTGAGAGCCGTTCCCGCATCCGACATCCAGTACGCGTATTGACCCTGTATTACGTTTCGGGAAAGACTCTGCGATCACACGGCGCACGAAACGCAGGCGCTTTGCATAGCCCCACAGATTTTCCCGCTCCTCGTGGCCGACTTCGCTCATCAAGTTCACCCTGCCAAAGCATTGAAGCGAGTTAGACGCAGCAGCGCTCGCAGCTCGCGGCTGCTGAGCAACAGAGTTGTCGAGAGAGGATTGCCCGTCTTAAGACGAAAGTACAGGACGACGAGAGCGAAGATCATCGCATAGCTGAACGAGGCCGTGGTGGCCGCCGCCAGCGCCCCGAGCCCTGGCACGAGCGCCAGGTTGAGGATGACGTTGGTCGCCAGCGTCGCCAGCCAGAAGAGCGGAATCGCGGCGGGCAGCCCCGTGCTGTTGAAGTGCTGAACCAGTACGGATTCAATGCTAATCAGGTAAACGCCCGGCAGCAGGATTAAGAACTGTAGACTCGCGGCAGCGAACTGCGCGCCGTAAAGCAGTGGCAGCAGGAGGCTGGCGGGCGCTGCTATCAGGCAAATCATCAGCATGACGAATGCCGTGTGCCTTGTGGCGCGCATAGTCAACTGACCGCTCACATCGCGCGCGGAGGTGACGCGCGGCATCAAGAGCGTGCCGACCACACCGGGCAGCAGCATCAACATCATCGCCATTTGCGACGCCACGGCGTAGACGCCCGCCTCCATCGCGCCGCGAAAATAGTTGACGACGAGCAAGTCCGCGCGCACGAGCAGCATTGCGGCCACCACCGAGAGGTGAAACTTGATGCTATAGCGCGCCATGCGCTTGAACAGTTGCAGATCGGGACGCACGCCGGGGACGCCCCTTTGTCTCGCTGCCAGCTTGCAGATCATCCATGCGATCAAGACGCTCACAAGGACGCCCGCCGCCGTGTTCAGCGAGACGAGCATCCACAGCCCCGCGCCGAGCAGCACCAGCGCCGCGACCGAGTTGACGAGGGTGAAAGATTGCGCGAGCCCTTCCAGCAGGTTGAAGCGCCCGATACGCCCCAGTCCGAGAAAGATGTTGAGTCCGAGCAGGGTGACGAGTTGAAACGGGATCGAAAGAGCAGCGATGCCGAGCAGAGCGAGCGGGACGTGGCCGAACAAAGAGGGCCAGAGATGCGCCAGCCCGACGATGCAGAGCGTGAGCGCGCTGCCCACGGTCAGAGCAAAGATCAGGGCATTAGCCCACGCAGTTCCCAGAAGCCTATGATCGCGCGCGATGAAATAGGTGTTGGCCGAAGGCAGCCCGGCGCTTCCGAGTTGGAGCGCGATGGCCGTGGCGACGTTGAGCACGGCGAGCGCGCCGAAGCCGGATGCGCCGAGCCAGCGGGCGACAATGATGCTCGCGGCCATGCTGTTGGCGACCATCAGGAGACGCGCCGAGAGCGTCCACGCGACATGAGTGCTGAAGGCGCGTCGAGGCGCGTAGACGCTCTTAGGCGGCGGCGCGTCAGCCTCTCGATGAGCTGCGCCAATCTCAAGACGCCGAGGCTCACTTGCGATCACTTGCGCTTTCTTTCGCGTCTGCTGGCTCACTCGTTACCTTATCCCTAGAGCAAATTTCAATCGGGTGTCGAACTGTAGGGGCAGGGCTTGTCCCTGCCCGCTCAATTGACAGCAGAGACGGGCAGGGACAAGCCCTGCCCCTACAAATTTATTCTTGTCTGACATTCATTTGAATACCGCTCTAAGAAAACTTACCACAAAGGTAGAAAGGCACGAAGAAAGCTCTTCTCTTTTAGCTTTGTGTCTTTACCGCCTTTGTTATGAGATGCTTTTCACCTCGGATCAATCCAGCGCTCGTACCACAGGCTCAGGTTGAGCAGAGCCCACAGGTGAAAGCTCCAATCACGCGCGCCGCGACGGTGCTCGTCTTGAAGACGCGCGATGAAGCGGTAGTCGAAGAAATCGCGCCGCCGCATGGAAGAGTTCATGAAGTGGGAATCGAAGAGCGCGCCGAGTCCCTGCCTGAACCACTCGCGAATCGGCGCGCCGAAGCCGCGCTTCTGGCTGTAAAGCAGATCGTGTGGCAGCAGCCCTTCGAGCGCGCGCTTGAGAATCTGCTTCCCGCTCGTCCCTTCGACTTTCAAGGCGCGCGGCAAAGAGAGCGCATACTCGACCAGATGATGATCCAGAAACGGCACGCGCGCTTCCACAGAGGTCGCCATCGTGATCTTATCGACGCGCATCAGCAGCAGTTCCGGCAAGCGAAGCTTGAGCTCCAGGTAGGTCATGTGCGCCAGGAAATCCGAATCGGGGCGCTCACGCTCAATCCGTTGCAGATACGGCTCGATGACTTCGAGCGACGAGCGCTCTTTAAATCGTTCGCGCATCTGTGTTGAGAGCACGCGCGGCTTGATCGTCTCGTCGTAAACAATCGCTCCACCCCAGAAGAGCGGCTCTGAAGCCCCGAGCCGTCGAATCAATTCAATGGCCGCGCGCTTTCTTCCCGTCGCTTCAAGGAGCGGACGCGCGGCGGCGCTCATCGTGCGACGCGCCGCGCGCGGAGCACGCAGCGCATGTTTCCAGAACTTCTCGTAGATGCGCAGATGCCGCACGTAATTATCGTAGCCGCTGAAAATCTCGTCCGAGCCTTCGCCCACCTGCACGACCGTGACACCGGATTGACGAGCCAGCTCCGCGACGTAGTAGAGCGGGACACAGACGGGATCGGCGATGGGCTCGTCCTGGTGAAAGACCAGACGCGGAAGGAAGCTTTCCATCTCCTCGAAGCCGATGACGACCTCTTGATGATTCGTGCCGAAGCGGCGCGCGATGCGTCGCGCCTGATCCAGCTCGTTAAGATACTCCTGGTCGCTAAAGCCGACCGTAAAGGTTTCGACGGGGCGCGACATCTGCTCGGCCATGAGGGCGACGTTGGCGGAGGAATCGACCCCGCCCGACAGAAAGACGCCAAACGGCACGTCACTCATCATGCGCTTCGTGATCGACGCGCGCAGCAGCCGCAGGATTTCCGCCTGATGCTCGGCTTCAGTGAGACGCGGGTCAAGCTCTTTTGCCGGAGGCAGCGCGTCCCAGTACTGCTTCAGCTCTGCGGGGCGGTCGCGTCCCAGGACGAGCATGTGCCCCGCTGGAATCTTGTGTATGTCGCGGAAGAGGGTGCGCGGCGCAGGCGTTGTCAGGAAAGTCAGGTAGTGATAGAGCGATTCTTCGTCAACCTCTGCCGTGACCAAAGGGTGTTCGAGGATCGCCTTGATCTCGGAGGCGAAGATGAAGCGCCCCTTCTGTTGGTAGTAGTAGAGTGGCTTGACGCCGATGCGGTCGCGTACGAGAACGAGCTGCGCGCGCGCGGCGTCCCACAGGGCAATACTGAAATCGCCTTCAATGTCGTGCACAAAATCGAGGCCGCGCTCTTCGTAAAGGTGCAGAATGGTCTCCGTATCCGTGCGCGAACTGTAAACATGCCCGCGCTGCTCCAGCGCCGCGCGCAAGTGAGCGTGATTGTATATCTCGCCGTTGAAGACGACCCACACCTGATCCGTGCAACCGTGCATCGGCTGGTGTCCGGCCTCTGATAGATCGATGATCGACAGGCGGCGAAAGCCAAAGCCGCCGCGCCCCTCATCGAATACCAGATGACCCGCATCATCCGGCCCGCGATGCGTCATTGCATCGCGCATACACGCAAGCAGCGCCTCTTCCACGCGCACGTTTCCAGCGCCGTATTCCCAAACTCCACAGATGCCACACATGATGAAGATTTAGGATTTGCGATTTTTGATTGGACAAAGATGAAGCCATTCACTCTGAGACTTCAAATCCGGGATTTGAAATCGTCAATCTAAAAGCGCAAATCCTAAAAGTCTACCTGCCTTTCTCTTCGCAGGCGCGCGATCAATTCCAGGCGCGCGTCCCCTTCTTCGCCTGCACAGACGGGCACAAGTGCCCAACGCAGCTTGAGCGGAAGCCCTGCGCGCACAGTCCAGCAGGCGGAGTGGGACGGCCTCTTCGCGCCGTAGTCGATGGATGCGAAGCGCGGCTCAAGCTCCGGCCTCACGTCGAGATCGAGCGGGGCGATGAAGAGACGGCCTCCCTTTATCTTATCGCAGGCGCAGAGGATTATGTCAGCGTGAATGGTGGCCTCAATGTCCGGAGCTAGATGAAAGCGAAAACGAAACGTGTGCTCGCCCTCACCAGTGAGCGCATCTTCAATTGTCCAACGTCGCTCTCGTTTATTGAACTCGATGGTGCGACGATGCGTGACGGGCGTTGGGAGTCTCCTGTAACCGTCATGCTCTGCGACGACGAGGTCTCGCTCGGGAGTAGTCTCCCAGCGAAGCACGCGCGGGTGCGCCTCGTCGCCGAGGACGAAAGGGAGCGAGCAATCGGTCGTATTCTGTTCCTCGCCATCCACCTCTACGGTCGAGTGACAGGCGGTTGAACGAAACTGGTGGCGCGCGCCTGGGTCGCCCGTGTAGACGTATGTGCCCGGATCAATGATGAAGGGGCTTCCGCACACGCCCGCTTCCAGGCTCAGGGCGTCGTTATGGCCGTGCGAGCCGCGCCCACCCAAACCGTTGCCGCTCGCATTGAAGAGAAGATAAAGATCGCCCTCGCGCATGATGTATGTACCCGCGTGGGCGAAGGCGCATGACCGTGTAGGCTCACGGTCAGGTTCTAACTGCTCGTAAGCTCGCACGCCCTCTGCGCCCGTCAACCACAACAACTCTTCCGGCATAGCGTAACGAGCGTCCAACTTGAAGCGCGGCTCTTCAAAGACCGCAGCGCCGATGGCAAGCAGGTAAGCATGATCGTCGCCGGCGCGCTTGACGATGGGCAACACTTGCCCGCCATCAGTATCCCCTATGAGCGGTGCGCGACCATCGGGTCTGAGGTATGCCCGCAGGTAATCGAGCATCGCCCGAAGACGGCTCAAGTGCTTTTCATCCACAGTGATGGCGTTGGCGCGGCAGAGAATGAACGAGTAGAGAAAGAGTTCGAGGACGAAGCGGTGGTATCCGGTCGAAGCTTCCGCGTCCGCGCCGTCCAACAAGACCTGCTTCAACATTTCGCTCTGGAGCTGGCGGCGGCCAAACTCGCGCCAACCGGCTGCCGCTTCCAGCTCCGGCAGCATCACTCCGAGCCACAATAGTCCCGTCACATCCGAAAGATAGTGGTTGCTCGTCGCGATGTAGGAGAACTCAAGATTACGCCTGATGTGAGCGCCGTGCTGATCGAAGAGTGTGAGCAGCCGCATGAGCCGCTCTTCGGTCAGTTCGGGAGAGCGGCGCAGAAGCTCAAAAGCGGCGAGCAGGTTCATAGCCCTCAGCGCCACTTCCATCGCGCAGGCCCAGTTTGCGCCGCGCCCGACAGGGTTCTGCTCGCCCCAGCTCTCAAGCTGCCTGAAAACTTCCGCTGCTGTTCGCTCGTCGTCAGTGATCGCGTAAGCGCGCGCCAGCGTGACCAGATGCGAAAGGCGGTTCAACTCCCACAGGACTCTCACGTCCGAGCCGTCGCTGCGAGCCAAGCCTATGTCTGCATGATAGTCAAGCGGCCATGCTGCGCCCGACAGGGGATCGCGCCGCCAATCTATATGGCTACCGAAACACCTTTCACCGTAGCCCAGCAAAGGCCAGCAATGCTCATTGACGATACGCGTCGCCCCTTCAATCAACTGCCCTGTTTCGGCTGGAAAAAGCTCGCGCTGCAAGCTCGTTGGCCGGGAGGACGCAGTAGTAGTAGTGGCGAAGCCCGGAAAGAATTTCGGCTCGGTGCGGTGACGAAAATGCTCTAGCAGATCGCGCGGCGTCATCCGCGCATACTCCGCGCGCAGACGCGCCCGCCGCTCGTTGAGATGATCCAGTCTCGCACGCTCGCGCCTGCGACGAAGCGACATGCGGCCACGCCTGAAGGCTTCAAGAGCCGCCGCGCGCGCATCCACCTCTCCACGAAGTGCGCGCTTCAACCGAGGGAGGAACGAAGGGATGAGGGCGGAGGGATGAGGGATGAATGAAAAGACAGAAGGTTTCTTATTCATCCCTCATCCCTCATCCCTCATCCCTTTTATTATGGCGTCGAGTATTCGATCCGCCGTGTGGCCGTCCCACAGCGGGGGCATGGGGCGGGGGGTGCGCGCGCCCGACTCGTCAAGAGCGGCGAAGGCTGCGCGCGTGATCCTCTCCGTATCCGTGCCGACGATGGTGTTCGTCCCCATCTCGACCGTGATAGGGCGCTCCGTGTTCTCGCGCAGGGTCAGGCAGGGGATAGACAGCGCGGTCGTCTCTTCCTGTATGCCGCCCGAATCCGTGAGCACAAGGCGCGCGCCGCTGTAGAGACGCAGGAAATCGAGATAGCCGAGGGGTTCTATGAGGCGCAGATTCCCTGCGCGCTCGACACGCTTTGTGAAACCGAACTCTGCGAGCGACTTTCGCGTGCGCGGGTGCACAGGGAAGATCAGGGGCAGGCGCGCACTGATCTGTTCAAGCGCATCCAGAATGCGCGCGAGCTTTGAGCGGTCGTCAACGTTTGAAGGACGATGCAGCGTCAGCGTCGCGTAGTCCTTTCCGGCGAGGCCCAGGTCTTCGCGCACGCTGCTGGCTGCGGCGCGTTTGAGATGATGGAAGAGCGAATCGATCATGACGTTGCCGACCATGTGGATGCGCGCTGCGGGAATTCCTTCGGCGCGCAAGTTCAGGTCGGCATCCACGGAGGGCGTTAGGAGCAGGTCTGCAATCTGGTCTGTCAGCAGCCGGTTGATCTCTTCGGGCATCGTGCGGTCTCGGCTGCGCAGGCCCGCTTCGACGTGCGCCACGCGCACTCCCAGCTTCGCGCAGACCAGAGCGCAGGCGAGCGTCGAGTTGACGTCTCCGACGACGACGACCCAGTCAGGTCGCTCCTTTAACACGACCGGCTCGAAGCTCTGCATCACGGCAGCCGTTTGCGCCGCGTGCGAACCAGACCCGACGCCAAGATAAACGTCCGGCTCGGGCAAGCGTAGGTCGCGAAAGAAGGCGTCCGACATCTGCGTGTCGTAATGCTGTCCGGTGTGAACGACGAGGGGCGCGAACTCCTTCGGTCGGCGCTTCATGGCTTCGACAATCGGCGCCACCTTCATGAAGTTAGGCCGCGCGCCGACGACGTTGATGACTTTTAACATGGAAACAGTAGACGGTAGTCAGTAGCCAGTAGTCAGTAGAACAGAAAAGCGGTTGATGCGTTTGATGATGCTCATCTGGAATCACAGTCGGCAGTGTAGTAGGTACTGCGGTTTTTCTACTGACTACTGACTACTGTCTACTGTCTACTCTACTTATAATCTAATGATCCGCGCGCGGCTCGTGCTTCGCAGGTCGCCGCCCAGGGCGTTGCGTGTATCGACGATGAGCTTTGAAAGCTCGCAGACTTTTTTGTAGTCCAGGCCGCTGTGGTCTGTGACGATGATGATGCAGTCCGCCGCGCGCAGCTCTTCATCCGTGAGCGCGACCGAGCACAGAGGCTCTCCGCCGCCTTCCGTGTGCGCGTCTTCAAAGCGCAGCTCTTCAACGAACGGGTCGTGATAACGCACGTCCGCCCCCTTGGCGCGCAGGCGATCAATGATCGAGAGCGCCGGGCTCTCCCGCACATCGTTGACATCCTTTTTATAGGCGACGCCCAACAACAAGAGGCGCGATCCTTTGAGCGACTTCTCGTCGTCATTCAACCCGTCCGCGACGAGCGTCACCACATGCTCAGGCATGCGCGAGTTGACCTCTTCGGCCAGACCTATGAAGCGCGAGTCGAAGCCGTGCTGGCGCGCTTTCCATAAAAGGTAATGCGGATCGAGCGGGATGCAGTTGTGGACATAAATGCCGTAAGAAGTGGCGAAAGTATGTGTGTCTTCAACCTCGATTGAATAAACATCAACAGGCTGAGCGTTAGTTCTCATCTCTACAGATTTGACCGGAACGGTAATTAAACTCCCCCGCTGCCTGAATGTCCTGCTCTGAGGAGCGCGACGGCTCTCGACGAAATAATTTTCGAGGGTCGCCCCTTTCGCACCGAGCCAGCTTCGCATCCGCAGCAATTGTTCACGCCCCTTCATTTGAAGGTGCGGCTTGGAGCGCTTGAAGGTCGGAGTGAAACCCATGCTTTGCAGTAGGTACACGACCTGCTGGAACAACTGCGGACTACTGCTGAAATAGCCGACTTCCGCCGAAGCGTTGTGATGCGCGTAAGTCCGCCCGTTCTTTTGATAGCTGTGCGTGCCTGTCCGAACGTAAACATCTCCGTCGCCGCGAATCAATCCCTTGAGCAATTCATGACGATGGAGTGGGGAGATATTCATCAAAATGTCAGGCACACGCATGTCTGTAGAACGAGACCCGCAACCAAGTGCGTCCACGAGCAACCAGCCAAACAAAGACGAGGCAACGCGAATATGCGTGACCTGATCCACGCGAGAGTGATGAAGCGAACTCTTGATGCCAAGCTCCGTTTCCAGGAGCGAACAAACATCGTGTATGAACTCCGTCTCGGCGCGATGAAAACTCAGGCGCACGCGCTTTCTGCCGCACTCCAAAGTCGTGCACCCTTCGGCCAGATAGTAGCCGATGAGACGCGCGAAAGCGGATGTGAGTTTTAGTACTGCCGGGAAAGAAGTCATGCTCGGCCCACGTCCGGTGTGAAGTCGCAAAGACTCGTGTGGGATATTGATTTCACCGGCGTCTTCAAGGGCGAGGAAATCTTTGAGCGGAAGATAGTTCTGACGTACATATTCCTGAACCGTTGCAGCGGGCAATCTTTTTTTGAGCGAGCCGCGATGCTCTAACCATGAGCCATCTATGATGCGGACGCGAACTTTCGACGCCATCTCCGTTGACATGAGCGGGAGCAGATCAAGCGCCGGGCTACATGCAGCATCTTCCGAGCCGCCCGCTATGGGAGGCGGCAGGCAATGAAGCGGTAGGCGGTCACCCTCTTTTAAGTCTGCGGCGAAGACCTGTCTGACTTTCCCCTCTGCGTCGCAGACGAGCATCGGATGCTGATCGGTAACGCTCAGACGACGATTGTCGCTAGTTGTGATGGTGACGATGGGCCCATCGGTCTGACGCCGGAACAGGTAGCGCACAGGTTTCCATTGCGGCTGCTGCGTCTCCGCATCGAGTGAAAGAGCTTTCAATTGTGGTTTGTAGATCACCTCTCCACCGCCAGCCGGGAACTTTCGGGACTGCGACCCGGAACTCTGCTCACGAAAGATCGCTTCTAACGGCTTCACCTGATCCAGACCGTCTGACGCGCGCACTACTACTGTCTCGTTGCCGACGAGACAGTGACCACCAATTCCAGGCCCCGGGTAGAACGGCATGAAGCCGAACGGCTTGGTCGCCGCCGCGCGAATCACTTCCCAGGTGTCTATGCCGAGCGCGTAGCAGAGGCGCGCCATCTCGTTAGCCATGCCGATGTTGACCGCCCGGAAAGTGTTCTCCAAAAGCTTCGCGGCTTCGGCGACGCGCGCCGAGCTGACCGGATGAACCTGGTTGACGATCTCTCGATAAAGCGCGGCAGCCGTTTCGGTGGAATCTTCCGTGCAGCCGCCGACGACCTTCGGGATGTTGTGAGTTTGAAACTGCGGGTTGCCGGGATCGACCCGCTCCGGCGAAAAGGCGAGCAGGAAATCGATGTCTAACTTGAGCCCGGTCTCCTCAAACATCGTCAGCAAGACTTCGTCCGTCGTGCCCGGATAGGTGGTCGATTCAAGGACGATCAACTGGCCGCGTCTCAGATTCCGCTTGATCTCCTCGGCGGCGGCGAGGATGTAGGAGACATCCGGCTCTTTGGTCTTGCGAAGCGGCGTCGGCACGCAGATGATGATCGCATCCGAATCCTTCAAGTGATCGAAATCGGTGGTCGCACGCAGTCGCCCGGCTTCGACCATCTCCCTGACGGCTGAAGAGGAGACATCACCGATGTAGGATTCCCCACGGTTGATCTGCGCCGCTTTGCCCTCGTCAACTTCAAAGCCGAGAGCGTTGAAGCCATGATGCGCGAACTCTACGGCCAGCGGCAGCCCGACATAGCCGAGGCCGATCACGCCGATGCGCGCACGTCTTTCTTCGATCAGTTTCGTGATGCTGCTTTTAATCATGCTGCTAAAATTTCCGGTGGTGGCGATTCTTCATTCATAAGGCAGGATTGGCGCGCCGCATGAGCCGTTGCGCGCCCTTCGAACTAATAAGACTATGTGAGCCTCGCGCAGCATGTCAAGATGGGTGTCAGGGGATAGTGTCCTGATTAGTGCTCTGTGCCGCCTCTCGCGTCCTCTCGAGTCTGCGGTGGTGAATCAACTCCTACAGACACTCACCACCGCAGACCCGAGTGAACACGGAGATGGCACAGAGAAGAACTGAAACCCGGGAGACTACTGTCAGGGGATAGCGGCTGGGGATTAATGAAAGAAAATGCTTTTATCCAACCCCCGGCCTCTACCACCCAATCCCCATCACGTCTTGACAGGGAATAGCAGACAGGCCAATATCCACGCCTGACATCCAGTGTTTCATCCGAGGAACGTTTAAATACGGGTCGCCGTCCGGCAAGAGAGCCGATGTCTACCGTCCTCGACGGTGTCATTAGCAACCTGTGTTTTCGCCACAAATAAACTGAAAGGAAACTTAAATAACATGCTCGATAAGAAGGGGCGCGTGAATGCGGCGCTGGCGCTGCTGCTGCTCGCTTCGTTTGCTCTCGGTTGCAGCGCGCTCACGAACCTTGGCAAAGGCTCATCCGAAGAGGCCAATAAGCTGGTGCAGAGCGCGGCGGACGATCTGGAAGAGATAGACAAGATAGATCAGGAAGCCAGCGACAAACAGGATCAGCTCAACCAGGCCCAGAAAGATAAGAACGTTAACGAGGTCAAGCGGATCATCGGAGAGCTGATCGAGGACATAGACAGAGGTCTTGAGCGCGGCAACAGCGCCGTCGATAAGATCGACAGAGCTTCCAAACTGACGACCAATGATAAGCGCAAAGAGTTTCTCACGCTCAAAGCTCAGGCTTTCAGTAAAGATATAGATGCGTTTAAGTCTTTGCGCGAGGCTGCCGTCATCGCACGCGACAATTACACCGCCAATGGCCTGCCTGAAGACAAGAGGAAAGAGTATGTCAACAAGGTGAACGCCTACAAGAAAATGCGGCAGGAGGCCAGAGACGTACATCGCAAGGCGGACGACATCGCGCGCCAGATTCCAAGGGGAGATTAAACGGTCAAGCGGGGGTCTGTAGTTAAGAGCTGAAGCGAATCGGTGAGAAGAGATGTAGACGCAAAGAACGCTAAGGATTTTCGCCAAGGTCGCAAAGAGATAATTCCTTTGCGACCTTGGCGAAGCACTTTGCGTCCTTTGCGTTTAATTACTCCTTTTTAGTTACGCTCTTGAAGGAGAGCGCGCATGGGCGAGCAAAATAGTGAGTCACCGGAAAGGCTCGTGCGCGGCCTGGGGCTGCTCGACGCGACGATGATCGTCGTCGGCTCGATGATCGGCTCCGGCATCTTCCTCACTTCAGCCGCGTCTGCCAGATTTGTCGGCGCTCCCGGCTGGCTGCTCATGGCCTGGGCTCTGGCCGGTGCGTTGACGATCACGGGCGCGCTCTGCTGCGCCGAGCTGGCGACGATGATGCCGCGCGCGGGCGGTCAGTATGTCTTCCTGCGCGAAGCCTACAGCCCGCTCGTGGGCTTTCTTTTCGGCTGGTCGCTGTTCCTCGTCATTCAAACCGGGACGATCGCGGCGGTCGCCCTTGGCTTCGCCAAATTCATGGGCGTGCTCGCGCCGCAAATCTCTTCCACCAACTACATCCTTGAGCCGATCCCGCTTGGCGGCTATGCGCTGAGCCTCTCCACGCAGCAGCTCGTCGCCATCTTCGTCATCATCCTCCTGACCTTGACGAACACACGCGGGCTCAAGACGGGCAAGCTTATTCAGAACACTTTCACCTTCACGAAGACCGCCGCGCTGATCGGTCTGATCGCTCTGGGTCTTACGCTCGGTTGGACGAAGGGGCGCGGCGTGGGTGCGGCGTGGACATCCCAGTGGTGGAACCCCTGGGCTAACGGCTGGACGCCGCAAAACGCGCAGGCAGATCTCAGCATCGTCGGCGGTCTGGCGCTCGTCATGCTGCTGGGGCGCGCGATGGTCGGCCCGCTCTTCGCGCAGTCGGCCTGGAACAACGTGACGTTTACGGGCAGCGAAGTCCGAGAGCCCGGACGTAACCTGCCGCGCGCGCTCTTGATCGGGTGCGGAGTCGTCGTCGCGCTCTACCTGCTGGCTAATCTGGCTTACGTCGTCACACTGCCTCTCGTCTCGATCCAGACGGCCCCGGAAAGCCGCGTCGCGACCGCCGCCATGCAGACCATCCTCGGCGCTCCAGGAACAGTGCTCATGGCCGTCGCGATTATGATCTCAACCTTCGGCTGCAACAACGGATTGATCCTCGCCGGAGCGCGCGTCTACTATGCGATGGCGCGCGACGGCCTGTTTTTCAAGGGCGTCGGAAGCGTCAATGCGCGCCACGTCCCGGCAGTCGCATTGATCGCGCAGGGCATCTGGGCCAGCCTCCTCGTCTTGCCGCGCACAGCTAAAGCCACCCCCTTACGTCCGGGAGAAGACCCGTACGGCGACATCTACACGCAACTGCTGGAATACATCGTCTCAGCCGATTTGATCTTCTACGCGCTGATGGTCGGAGCAGTCATACGCTTGCGCCGCAAAGCGCCGGAAGCGGAGCGTCCCTATCGCACGCCCGGCTATCTCTTCGTGCCCGTCTTCTATATCCTGATCGCGCTGCTGCTGGTCTTAGACCTCGCGTACCTGACGCCCTGGACTTCGGGCATCGGCTACCTGATCGTGCTCACAGGCATCCCCGTCTATCTGGTCTGGCAGCGAAACGCCGCGCCGCGTTCAGCGCTTGAGGCTGACGAAGTGAAAGCGAAAAGCTGAGAGCCAAAGGCTTGTAATACCAGGGTGCAAACAAAAGAAGGCGAGTGACCGATCCACGAATTAACACGAAACTACACGAAACATCCCCTTTGTTCGTCTTATTTCGTGTCCTTTCGTGTTGCTTAGTGGATCGTCCGACGTCCTCTTTTATTCTGCTATCCGGTATCAAATGATTTTGAGGCAAGGTAGAAAAGCGCTGGCGACATCATGACGAAAGGGTAGTTCACTTCACCCACTCGTCCGCCACTTCCGTTTCAACTTTAACCGGAACTTTTTTGACGTACTCTTCTCCCGCCGCGCACATCGCATCTTCAACCTTTTTGGTGATCTCCTCCGCCTGATTAATATCAGCTTCGACGACAATCTCGTCATGGACGATGTTGACGATGCACGCCGTTGTGTCTCGCAGTTGATCGTGCAATAGACGCAAGGCACGCTTGAGTATGTCAGCCGACGACCCCTGGATCGGCGAATTTTTTCCGTTGCGTTGTGCGAGCGAGGCGGCCTGCCGATCATCCGGGTCGAAGCGGAAGCGCGCCAGGCGTCCGGCCACAGTGCGCGGCGCAGTTCGCTCGCGAATCGCCTGCCGCGCAGCATCGCGCAACCAACTGTCGAGCTTGCGGTAGGTGGCGAAGTAGCGGCGCAGGATGTCCTCGGCTTCTGTCAGCGAGAGGCCGGTCATCATCGAAAAGCGCTGCGCGCCGATGCCGTAGACGACGCCGAAGTTCAGGCGCTTGGCGAAGTCGCGCTGCTCCTTCGTCACCTGTTCGAGCGGGACGCTGAAGACCTGCGCGGCGGTCACGCGATGCAGGTCGGCGCCGGAGTTGAAGGCGTCTATGAAACCCTGATCGCCTGTGTAGTCGGCCAGGATGCGCAGCTCTATCTGTGAGTAGTCGGCTATGACGAGCTTTCTTCCTTCGGGCGCGCGGAAACAGCGGCGGTATTCGATAGCGTGCGGCACCTGCTGAATATTTGGGTTGGTGCATGCAAATCTCCCCGTGGGCGCTCCAATCTGGCGAAAGTCGGCGTGGATGCGTCCCGTTTTCGGATTGATCTCTTGCAGGATGTTCTCGCCGTAACTGGTCAGCGCCTTCTGCACGGTGCGGTATTCGAGCAGCTCTCTAATCACCTCGTGCTCTTTAGCCAGGGGCTGCAACTTCCAGTTGCGTGTCGAGCCACCTGGCACATCTATATTGAATCGTCGCTTGAGCGCTTTTGTTAGTTGGGTGTGGGAATCGAGATTGATTTCCTCGCGCGTCGGCGGGCCAAAGAGTGAGCCTTGCATGGACTCTTCAGACAACATCTCCTGGAGCTTGGCGGCGAGTTCGGCGCGCTTCTTCCCGACGATCTGCAACTGCTCGCGCCAGCGATGCTGGTCGAGGAAAATCCCTGCGAGTTCGATAGAGGCGACCGGCAGGACGCACTCGAATTCGAGCGCGGCACAACGAAGCAGCGCGTCCGCCTTCAGACGCGCGATCAGCTTTTCGCGTAGAGGCAGCAGGACGGAAGCGTCCAGCGCGGCATACTGAAGCTGCGACTCCGAGAGCTCGCCGCTCCAATCGCTCAGGCGCTCGGCCTTGTCTATCGTTTCATTCAGGTAGCGTGCCGCGACCGCTTCGAGGCCGTGCCGTTCATCCTGATCGCCCGCCGAGGCGATCTGGCTGGCGAGCAGCGTATCGAAGAGCCCGCCCAGTTCCACGCCCAAGGTGTGCTTGATCCACTTGGCATCGAACTTCGCGTTGTGCGCGATCTTCACCGGACGTAAAGCCTTGAGCAACTCCCTGAGCGGCGCGAGTGTTTCGCTTTCTCTCGGCTCATCGTCATTGAAACGGTTGAGGTCTATGATGCGAACGCCGTCGGGCGCGGCCAACTGTACGAGCCGCAAGCGCCCGCGATACGGATCAAGGTTTGTGGTCTCCGTGTCCAAACCTATGGCCTGGTGGTGGGATAGCTCTTCGACGGCGGCGCGCAGCTCGTCGGCTGTGGTGATCAATTTGTAGTTGGCTGCGTTCATTATTATTTTTTCGCGCCGATAAGATAGACGACCGGTTCATCGCCTTGCACGGAGGCTGAATGCTTTGTGTATGCCGGAAGATAATCACGGTCGCCAGCATGAAGCGCATAGCGCTCGTCGCCGATGCCAAGTTCGAGCACACCGCTGATGATCCAGTGTGACTGATCCTCGGCGTGGACGTGCGGGTCGTAAGCGGTGCCGGGCGCGTCGATCCACTCGAAAACGCTGTAGCCTTCCTCTTCCATACGCCGCCGCAACTCGCGTGCATCCGGCGCTGCCTGTTCACTCCAACGCTCTACTCGTACGCTCAAAACCTTCTCTGTACCTTTCTACTGAATCTCTATTTTCAAGGTGTCGCCCTACGTGCAAGGCGCGCTGAAACGTATGATATAGCTCTGATCTCCGACGCGAAATCGCATGAATGAGAGATAAGAGTTTTTCGGATCGGTCGGATGCTCCTCGATCCACTCGCCCTCTTTCAGATTCAACTCCTCGCGCGCTGCGATCCGCAAACCCGTCTCAGAGATTTCCAGCACCAGCTTCCCCAAACCTTTATCTTCCGCGTCGTACGTCAAATTCAGATAGAGTTTCCTTCCGTCCGGGGAGATGCCAAGCGGTGTTGTCTCGTAAGGCACCTGCCATGTACGCAAGGCTCTGTTCATTGTTTCATCGACCAGGCTCATCTCGTCAAGATACATCTGCTCTGACCTTTTCAGACGGTACTGCCGACCCTTTGAGACCATCAGCATGTCTCGCCCCGTAACATTAAGGCATGGGATGCGGAAATAGCACTGGCCGCACAGTCCCTCCAGATTCTCACCAATGATGCGGAAAGTGAGCTTCTCGCCTTCGACAGATGTCATCGGCAACAAAAAGGTCTCGGGCTGCGACGCGTCAGGCGTGTTTCCGTCAGGCTTACCCTTCCTGGCAATTTCACAGAGATCAAACTCGTAATTAAATCCTTCATGCGCGAGGATAGAGTTGGCGTACGCCGCCAGCTCCTGCGGGCTCAAGCCGGGTTGCTCTTTTATTCTCTTTGCCACAAGGCTCAGAAGAGATGATGAGACGATCCTCGGAAGACGTTTTTGTGCGGAAGATTGACGCGCTCCAACTTCTCTCTGTGCGCTCGCTACGCTTGCCAGCACAAGGGCGCAGATCAGCACGCAGAGTGAAATAAGCCTCGGTTGGTATGAGATATTCTTTTGCATCTACTTATCCCGGCTCAAGAGATTGAAGGTAGCTGCTGCCCCTGCTTCGCGCCTGCGCTGACAGTCGTGAGCAGGAGCAACGCGGCGACCATGCCGATACAGGCGCTAACCATGAAGGCCGTCGGCGCGCCACGCCAACTCCACACTGCGCCCATCAGAAGCGACGCGGGGAAGACCGTGATACCGAAGGCGAGATTATACAACCCGAAAGCCGTACCGCGCTGCTCTGGAGGCACCAGGTCTGCGACCAGAGCCTTCTCCGCACCTTCCGCCAGGCCGAAGTAGACGCCATAGATGAGAAAGAGCACCCACGCCTCGCCGACCGAAGAGAGGAATGCGAATTTGGCATAGACAGCCGCATAGAGAATCCAGCCCGCGACAATCAGCGTCCGGCGTCCGAGCCGGTCGGAAAGGTCTCCGCCGATGAGTGAGCTGAGGACCTTGGTTCCGTGCAGCGCCGCCCACAAAAGCGGGATGCTGGCGACCGAGACACCCACTTCGCGAGCGCGCAGGAGCAGAAAAGCATCCGAAGAGTTGGAGAGCGTAAAGAGCGCGACGATGAGTAGAAAGCGTTTGAAGTTCCCATCGAAACCGCGCCATGAAAGACGCGGCGGCTCTGTGAGACCTTCGACACCTGTCGCGCGTGCCTTGTGTGTCTCGCGCACGAAGAATACGGCGACCAGGACGGCAGCCAGCGCCGGAATCGAAGCGAGGAGAAAGACCTTCATGTAATCGTCGGCGGTCGGCGCGTTTTTGTCGGCTGAAACTATGAGCAGGATGCCGTAGCCGAGGAGCGGGCCGACGACCGCCCCGGCGTGATCCATCGCACGATGAAAGCCGAAGGCCAGGCCGCGCTCCTGCGGCGCGGCGGCATCTGCGATCATGGCGTCACGCGGCGCGCTGCGAATGCCTTTGCCGACTCGATCCGCGAGACGAAGGCCGAGCACCTGATACCAGCTCGTGGCAAACGCCAGCAGCGGGCGCACAAAACTCGCGAGCGCGTAGCCGAAGACGACCAGCCCTTTACGACGACCGCGCCGGTCGCTGAAATATCCTGAGAAGAGTTTGAGCAGGCTGGAGACGGATTCAGCCGCGCCTTCGATGAGCCCGATGGCGGCGGGCGAAGCGCCGAGCGTGATGGCGAGAAAGAGCGGCAGCAGCGGATAGATGATCTCGCTCGACGCATCGTTGAGAAGACTGACGAGGCTGATGGCGAAGACGTTGCGCGGCAGCCGCCTGTAGCGCCGCCACAACCCCTGCGTCCCTGCGCCCAGTTTCTCACGACTGATTGAGGCTTCGTATTGATCGGCGGCGTCGGTGTCTGTTTCACCCATGCTTTAGCTCACCGATCAGCGAGAAGGGCTGCGGCGCGTGCCTGCCGGACTGCCGCCGTACGGCTTTGACGACGAAGAACTATCAGACCCGTACCACCAGGCCAAACCGCCTATCAGCAGAACCAGCACGAGCATCAAGACGAGCGCCAGACGCACGACGAGACGCAACGCCCGGCGCGCAATCAAGAACAGCAAGCCGATTATCAGGACAGCCGATACAGTGACGATGACTGGGAATTCCATAACAGGAGAGAGAATACAGAATACAGGAGACAGAAGGAAACGCGGCGGCGGCTCTCATTCTGTCTTCTCTATTCTGTCTCCTACATTCTGCTTTCTGTAGCTTGCCCGCACCGTCGTCTTTATGTTGCCGCGCACGTGGAAGTCGCCTTCAAGCTCGACGCTCAAGGGATCGCAGGCCGCGACGAAGTCTTCGAGAATGATGTTGATGACGTGCTCGTGGAAAATCTTCACCTCGCGGAACGAATTGATGTAGAGCTTGAGGCTCTTCAGCTCGACGCAGCGCTCGTTCGGCACGTAATCGAGACGAATGGTCGCAAAGTCAGGGAAGTCCGAGAAGGGGCAGATGGCCGTAAACTCAGGAATCTCGAAGTGGACGTGTATCTCGCGACCCGGAAACTCGTAAGCGAAAGTATCGAGCGCGTAAAGATTCATCTCCTCGCGCGGCGTCGAGCGTATATCGAGCCCCTGTTGATTGACGGGCGGAGGCTTCACTTCGGCAACAGACATTCTCTCTCGTCACTCCTTCTAAAGCTTGCAGAGCGGCCAAAGCCCGCGCCTCATGTGTAAGAGAGCGTGCATGTGTGCTTTCGGCGAAAGCGCGAAGCTCATGCATGCGCACAGAGGCTCTCAACGGCGCGCCGGTCTCGCTTTATCGTTTGATCTTACCCGAGGCGCGCGGGCACGAGCAACCGAAGCGATAAGGCGAAAAAAGAGGAGGGCGGCAACCGCTGCTGCGGCTGAAACCCTCCTTAGACGTGTCTGTTAATTCTATCTCGTCGCGCCCGGGCCGCACTGGCCGCTGATATCGTCGGCCTCAAGCTTTCCAGAGTCGTTCACGATGCAGAGCGCTACCTGGGAGTGTTACTGTTCCCGTTAGCGTTCGTCGTGTTGCTGTTATTAGAGTTCATCGTGTTAGTGTTAGCGGGCGTGTTCGTGTTTTCAGTCGCGTTCATGTTTCCAGGCGTGCTCATGTTGTCGTTCGCCGTATTGCTGTTCGTGTTGGAGTTCGACGCGTTGCTGTTGCTCATGTTCATGTTGCCCGAATTCATGTTACCGGAGTTCATGTTGCCCGACATATTGCTGTTGCCAGACGTGTTCATGTTGTCATGCCCGCCGGAGGACGCGGCCTTCTTCCCGCCCATGCTGCTATCGAGCGACTGCGCCATGGTCAGGTGCTCTTGAATCGTCGGCAGGGTCTTGGCAGCGAAAGCCTTCAAGTCAGCGTCTTTGCCCTTGTCGGCCTCCTTCTGGAAGAGCTTCACGGCCTTGTTGTGATCCTTGACCCCCGCTTCCTTGACGTACGCGCGGTCGAAGTCCGCGCCGGAGAGCTGCGACATCTTCGTGATGTCCGCTCTGTGTTTATCATCGAGCGCCGTCGGCAGCGTCACTCCCTTAGTTGAAGCGATCTGCATCAACTCTTCATTGGCCTTCGTGTGGTCATCAACCATGCGTTGAGCGAACTGCTTGACGGCGTCGCTCGAAGCGCGCGTCGCGGCCAGCCGACCCAGTTCGACCTCTTCCATACCAGCCATGGCCGCTTCCATCATGAACTTCTGGTCCGAGGAGCTGACCGCGCTCGTATTCGTATTCCCCTTACTCCCACTCATGTTCGAATTCGTGTTGGAGTTGGTGTTCGAGTTTGTGTTCTGATCCTGCTGGGTGGCGGCTAGAACGCTCGCCAGCAAGACAGATATGACAACCACCACGAGAATGGCGGATGCGGCACTACTTTTTCTCATTGTTCCTGCCCCCTATATGTTTATAGTTTACTTCAGTGGTGTATGAGATTGGCGAAAGGGTGATTACGCGCGCGCGTAATCACCCTTCTCCTGTTAGATTAACTCTACGCGCCCGCGCCGCTTGCGCGCTCAAGCGCGCGAATACGGTCATGAGCCTCTTTGACCTGCGTATATTGTCGCTCGACGATTGTTCCAACGTCTGCGGGCAGGCCACCGTTTATCGCGTCCTGATAATTGCGGACGGCGGAATCTTCGCCGCGCTCGCATTCGCTGATGACTGCCGCTTCATCCTCGCCCGTCACAGCCGACTTGATATTGATCCATCCGCGATGCAGGGTGGCGGCAACGCTGCCGGTCTGCTCCGGGTCGCCGCCGAGACGACGTACCTCCGCTTGCAGCTCACCCGCAAACTGCGCGCGCTGCCGCGAGTAGGTGTGAAAGAGCGTCTTTAGCTCCGAGTTCTTGACGCCATCCGCCGCCGCTTGAAAACCGTTCTGGCCGTCCTTGCACGTTTCGATCAGGTTGTTGAGCGTCGAGATGACATCATCTTTATCTGTAGCCATAACCCATTTCTCCTTCTTGAAATTTATGAGCCCCTTGAAAATTCCTTATTCGAGGCCGCGCGCTCCTCTTCAGCGCCCCTGCTGTCAGAACCGTTCGTCACGCGGGACGCGCATCAGCGCCTCGCCCGATGGCGAAAAACTTGACGAGCACGAGTCCCGCGATAAAGCCGCCGATGTGCGCCGCGTAGGCGACGCCGCCCTGCTGCGAGCCGCCGCCGAGCATGCCGAGGCCGCTAATCAACTGGAACGCAAACCACAAACCGACTGCGACCCACGCCGGTACGGTCGTCAATATATTGAACATGAACGCACGCACGCGGCGGTGCGGGTAGAGCAGGATGTAGCCGCCCAGCACGCCGGAGATGGCCCCCGACGCGCCCAGACTGGGTATCAGCATACTGCTCTGGTCGGTGCTCAGGGCGGCGGTCGTGAAGACGTGCGCCAGCGAGGCGATCAGGCCGCACACCAGATAGAAGATGAGATACCTCGCATGCCCCAGACTGTGTTCAAGGTTGTCTCCGAAAATCCAGAGGAACAGCATGTTGCCGAGCAAGTGTGCGATGCCGCCGTGCATGAACATGGAGGTCAGCAGCGTGATGTAAACAGAGATCGGCGTCGGTTGGAGCCCCGGCACTTCGACCCTCTGGCCGGTCATGGGCTGCTCAAGCACGCGATCCGGCGTCGTCACGTCGCGTCCCGTCACGATCTCCTGCGGCACGGTCGAGAAGGCGTACGTGAACCTGTCGTTGCCGCCCAGCCCCTGTAGGAAGACGAAGACCAGAATATTAACAGCAATCAACAGGTAGTTAACGAGGGGGGTCGTCGTGCGGTCGGAGTTGTCATCTCCTATCGGGAAGATCATTTCCAACACCTCTCACATGTGTTAAGCGCTCACCTTTTAACCCCAAGGTATCCTTAAAGTGTGGCGCGAATCTGACATCTGCAAGGATTTAGAGACAGAAATAGCCCGAAGAAGCAAGCCTCCGTCCTGATTGCCGGACATGCATCTACCGTTCCTCTGGCTTCCAGAGTTACGTGTTATGGCGTCTGTGAGCGCAGTTTCACGCGTCTGCCGCAGGTTTCTCATGTCAGCAAGGAGACAGATCGGGCAAATCTCGTCCAGAATCATTCCCGTACACACGAAAGCTCGCGGGGCACGCTTTTATTCCGCTGCACGCCCGGGGAGCGGAACGCCCGCATGGACAATCGCTGGCTCGTGCGGTCTTAAAAGCTCGTAACCTTCTGAGCGTGCGACGAAGGTCGCAGCCGTGAGGTCGCCCGCGACGTTCAAAGTCGTGCGGCACATATCGAGGATACGATCTACGCCGAGGATGATGGCGATGAGCGCCGGGTTGACGTTGATCGTCGCGAGCACGCCGATGATGAACGGGATCGAGCCAGAAGGCACGCCCGCCGTCCCAATGCCGCCCAGGATCGCCAGGTAGACAACCATCAACTGCTGACCAAGCGAGAGATCGACCCCGGCAAGCTGCGCCAGAAAGAGCACCGTCACGCCCTCGTAGAGCGCCGTCCCGTTCTGGTTGGCCGTCGCGCCGACCGTCAGCACGAAACTGTTGATCTCCTGCGGCACGCCCAGATTCTCCTCCGAGACGCGCAACGCCGTCGGCAGCGTCGCATTCGAAGAAGAGGTCGAGAAGGCCGTCAACATGACGGTCTTGATGCGGCGAAAGAATTCAAACGGGCTGATGCGCGAAAGGAAATAGACCGAGAGCGAATAGACGCCGAACATGTGTAGCGAGAGGCCGATGAGCACCGTCGCCACGAACCACGCCAGCGCCTGCAACAGGTCGAGACCAAAACGCGCGGTGTTGTTGAAGAGCAGACAGGCCACGGCGTAAGGCGCAAACTTCATGATCATGTCTATGATCTTGGCCGTGATCTCGTAGAGCGCTTCGAGGCCGCGCAGCACCGGCGCGGTCACGCTCACGGGGATGAGCGTAATGGCAACGCCGATGACGAGCGCGAAGAACATCAGGTGCAGCATGTCCGGCGTCTCTTTAGAGATAGACTGGAGGACGTTTTTCGGCACGATGCTCTCGACCACCTGCATGAGCGCGGACTTTTCCACCGTCGCCTTCTTCGCATCCTCGACACGCTTGGTGGCGTCAGAGCTATAGCGCTGCTGCAACGCGGATGAAGTTGCGGGGTCGATACGCCTGCCCGGCCTGATCGTATTCGCGAGCGTGAGGCCGATGACGACGGAGATGGCGGAGACGACCAGGCAGTAGGCGAAAGATTTTAAACCGACGCGCCCCAGCTTGCGTATGTCGCCGATGCCTGCGACGCCGACGACCAGCGATGAAAAGACCAGCGGCACGACGATCATCAGGAGCAGGTTCAGGAAGAGCTGCCCGATGGGCTCCGTGATATTTGTGACGACCCACGCGACGCGCGGGTGGTCGCCGCCGAACAGGGCATTGACCGTGACGCCCGCGACCACCCCGACCAGCAACCCGATCAGAATGCGCGTGTGCAGCGCCATCCCCTTCGGGCGATCCGGCGTCTCGTCGTCAAGGTCTGTCGTCAGCTCCCGCTCAAATGCATTCGCATCAATCTCGGGTCGCGCCAGTTGTTTCTCATCCCGTTCGTCAGCCATAACTTACTGATTGCGGAATGCGGATTTCGGATTGCGGATTGAAGCAAATCGTCTGTTTTTCAATCCGCAATCTGCAATCCGAAATCCACAATTCTTTCACCTCCCCCAGCGTAGTTTGTCGCGAAGAACGTCGAAATAGTTACGGTTCGGCGGCAGCACCATGTTGAATGTCGTGTGGCTCTTTTTGATGAGTACGCGGTCTCCGACCTCAAGGGGCAGTCCGACCTGGCCGTCGAGCGTCAGGGCTACCTCCTCTTCCGGCGTTTTCAAGTAGAGCTCGATCAAGGCATCGTCGGGCACGACGATGGGACGATTCGAGAGCGTGAAGGGGCAGATCGGCGTAATCACCACCGCGCTCATCGAAGGGTAGATGACGGGGCCGCCCGCCGACAGGTTGTAGGCGGTCGATCCCGTCGGCGTCGAGACGATCAATCCGTCGGCGCGAAACGAGTTGACGAATTGCCGGTTGAGATAGGCTTCGATCTCGATGATCCGCGCCAGCGCAGACTTGTTGATGACGACATCGTTGAGGACGCGGCTGCGCAGAAGTGGTTCCTCATGGCGAAAAAGCTCGACGGCGAGCATGCCGCGCGCGTCGATCTGGTAGTTCCCTTCGAGGATTGCCTCGAGCGCCGGGAACATCTCCTCGATGCGAAACTCAGCCAGATAACCGAGGCTTCCGTAATTAATGCCGAGCACCGGAACGGGATGATCGGAGACCATGCGCGCCGTCGCGATCATCGTCCCGTCGCCGCCGAGCACGACGAGCAGATCGACGCTCGCAGCCAGTTGATCTGCTTCAACCGTTTCAACCGCGCAGCCGGTTTCATGCTCGATCCGCTCGCGCTCGATGTCCGGGCCGCCGACGAGCGTGATTCCGCGCGTACTGAGCCACTCGACCATGCGGCAGATGGTCTTTAACGCTTCGGGTTGGTGCGGCTTGATGACAACACCAACGCGACGTATAGCCGATTCAGCCATCTGTTAATCTTATCCGAAAGGGGGAAGGATCGGCCTCCGGCGCTCGCCGCTCCCGAGGGGAAGACGCATCCTCCCTCTCTTCGGCTCACCCGCCACAGGCTCTTATTTTCTCGTGATTAATTTAAGAAACGGCTCGGATGATACCCGCGCCCGCTTTGCAGTGTCAAAGGGAAAGGAGACAGGAGACAGTAGTCAGTAGTCAGTAGTCAGTAGCCAGTAGAAAAACCGCAGCGTCTACTCACATTGCCGACTGTGATTGAGATGAGCATCATCAAACGCATCAACTGCTTTTCTGTTCTACTGGCTACTGAGAAGCTGTTTGAGAAGTCCCGTAGGGACTTGATGATAATAGCCCAGTGCTTCAGCACTGGGATCAGGTTGAGGAACATAATAGTGAGTCCCGTAGGGACGACTGAAACCAATCAGCCGTCCCTACGGGACTCCCTCTCTTGGTCACGACTGTTCCCAGCCATCAATGGCTGGGCTATTATCAGAAGTCCCTACGGGACTTTTCAAACAGCTCCTGCCTACTGACTACTGACTACTTTTTCAGCCCTTCCCTCAGCTTCGCCATCTTAGCGTTGAACTCTTTGAGCAGGCCGAGCCGTTCAAGCCAGGGCTCCTGTTGTTGTTTTAATTCCGGCAGGTAACGGATATCGTCGAGGGCGTAGGCGATCAGCCCTGCGTGCCAGCGCCCGTCCCAGCGCCTGTTTGAGAAGGTCTGCCGTTGGCTTTTGTCCAGATCAATGCCGAAGTAGCGATAGAGCGTTTCGGAGAGAGAGGAGGATTGATCCGCCCCGCGTGTGATCAGCTTCTCGGCGATCATCGAATCGAAGATGCGGCGAACCTCGTAGCCTGCTTCGTCTAGAAAACGCAGGTCGAATTTAGCGTTGTGAAATATCTTGAGATGATCCGGGCTGGCGAGCAGTGAGGCCAGGTGGGGCCCGAGCGCGACGCCCTCGCTAAAGGGAACGAGGACGGAAAATCTCCCATTCGATATCTGCACAGAGAGCAGCTTGCTTTGCCGCGAGCTGAAGCCTGCGGTCTCCGTATCGCAACCCAGCTCCGCAGACTCCGCAAGAATCCTGTACGCGTACGCCAGCTCATCCGCCGTACGCGCGACGAGAGTTTCGTGCGATGTCTGAAGTTGCTCCACGCTCATTTGATCTGTAGTTGAGTTTAAGCGAACGCGTTATTCACCACAGAGGCACAGAGGACGCAGAGAAGGCACAGGGAAGAATTACAAATCTGAGATTTCAAATTACAACCCTCTGTGCATCCTCCGTGTTCTCCGTGTCTCTGTGGTGAATTGTCACTACAACCCAAGCCAAGTAGAGCTAAAAAGCTCACTGTTCCTTATTAGTCAATTTATCTAAAACCAGCTCCACGACCGCCGGATCGAGCGCGCGTTTGAAGACGATCACATTCGAGGGGAGAGTGGCGGGCGGCTCGCGGCTGCCGCGCAGCTCGTCCCACGCCGCGGTGATGAAATTAGTGATCCCACCGTGCTCAAACTCCTTCAGACGCTCTTTGAGGTGCGAAGGCGTCCAGAAGCCCAGCACCTCTAAGTAGACCTGTCTTCCGTCCGGGTGACGAATGATGAAATCCGGGATGAAGGCGCTCTCTCCCAGGTCTATGACCTCGCTCCCAGGCTCCAGCGACCAGGAGCTGTCGGAGCGCTCCCAAAGTGTTTCCAGCTTCTCCAGGATCGGATTCTCATAAGGCGGCGCGACGAGGTAGTGAGTGCGCAACTGGTTCTGCTCGCTCTTCAATTCAAAGAAGGCGCGGCCACTCTTTTTCGAGATGATCTCGGCGCGCATTCGCCACCCCTTGCAGGCCAGAAGCGCAGGCAGAAAGACGGCCATCTGCACGCCGTATTTCTGTGAACGATGAAACATCGAGACGGGGCCGTCGAGCCGCACTTCGTAGCCTTCGACCGGATTGCCCTTGATCGTGTGAATCAACCTGTACGCCTTGATCGCGCCGAACAGCTCGCGATACCCTCCCGGGTCTTGCGGCTCAACGCGCAGGCGCATCTCCACGCAGCGATAAAGCAGCGCCTGCGCCTGCGCCACGTTATAACGATCCAGCAGATCAGACGGCGTCCACTCTTCAAAGTCAGTCAGCTTCTGATTCAAAGGCAGGTCTGCGTAGAGGCCGTCGAGCAATACATCCGGCGCGCAGCCCAGTTCCCTTGCGACCTCTGTGACGACAGCGGCGCGTGCGCCCTCGTCACCGATCAACGGATGATGCTGCCGCGCCTTGAGAAACAGGGCGCGACGTATCTCGGCTGGATCAGCGCCGCAGGCGGTCTCGAACGTACAACGATCCATCAGCAGCTTGATCAGCCCGCGCAATATTCTGTAGTCAGTGCCGACCCCGACATACTCCTCCAGAGCCTGCTCAAGCAGAGCGCGGCGCTGCCCCAGGTGCTCTCGGAAGATGCGTATCAAGTCTGACGCTTCCTGAAGATAGGAAGCGTCGTCGCGTTCTATGTAGCGCGGCCCGGTGCGCCCGCCGCGCTGCCAGCTCTGTGCCAGATCAGCCGTCAGCATCCCGTTACCCGAACCACCTTGAATCCTGTGATGGTTTTCCTCCGTCTTGAAACTGGCGAGCTTCGCCGCGACGGCGGCTGATATGCTCTTCAGTCGTATCCATCGTCACCACTTCGTAGAGGATCGCCTCCTTGTCAGGCTGCTTACGCAGGATGCGCCCCAAACGCTGTATGTGCTCGCGCGTAGAGCCTGAGCCGGAAAGGATGACGGCCACCGAAGCGGCAGGAATATTGACGCCCTCGTTGAGCACCTTCGAGGTGGCGAGCGCCATCACGTCTCCCTGATTGAACGCTTCGAGCCACTGGCGGCGCTCCTTGATCCCCGTCTCGTGCGTGATCGCCGGAATGAGGAACTGTTCGGAGATGCGATAGACCATCTCGTTCTCGGCGGTGAAGATGAGCACACGGTCGCGCGCGTGGCGCTGAAGAAGCTGTGCCAGCACGCGCAGCTTCGCGTCCGTGCCGAGAGCGACGCGCTTCGACTCGCGATAGGCTTGCATCGCACGCCGCCCGGCCTCCGACCGCGCGCTCGCACTGATGAACATCTGCCACCCGTGAAGGCCGCTGAGGCTGATCCCCTTATCAATGAGAAAGCGCCGGAAGATCATTCGCTCCGCTTCATAAAAGGCTCGCTCTTCTGGACTGAGCCGCACGTTGATGCGCTCCAGGCTGTAATCTGCCAGGTACGTGCCCGCCATCTCGTGCGCCTCGCGCCTGTAGACCGTGGGGCCGATCAATAGCTCAAGCATCGTGTCTGCGCCGTCCGCACGCTCCGGCGTCGCCGTCAGCCCCAGCCGAAAAGGCGCGATTGCCATCTCCGCCGCGTAGCGGTAGACGCTCGAAGGCAGATGGTGGCACTCGTCAAAGATAATCAAGCCGAACTGGTTACCCAGCCGCTCCATGAAACGAAACGCAGACGCATACGTCGTCACGGTCAAAGCCCCGACCTCGAAGTAGCCGCCGCCGATCAGGCCGACCTCTGCCTGAAAGCAAGAGAGCAGCAGGTCGTACCACTGGTTCATTAAATCCAGCGTCGGCACGACCACGAGCGTCGAGCGCTTCGTCTGCTCGATAGCCATCTGCGCCACCAGGCTCTTGCCCGCGCCCGTAGGCAAGATCACCACCCCGCAACGCTCTGCCCGTCGCCACTCCTCAATCGCCTGCTCCTGGTAAGGTCGTGGCTCGACCAGAAGCTCGGTCGGAAAATCAAATCGGTGATAGGCACGCGCCTGATCCTCGTAAGGCGTTTGCTTGCGAATCAACTCCTTGACGACATGCCTGTACGCCCACGCCGGAGCGCGCCAACGCCTGACACGCTCATCCCAGCGAAACGACGCGGGCACTTGCATTGACTGCTCAGCGCCATCCAGCAGAAGCGTTCCCTGCTCGAAGCGCAAGATTAATTGCAACGAACTCATTTCAGGTAGGAGATTACATCAAGGTGAGGGCAAGGCGCGAGATCACAGGAGCGAACCAGATGCAGAGGATCATGCAAATTATGTTTGAGGTGCTCCAATAAGGAGCACCTCATAAACATAATTCAAGAGCAATTTCATCAAGCACGCTTGAGCGTTCGCGCCGCCTGCGCCTTTGCGCCTCTTTCGTTTGTCGATGCCGCGTTGCTTGCTTCGCCTTGCGTGGCCTGCGTCTTCTCTATGCGCGCAGTCATGCGGCGATCCAGGTCGGCGATCTCGTCTGGGGTGAGGCGATAAATATTATGCTGGTTGTGATAGAGCTTGGCCGCCGTCAAAAGATCGGAGCGCTTGAAGCCGTGGCGCTCTGCTTTGTCGATCAGTTCCTGAATGGTCATCGGCGGCGGAACGAGGCTGAGCGGCGAGGGCTTCTCTTCGAGCATTTCCGGCACGGGCGAATCTTTCGGAGCTTCTATGGGCAACTGGTCGCCGGTCGCGCGACGCATGTGGTCTAGAAAATCTTTGAAGGTCACGTCGCCTGTCATCTCGAAGCCGACTTCGAAGGCGGCGCTGTTGCTCTTGACGACCTGAAAGACGCGCGTCACTTCGCCCTCGCGCTCCTGAAGCGAGACTTCGACCATGATGTCGACGAAATATTCCAGGCCGCTCGCCGTCATCGGAAGCACACGTCCCACTTCGTTGTCCTCTTTGGCCTCTTTGCCTTTGGCCGGTATCTGGTCTGCGATGACAACCGACTTCCCGCTCTCTATGCAGAGACGGCGCAGCACGCCCTGGAGGATCATCTGGTCGGCGGCCAACTCTTCAGCAGAGGGCTGGGCCAGCGGGTCGCCCGTCCGCTCGCGAACTGCCGCGACCATCTCACTGTGCTTGGCGCTGAAGTAGCCAGCCCAGGAGTCAAGGCCGAAGCAGCCGTAGTTCTGCTCGCGTCCCTCGCCCGAAAGAGCCCAGTCTATGAACTCCGGCAACTCGTCCGCGTGCTCTATTTCAAGACCGTCGAAAGTTGTCCCGACGCCTTTCAACAGGCGCGACTTGCGCTCGACATCGAAGATACAGAGACGACCTAAGCCCGCTTCAGCCATGCTGCGTATAAACTGGCTCTTGCCAGTGCCAGCGCCACCACGAACCGCCATGACCAGGCGCTGCTGCCGTGGACGACGGCTCAGCGGATTAACTTTCGGTTTATTCGTAACCATAGCTATCTATCTCCTCCTCTAAGTAGCCGTCGTGCGGCCTTGGTTGTGCAGCGAGCCGTGCTCGCCGGTGTGGATTCGTTTCATGAAGATTCTCAGCCAAAGACCTCTAACCCGTTGGCGCGAAGAGTCTAACACATTTCAAGCGAGAGTGGAACAATATTTCACGCATGCAACAACCGGGTGTGCTAGTTCCGGCTTCAGAACTGTTTAACAGGTGTTCGCGTTTCCTACACGCTTTCGGTGCAGAGGAGCCCTATATGGTAGAGCTTTTGCTGCCGACCGGACACAAGTGCTAATTTATCAGCAGATTAGAGGGGTTTTCGCGTGGCACTGTGCTTGCTCTATACCGAGGTATGATCACAGATGCCGCCACATATCCACTCTGGTCTAGCGTCGGCGGACATACCGCCGATGTCGAAACAGATATTAAGAAAGCGACGGATCATGCGCTGGCGCAAGCCTCTTCAGAAGGCGACATGCGAGCCTTCGAAGAGCTCTACCAGCGTCATAACCGTAGAGTCTACTCCCTCTGCCTGCGGATGACGCAGAACGTCTCCGAAGCCGAAGACCTCGCCCAGGAAGTCTTCATC
>DASVVT010000066.1:0-14304 GCA_036386415.1 Pyrinomonadaceae bacterium
GAGGGGCTGGAGGGCGGCAGTGGGTGAGGTGGGTGTGAGGAACGCGGCCTATGTGATCTACACCTCAGGCTCGACCGGCAGACCCAAGGGCGTCGTGATCGAACACCATAGCGCAGTTACTCTGCTGCGCTGGGCTGGTGAGCATTTCACACGGGATGCGCTCGCCGGGGTGTTGGCTTCAACCTCGGTCTGCTTTGATCTCTCAGTCTTCGAGTTGTTTGCGCCTCTTAGCTGGGGCGGCAAGATCATCCTCGCTGAGAATGCGCTGCATCTAGCGGATTTAAAGGCCGCCGAGGAAGTGAGCCTGATTAATACGGTTCCGTCAGCGATGGCTGAATTAGTGAGGATGGGCGGGGTCCCGGCCTCTGTGCGGACAGTCAACCTTGCGGGTGAAGTATTGCAGAAGCCACTGGCGGAGCAGGTTTATGCGTACCATGGAGTGCAACAAGTATTTAATCTGTATGGGCCAACTGAAGACACAACATATTCGACCTGCGCACTGGTGAAGAAGGGAGCGAATGAGTCTCCGAACATTGGCCGTCCAATCGCTCAGACGCAAATCTACATACTGGACGCCCATCTCCAACCGGTGCCGGTGGGCGTCACCGGCGAGTTATTTATCGGCGGTGATGGGCTGGCACGCGGCTATCTCAACCATCCTGACCGGACCGCCGAGCGCTTCATTCCCAATCCCTTCAGCACACAGCCGGGAACGCGCCTCTATCGGACAAGCGATCTCGCGCGCTTCCTTCTAGGTGGCGAAATCGAGTTTCTCGGTCGGATAGACCAGCAGGTGAAGATCAGGGGTTACAGGATCGAATTGGGTGAGATCGAAGCAGTGCTGGCAGAACATCCGGCAGTGAAAGAAGTGGCGGTTGCGGCGAGAGAGGATACGGCTGCGGCTGGCGACAGGCGGCTGGTCGTTTATGTGGTCGGCAAACAGGAGACGGCTCTCTCCATCAGTGAGCTGCGCGACCATCTCAGTCAGAAGCTGCCGTCCTTCATGATTCCATCCTCTTTTGTGCTGCTCGATGCGCTTCCGCTGACGCCGAATGGCAAGGTGGATCGCCGCGCGCTGCCTGCGCCTGAGGCCGTGCGGCCTGACATGGATGCGGCCTATGTAGAGCCGCGCACTTTCGTGGAGGAAGTATTAGTGGGTATCTGGGCCGAGGTGCTGGGACTTGAACAGGTGGGTGTCGAGGATAACTTCTTCGAGCTGGGCGGCCACTCATTATTGGCGATGCAGGTGATCTCACGAGCGCGCGCAGCTTTTCAGATCGAAGTGGCGCTGCGCAGCCTATTTGAGTGGCCGACGGTAGCCGAGTTGGCTAAGAGCTTGGAGGCTCAGATGAAGGCTCAGCACGGATTGCCGGTCTCCTCGATCAAGCGCGTGCCAAGGGGGCAGAAACTGCCTCTCTCCTTTGAACAAGAGGCATGGTTATTACACGAATGGTGGGAATCTCTCCATGCAGTTGAGAATAGACTGTTTCATGCGAACGCAGCCTTTCGCCTGAGCGGCCCGCTCAACCTGTCGGCACTGAATCAGGCGCTCAATGAGATCGTCCGACGTCATGAAGTCCTGCGTACAACCTTTCCGACGGCCAAAGGCTTACTCTCTCTAAAGATACTCCACCCCATTTTTAGAAGACTGTTGGCGATGAAGAGAGTCCAGACAAAATTATGGAAACTCAATAAGAAGACCGATAGGGTCGGGCAGCCCCGGTTTCTGGGAGGGCCATTTCCGAACATCGCTCCGGTTATGAAGCTGACTCTGCCTGTCATTGATCTACAGGAGATGAATGAGAGAGAGGCCGAAAGCCTGCGTATAGTTGCCGAAGAATCGCAAAAGCCCTTTGACTATGCTCATGGCCCAATGCTGCGAGCGATTCTACTCAGGTTAGGAGAGACAGAGCACGTCTTAAGCATCGTGATACACCATCTTGTGACTGACGGATGGTCGATTCAGATCTTTATGCGGGAACTCACAGCGCTCTATCAATCCTTCGCTGCCGGGAGTTCTTCGCCGCTACCGGAACTGCCCATACAGTATGCGGATTTTGCCCAGTGGCAGCGAGAATGGCTACAGGGCGGGGTTCTTCAAACCATGACCGCCTACTGGAAAAGACAACTCGCCGGAACGGGGCTGTTCCCCGAACTGAAGCTGCCTTTCGCTCGTTCCGAGCCGCCGGGTCTGAATTTCCACAGAAGCGGAGCGGCTCAAAGTATACTCGTGCCATTCCCCACATATCAGGCTCTCAAGGAGCTTAGCTATCGGAAAGGGGTCACGCTGTACATGTTATTGCTGGCAGCGCTGAATACCTTGCTGCATCGCTACACGGACAAGCAACACATCGGGGTGTTTTCACCTCTCGCCAATCGCAGCCGCGCGGAAACCGAAGGCTTGATCGGTTGGTTCGCGCATATTCATATCCTCACTACAGACCTGTCCGGCAACCCACGTTTCTCAAGTTTGCTGGAGCAGGTCAGAGAGGTCGTTCTTGGAGCTTATGCGCATCAGGAAATACCATTCTCATTATTATTGAGGACGCTTCTGCCGCAATTCGAGAACTATGAATTGCCCCAGAGAATCTTTGAAGTGCCTTATGTCTTCTTTGACTTCATGACCCAGGCGGAGACCGCGCCGCAAATGCCCGGCCTGGCGATCACCCCTCTGGAGATACGGCACAGCGCAGCCAATACCGGCATCGAAGTGCGTGTCATAGAGCAAGCCACAGGACTGAAAATTGGTGTAAGATACTCGACCGATAAATTTGACGCAGCCAGTATCAGACAAATGCTGGCGCACCTTCAGACGTTGCTGGAAAGTATCGTCGCCAAGCCGGAAGCGCGTCTTCTGGACTTGCCGCTTACAAATGAGGCTTGAGGGAGACGGGATGGGAGGTCTCTGCGTCGGTCAATTGACTGACCAGCCCTGACCATTTCGCAGGAAAGTGGTTTTAAGCGCCTTGGAAATTGGTCGCACCCAAGCGCGAACTTGGTCCGGGGCTCGTGCCTGCGCCGGTCAGAGGAGATGAAATGAAGATGGATGAGAGCGAAGACAACACCGTCTACAATGTCGTCGTCAATCATGAGGAGCAGTATTCAATCTGGCCTGTTGACCGGGAGATCCCCCTCGGCTGGAGCGCGGTCGGTAAAAGCGGGAGCAAGGAAGAATGCCTGGCCTACATCAAGGAAGTCTGGACCGATATGAGACCGCTCAGCCTGAGAAAGAAGATGGAAGAAAGGGAGGGCGGAGCCTGATTGTAAGAGCGGCCAACTCCATTTGACGCTCACAACAGAAAATTAGGATGTGGTCTATCTTTAGGCTGGGATGGTGCATGCCTATACGCCGTCAGGAGAGAGGATGCCAATCATGACACCGTTGATGCCGAAGCGCACTGCTTTGGAAACGGAGGGACCCGATCATGAGACACGCAAGGCGAGCATGAGCCAACCAGCGATAACTCCATGGCTGGCATGTTCTGACCGGAATCCGCAGGCTAACCTGCGACTCTTCTGCTTCCCTTACGCCGGAGGCGGGGCTCATCTCTTTCGCTCATGGCCGGACCAGCTGCCGGTCACCATAGAGGTCTGCCCCGTGCAGCTTCCGGGCCGCGAGAGACGGCTGAACGAGCCTTGCTTCACCCGTCTCCCAAGTCTTGTTGAAGCTGCCGCCCGTGCGCTGCTCCCGCACCTTAAAAAGCCCTTCGCGCTCTTTGGTCACAGTATGGGAACGCTGATTAGCTTTGAACTAGCCCGCCTCTTGCGAAGAGAACTTGGGATCGAGCCGGTTCACCTGTTTGTCTCCGGTTGCGCCGCCCCACAGATACCAGGGAGGGCCGAGCCTCTCACCTACAACCTGCCTGAGCCCGAATTTCTGAGAGAATTACAGCGGCTTAACGGCACGCCCAAAGCAGTGCTCGACCACCCTGAAATGATGCAACTGATGATGCCCATTCTCAGGGCAGACTTTGAGGTCACGCAAACTTATGCTTACGCGACCGACGCTCCGTTAGGTTGTCCCATTACGGCCTTTGGCGGCTTGCATGACCAGGACGTGACGCGTGCTGACCTCGAAGCCTGGCGCGAGCAAACCACCGCCTCCTTTTCATTGAGGATGTTTCCTGGCGACCATTTCTTCCTGCATCCTGCCCAATCTCTCTTGCTACGTACGCTGGCCCAGCAACTGCAACCGTTCGTGACGAAGGAGACTTGATGTTAGCGCCCGCCATGGAGGCCGTCGGAACATGGTCTGCTTCACCGCACACGTTAAGGCTGGCGGGCGACGAGGTGCACGTCTGGCGCGCTTCGCTACAATGCTCAGCGCAACGAGTCGAGGGCCTGCTCTCCACCCTCACAGGAGACGAGCGAGGAAGGGCTGACCGTTTTTACTTCCCGAAAGATCGGGATTACTTCATCGTGGCGCGCGGGTTACTGCGTGAGATTCTGAGCTGCTACCTGGGCGTGCGACCGCATCAATTGCGATTTAGCTATAGCTCCTACGGGAAGCCCTCATTGACCGGTGAGTTTGATGCAGATACGCTCCGCTTCAACTTGTCTCACTCGCATGGGCTGGCCCTTTTTGCCATCACCCTTGGGCGGAAGATTGGTATTGATCTGGAACGTCTGCGGAGCGATTTCGAATACGAACAGATCGCCGAACGATTCTTTTCGGCTCAAGAGTTCAAGATGCTGTGCGCGCTTCCCTCTGATGTCAGAGCCGAAGCATTTTTCAACTGTTGGACGCGCAAGGAGGCTTACATCAAGGCGCGGGGCGAGGGGCTTTCGCTTCCCCTTGATGAGTTCGATGTGGCTTTAGCACCCGGAGAACCGGCGGCGCTGTTGAACATTAAAGACAACCCGCAGGAAGCCTCCCGCTGGTCTATCCGGGAACTGACTCCCGATCCCGGCTACAAGGCGGCCGTCGCCGTCGAAGGGCATGACTGGCAACTGAAATGCTGGCAGCAGCCGACTGATGAACTGAATCGGTAAAGCTCTCGCAGCACATGACTTTGACAAGCGCTGCAACCGCATGCTAAAAGACTTCAACCGCGCTTTCTACAGGCCATTGGGCTATTTCCCAGCAGCGCAACTATCAGCGCGCTCAAAGAAATAGAGGTTCAAGCGCAACCCTGCATCCGGTGATGACAGGGAGATGAGAAACGAACCAAAAGGACTGCGTCCGCAGTTAAACTGTAGTCGGAGATAAGCGCTCTTTCGGCACTACTCGACATCGTGCTCGCCGAACATTCATGACTCTACCCAGGCCTCTGTGATTTCAAGCAGGGCCGTGAACGGATAGCTCATAGATGAATACGTTGATACTCTTTGCGCCGCCAAACTTCATCGACAGCTTATTGCTGAAGGTCTTTAGCCAGGATGCTGTTTACTATGTCGTCTGGCCCGTTTTGCAGATTGGCGCTGTGGCGACGGCCATTGCGCTCTGGGCTGCGTATGCGACCTACCTTGAGCGCAAGATTTCGGCCTTCATGCAGGCTCGCCTCGGGCCCATGCGCGTCGGCCCCTGGGGACTCTTGCAGCCGATTGCCGATGGCATCAAGATGCTGGTCAAAGAGGACCTCCGACCCGACAAAGCGGACAAGCTTATCTTTAGTTTCGCCCCGTATATCTCGGTTGCCGCAGCCTTAATAGTCTTTGTCGTGATCCCGTTTGCGCCCGACTGGGGCATCATCACGGACATCAATATCGCTCTGCTGTTTGTGCTCTCTGTCTCCAGCGTTGGAGTGCTCGCGCTCATCCTCGCCGGTTGGGCGTCGAATTCAAAATATGCTTTGTTAGGCGGGATCCGTTCGAGCGCGCAGATGGTTTCATATGAGGTCGTAATGGGGCTATCGATCATCGGAGCGTTAATGTTTGCGCGTACGCTCAGTCTGTCCGGGATCACGATGGCGCAAGCATCCAATTCCATCTGGTTCGTCTTCTACCAGCCGCTCGGCTTCATCACGTTTTTGTTGAGCGGCATCGCGGAAAATAACCGCGCGCCCTTTGATCTGCCGGAGGCGGAATCGGAACTCGTCGCCGGTTTTCATACCGAATACTCTGGAATCCGTTGGGTGCTCTTCTTTATCGCGGAATACGCAGCGATGCTCGTGGTGACGGCCATCGCGACGACGCTTTTTCTTGGCGGTTGGTACTTTCCGGGTGTCTACCAGTTGACGGAAGCGAAGGGTTACCACAACCTTTACGTGTTACTGAGCCTGATCGTCTTCACCGTCAAGATGGCGATCATTCTTTACCTCTACTTCTGGCTACGCTGGACACTTCCGCGTTATCGTTACGATCAATTGATGGACCTGGGGTGGAAATGGCTGATCCCGGCGGCGCTGGTGAACATCGCACTGACATCAATCGCGCTCTTTACAGTACAGGCGCTCGACGGATGGCACGGCATCAACACGATCATTTCTACGTCGCAAGGTCTGCAACTGACGTGGTGGCCGGGGAAATTAATTGTCGTCGCCTTCGGTGTTGGCGGTATATTTCTCACAGCCGGTATCCTGTCAGCGATCAACTGGCGCTCGCGCGATTTTAATTTGAAGAGCCAGCGCCGCCAGATTCGCCTTTTGAATTTGCCGAAAGGCAAACCAGCGGTCGCCACTACTCCACCCACGCCGAGCGCAGGATAAGCTGTGGCGAACATCTTTATTTGAACAGCTCGACGACGGAATTGAATTCATCCCAACGGATGGGCGGCTCTATATAGTCAACGTCAATACAGTGCTGAAGGATCAGTTTTAACCAGCGCGGAGTCACGGGCGGGCACTCCAGACCGAGCCGTTTTAGCTGGAGCTGTGTCAATGCGCTCTCGATTTTGAGGGGCTTAAAATTAATGATGTCTCCGTACCCCAGAAAGGCCGTTAATTCGGATGGATGATTCTTCTGGCCGTTAAGTGTTGGTAACTTGTCGACGTACTCCTCATAGTCAACTAGCCGGATCGCGTAGCCCAGCGACTGAAGCGCGCGCACCAGATCGTAAAAGTCCAACTGCTTCGGGTTCACCAGGTGGAAAGTTTCCCCCTCAAGGCGAGGTGTCAAAGAGAGTTTGACGATTGCCTGAGCGACGAAATCAACCGGAATCATATCGAAAGAGATGCCGGGCGCATATGGGGCGACCCCCATCTTGATGATCGACCGGAGGAAGCTGTAGAGCATGCTATCCTGAATGTTTCGCTGAAATCGGCCCGTATGCGAGTGAGCCGAGACGGCTCCGGTGCGATGGATTACCGCGCGGCATCCCTGCACCATCGCCTGGCGCACCACGCGTTCGGCGAGGAATTTGGTCTGGACGTAAGGCAGCGCCCATAGATGTTGATTAATATCAAAATCCCGCTCGCTGAAAGTCGTGATCTCCGGGGCGCTCTGCGCGCCCGCGACGAGCGTTGTCGAGATATGATGTAAGAACTTTTCTTTCCCTGTTCGGGTCAGCGCGAGGATGGATCGAGTCCCATCCACATTGACGGCCTTAAAATGGGCCGGGTCGCCAATATGACGCACGTCGGCAGCGGCGTGGTAAATAAAGTCTATCGTCGAGCAAAGGCTTTCATATTCATCCGGGTCGATGTCCAGTCGAGGGGCGCGTAGATCACCTACCACGGGGTTGATTCGCGCGAGCAGGTGTTCGAGCTCTTCTTCGGGAAAGTACCACGCGAGTTGTTCCGCGAGCCGTTTACGTCCCTCCTCTTTGCTCGATGCGCGCACCAGGCAATGCGCTACCGCCTCGGTCTGTCGCAGGATTTGATACAGGATGTGGATGCCGAGATAGCCCGTCGCGCCGGTCAGAAAGACGTGGGAAGGAGCGAGTTGATCCTCTTTCAAATAGACCGGTGAAGCAAGAGCTTCACCGGCGGAGGCGAGCAGGCGGGAGACATCCAGACCCTCCCTTTTGAGTAACAACTCAAATAGCTCACGCTGCTCCGGCGAAAGAGCGGCAACTTCTTCACTGATCCTGCTCATTTTCCGCCCTCCTCACGCTCCAACAATCGATGCGCATCAAGCAGCCGTCCGACCTCTTCTGTTGATAAGTTTCTGATGACATCCAGAATTCGCATCGCCCTTGTCACATCTTTTTGGACACGACCGACGGGCTCGCCATCTACGTCGTTCGCAGTCTCTACTCGCCCGCCAAGCAGAGAGTAGACCAACTCATGACTCGCTTCCAGCGTGAAGAGGTGTCGGATCCTTTCAAAATTCAGGCCGCCAATTTGACACAGCCCAATCTGAGCGGCTGGCGCTGAAGTCTCTAGCAGTTGTGCCATTAAGCCCGCCTCAATCGTCACAAACCGGATGCTTTGCTCCCCGTACATGGGCGCGATGGCACTGAGTTGAGCAATGAGAAAGAGCGAGAAGGCCGCTTGATCGAAAGTGGGTTGGTTGGTGAACGGCTCGTGAATGCTCCGATCCAAATCCACATCAGGCGCGAGCAACACGAGCCTGTGTTCGACGGGATGATAATAGTATGTTCCGGCGGCGAGCCCTTCGATGCCTCCTGCTTTGACGTGCAGGTAGGTTTGCACAGGGTATAGACCACCGGCAGAAGCATAAAGATATTTCGGTCTTCCATCGACAGACATCTGACGCAAACAGCCCATGAACTTACTGAACTCGTCAAACGCAATAGGTTGCGTCATAAAACTCCGGTGAGTGCGACGCGCGGCATATCTCTTCTTCAGGGTTTCATCCGACTCGGCGGCGCTTAACTTAACAAAAGGGTTCCCATTGTTCACGCGCCGCAATCCGGGCTGCTGCTTTTTGAACTGCTCGCGCGCCTGCGGGTCGAGTATCATGCCGCCGATCAACTCCGACGCCTCGGGGTCGCGCGAAAATCTACCGGGCTGGAGGGCCGAAGTGAGCCCACTGTCCGCGTCGGATGTCTCTTCCCAATGAGGGGCCGCTTCCGTTATCGCGAAGGGCGCAGCAGCAGTTTGGATAGTTGGCTGGATGTCAAGAGGCGAGAAAGCATCCCCCGGTGACGTGCTCTGTAATCGCTCGGTGGCGGTTAATGGCGAGTCCGACTGCGACAGCGCCTCGGCAAGTTGCGCGATGGTCTGGTACTGAAACAGTTGTTGAGGGTTGCGTTGAAGCAGCCGTTGAATCTGGCCCTCAATCTCAGCCTGTCGGAGCCGCGTCATTACTTGAATGGCGAGCAGGGAATTACCCCCCAGATCGAAGAAATTATCATGTCTCCCGACCTGCTCTACTTTGAGAACCTGAGTCCAAATCTCCGCCAGCATTTTCTCCAGCGAGTTGCTTGGGGGGGCGTAAACCATCTCCCTGATGGCCCGCGTCAGGCCGGGCGCAGGCAGCGCTTTACGATCAATCTTACCGTTCGGAGTCAGTGGCAGGTTATCCAGTATGACAAACGATGCGGGGATCATATGATCCGGCAGCTTCTCCCGCAGAAAGTGTCTTAACTCTCTCTCGCCCACCTGCGCCACTTCATGACCTCGCTCTGGAGACTCTGCTTGATCACCGTTTGTGACGACGTAGGCCGCCAGTTGCTTGCCTTCTTCTCGCTTTCCGAGCGCCATCACTATCGCTTCGCGCACCTGCGGGTGCTGCGCCAGCGCCGCTTCAATCTCACCCAGTTCGACCCTGTAACCTTGCACCTTAACCTGATAATCTTCCCGCCCCAGAAACTCGATCTCACCATCGGGCAGGTGCCGTCCCAAGTCTCCCGTCCGGTACAAACGCTCTCCTGTCACCGGATGCTCGATGAAACTGGCGCGCGTCTTCTCTTCATCTCGCCAGTAGCCTCGCGCCAGCCCTTCCCCTCCGATGTAGATTTGTCCCGTCACCCAGTCGGCTCGCTCCTGCATTCGTTCATCCAGCACATACATCCGCTGGTTCGCCATCGGTCTGCCATACGGGATACTCTTCCACTCGGCTCGCACTTCTTCGACCGGGCGCAGAACCGACCAGATAGATGCCTCCGTCGCTCCTCCCAGACTAATCACGCGTACCCCTTCCACCAACCTGCGGATTTCGTCCGGCAGTCGGACTGGAATCCAGTCACCGCTCAACATCACCAATCGCAACGAGCGAAGCTGCGGCGCGCTCGCCTCCGCAGCTCGACCGGCGGCGCACTCGACGAGCAACTGCATCAGTGCAGGAACGGAGTTCCACACCGTCACATGCTCCTGCTTCACCATCTCCAGCCAACGCTCAGGGTCGCGCGCCGCCGAGGCTTCCGGCATGACAATGGTTGCGCCTGCCGCCAGCGTGCCGAAGATGTCATAGACGGACAGGTCAAAGCTCAACGATGAAAGGGCTAGCACGCGGTCTTGTGGGTTCACACCAAACTGCTCATTAATGTCGAGTATCGTATTGACCGCCCCACGATGCGAGATCATGACGCCCTTGGGTTGACCCGTAGAGCCGGAGGTATAAATCACATAGGCCAGGTCATCCGGGCCTTGCGCCGCCTCCACCTCTACCTCGGCGATACCCGCCAGCGCCTGATCGTCTACGGGCAGCCTCGTGAAGCCCGTCGGCCATTGAAGATTCTCGTCCAGCCACGGCTGCGTCAGGATCACCTCGACGCCGCCGTTCTCTAATAGGTAGCGCAAGCGTTCCTCTGGCACTTCCGGGTCGATGGGCAGATAAGCCGCGCCGCTCATGTGCACGCCAAGGACGGCGACCACCTGCTCCCAACCCTTCTCCATCACTACCGCAACCAGGGTGTTAGGCCGCGCGCCCCGCTGCCGCAACCAATGACCGACCTTCTTTGACAAGCGCTGCAACTCTTCATAAGTCAGTGTGCGCGCCCGCGTCACGACAGCCGCCTGTTGCGGTCTGTGAGCGGCCTGCTCGTTGAATAAAGTATGCAGCATCGATGTGGGCAACTGTTTCCCCGTGTCGTTGAGGGCTGCGCGCCTGGCACGTTGCGCGGCGGGGACTAGGTCGAGGGTGGTGGATAGCCATGTCTGCTCGTCGTCGGCAAGGCGTTGCAGCAGTCCGCAATAGGCATCAAACATGTCGTCGAGCAACCCTTCAGGGAATAGCTCTTCGACGGCATCCCAGTTGATACCCAGTTCTCCGCCCTCCTCCGTCACCTGAAGGTCGATCCACACCTGCGGCGTCTGAGCGATACCGTAAGCGATTTTCCCCTGTGGCGCGTTCAGGGAAGCGAATTGAGAGAGCACGTCATGGAAGATCAAGCTGGTAAATACGACAGGCATAGTTGCCCTCGGCATGCCCTCCTGCGTCCATACCAGATCACGCAGAACCTTCATCCCCCCGACCCAGCGATAGTCTAAATCCTTCCACAACTGCTCCTGCAAGCGCATCGCACGCGCTTCAAAAGTATCGTCCGGCGAGTTTTCCACAGCCAGCAAGGCGAGCGAAGTAAAGTCTCCAACGATCTCATTGACCTGTGGGTGCAAAGGCAGACGGTTGAAGAGAGGAAGATTGAGCGTCAAGCGCGGGCTCTTGCTCCATGTCGCCAACACTTCGGCAAAGGCTGCCAACAGGAGCCCGGAAGGGGTCAGGCTCCGGCGCGTGGCCTGACTCTTGAGCTGCTGCCATGTGTCGGACGGCAGATAAAGACTGCGGCGCACGAACAGAGGCCGCGCCAGCGAACCGGGATTTTTTGCGAGCGGCAGTTCCGGCGCAGGCGGCAGCGTGGGCAGACGCTGTTGCCAATAGTCCAAGGAGCGCTTGTAGAGCGCTGTCTCTTTGACCGCCTCCAACCCCAGCACATAGTCGCGAAAGGAGAGTTCAAAGGGATCGAACCTGATGTTTGGATTCTGGTAAAGAAGGAAGAGTTCTCGGATCAGAAGCTGCCAACTCCATGCGTCACCAATCAGGAGGTCTAAGTCGAAATGAATCCTCAAACGCTGCTCGCCCAGAAGCGTGGCGCGAATCTCAAATAACGGCCACTGGTCGCTTGGTAACACCTGATACGACATGCGCTCGCGTATGGCCTGCAATTGGACCTCGACTTCCGAAGGGCTCTGTTCCCGCAGGTCCAGAACCTCGATCTGGTATGGAGGAACGCGCTCCAATATCTGCTGCTGCCCTTCCGGCAGCACAATAGCCCGCAGCATCTCATGACGATCAATCAACCGCCGCAAAGCTTGATTGAACCTTTCGAGATCAAATCCCGGTTCATCAAAATCAAACTCTGTGTAGATGTGGCAGGCAGCATTTGATAACTCAAAAGCTCCGCTCCGACCGAATAGGTAAGCCTGCTGAACATCCGTCAGAGGAAAAGGTTTGTGTCGCTCCTCTGGAGCGGGCACGATCATCGGCAACTGCGTGTCGGCATCAGCAACATCGCCCTGTCCACCCCCATCAGCAGGCGCATGATCCCACATTCTGGAGTCCAGGCACTGGACGATGAGCGCGCGCAGCGTCTCCATGTAGTTCTCGGCCAAACGCTCGATGGTCGTCCGTCGATGAATATTCTCACTGTAAGTCCAATTGATTCGCAGTTGACCATTAACAATCAACCCGCCCACGTCGAGCAGATAACGTCTCGCGCCGCGCGGGCTGTGGAATGATTCAACGGACTCCAAGTCGAGTTTGAAAAGAGAGTCTTCCGAAAACAACTGGTCGAGCTGGCCCAGATAGTTAAAACTCACTTCGGCCTGCGGAAGCGCGCGTAAGCTCGCCGCCGTATCCGACCCCTTGAGATAGCGCAACACACCATAACCGATGCCGTGAGCCGGGATGCGACGAAGATGTTGCCTGACTAAGCGCAGGGCCTCTCCGGGGTCGGCATCTTCTCCAAACCCGAGGCGCACCGGCGTGATCGTCGTAAACCATCCGACAGTCCGCGACAGGTCGACATCGTCGAAGAGTTGTTCCCGCCCGTGACCCTCTATGTCCACGCGACAGGAACGCTCTCCTGTCCATTGAGTAAGCGCGCAGCCGAGGGCTGTCAATAATAGATCGTTAATCTGCACCTGCGCGGTCTTCGGAACCGTGCGCAACAGCGCCTGCGTCTCTTCGCTGCTCAGAGACGTAGTCACATGGGCTGCCGACGCCTCTGTATTCGCGCCCCCTTCCAGCGGATAGTCAACGGGCAGCCGCGCGGCCCATCCCCCAGACTCAGCCTGCCAGTAGTCGTACTCTTGCCGCAAATCTGCCGACTGCGCATACGCCGTTAGTCGTTCAGCCCAGTGCTTAAACGCAGTCGTCTTAGGCGGTAGCTGGAGCGCCTCTCCCTGCGTCAGTTGCCGGTAAACCGTCTGTAGGTCTTCGAGCAAGATTCGCCAGGAGAAGCCATCGACCGCGAGGTGGTGGATGACGATCAGCAGACGGTTCGGCCTCTGCGCGCCCCAGTCAAAGAGCGTAACGCGCAGGAGCGGGCCATCCGTTAGATTCAGGCTGGCTTGCGAATCCGTGACCGCTTCCTCAAAAGCTCTCCTTTGTTCTTCCAGCCTCAGCGTTGATAACTCCACGTGACGGCAGGATACTGTCTCACCCAAGCCAGCATTGAACTGCTGCCAGCCTGTATCATCCGGCATAAATCGCAGGCGGAGCGCATCGTGATGGGCGAGCACGTATTGCAGCGCGTGCTCTAAGAGTGAGATGTCCAGAGGCGTTCGCGCTTCGAGCAGCATTGCTTGATTCCAATGGTGCGGTTCAGGGAGATTCTGCTCGAAGAACCAATGCTGAATGGGCGTCAACGGGAGCAGGCCGGTGATTGTCCCCTGCTCGGCCTTAATGTTCGAGGGTGCAAGGGACGCGGCGGCCAGCTCGGCAATCGTCTGGTGCTGAAACAACTGTCGTGGCGTCAGCGCCAACCCGGCCTGATTGACTCGCGCAATGACCTGTATGCCGAGAATGGAATCCCCACCCAACTCAAAGAAGTTGTCATACACACCTATTTGTTCGATGCCGAGCACCTCAGTCCAGATTTTGGCGAGCGCCCCTTCGACCTCAGTGCGCGGCTCGACGAACCTCTCTTCCAAGACCGGTCTCGTCGCGTCGGGCACTGGCAACCCGCGCCGGTCCACCTTCCCATTCGGCGATAACGGAAATGCTTCCATCATCACGAACGTCGAGGGAATCATGTTCTCGGGCAGCTTCTGCTTCAAGAAGCTCCGTAGCTCGCGCGTCGTCGTCGCTTCTCCATCGTGCGGGAGAATATAGGCTACCAGCCGCTTCTCGCCGGGGATATCTTCGCGCGCCACGACCACCGCTTCGCGTACTCCCGGGTGAGCGCCTAAGACCGCCTCCACTTCCCCCAACTCGACGCGCGCTCCCCTGATCTTGACCTGTGAGTCCGTCCGCCCAAGAAATTCTAAGCTCCCATCCGCCAGATACCGCGCTAAATCT
>DASVVT010000067.1:0-112860 GCA_036386415.1 Pyrinomonadaceae bacterium
TCGGCGCGCTCGCTTATGACGCCATGAAAGTGCTGGCCGACGCGATCCAGCGAGCCGGAACGACCGACGGGCAGAAGCTGCGTGATGCCATCGCGCAGACCAAAGGCTTCGTGGGCGTGACGGGCAGCATCACCATCAATAACGAGCGCAACGCCGTCAAGCCTGCCGTGGTCTTCGAGCTGCAAGACGGCAAGTACGTCTACAAGGAGACGATTCAGCCGGAAGGCGCTCAACCGACGACGGCGACGACGCCCGCCACGACGAACACTTCGCCTGCGGCCAACACCAACACCACTTCCGTATCGTCGAATGCGTCCGGCACGACAACGACGACGACCACGGGAGCAGGCTCCAACACATCGACCACGAATACCAGTAAGACGTCGAACACCAAGACTCCGTAACGGCGGGCGAACCCTGATATGGATACATTCATTCAGCAGCTCATCAACGGCCTGACCATCGGCGCAATCTACGCGCTCATCGCGCTCGGTTACACGATGGTCTACGGCATTCTCAGGCTCATCAACTTCGCGCACGGCGACATCTACATGGTCGGCGCATACGCGGGATACTTCCTGGCCTTCCAGCTTGGCTACGTGGGCACGCCGTCACTCGTCGGGTTAGGCATCGTGCTCATCGGCTCGATGCTCATCGCGGCGCTCGTCGGCATGAGTATAGAGCGCTTCGCGTATCGCCCGGTCAGAAAGTATTCGCGCATGACGACGCTGATTACTGCTATCGGCGTCTCTTTGTTGATCGAGAATCTCTTCGTCGCCCACCCGCGCATCGGCGGCGCGCCGCGCGCCTTCCCGCTGCTCCTCGATAACAAGAGCTATACGCTGTTCGGCAATGCGGCCATCTCCACGTCGCAGATATTGATCTTCGTGGTGTCGGTCGCGCTCATGCTGATGCTGCAATGGATCATCTACCGAACCAAGGTGGGCACGGCGATGCGCGCCGTCTCGTTCAATCTCAACTCGGCGAAGTTGATGGGCATCAACACGGACTTGATCATCTCTTTCACCTTCGCGCTGGGCTCTGCGCTGGCGGCTGCGGGCGGCGTGCTGACGGCGCAGTACAACCCGCAGATCGACCCGCTGATGGGCATCATCACGGGGCTGAAAGCTTTCGTCGCGGCTGTCCTTGGCGGCATCGGCAACATTCCGGGCGCGGTTTTGGGCGGCCTGCTGATCGGCGCAGCCGAAACCTTCGTCGTCGGCTACGGGCAGAACATCGGCATCCCTTCGACGTTCCGTGACGCCGTCGCCTTCTCGATCCTGATTCTGGTTCTACTGTTTCGTCCGTCGGGTCTCTTAGGCTCGACCGTGCAGGAAAAAGTTTAAGAGCAGGGATGAGGGATGAGGGATGAGGGATGAGTTAAAAGCTCATTCTTACTCATCCCTCATCCCTCATCCCTCATCCCTGAATTCTTATGCCAAAGCTCCTCCAACGACTCATAGGCGCTATCGTCATCGTCCTGCTGCTTGTCGCTTTGAATGAATACACGAGCGAGGCGGGGTTGTTTGGCTTCGGCCTGCCGCCGTATTACGCGCGCATCCTGATGCTGGCGGGCATCAACATCACTCTGGCCGTCTCGCTCAACCTGATTAACGGTTTCACGGGACAGTTCTCCATCGGGCACGCGGGCTTCATGGCTATCGGCGCGTATGCGTCCGCTTACTTAACCGTCTATCACGGGCAGGTATGGGAGCGCAGCATGGGCGGTGGGACGCTGGCGCATGTGCTGGTCTTTCTGATCGCTATTCTGGTGGGCGCGCTGGCGGCTGCGATTGCCGGGTTGATCGTCGGCATTCCCTCTTTACGTCTGCGCGGCGATTACCTGGCTATCGTGACGCTCGGCTTCGCAGAGATCATACGCATCGTCATTCTCAATATAGATGTGGTGGGCGGCGCGACGGGCTTCGCCGTTCCCGGCTACACGAATTTCATCTGGGTCGGCGCGTTCGCCGTCATCACCATCGTCACCGTCCATAACATCGTTCACTCGGACACGGGGCGCGCGCTCGTTTCCATACGCGAAGACGAGCTGGCCTCGGAAGCGATGGGCGTCAATACGACGCGCTACAAGGTGCTCGCCTTCGTCATCAGCTCGGCGTTTGCAGGAGTGGCGGGCGTCCTCTTCGGCCACTACACGCAATTTTTAAGCACCAACGATTTCCAGTTCATACGATCCTTCGAGATCATCATCATGATCGTGCTCGGCGGCATGGGCTCGATCACGGGTTCGATCCTGGGCGCGCTCGTCATCACGATTCTGCCAGAGCTGCTGCGCGGGTTCTCCGAGTGGCGGCTCGTCATCTACTCCGCCTTGCTGATCCTGATTATGTTGACGCGCCCGCAGGGAGTTCTGGGCACGCGTGAGTTCGGCCTCAACTGGCTGAAGCGTCCGCAGAAACGCCCGGAAGGTGACGAAGCCGTGGGCACGTCGAAGGGTGTCCCGATTGCAGAACGCCACGACACTCCGAAGGCTTCAGACCCTGTCAAGGAGGTGAAGAACAGATGAACGAGACGCCTGATCCGAACGCCGTCAGCGCGACCAAAGAGGACTCGATCATCACGGAAGCGGCGCGCACGGCGCGCTCTGAGGAGCGTGTCGTGAGCGACCAGACGGGAGTCCTGCGCACAGCTAAATGTACGATCCGCTTCGGCGGCCTCGTCGCCGTCAACGCGCTGGACACGAATGTGCGGAAGGGAGAGATTTACGGTCTCATCGGCCCGAACGGCGCGGGCAAGACGACGATCTTCAACCTGTTGACGGGCGTTTATGAGCCGACTTCGGGCGAAATCTATTTTCAGGGCAAGCGCATTGACGGGCTGCGCTCCTATGAGATCGCGCGGCGCGGCATCTCGCGCACGTTTCAAAATATACGCCTGTTCCCCAGCATGTCTGTACTCGAAAACGTGATGACGGCCTGCCACATCCACGCCCGCCAGACGCTCGCAGATGCGGTGATACGCACGCCGCGCTTCGAGCGTGACGAGCGCGAGCATAGAGACTTCTGCATGGAGCTGCTGGAAATCTTCGACCTCGCGCGGTTCCGTAACGAAGGCGGGACGAGCTTGCCTTACGGCAACCAGCGCAGACTTGAGATCGTGCGCGCTCTCGCCACGCGTCCCAAGCTGCTACTGCTGGATGAACCGGCGGCGGGCATGAACCCGGCAGAGGCGGAAGACCTGATGGCTCTGATACGCCAGATACGCGACCGCTTCGGTCTCACGATCCTGCTCGTCGAGCACAACATGAAGGTCGTCATGGGCGTCTGCGAGCGCATCCAGGTGGTCGATTACGGCAAGTCCATCGCGCTCGGTCTGCCCGAAGAGATCAGGAACGATCCGAAGGTGATCGAAGCTTATCTAGGAGATTAGTAGTCAGTAGACAGTAGTCAGTAGCCAGTAGAAAAACCTGCCAGCTACTGACTACTGTCTACTGACTACTGACTACTGCTCTTATGCTTACTCTAGAAAATGTCTCTGTGAACTACGGCGCGATTGAGGCGCTGAAGGGCGTGTCGATGCATGTCGATAAGGGTGAGGTGGTGACCCTGATCGGCGCCAACGGCGCGGGCAAATCCACCACGCTGCGCACCATCACGGGGCTGCTTGAGCCGAGCGATGGGCGCATCATGTTTGAGGGCGAGGATATTGGAGGGCGTGCGACGCACAAATTGGTTGCGCGCGGCATCTCTATGTCGCCCGAAGGGCGCGGCGTCTTCGCCAACCTGACCGTGCGCGAGAACTTGCAGATGGGCGCTTACCTGCAAAAGAACAAGAGCAAGATCGCCTCCGACATGGAGCATGTCTTTAAGATGTTTCCACGCCTCAAGGAGCGCGAAGCGCAGAAGGCCGGAACGCTTTCGGGCGGCGAACAGCAGATGCTGGCGATGGGACGCGCGCTCATGTCGCGCCCGCGCCTGCTCCTTCTGGACGAGCCCTCGCTCGGACTCGCGCCGCTCGTCGTCCACACCATCTTCGAGGCCATAGAAGAGATCAGAGGCCAGGGCACGACCATCCTGTTAGTTGAGCAGAACGCACACGCCGCGCTCAAACATTCCGACCGCGCCTACGTCCTCGAAACAGGCCAGATCGTCATGGAAGGCGCCTCGAAGGAGCTGGCCGCCGACCCGGGCATCAAAGAGGCTTACTTAGGGGAATAAAACGTCCGTTGCCCGTGGTCAGTTGTCCGTTGTTTGCGCTTCGAGGGCTTGCTGCCAGAAGATCAAATAGTCAGCTTAACAAAGCGAACAACTGACTACTGACCACGGACGTTTTACTCTTCATATCAAAGACGAGCGCGCGCAACTGCGAGCGCCTCAATAACCCGTTCGGGCGCTGTCCCGCCGGTCTGTGATTTCGTGGCGAGCGTGCTTTCGAGAGTGAGCGCGGGGTAGATGTCCTCTTCGATGAGCGAGGAGACGGAGCGCATCTCTTCAATGGAGAGATCGTGAAGCTCTACGCCGCGCTCTATGGCTAGGAGCACAAGGCGTCCCGCCGCGTCGTGCGCCTCGCGAAACGGCGTCCCCTTACGCGCCAGGTAATCGGCCAGCTCCGTCGCATTCAGATAGCCTTGCGAAGCTGCGGCGCGCATCCTGTCCTCGCGTACATGCACGTTGCGCAGAACTGTCGCCGTCACTTCCAGAGATGCACTGACCGTATCAACCGTATCGAAGACGGCTTCCTTGTCTTCCTGCATGTCCTTGTTATAGGCGAGCGGCAGCCCCTTCATCATAGAGAGCAGCGCGAGTTGGTGTCCGAACACGCGCCCGGCCTTGCCGCGTACAAGCTCCATGGAGTCCGGGTTCTTCTTCTGCGGCATCAGGCTTGAGCCGGTCGTCACGGCGTCGCCGAGCTCCAGGAAACCGAACTCCACGGTCGCATAGATGATAATGTCGGAGGCCAACCTTGAGAGGTGAAGCATGATGAGAGAGGCGGCGCTCGAAAACTCTATGCAGAAATCGCGATCCGCGACCGCGTCCAGACTGTTGCGCGCGACCTCTTCAAAGCCAAGCTCGCGCGCCACACGCTCGCGGTCTATCTCGAAGGACGTGCCGGAGAGCGCCGCAGACCCCAGCGGCATGACGTTGACGCGACGACGCGCATCCATGAGGCGTGCGCGGTCGCGCGCGAACATCTCGAAATAGGCGAGACACCAGTGTGCCCAGAGCACAGGCTGAGCGCGTTGCAGATGCGTGTAGCCGGGCAGCAGCGCCGCGCGATGCGCCTCCGCCAGCTCAATCAATGCAGCCTGCACCTCGCGCAAGCTGCGCGCGAGGCGGTCTATCTCTTCGCGCAGCCAGAGACGCATCGCCGTCGCCACCTGATCGTTACGGCTGCGACCCGTATGCAGCTTGCGCCCCGCCTCGCCAACCAGTTCGACGAGGCGCGCTTCGATGAACGAGTGAACATCTTCAGATGGCACACGGTCGAAGTAGTCAGCCCGAAGCTGGCCGAAGCGTTCGAGCATCGTCTCAAGCCCCGTCCTGATGCGATCCATTTCCGATGGGTCGAGCACACCGGCGCGAGCCAGCGCCTCCGCATGCGCAAGGCTCGCGTGCACGTCTGCCTCGAACAGCCTCCGGTCGAATCCGAACGAGCGGTTGAACGCGGCAAACTTCTCATCCATCTCACCCGTGAACCGCCCGCCCCACAAGTTTTTCGACTCGCTCATCTGATCGTCTCCTCGCCCTGTTATTAGCGCCGCAAGCCGCCTCTGAATCGTATCTATCTCTCTGAGAATGAATAGACATTTTAGCTATAACCGGGCGCCCTCTGTAGATTGTCGAGTAATATGATACAAGTGTAAACGATGGAGCAACGGCGTGAGGATATGAAAGATTGATGGGGAAGAAGGTCGGAAAGATCGTGCTGGCTTATTCGGGCGGGCTTGATACGTCCGTCATGCTGCGCTGGATCAAGGAGCGTTACGGTTGCGAGGTGGTCTGCTACTGCGCTGATGTCGGGCAGGGCGAGGAGTTAAATGGCCTTGATGAGAGGGCGCGCGCAACCGGCGCATCGAAGCTCTACGTGGAGGATTTGCGGCGGGAGTTTGTGCGTGACTTCGTGTGGACGGCTGTCAAAGCCAACGCGGTCTATGAAGGCGTCTACCTGATGGGCACAGCGCTGGCGCGTCCCCTCATCGCCAGACGGCAGATCGAGATCGCGCGCCTTGAGGCGGCTGACGCAGTCGCACATGGCGCGACGGGGAAGGGCAACGATCAGGTTCGTTTCGAGCTGACCTATTACGCGCTTGAGCCGGAGATCAAGGTCATCGCTCCGTGGCGCGAGTGGGAGTTCAAAGGGCGCTCAGACCTCATCGCCTACGCCGAACGGCATCACATTCCCGTCGCGGCGACGCGTTCCAAACCCTATTCGATAGACCGCAATCTGATGCACGTCTCTTATGAGGGCGGCATCCTCGAAGACCCCTGGGCCGAAGCTCCTGCGGACATTTTCCAGATGACGAAAGCGCCGGAAGAGGCCAGAGCCCAACCCGAATACATGGAGATAGGCTTCGAGCGAGGTGAGGCAATCGAGATAGATGGTGAGCGCATGGACGCGCTCGCCCTGCTCGAACATCTGAACAGGGTCGGTGGCGAGCACGGGATCGGGCGCGTCGATCTGGTGGAGAACCGTTATGTCGGGATGAAGTCGCGCGGCGTGTACGAGACGCCGGGCGTGACCCTCCTGCACGCGGCGCATCGCGCGCTGGAGTCCATCACGCTCGACCGCGAAGTGATGCGCCTGCGCGACTCGCTCGGCATCAAGCTTGCCGAGTGCATCTATTATGGCTTCTGGTTCGCGCCGGAGTTCGAGTTGATGCGCAAAATGATCGACGAGACGCAAAAAGAGGTGACCGGCGATGTGCGCCTGAAGCTCTATCGCGGCAACGTGACGGTGGCGGGTCGCCGCTCGCCGCACTCGCTCTACGACGAGAGAGTGGCGACGTTCGACGCAGACGAACAGTACAACCAACGCGACGCCGAAGGCTTCATCAAGCTCAACGCCCTGCGCCTGAGATTGAGAGCAGCTAATAAAAAATGAACCACAGAAGCACCGCAGACACAGAGAAAACCATGAAAGATTTGCATGATTCTGATTTCTGCAATTTTCTTCTCTGTGCCTCTGTGGTGAATCCCTAGTTTTCTGAGAGGTCGAGGATGAGAAAAGACGAGTTTGATCCGAGCCGGGTGCAGACAGATGTCCTCCACGCCGATGGAGCGTCAAACGAAACGAGCGCCGTCAGTCCTCCGATCTGGCAGACGACGACCTTTCGCGCTGAGACTTCCGAGCACTTCAGCGAAGTAGCCTCCGCGACGCACCCGACGGAGTTCTACACGCGCTATGGCAACCCGACGCACAAGCAGGTCGAGGCGATCATGACGCGGCTGGAAGGCGGAGAAGCGGCGCTCGTCGCAAGCTCCGGCATGGGCGCGATCTTCAGTGCCGTGATGAGCCTCGTCCAGAGCGGCGATCACGTCGTCGCGCAGCGCAATCTCTATCCGGGATCAATGACGCTGCTCAGGGATCTACTGCCGCGCTGGGGCATAGAATGCACCTTCGTAGACCAGACCGATATGCCTGCTTTGGCCGCTGCCCTGCGCCCCGACACGAAGCTCATCTACGCAGAGACGCCGACCAACCCGCTCATGCAGATCACGGATTTGCGCGCCGTCGCGACGCTTGCGCGCGAGCGCGGCATCACCACCATCGTCGATAACACTTTCGCGACGCCCGTCAATCAGCGCCCCCTCGCATTCGGCATCGACGTGGTTGTGCACAGCGCCACGAAGTATCTGGGCGGACACCATGACCTGACGGCGGGCGTGATGGTCGCGTCCAAGAGCTTCATCGAGCGTGCCTGGAAGTTCGCAATCGTGGCGGGCGCAACTCTCAGCCCCTTCGACGGGTGGCTCTTGCTGCGCGGCTTGAGGACGCTGGGGCTGCGTATCGAGCGTCACAACAGCAATGCGCTCGCGCTGGCGCGCATGCTCGAATCGCATAGGGGCGTCGAGCGAGTCTTTTACCCCGGCCTCGAATCGCACCCGCAGCATGATCTGGCGCGTCGTCAGATGAACGGATTCACAGGCATCCTGAGCGTCGAACTGAGCGGCGGTTTTGACGTGGCCGAAGCCTTCATAGGCAAGCTCAAGCTCGCGCAGTACGCGGCGAGCCTGGGGGGTTACGAAACCCTCGTCGTGCACCCGGCGGCGATGTGGAGACAGCAGGTTTCGGTCGAACGGCAATCCGACACGGGCGTCAGCGACAGCCTCGTGAGAATCTCCGTCGGCCTTGAAGACGAGCGCGATCTGCTCAACGATTTCGTACAGGCTTTGGAGCGATAAGAGGGGCACATCTTCTGCGACCTTTGCGATTCCCTTTGCGTCCTCTGCGGTTAAAACTTCTCTTTAAACGCAAAGGACGCTAAGGGATTTCGCAAAGGTCGCAGAAGAACAGACCTCTCCTGTTTGACTCTTCTCGTCTCAAATCTGAAATCCCAAATCCCATAATCGTAAATCTGATTGACGATCTTCCGACCCTGGCATGACAATCTGCACTGATGAATACTGCACAGAAAAAGCGCGTCCGAGGCTCTAAACGTGCAAGCAGGCAGAGGCTGAGCGGTTTCGCACGGTATTTGCTAACCGAATGGAAGCGCCTTGCTCTGCCTGTGACGGGTGAGAGAGTGATCGTCGCCGTGTCTGGCGGCGCGGATTCCGTCGCGCTGTTGCTCGGTCTGGACGAGCTGCTCAAGGCCGGACGGCTGACATTGGAGTTGACGGTCGCGCATCTGGATCACGGCTTGCGCTCCAAAGAGAGCGAGTTGGACGCGGAGTGGGTGTCAGAACTGTCCGCGAGGTTGGGTTATAGGGTTGTCGTCGGGCGCGCTTCCGTGAAAGAGCGAGCGCTCTTGAGCGGCGATAATCTGGAACAGGCGGCGCGCCGTGCTCGTTATCAGTTTCTTTCGGAGGCGGCGCAGAGCCTGGAGGCGTGCATGATTCTGACCGCGCACACGATGGACGATCAGGCCGAGACGGTGCTCCTGCGGCTGATGCGCGGAAGCGGCTCTGAAGGCTTAGGCGGCATCGAACCCGCCCGCCCGTTGGATGTTGACAGCGACCTCTTGCTCGTGCGGCCTCTGCTCGGATGGGCGAGACGAGCGCAAACGGAAAGCTACTGCGAGGAGCGAGCCGTTTCATTCCGTGTTGACGAGATGAACCGCGACGAGAGGTTCGCGCGCGTGCGTGTGCGTGAACACCTCATCCCGCTGATGCAGACCTTCAACGCGCGCGTGGTGGAGGCTCTCGCGCGCACAGCCGAGCTGCTGCGTGAAGACGGGGCGGCGCTGCGTCAGTCAGCCGAAAGATTGCTCGACGAGGCGAGCACCGAAGAGGGCACAGCCGTTGAAGGCTCGCCTCTGAGCATAGATGTCCTGGCGCGCGCGCCTTCATCATTGCGCAGGCGCGCTCTGCGGCTCTGGATCGCGCGCGGGCGTGGCGACCTCAGAAGGTTGGAGATGGTGCACATACTGGCCGTCGAAAAGCTGCTCGCGGGCGAGCGCGGCGGTCGCATCATCGAGCTGCCGGGCGGCGCTGTGGTCTGCCGCAAGCGTAAACGGATTTATCTAAAGACAGTAGACAGTAGTCAGTAGTCAGTAGCCAGTAGAGAAATACGGAGTGCCTGTTGCGTTCTCTATTATGATTTATGATGAGCTGAATCAACCACATCAACGGCTTTTCTTTTCTACTGGCTCCTGACTACTGGCTACTGGCTACTGGCAAATTCTTGTTGTAAATGGTGGCGCTGCCGTCTAGAATCTTAATTGTCGAGCCGCCGCTCGCGCTTGTGGAGCGTGCGGTTTTCGGTTTGTTGGCTTCCTTTTGAGGCGCGGTTGGGCGAAATGGCCGAAATCTTTGAGGTTTACAGCGCGGCGGAGATCGCCGACCGGATTCAGATGCTCGCCAGAGAGATTTCGCGCGTCTACCGCGAGCGGGAAGTGTCTGTCCTCGGCGTGGGCGAAGACAGCTTCGTCTTCCTTGCTGATCTGCTGCGCGCCATGAGTATCTCGCCGCACACGGCTTTCCTGCGCTACGATCATCAATCAATAGGCGGGTTTCAAGACCTTTCGTTCAGCACGCGAATGGATCTTTCGGGTCGCAACGTGATTCTGGTCGAAGGCGTGCTGGAAACGGGCGTGCCGCAAGAGTATTTGATCAAGCAACTGGGCGCGCACGGGGCTAAAAGCGTGGAGCTTTGCGTGCTGGTTGATAAACCCGAACGGCGTCGCGTCGCTGTCGAGCCGGACTGGCGCGCCTTCGAGACGCGTGAAAACTACGTCTTCGGCTTTGGCCTCGGCTTCAACGAGCGCTGGCGAGAGTTGCCCTACCTGGCGACATTTACAGCGCCGCAACGCTAAAGGTTTTGTTGATAAACAGGGCGGTTTCCGCCCGTTAGACTGAGAAAAGAGCACAACTTAGGGTGCTCAGGGGGCATCTAAAATTATCTGGTCGCGAAGGATCAAATGGGGAAAACGCTCGCGGCATCCAGCACGACCGGCAGGTTCTAATTTATGGGAGCGACAAAAGATGTCGAAATGCTGTATGATCGACATCGGAGGCACGAAATATCTTGAGTTCTACGGCTAGGCAAATAATTTTCTGGGTCTTCATCGTGGTCGGAGCGCTGGTGCTCTACCAGGTGTTTGCGAAGCAGCAGGGCAAAAACTCTTCGCAACTCTCCTACGGTGAGCTGGTCGCCAAAGTCCAGGATGGCAAGATCGCTAAGATGACTGTCAAACAGTCGGAAGTGGTCGCCCAGGACAAGGACAACAACGAGTTTCGCACCCCGCTTGCCAACGAGTTTGTCAAAAGGGATTTGATGAACATGGCGACCGTCGAGAAGGACGCCAACGGCAAAGCGCGTGTCGAGAAGGTCGAAGAAGAGCCCGCCAGCAACGGCATGATCTGGGGCATCCTCTTGAGTTGGGCTCCGATCCTCTTCATCGTCGGCATCTGGATCTTCATGCTCAGGCAGATGCAGTCGGGCGGCAACAAGGCTCTCAGTTTCGGCAAGTCGCGCGCCAAGCTTCTCAATAACCAGCAGAAGCGCGTCACGTTCAAGGACGTGGCGGGCGTCGAAGAGGCCAAGGAGGAGTTGCAGGAGATCATCGAATTCCTCAAAGAGCCGCAAAAGTTTCAGAAGCTCGGCGGGCGTATTCCGAAGGGCGTTTTGATGATGGGACCGCCGGGAACGGGCAAGACCCTCCTGGCGCGCGCCATCGCGGGCGAGGCCAACGTCCCCTTCTTCTCCATCTCTGGCTCTGATTTCGTAGAGATGTTCGTCGGCGTCGGAGCCTCGCGTGTGCGCGACCTCTTCGAACAGGGCAAGAAGAACGCGCCCTGCATCATCTTCATAGACGAGATCGACGCTGTCGGTCGTCATCGCGGCGCAGGTCTCGGCGGCGGTCACGACGAGCGCGAGCAGACCCTTAATCAGTTGCTCGTCGAGATGGACGGGTTTGAATCGAACGACGGCGTGATCCTGATCGCTTCGACCAACCGACCCGACGTGTTAGACCCTGCGCTGCTTCGTCCCGGACGTTTTGACCGTCGCGTGGTCGTTTCGCGTCCAGACGTGCGCGGGCGCGAAGGCATCCTTAAAGTCCACACGCGCAAGATTCCGCTGGGCGAGGACGTTGACATCTCTGTGATCGCGCGCGGCACGCCGGGCTTTACTGGCGCTGACCTGGCGAACCTGGTCAACGAGGCGGCCTTGAACGCGGCGCGTTACAACAAGAAGCTGGTCGCGATGCCCGATTTCGAGCTGGCGAAGGACAAGGTCTTGATGGGCGCTGAGCGCAAATCAATGGTCATCTCGAACGAAGAGAAGCGCATCACAGCCTACCACGAAGCGGGGCATACGCTGGTCGGATTGAAAGTGCCGAACGCAGACCCCGTGCACAAGGTCACGATCATCCCGCGCGGGATGGCACTGGGCGTCACGCAGCAGCTTCCGGAAGGTGATCGCCACAACTATACGAAAGAATACCTGCTCGGCCAGATAGCCATTCTGATGGGCGGGCGCATCGCCGAAGAGACCTTCCTCGGCAGCATCACGACCGGCGCATCCAACGACATCGAGCGTGCGACAGAGCTTGCCCGCGCGATGGTCTGCGAGTACGGCATGTCAGAGTTGGGGCCGCTCACCTTCGGCAAGAAGGAGGAGCAGATCTTCCTGGGTCGCGAGATCGCGCAGCATCGTGATTTTTCGGAAGATACTGCGATCAAGATCGACCAGGAAGTGAAGAAGATCGTCTCCGATCAGTATGATCGAGCGCGCCAGATCATCGAAGAGAACCGCGACACGATGGTTCGCCTCTCAGAGACATTGCTGGAGCGTGAATCGCTCGACGGCGTGCAGATCAGGCGCATCGTGGCCGGTCTTCCGCTTGACGACGACCAGCCGCCGACGCGCGACGATGACGAGCGCCCGCAGCTCAAAGAGCCTGCGGCTAAACCGCTCAAGCCAATCCTGCCGCCGATTACAGGCAGCAACCCTGCGACGGCTTAAAGCGGTGGTAAATAGGGAACATCGTTAAGAGGGGAAAGGGAGTGAAAACCTTTCCCCTTTCCCTTTTCCTCGCTCCTCTTCTTCTTATGAGTGTACGCGAATGGAAGCTGGCGCGACGCACCTTGCCGCTTAGCAAGCGCACCCTCGTGATGGGCGTCATCAACCTCACGCCGGATAGCTTTAGCGACGGCGGGCGCTGGTTCACGCGCAAGCGCGCGTGGGATCACGCCCAAAAGATGATCGAGGATGGCGTAGACATCATAGACATCGGCGGCGAGTCTACCCGACCCGGAGCGACGCCCATCTCGGAGGAAGAGGAGATGCGGCGCGTCGAGAAATATCTCAGCGTCCTGATCGCCTTGCATTCAAGCGTCCCCTATTCGATAGACACTACTAAAGCCAGAGTGGCGCGCATGGCCTTGGATGCCGGGGTGGAAATCGTCAACGACATTTCCGGCCTCAGGTTTGACCCTAAGATTGCCGATGTGGCCGCATACTATGACGCCGGATTGATCCTCATGCACTCACGCGGCACGTTTGAGACCATGCACACCCTGAAGCCGGTCAGAGATATTATGGCTGAAGTCTCCGAAAGCTGGCGGCGCAGTATCGCGGAGGCTGAGCAGCGCGGCGTCAAGCGCGAGCGCATAGTGCTTGATCCCGGCATCGGTTTCAGCAAGAGTCAGGCGCAGAACATCGAATTGATCGCCAAACTGAACAGACTGGCGCGCGAGTTCAAGGACTTCCCACTGCTCATCGGCACCTCACGCAAGTCTTTCATCGGAGGCCTGCTCAAGTACGCGCCGGTCAACAAGCGCATTCACGGGACGATGGCGACTGTCGTGGTGGCAGCCCTGCGCGGCGCAAAGATCGTGCGCGTGCACGACGTGCGCGCCGCCGTCGAGACGTTGCGCGTCCTCAATGCGATCAGGGATGCCGTTTAAATCGTAAATCCTAAATAGGCAGGGGGATTTTCTTTCCTCTTTACGATTTACGATTCAAGTTCTTTGTGCCTCTGTGTCTTTGTGGTAAGTTCTCCCTTCCTTAATCTTGATGGAGAGCGGGTAATGGCTGCCGTGGGAAAAATCTGGCGTTCTAGCATCTTCGCGTTGATGCTCCTTTTCGTTACGGGCTTTGCTGAATGCTACAAGCCCGTGACGAAAAATCAGCTCCCGTCGCGCATTCGCACGGTCGCCGTACCAGCCTTTCAGATGGAAGGCAATGCGCTGCGCTACAAGATCGAGCATCGTTTCACCGAAGCGGTCATCAACGAGATCGTACGGAGGGGGCGCAAACTGCGCGTGCAGGGTGAGCGCGAGGGCGCGGATGCTGTGATCGACGGCGTCGTCAAGAGTTTCTACTTTTCAGGCGTGCTGCTGGATGATCGTGGGCGGGCGCGTATTTTCGAGGTCACGATCACAGCCGCCGTGACGGTGCGCGACCAGGTGGAGAATCGCGTGTTGTACGATAACCAGAACTTCGTCTTTCGCGGCGAGTTCGAGTTTGCGAACGATCCCCGCACATTCTTCAATGAGGAGGACCCTGCGGTGCAGCGCATGGCGCGCAGCTTCGCTGAATCAATCGTCTCGACCCTCATCAACGGCTTCAGCGTCACACAGGAGCAATAGTAGTCGTCGTGGGCACCCTCTCGCGTGAGGAATTAAGACGCGCCCTGAAGCAGGGACGGGTCGATCCGCTCTACCTTCTATTCGGTGCAGAGACCTACCTGCGCGATCTGGGCGCGCGTGCCATCACCGAAGCTGTACTGCGCGATGCACCCTTGCGCGAGTTCAACGAATCGACCTTCAGTCTCGCCTCTGTAGATGTGCAGCAGGCAATCGCAGCAGCCAGCCAACTGCCCATGATGACCTCGCGCCGCGTCGTGCGCATCACGGAATTCAGCAAGCTACAGCGCGAGGCGGACGAGGCCGCGCTCATGCGCTACATCGCGCGCCCGGCACAATCCACGGTCGTGATCTTCATTGCAGACGAGCTGGATAAGCGACGCAAGTTGAGCAAGATGCTTTTGGACTGCTGTACGGCGGTCGAGTTTCCGCCGCTCGTGGACGCGGAGCTGGCGAAGTGGGCGAAAGACCATCTCAAAGCCTGGAAAGTGGAGGTGGATGAACGCTCGCTCCACCAGATCGTCGCCCTCGTCGGCAGCAATGTCCGCCAGCTCTCGCACGAATTGGATAAGCTGGCGACAGCCGCGCTTCCGACCGGGCGCATCACCATGAAGATGATCGACGACCTGACGGGACGCTCGCGCGAATTGTCCAACTTTGAGCTGACAGACCATCTGATCGCCCGCAATCGCAAGCGCGCACTACAAACTCTGCATCGCCTGCTCAACGACGGCGTGGAACCCGTCATGCTGATCGGCCTCATTGCGAGCAATTACCACCGTCTCGCGCTCGCCAAAGATTTAATGTCGAAGGGTGCGCCCAACCCGGAAGTCTACCGTCAGGTGGGAATTTTCGGTAAACGCGAGGAGTTCCTTGCCACAGCCCGCCGCACAGACTCCGCCACGCTCACGCGCAGCATCGAGCGCATCGCCGCCGCAGACCTCGCTATCAAGACCTCGCAGGCTACGCCCCATCTGCAACTGGAAATGCTCATCTGCGAGCTGGCAGGTAGGGAAGAACTCTAAACGCAAAGGACGCAAAGGAAGACACGCAAAGGACGCGAAGAAGATAATCCTTTGCGCGCCTCCAGCGTCTTCTGCTTTGCGTCCTTTGCGTTTAACTCTTCCGTACAGCCAAATGAAATCCGCTCTAAAACCCCGGAGGCTTCAAATCAGGCTCAACCCATGCGCTCTTCGCTTTGTCGGAAAAGAGACGCTCACGGCTGTAGTAATCGAAGATGAGTTTGGAATCACGAAACCGCGCGCTCACCTCATTGGCCGTCTCAACTATCGAGCGGTCAGCTTCCGTCTCGTCAAGAAACTTGCGCAGCAGCTTGATCCAGAAGAGTGTGATCGTCTCGTTATACTTATCGCGTCCGGGGCCGTGGCGATCCAGGTAACGGAAAAGACCCGCGCGCATCCGCTCGGCTGCCAGCGGCACGGTGCGCCCTTCGGAGAGATACCACAGGGCGACCGTCAGGTGCGCCTCGTGTGTGAAGTCCGACGGCCTCAGATCGCAAGACTCGAATCCACGCACGACCGCTTCCAACTCATCGAGACTCTCATAACGCCTCGCCGGTTCAACCATAAAATCTCCTTTCGGTGCTCCCATGCCTTCAAGCCCTGAGCAATAAAAACGGGGCGGACCGAAAGACTCGATCCGCCCCGCCCGCTCGAAAATTTTGTAGCTCTTTACTTTGCGCCCAACTGGTTGACGCGCGTCGTCAAACGCGACTTGTAGCGCGCCGCCGCGTTGCGGTGCAGCACACCCTTCTGAACGGCTTTATCAATCGTGGAAATAGTCTCCGTCAGCACCGTCGTGACCTGCTCACTGTTGCCGCCCGCGAGCGCCGCACGCAGCTTCTTGACAGAGGTGCGCAGGCGGCTGCGATTGCTGCGATTGATCTGTCGGCGCTTCTCGTTCTGGCGCATGCGCTTCTCTGCGGATTTATGATTAGGCATTGAAATCTCCGTCAAATTTGGTTCTTAATAGTTGATGTATGCAGTATTAATTCCAGTCGCGTTTTTGGCTGCAAACACAAAGAACGAAGTATAGGTGTCGGGTGTGCATGTGTCAAGGTGGCTTGTGCGCAAAAGACCCTTTTGATGGCGCATCGCATGTATTTGACACGCGCGCGTGCCGTGTAGTAGCGTCTCGGTCTGGCAGCATATGCAAGAGACTCTATCGCACCCACGACCCACGCGCCCTCCGCACGGCCTCGGATTTTCACCCGCAGCAAGGAGATAGCTTTATCTATTGAAGAAGATTGAACTTCCGCCGCGAGGTCTGGAGACGCTCTTCGGCGTCCACGACCAGAATATTAAACACCTCGAATCGCTCCTCGATGTTCGCATCAACGCGCGCGGCCAGGACCTGACGGTCGATGGCGACCCCAAAGATGTCGAGACGGTCGAACGCATCCTCGAAGACTTCGCAGACCTCTTCACAGAAGGCAAGACCTTCACAGACAAGGAACTGCGCGAAGCCTTCACACAGATCGCAGAGGATCGCGCCTACTCTTTACGCGACTACTTCACGAAATCGCGCTTCAACCCGGCGGGCAAGAAACAGGTCGCGCCGAAATCAGTCAATCAACGTCGCTACATAGAGGCGATTCAGGATAAAGACGTTGTCTTCGGCATCGGCGTCGCTGGCACAGGCAAGACGTACATCGCTGTTGCAATGGCCGTGCAGGCGTTGATGCAGAAGCAGGTTGATCGCATCGTGCTGGCGCGTCCGGCGGTCGAAGCGGGCGAGAAGCTCGGATTTTTACCCGGCGATTTGCAGGACAAGGTTGATCCCTATCTGAGACCACTCTACGACGCGCTTTTTGATCTGATTGACTACGAGCGCGTGTCGAAGCTCCTGGAGAGGCGCGTGATTGAAGTCGCGCCGCTCGCATTCATGCGCGGTAGAGCACATCCTTTGCACAGCAAGATTCTGACTCCGCTGGGCTGGCACGAAATGGGCAGCTTGAAAGTCGGCGATCTCGTCATTGGCTCTAACGGAAAACCGACCGAAGTTACCGGCGTTTTCCCGCAGGGTGAAAAATTAGTTTACCGTGTGACAATGACCGATGGATCAAGTGCGCTGGCTTGTGCCGAGCATCTCTGGGCGGTTCGCACGGCTTCTGACAAACGCCGCAACAGACCTTTGCGCGTATTGCAAACGCAAGAGATGATGAGCAATCTGCGCTGCTTTCATCAATACCGCTACGAATTGCCCTTGCTGTCAGCGCCAGTGGAATGGGAGTTTCGGCAAACCCCACTTGACCCGTATTCACTTGGATTGCTGCTCGGCGACGGTTGCTTGACAGGTAAAACCTCACCGACATTTTGTACATCTGACTCTGAGTTAGTCTCATCATTAGAATTCGCGCTCGCCGATATGAACCTTACGTTTCGACGTAAATCTAGGGTTGATTACGTGATTACCAACCCCGCAGCGGGGCACGGCGGAAGAATCATTCGCAACCCGCTCACTCAAGCGTTGCGCGGGCTGGAACTGTCTGGGACATACTCAGCAACCAAGTTCATTCCTGAAGTTTATCTTTACAACAGCGCTGAAGTCCGTCATGCGGTTTTGCAGGGTCTGCTGGATACTGACGGAGGTCCCGTTACTCAACAGGGTAGAACGTGCCGTGTTCAATACACAACAACCTCAGAACGCTTGAAGGACGACGTATTGTTCCTTGTGCGTTCTCTTGGAGGCGTGGCTTACTGGCGGAGGCGCAAATCCGAAGGACGCAAACCGGGCTTTGCCAACGGAAGAGAGGTTCCATACCGCCACGATGCTTTTATTATGGACATCCGTCTGCCGGAAGGTCTTGAGCCTTTTCGTCTGAAGCGAAAAGCCGACATCTATCACGAACACGGCGGCGGTCGCCCGGTACGTTTCATCAAGAGCATTGAACCAGAAGGTGTACATGAAACACAGTGCATCAGCGTTGCCTCTCCCGATGCCCTCTACGTCACAGACGATTTTATACTGACCCACAACACGCTTGCGAATGCTTTCATCATCCTGGACGAAGCGCAGAACACGACGAGCGAGCAGATGAAGATGTTTCTGACGCGCATCGGCTTCGGCTCGAAGGCCGTCATCACGGGCGACGTGACGCAGATCGACCTGCCGACGGGCAAGCGCAGCGGCCTCATCGAAGCCGAGCGCGTGCTGGCAGGCGTCGAAGACATAGAGTTCGTCTACTTCACAGAAAAAGACGTCGTGCGTCACCGCCTCGTGCAGATGATCATTAAGGCTTACGAGAAGCATTCGAGCAAGAGCGGGATTTAAGAGTGTGACAGGTAGCGAGCGACAGGGAAAACCCTGTTTATGCTCATCACTCGTCGCGGACTTTATGATTGAGGTTATCAATCGGCAGCGGCGCAGGTCTATGGATTGCGGTCGCTGGCGCGAGTTTGCCGAAAGGGCGCTCGGCGAGATCGGCGCAGAGGATGAAGGCGCGACCATCGTGTTTGTTTCGGATCGCGCCGTGAGGGATTTGAATCGCCGTTTTCGTGGGCGCGATCAGGCGACGGACGTGCTCTCATTTCCCGCAGAGCGCGCCGCGTTTGAGAAGCTGGAGGAAGTGAATCTGGGCGATGTGGTCGTGTCGGTTGAGCGCGCCGCCGCACAGTCCGCCGAACACGGATTGGAGTTTGAAGAAGAGGTAGGGCAACTTATCCTGCACGGACTCCTGCACCTGTGCGGTTACGACCATGAAACTGATGATGGCGAGATGAACGCCCTGGAACTCCGCCTGCGCCGTCGCCTGGGGATATGATTATCAGTAGACAGTAGTCAGTAGCCAGTAGCCAGCATAAAAGCTAAAATCTACTGTCTATTGACTACTGTCTACTGTCTACTTATTTATGGAACTCGAAATCGGGATCACCTGTCTGCTTCTCGTCGCGCTGACGTTTCTCGCCACCGTTGATATGGCGTTCGGCCAGTTGAGCGACGTGGGCCTCAGGCGGCTGATCGCCGAAGCTGAGGAGCAGCCGACCTCTCGCTCGACCCCTTTCCTCAAAGAGATTCTTGAGAACCGCCCGCGCTTTCGCTTCACGCTTTCGGCGGGGATTCAGATGCTGCTGGTCGCCGTTTCCGTGCTCATCACGTCTATTTCGCAGCAATGGTTTCCGAACGCGCGCTTTATTTTGATCGCCCTGGTCGTGGGGTTGGTGCTCGCGGGAATCTTCCGCCAGTTCATCCCGCGCCTCGTCACGCTCAGCAATCCTGAAAGTATCCTGCTGTTGCTGCTCCCTCTGGTGCGGCCTCTCTACCGTGTGCTCGCCTTTGCCGCTGATCCGTGGCATCGCTCCTTCGACCGCATGCGGCGCGAGCGGCAGGTGCCGGAAAGCATGGACGATGGTGAAGACGATAACGGCGATGATCTTCAGGCGCTGATCGATGTCGGCGAAGAGGAGGGGATACTCGAAGAGGAAGAGGGCGAGCTGATCCAGTCGATCATAGAGTTTGGCGATACCATCGTGAGCGAGGTGATGACGCCGCGCACGGAAATCGCCGCGCTTTCAGTCACCGCCACCGTGCGCGAGGCGCGCGACCTGATTATCGATTCCAAATACTCTCGCCTGCCAGTCTACCGGGATCAGATCGACAATGTTGAGGGGCTCATCTACGTGCGTGATCTGCTCCAGTGCTGGTCGGACGGCAAGGAAGAGGAAGGCATCGCGTCGCTGATCCGCCCCGTCTACTTCGTTCCTGAGACGAAGTCTGTCGCAGACCTCCTCGAAGAGATGCAGAAGGCGCACGTGCAGCTCGCGATGGTGATCGATGAGTACGGAGGGATCGCGGGGCTGGTGACGGTCGAGGATATGCTCGAAGAGATCGTCGGCGAGATCGAAGACGAGGATACCGAAGGAGATGAGATCGTGGAGATCGTCGAAAGCGACGACGGCTACTACGATGTGCTTGGCTCCACCGAGATTGGAAAGATCGAGCGGCTCTTCGACATGGAGATCGAGGACGACGATTTCACGACCATCGCCGGGCTCGTCATCAGCGAATCCGGTTACGTGCCGCCCCCTGGCGAGCGGCTCACGATGCGCGGTCTGGACGTGGAGGTGCTCGAAGCCGACAGCCGCCGTATCGCCCGCCTGCGCCTGCGCCGCGCACAAAGCCAGGTGCAAGCGGAGTAAGCGCGAACGAAAGGTTCCAATGACGATGATACTCAGAGCAGCTAAACAACTGTCGCCTGTTCTCATCGGAACGCTGATTTTTTCAACCCTCTCATGCTCGATGAGTAAGGATAGGGGGACGGCACAACAGGCGGTCGAAAAATTTCACGGGCAGTTCAATCAGGAGCGCTATCAAGACATCTTCGCGGAGGCCGGTGAAGAATTTAAGAAGGTCACCAGCGAAGAGGAATTGGCGACCTTTCTGAGCGCCGTGCATCGAAAGCTCGGCAATGTGAAGAGTTCCGACCCGACCGGGTGGCATGTTAATTACACGCCGTCCGGCACGGTCGTCACGCTTGGCTATAGTTCAGAATTTGACGAGGGAAAGGCCACAGAGCAATTTATCTGGCGCGTGAGCGGTGATAAAGCGACCCTCCTTCGCTATGACATCAACTCTCCGACCCTGATTACGAAATAGGTTTCGCGTTTCGGCTTACGAGTTTCGAGTTCAAAAGCCCGTTTTTCTTTTAACTCGAAACCCGAAACGCCAAACCCACGAGGAGCGAAGCGACGAATGGTAGTTCAGGACATCTCTTTGCGCGCATGCGAGCCTTCGGCCAACACCTCCTGTGAGGCTTGCGGCCAGGCATTCACGTGCGGGGCGACGCTCGCGGGCTGCTGGTGCGCGGAACTGAAACTGACTGAAGCCGTGCGTGCGATGCTTCGCACACGCTTTCAGAGTTGCCTCTGTCGCGCCTGTCTCGAACGCTTCGCAAGAGAAGAGAGCGGAAACGACGCACGTGAGGACACTTGAAGAGAGAACGAGGAGGAGAGAGCTAGATGGTGAAAAAGAGGAGTCAGCTTTTAGAGGGGCGGCGTATAGACCCGCGACCGATCACGTCCGCGACGACGCTCGCAGACCTGGTTGACGACGCGTTTCTCGCTTATAACGGCGCGCGCCTGCGCGAAGCCTGCCAGCTTTTCACAAACAAGATGCTTGAAGGGGATGTGACCGTTGGCCTTTCGATCACGGGCGCGCTCACGCCTGCGGGGCTCGGCATCTCCGCTCTCATTCCGCTGATTCGTGCGGGTTTTGTCGATTGGATTATCTCAACGGGCGCGAATCTTTATCACGACACTCACTTCGGCATCGGCCTCTCGCTGCATCAGGGCAACACGCACATCTCCGACATACTGCTTCGCGAGGAAGAGGTCGTGCGCATCTACGACATCTTCTTCGATTATTCTGTGCTGCTCGATACGGACGCCTTCTTCCGTAAGATCATCGAGGGCGAAGAGTTTCAAAAGCCCATGTCGACGGCAGAGTTCCATTATCTCTGCGGAAAATATGTGCGCGAGCGTGAGCGCAAGCTGGGACTCGAAAACAGATCGTTTCTCGCCGCCGCTTACGAGTATGGCGTGCCGATTTATACCTCCAGCCCCGGCGATTCATCTATCGGCATGAACGTCGCAGCCAAAGCCTTGCAGGGCAACAAGCTCTCTTTCGACCCTTCACTCGACGTGAACGAGACGGCTGCCATCGTGCTCGCTGGAAAGCGCGGCGCGATTCACGGGCGCGGTGATCGAGGGAAGAAGCATGGCGGGCGCTCGGCGGTCTTCATTCTCGGCGGCGGCAGCCCGAAAAACTTCATGCTCCAGACAGAGCCGCAGATTCAGGAAGTGCTTGGCATAGACGAGCGCGGGCACGACTACTTTTTGCAGGTCACAGATTCCCGCCCGGACACGGGAGGTTTGAGCGGCGCAACTCCGGGGGAGGCAGTCTCCTGGGGTAAGGTCGATCCTGACCGCTTGCCTGATGCTGTCGTCTGTTATGTCGATTCGACGGTGGCGCTGCCAATCATTACAGCGTATGCTCTGGCAAGACACGAGCCGCGCGAGCCGAAGCGTCTCTACGAGCGGCGCGGAGAGTTCATGGAGCTTCTAATATCCGAGTACGAGAAGTCCAAGAGGCGTTAAAATAAGATAGGCTGCACAAAGGATCGCGCACTTCAGGAGGGGTTGCGTGCCAGAGGATGTGAAAAAAGGGGATCATGGCGAAAAAGATTACGGACGAACAACCGCGCGTTTATTTCGACTGCTCGAAGTGCCCTGCCTTCTGCTGCGCGATCTATGAGCGCGTGCAGGTGACAAAGCGTGACATCAACCGTCTCGCCAGGCATTTCGGCGTGACGCCCGAAATAGCTGCGGCGCGTTACACCAAGATGCACGCGACAAGCGGCGAGCGCGTCCTGCGACGCAAGAAAGACCCTCTCTTCGGACAGGCATGCCAGTTCCTCAATCCCGAGACGCGCGGCTGCGGAATCTATCACGCCCGCCCGCAGGTCTGTCGCGAATACCCGGATCGCAAGCGCTGCGCCTACTACGACCTGCTCCAATTCGAGCGACGCCAGCAGGACGACGAAAACGCTCTCCCGCTCATCCAAATCACATTCCGTGAAGTCAAGAAAAAAGAGGTTAACGGTAAACACGATAGCGAAGAAATCTGGGAATGGAAAAGGGGAAAGAAGTAGACAGTAGTCAGTAGTCAGTAGAAAAACAGAGGGGTACTCCCTGTTATCTACGACGATGTAGAGAAACAGCATCCGAGCACAGCGCCGGATTCTCTTTTCTACTGACTACTGTCTACTGTTTACTCTCAGGAGGTATTGCGATGCAGGAATTTCTTTCGAGGATGATCGGGCGCAAGATAGACATCTTTTGCGGGGGCGCGTCGAGCTTACGCGGAGAGGTGCTTAAGGTCGAAGGCGGAGTGCTGCAATTGAGGGATGAGGATCAGGGCATCTGCTATGTGGCGATTGATAAGATTGCAGTCGTGTGGGAAGCGCGGGAAGACGAACATCGCGCGGGCTTCGTTTCCGGCACGCTCAATAATCGTTGAGCTGTCCGCTCTCTCGTATGAACGAACAGGACGCGCAACCAACCGTGCCGCCTGACTCTTGACGGGAGAGCCTTTGGTACGACGGATGGCGAACTCTTGTTTCTAATTTGGAGCAGGGGACGATAAGTGTGGCACATGGTGTAACACTATCTATCCGGCGCGCGGGTCTGCCAGAGGCCAAATTTACCGTAAATATGTGGCTTTGATCGAAAGAGGCAGTGCAGGCACAACAGTTGCTCTACCGTTATTCTCCGGTCGTGCCGCGAACTCTTAGAGGCGTGGTAGCAGGGGGGGCTCCGAAAGGGGCTCTTACCACATCTCCATTTCGTTGGCGCGACCGGGATCAAGATCGTCAACAGCAGCAGCATTGATCGGGCTTGGTTCTGAGAGCCTCGCTCTGACCGGTTAGCCCAGAGACACATCATCCTGGCTGAAAAGCATCAGGCCAACGCTCCTTCAGGCAAGGACGTCGGCCTGGTTTTTTTTTGACCTGTCTTTATCATCACCTGAGCGGGGATGGTTGCCTCCAGTGCAAGAGAGCCGTTTGCCCTTCGGTCTAAGCGAAAAAAACCTTTTCTGCGAGCGCCGACTACCGTGGAAGTATCTTGATTTTTCTGCGTCCCGTGATAGCATGCCTCTTCAGGAAAGAGAGGAGAACCCCAAGATATGCTGTTCATCGAGACCAGAACCGCAAAACTCAGTGCTGACGGCGCTACGCGCATCCAACTGCTGGAGAAGCTGCAAGAGAAAGGATTGACCCCGCTCATACGCTCGTCGCGCCTGCACTGTTACGAGCAGGCGCTGCTCGGGCCGGAGCGCGTCAGGGAGATGGAGCGCGCCGTCTCCGCCTGGACAGAGACGGAAGAAGGCGCGCTTTACACGCACGGTGACATCTTCTGTATTGAGGACTTTGTGCTCTTCCTTATCTTTGGCGGTGAAGAGGACGAGTTGACGGGCATGCGCGCTGGAATCATCTACGGGGCGGAGACCATTGAACCTCAGAGAAAGCTCGACGCTTTTTGCCGCAGCGTGCGAGACGCGCTCGACTCCGCTCGCATCGGCGCTAACGTGGTCGACACGGCGCAGGACACAGGAGAGTGGCGGCGGCGCGAAGCGCGCGAACATGGCGTATGGTCGCGCTTCCCCGTCCGCAGTGACCAGGGCAACGGCGGCGATGCATTAGGCGGGCGCGAGGGAGGAGGGGTCGAGCGTCTTCTCGCTACAGAAGTGCTGGAAGATTTGGGGGCGAGGCGTCTCCTGCGCCGTATCACGGAGGCGCAGACCGACGGGCGCGTCTCGGAGCTTCTCGCGGGCGACGAGGGGCGGACGACGGAGTCCTTAATCAACAGGCTCGCGGACACAGGGCTGCTCAGGCGCGAAGTCCTGGTCAGTTGCCGCAAAGATGGACGCGCCCTCTTCCGCCTGCCTTCGCCGGATGCTCTGAGCGTCATCACGTCGAGCAACGCACGGTGCAGCGAGTGCGGCACGGCCATCGCGGACGAGAAGGTCGAAGAGATGATCGCCCCGACCGAAATGGCCGCCGTGATGCTGGAAGATGGATCGTGGCTCATCAATAGTCTGCGCTCCGTGCTGCGCCGTCTAGGGGTTCCTGAAAGCCAGATCGCGGTTGCGCCGACGAGCGGCGATGGCGAAGCACAGATGATGGTCAAGGTCTGCGACGAGCCGTTCCTTTTCGTGCTTCGAGAGGGCGACGTGACGGGGGCGCAGGCGCGCCGCGCGCTCGATAAGCAGATCGAGACGGAGGCTGCGCATCTGGTCGTCGTCGCAATGGGCAAGATTCAGGAGGACGGGCGTGTGCGGCTTCGTGAGCATGCCAGGCGACGCGCGCGCAGCGGCAGCGAAGTCGAAGTGATTCTCGCCGAAGGGATGGACGCCGCCTCGACCGAACTCCAGCACGCCTTCGAGCGCGTCTCTCAAAGAGCACTCGCTGAAGAGTTGTCCGAACTCGACGCCAGCCTCGGATTCAGCGTCGGCTACATGATCGCCACACGCTTTCGCCTCATGCAGAAGCCCGGCGCTCTCAAAGACCTCGCCGAATCGGCTGTCGGCGCGCTGGCCGGAAGTCTACGGGAAATCTGAAAGGCAGTAGACAGTAGACAGTAGTCAGTAGCCAGTAGAAAAGAAAGCATCAACCGCTTTTATTTCTACTGGCTACTGACTACTGTCTACTGTCTACTATCCGACTGTGGCGAGCCACAGTCGGGTGCTGCGTGTTGCACTGAGCAAAGATCACAGGGGGTGGCGTCTAATATGGCGGCATAGGAGGTGCCACCATGAACTTTGAGAAGAACGGACATATTTTTAACGCGGGGTTTGCGCTGGCAGTAGCGCTGGTGCTCTCATCCATCGTCGGTGCGTGGGCCTACACGCACGCCAAGAACGGCGAACAGACTATCACCGTGACGGGCTCTGCGCGTAAGCGCATCAAGTCTGACCTGGTCATCTGGCGCGCTGCTGTCACATACCAGGCGGCGGAACTCTCGGATGCGTACAAGTCGCTCTCCGACAACATCCCGCGCGTCAAGCAATACTTGATCTCGAAAGGTATACCTGAGGATCAGATCACGATCTCGTCGATCTCTTCGAGCACGATGCACGCGCGAGACAACGAGGGGAACGAGACGGGGCAGATTACAGGCTACTCTTTAAGGCAGGAACTGGAAGTGCGCTCGACCGACGTTGATAAGATCGAGCGTGTCGCGCGCGAGGCGACGGAGTTGATCAACCAGGGGATACTGCTCGAATCAATGTCGCCGGAGTATCACTACACCAGGCTCGGCGACCTGAAGATAGAGATGCTCGGTGAAGCATCTAAGGATGCGAAGGAGCGCGCGCAGAGGATCGCGACCAGTACGGGGAGCAGCATCGGCAGCGTCCGCTCGGCCAAGATGGGCGTCATGCAGATCACCCCTGCTGACTCCAACGAGGTTTCCGGTGAGGGTATGAACGACACCTCATCGCTTGAGAAAGACATCACGGCTGTAGTCAACGTCAGCTTCGCCGTTGATTAGCCTTGAGATTAAGACAGTCTGGTAATCTAACGCAGCAGAGCGCGCCAGGTTAATTCCTGGCGCGCGCTTTTTTTGTCTTTTTGTCTCAGGTTCGGGATTAGACACCAGCAAAGATTCAGCATAGAGAACACAAAGGAGGGCACAGCATAAAAGGTAAAAATCATCTGCTCCAGACTGCGCTCATCTGTATCCGGCGGCGGCGAAAATTTCTTTTCTCAGGTCTTACTCCATAAAAGATATTGACAACCGAACGCTGTACGCGCGAATCTTAGGGGGAAGTCTCCAGCAGCAACAAGATCACCCCAGGGAGTTAGGATTGATGAAGAAACGCTCGATGTTCCCCGTTCTGCTAAGTTTTACGTTGCTTACGGCAGCGTCCGCGCACGCGCAGACACCTGCGGCTTCGCCGACCCCGCAACTGACGCGCCCGCGCACAGTCACCGTCATTCCGCCGCAGCAACCGCAGGTCAGGCCGACGCCACAGCCCACACCGCGAGTTGCTACGCCACAGCCCACGCCTTCGACAGTGACTCGCACGCCGCAGGCCACGCCGACACCTGCCGGGACACCTGCGCCGCGAGTCATACCCACGCCTTCGAGCGTGCTGCCATCGACGGGTATTGTAACGGGAACGCCCTCGCACTCGCTCAGCATGAGCAAGATACGCGCGCATCTGACGGAAGCGCAGCGCCTGCTCAAATCGCGTCCCGTGCCGACCGTTATAACTACACAGTCGTTTCCCAACACGGCCATCAATCCATCCGTGTCCCCTGCGCCAGCTACGCCGAGCGGGTCGCCCTCTCCGTCCATGTCACCGTCGCCAACGCTTTCAGCGCCAACGTCGCAGCCTCCGCCGCTTTCCTCCACCTCTTTTGTCACGCTCGCGGCACTCGACACGGCCACATCGCAGATACACTTGATCACGCTGCCGAAGGACCTCTTTTTGAGTCGCGGCGCGGCGGCGACCGTGACGACGCAATTGGGAACGACCGTGCAACTGCGTATCGTGCGCGCCAACGGCGTCAACACAGCCGTCACTGTCTTCGACAGCGCGGGGCGTTCCCTGACGCCGCTCGTCGTTCAATATCCGATTGAGCGTAACGGCTACCTGCGCGAGATGGCTTATTACACTTCAGCGCACCCTGCGCTCCTCTCGCCGGAGGTCGTCAAAGCAGGACAGGCATACGTGCGCACGATGCTCGATCTGGCCGCCAAACGCCTGAAGGATAAGGGCGTCACGATTCCTCCGAACCTGATCGACATAGCCGAGCGATTGTGCATCGTCGAGCACGTGGATCACTCACGCTTCAACCGCGAAAATCGGATCGCACTCTATGAAGAGATTTTTTCCCTTTACGCTTTGAACGAGCTGGACACTTACCGGTACTCCGTGAGCACTGCCGGGGCGGGCGGCATGATCCAGATGATCCCCTCCACGTACCAGATGATTCGTCGCCAGCATCCGGGCGTCGGTCTCAACCCTGATTTCGTCGCAGGCATGCGCAACCACGGCAACGCCCTGGAGGCGATGCTGCTTTACATACTGGATACCTGGAACTATCTCGCGCGCGACCCCGATGTGATGTCCGCGATCAGCTCCAAGATCGCAACGCAGCCTGAGCTGATGGCCGCCGGATACAACTCGAACCCGGCGCGCCTGCCAAATTACATCTACAGGGGCGGCACGGCCTGGCGCACGCTCATTCCGCGCGAGACGCAGATCTATTTGCAGATCTATCGCTCGGTTGACAGCCTGATTCCGATGAAGCCGCGCGCCGGAGCTTCAGGCGCGAGATAAGCTGAAGGTCATCCCCGCACGCGTATTGAGAGTCATGCTAACCTCTCCCCCTGGCTCTCATCAATACGCCTCTATTGACCGGGACTCGACCAGTGTCGTATTGTCTGCACACCTCTTGCGATCATATTCAGGTTCAGTTAAAGAATAGCATCCTCGCAGATCGAACAACGGGCGGGCCGATCTTTGTTTATAGACGCGACATCGGATTGAGCGGACAGGTGAAGGTGATCGCGTCAAACCATTTTTGTCTTTCTAGAGCAAATTTCCATTGAGTGTACTGTTAGAGCGAACGTTTAACCGCAAAGGACGCAAAGTCTGAAGCGCAAAGGACGCAAAGTTTTCTCTGCGACCTTTGCGTCTTCTCGCTTTGCGTCCTTTGCGGTTAATCTTTCCTACAGCCAAAGGTAATCCACTCTAGATCACATCAGAAGAGGAGAGAGCCATGCTGACTGGCCTAACTCGCAAGCTCGCTTTTGCGCTCATGCTCGCAATGATTCTCGTCGCCCCTGGCTGCAAATATTTCAGCCGCGAAAACGACGATCAATTGAAAGAAGCGAACAAAATAGCCGACGAGGCCGATGCGCTCGCCGCCAGAGTCAACGATGCGCAAAGTCAGGCCGCGAAGAAAGAGGACGACATCAAGGCGGAGAAGAAGGATAAAGCGCGCATCAAGAAGTTGAATGATGAAGCGGGCACGCTCTACGATCAAGGGAGTGGGGACGCCAGTCAGGCTGCGGACAAGTATGAGCAGGCCAGCAAGCTCAAAGTGGACGAGAAGTATCAGGAGTATCTCAAGCTCAGAGCCCAGCAGTTGCGTAAGCAGGGAGCCTATCTCGCCGCGCTCAAAGAAGCATCTCCGGCACGCGCCGATCCGAAGCTCAAACCCGGCACGAAAGCTTACAGAGACAGAATAGCGGAGGCCAAATCGCGCGCCGACCGTCTCAAGAAAGAGACAGACGAATTTAAACAGCAGGCCGACAAGATTCAGAAGGAGAACGGCGACAAATTCAAAGCCAAGAGCGCCTAGCCAGGATGATGTAAAAGGATGGGAAGCCGGGCGGTGCGGGGTTTAATCGGCAGGACGAGCATCCCTTTTTTTCTTGATGATGCTGCGCCTGCGTCGCCTCACAGGCTTTCTTGCGTGCAGCAAATCCTTATGCCGCCCCTCGAGGATATAGGCCAGTCCCTGGTGCGTGACCCCCAGCATGTGCGCAGCGTGCGTGACGTGTCCTTGCGCGGCATCAAGCGCCATCTGGATGAGGCTCCCCTCGTAGTGCTTGACCTCTTCGCTTAGCGAACAGCCCGCCCACACATCAGCCAGGTTAGCCGTCTTGTTCTGACGCAGCGCCAGGGTCTCTACGTCGTTGCGCGTAATCGTCGTTCCCCACACAGCCGTCGATACCGTTCTTTCAATCAACTCCTGTAGCTCGCGCGCATTACCCTTGAGCGGCAGCAGGCTCATCGCTTCGACGGCTTCCGGCGTAAAGGCCACCCTCTGTCCATGACGCTCAAGCGCCTCACGTATGAAGTGCTCTGCGAGGACTGGAATGTCTTCTGTGCGCTCCCTGAGGGGCGGAATCTCCAGGTGAAAAGATTGCAGCCGGTAGAACAGGTCTTCACGAAAGAGCTCGCGCTCAACCTCCTCCTTCAGATTACAGTTGGTCGCGGCGATGATACGCACTTCCACATGCTCCAACCCGGACCCGCTCATGGATTGAATCTCCCCGCGCTCAATCAAGCGCAGGAGTCTGGCCTGATTGCTGGTGCTCAGCTCCGCGATCTCATCCAGAAACAGCGTCCCGCCTGCTGCCCTTCGGACTGCGCCTCGCTCGTCTTCAGTATCGTCTTCCGCATCATCTTCGGCGTCGCCTTTTCTGCGCCCGAAAAGCCCGGACTCGACCGGCGCTTCAGCCAGTGCCGCGCAGTTGATCGCCACAAACTCACCCGCCAGCCCGCTCCATCCATGAATCACACGCGCCAGCAACTCCTTGCCCGTGCCAGCCTCGCCCGTAATCAGCACCGGGCTCATCGTCCCTGCGATACGCCGCGCATCCCGCATGATCGCCGCCATCCGTTTCGATCTATAAACAAATGCGGATGAGCTGATCTCCGCATCCTCAATCGCTTTCCGCCGTGCACGCTCTGCCGCAAGGATACGGCGCGCCGCCTGCCTTAACCGCTGAAGAGTTTGCGAATACTCCGAATCTGCCAGCAAACGATCCGCCAACTCATAGATGACGCGCATCTCATCCGGCTCAAGCCGCTCGCCCATCTCCTCAATCATCGTCACCGCCGCCAGACCCGCCGCCTCATTATCACCCGCCTGATGAGCCACCTCCGTAGCCCTCTGCAACGCAAACCGCGCCTGCACATCACGCCCAAGCCTCGCCAACGCCACCCCATGCGTCGTCAACGCCTCCGCCAACAATCCCTGCTCCCCACCCTTTTCCAGGCTGCGAACCGCCGACCTTACAACCTTTTCAGCTTCAGCATTTTTGCCCTGCGCGAGAAGCGCCCGTGCACGTGCTTCATCAACTTGTGCAGTATGAACGCTATCTTTCAGCTTAACGAATAGCCTACGAGCACGATCAAAGTGTTTGTGTGCTTCAGAAAAACTTCCTTTAGTAGAGAATAAAAATCCTAGATTATTTTCAACCGCAGCACGATAGCGCGTGTGCCCAGCTTGTTCGAAGTGATAGCTTGCAGCCGCATATTCGATTAGCGCACGATCTATGTAATCTTCGCGATGTTCCGTTGTGCTAAGATTGCGTAGCACAAGAGCAAATTCATTATGGAAATTGCCTTTGAGAGTATGGCTATTGCTTCGTTCTACAAGAGATGCAGCTCCATTCAAAATAAGGAATGCATCATTGAATCGGGATGCTGATTCTTCAACTATCGCACTTCGTAATAAAGCTAGGGCTTTAAGCCCATTATCTTCATTACTGAGACGACCGATTGCTGAGCGCAATCTGATGCGCGCTTCATCATATGAACCTTCACGCCAGTAACAGAGTGCCATTTCGATCTGTGCCTCTGCTGCTTTGGCTGTTAAGTTAAGTGACTCAAACATCCCAAGACTCTCACCAATGAGGTCTTTAGCTATTTCCTGTGATCCGGCAATTTGATGTGCACTACCAAGCCTGCTCGTTAGCAATCCAGCACACAAGAGTACCTCTGCTGCTGTGCGTTGGTCTAAGCCCTCTATTTGTGGCCGCTCTCCAATACGCTGCCACAGCTCATCCATCGCGCTCCTAGCTGCCTCATAATCGCCAGCCTCCCCCAATTCTCTAGCTAATTGGCAGCGAAGCTGTGCCTGCTGGTTGGGGCTCAGGCTTGGGTCCTTCAGTTGGCGCAGGAGTGAGGTGTGTTGGTTCATGTGAGATGTGCCTTTCTATGTGAATGTCCGAAAGCTTGTAAAGCGCAAGTCATATTATGCGCCTATCCTTTCTCTTGCAAGAGTCTTTGCAAAAATGTTCTATTCTGCTTAGTTGCAAGAATTCCTGCAATCTCAGTCAGGTCATAGCCCGTGCTTGACTTGATTGATAACAATGACATTTCAAAAGGAGATAACAGATGAACTTCCTTCGACTCTCATTAGCCGTAATCGCGCTAATACTAACACTCGCCATTCCCGCTTTTGCGGGTGAGATTCACACCCCAATCGCGCCGCCACCTGAGGCAGGCGAAATGGAGACAGGGGCTGCTGCAACAGGGGATATAAGCTGCCTAGGTGTATCAGACCCATTGACGGAGATTGCCCTGAGCTTTGTGCAAAACATGTTGTCACTCTTCTAAGTTGTATGTGCAAAAGTTCAGGATCATTTTACCGACGGCTCTGCCGCTTGGCTGTGCGGAAAGCTTATGGCTTTTCGGCTTGGTGTTGCTCCAATCTCTCGCGAGGCTGCGCCTCGCGAGTGCAAGGCGCAGCCTTGCCAATAACAGAAGGAATGCATTATGGAAAGGCAGAGCCTTTCCGCACAGCATGGGCGGCGGAGCCGCTAAGAGCAGGGAACGATTCTGAACTTTTGACAATTAGTTAGGCCGCTGATTTAGTTTCAATGATGCAAAGCTGCCGTGATTCTTTCACGCGCGGCTCAGTTTCAGTGTGTCTGCAATGCATCAGTAAAAGATATTGGTTAATGCGCGACGAGTGTGGCGCGCACGACCGGGCAGAGCAATTTACTCTGTTGGGGCGAAAAGCTACCATTTTTTTCTGCTGCTGCCAAGGTGTAGAGATAGGGGCAGGGGTAGGGAAAGCTATCTGAAGGGGCAAGGCCAGGGTAGTGTGACCCGTTGAAATGTTGTGCAGGGTGTTGTGTCGAAATATCTAGTGTGCTATTGAAGGTCTCTATGGCGGGGATGTGAAAGGCTCAAGTCTGGCGAGGGGAAGCCCGTATGAAAGAGATAGGTCAACGGGGCCTAAGTCTTAACGGGAAAGGCGCTCCGGGTATCTTCGTCGTCGTCTGGTCGAACCGATCCGAAGCAGTAGATCGGTAGCTGAAGGGGATTAATTATGCGAAGGCTGGGTATCAAGTACGGCGTTGGTAGCTTGATGCTGGGACTGGCTTTTGGCTGTATGGTGGCGAACTGGACGGCGAGGGGCACGAGCGCTGACGCGCGAAAGATGGGCGAAGAGGCATTCGCTGTCGGTGACATGCGGGGAGCGGAAGATTTGATGAGCGCTCTGGCGTTGAGTGAAGGTGAGAGAGTTGCTGGCAGCGATTTGCCATCTTACGCTTTGCTGCCCGCTCACGTCATCGGATTGCAGGCCGGACAGGAAGATAAACCGGTCGAACAGGTGCGCAAGAATATTCAGGTGCTCAAGGGATTGCCGGATTCGCAGTTATTTATGGCGATGAATTTCATGAGGGCGTCGCTGGGGGTCAGTTGCGCATACTGCCATGTCTTTAACGGCGGGGATAACTGGGAATGGGAGAAGGATGATAAGCCGCAGAAGCGCACTGCGCGAAGAATGATCCAGATGGTGTTCGATATTAACAGGTCGAACTTTAACGGCGAAAAGCGTGTCACCTGCTACACCTGTCATAGGGGGCAGACGGAGCCACAGGCTCTGCCGCCGCTCCCGCAGACCCCGCCCGAAGGAGGAGCAGCCGGAGGTAAGGATGAGAAACCGGCTGCACAGCTACCGACCGTGGATCAGGTCTTGAGCAGGTATGTGGAAGCGCTGGGCGGGCGGGCTGCTTTGGAAAAGCTGAAGACGCGCGTGATGAAGGGATCGCAGATAAGATTTGACGGGACGGCCTCGCCGTTGGAAATCTACCAGGCGGCCCCGAACAAGCTTGTCGCCATCGTCACTACTGCGAACGGGGTCGTCGCTTCGGGCTTTAACGGCACGGTTGGCTGGAGCAGGAATCCGCGCGGGCAGCGCGAGCTGAGCGGCGAACAGCTTACTCAGATGAAGCGCACGGCCGAGTTTTATAGCGGCCTCAGGCTCAAAGAGCTTTATCCAAAGATGACGCTCGAAGGCAAAGAGAAGGTGGGGGATCGAGAGGCCTACGTGATCAGGACGCAGGTTAGCGAGAAGAGAGTGGAGAAACTTTACTTCGACACGCAGACGGGACTGCTCATACGCAACCTTGGTCTAGACGAGACAATACTCGGTTATATCCCCGACCAGGAAGACTTCTCCGATTATAGAGAGGTTGACGGCGTAAAGCTGCCCTTCAACATCCAGATGTCATACGTCGATCCGTGGATCGGATGGACGCGCAAGTTTACGGAGATCAAGCACAACGTGCCCGTAGAGGATATGAAGTTTAACATTCCCGCCGCACAGAAATAGGATGTTTTACGTCGTGGCTCGTGCAAAACACACTCAGACCTGGGCCGACGTTCATACTAGAGCAGGTTGCAGATGAATTTACCAGAGTCAGCCAAATTGTAGGGGCAGGGCTTGTCTCTGCCCGTGTCGTAACGTAGTCATTCGGGCAGGGATAAGCCCTACCCCTACAGTTACCCTTTGGTAAAGGCAAACTCTAATGACCAAATTGTAAGCGCTCGCCCAGCGGCTCGCCCGTCTCTCTTTCGTTGTCCGAGCTATCGGCGTATTGCAGCTTGTAGAGTCTCCAGTAGAGGCCGCGCTCGGCCAGTAGCTCCTGGTGCGTGCCCTGCTCACGTATCTCGCCGTGATGAAGGACGATGATGCGGTTGGCTCTCTGGATGGTCGAGAGACGATGGGCGACGACGAGCGAGGTGCGGCCTAGCATGACGCGCTCGATGGCCTGCTGGATGAGCTGCTCGGTCTCGGTGTCGATGGAGCTGGTCGCCTCATCCAAAATAAGCAGGGCGGGATCGAAGGCGAGCGCGCGGGCAAACGAGATGAGCTGCTTTTGTCCGACCGAGAGACCCGCGCCGCGCTCACGAACTTCCGTTTTATACGCGTCGGGCAGGCGGCGTATGAAGCGATCCGCATGCACCTCGCCTGCCGCCCAACGGACACGCGACTCATCTATTTGGTCGCGACCGAGCCGGATGTTGCTCTCGACAGTGCCGCTGAAGAGAAAGACGTCTTGCAGCACGACGGCGAAGTTTTCGCGCAGGCTCTGTAAGTCCCAGTCACGCACGTCAACGCCGTCCAGAAGGATGCGCCCCTTTTGTATATCGTAGAAGCGCATCAGGAGATTGGTGATCGTCGTCTTGCCCGATCCGGTGTGGCCTACGAGCGCAACGGATTGGCCGGGCTCGACCGTGAACGAGACATCCTTGAGCACCCACTCGTCTTCATGGTAGGCGAACCAGACGTTCTCAAACTCTATGCGTCCCAACGCGCGTCCGGCCTTCTTCGCACGCTCGGGCGTCTGGATGGCGATGGGCAAATCGAGCGTCTTGAAGAGACGGTGCGAGGCGACGACCGCCGCTTGCAGCACGTTGTACTTGTCTGAGATGTCGCGTATCGGCTGAAAGAGCTGCTGAGAGTATTGTATGAAGGCGACGAGCGCGCCCAAAGAGAGCACAGTGTTGGCTGACGTGTTGTGCAGCACGCGCCAGCCGCCGTACCAGATGATGAGCGCTACACCGATAGCGCCGATCAGATCGACGAGCGGAAAGAAGACCGCGTAATAGAAGATGGTGTCGATGTTGGCGTTGCGGTGATCGTCGTTGATGTCGTGAAAAGTCTTGAGCGATTTCTCTTCGGCATTGAAAATCTGCACGGTCTGCGCGCCCGACAGGTGCTCTTGCAGAAACGCATTCATGCGGGCGAGACGCGTGCGGACGCGGTCGTAGCCGATGCGCGCGTGCTTGCGAAACCAACTGGTGGCGGCAAAGAGCAGCGGCACGGTGACGAGCGTGACGAGCGTCAGTTGCCAGTCCATCCAGAGCATCATGCCGATGATCGCAAAGATCATCACGACATCGCCCAGGAGGTCTATCACGCCGGACGTGAACAGCTCATTCAAGGCGTCCACGTCGGAAGTCAGGCGCGTCATAATGCGCCCGACGGGGTTGCGGTCGTAGTAGGAGACCTCCTGATGTTGCAGCTTGCGATAAAGCTCGCTTCTGAGGTCATACATGACGCGCTGGCCGACCGTATTGAGCAAGACTTCCTGAAAGTAAGAGAAGATGAAGCGCGCCAGCATCGCCGTCAGCAACCCGAGCGCGATCCAGATGAGGCCGCCGAGATTGCGCGGAATGATGTACCAGTCAATCGCGTACTGCGTAAACTTCGGTTGCAGTATGCCGAGCAGGTTGAGCACCAGCGTGAACACAAGCGCAGGGTAGAGCGCACGCGTATAGGGCTTCAGGTAGCGCAGGAGGCGGCGCGCGACGCGGAAATCGTACGTCTTGCCGATGGCCTCTTCTTCGTGAAATTGTTTGACTGCCGTTGACATCTTTGACCGAAATCGTCCCTCGCCCCTTAGAGAGCGTTGAATCCTTGCACGCCGCTTTGGAAAGTGGCCGCGCGCAATGCATCGCGGCGCGGCATGTGTAGGAGCATAGCCATCACGCTTAAGATGAAGGCGAGATAATAATAGTGACAGCCGGTCACAAAAAAGATGACCAGTCCGAGCAGGGCTGCTCCCTCGCATAACGCCAGCGCGATGATGAGCCCGACCTGTACTAGCTCAGGGCTCTGTCGCTTGACCGCCTGTGAAAGAAAACGGCGCTTGAGCACAAAAGAGAGCACGATGCTGAAGATGCCGCCCGCCATTAAAATCGGAACCAGCATCATGTTCGCGTCAATTTCCTCAGGCATCCCGATGATTATCGTCAGGACGAAGAACATGAACGCCGAGGACAACATGGCGAGCCAGAGGATGAGCAGCACTCTATAGCGCGCCTCCAGCCTGGACGACTCCGGTCTCTGGTTCATAGGTTCCATGCGCCTCACCTCCTCATTCTTCGTCCGGCATCAACTCGCTGCCAGCTCTTCCTCCAGCAACTGCCGCTCATAAAGGTCTGCATACTCGCTGCCCATGGCGAGCAGCTCTTCGTGCGTGCCGCTCTCAACGATCCGTCCCTCGTCGAGCACGCAGATCAGGTCTGCATCGCGCACGGTCGAGATGCGATGCGAGACGATCAGACTCGTGCGCTCGCGCATCACGCCGCGCAGTTGCGCGAGAATCTTCTCCTCCGTGTAGGTGTCTACGGAAGAGAGCGCGTCATCCAGAATCAGTATCTTCGGCTGGCGCATGACGGCGCGCGCAATCGCCGTGCGCTGCTTCTGCCCGCCGGAGAGTGTCAGGCCGCGCTCGCCCACCATCGTGTCGAACCCTTCGGGGAAGCCTCGTATGTCCTCCGTCAATCCGGCGATCTCCGCCGCCCATTCAATGTCCGCGCGCTCTGCGCGTTCGACGCCGAAGGCGATGTTCTGGGCGAGCGTGTCGCTGAAGAGGAAGGTCTCCTGCGGCACGTAGCCGATGCTAGAGCGAAGCTGCGCGAGCGGGTAATCGCGCACCGAAACGCCGTCGATGAAGACCGTCCCGGGCGGCGCTTCGATGAGCCGCGTGATGAGACTGATGAGCGTGGATTTGCCGCTCCCGGTGCGCCCGACGAAAGCGACCGTCTGTCCTGCTTCGATGACCAGATTAATATCACGCAGCACAGGCTCGACATGCTCGTGGTAGCGAAACGTGAGATGGCGAAACTCCAGCCGCCCCTTGATCGGAGACCGCGGACGCACGCCCGGCTCATCTATGATGGTCGGGTCGATAGCCCAGATGGCGTTGATGCGCTTGAGGCTCGCCGTGCCCCGCTGGTAGAGGTTGACGACGTAACCCAGCGCGATCAAAGGCCAGATCAGACGCGTCAGGTAGAGGTTGAATTCCGTGAACTGGCCGAGCGTAATCGCGCCCCGTATGACGAGCGCGCCGCCGTACCAGATGATGAGCACAAAGCCGATGCCGATCAGAAACTGCATCAGAGGCCGCATCACAGCCGAGATGCGCACCAGGCTCAGATTGCGCTCGGCATACTGCCGGTTGAGAGAATCGAAGGCGGCAATCTCCGCCTCCTCCTGCGCGTAGGCGCGAACCACGCGGACGCCCGTAAAATTCTCCTGCGCGCGCGCAGAGATTTGCGCGAAGAAGTCCTGAATCTTTTCGAAGCGCACATGAACCTGCTGGCCGAAGTATTTGACGGTCAGGGAGACGAGCGGCATCGTCACGAAGAGCAGGAGCGTCAAGCGCACGCTGATCCTGAGCATGAGTGGCAGCACGAAGAGGACGACCAGGACGGTTTGCAGCGTGTACATGATCATCGGCCCGGCCAGTTGGCGCACCGCCGCCAGATCGTTCGTCGCGCGCGCCATCAGGTCGCCCGTCCGGTGCTCCTGAAAGAACGAGAGCGGCTGATCGACCAGGTGAGCGTAAAAATCTCTGCGCAGATCGTATTCGACGTGGCGCGACATTCCTATGAGGATGCGGCGCTGTAAGAACAGAAATATCCCGCTGATGATGCTTGCGCCGAGGATCATCATCCCGGCGCTCATGACCTTTGCCCAGGTCACATCTCTTCCCAGATCGTCTATAGCGCGCCCGACCAGGTGCGGGATCAACAGGGCGAAGATGACCGAAGCGACAATACAGAGAATGCCGATGATGAGAGACGTTTTATAAGGTCGAAAGTAACGAGCGAATTTTCGTAAATCGTGCATGGCCGAAAATAGGAGACGACGCGCGAGCCCCAACCGGGGGCATGAAAAGATAAATGCGCTTCGGAAGCTATCATGCGCGATTTTCGCCGCAGATGCCAAGCGCGGAGCGAGTCTCCAAGAGTGTCCCGGATGGTAAATGAAAAACTTGGCGAAAGTATGAAGGGCGGGCGACCGTTGAAAGTAAGACCTTAAACGCTGAAGGCCGCGAAGAAACTACTTCGCGGCCTTCAGCGTTTAAATTTCTCTTGAGCGATAAGGTCAGTTCTGAACGAGCAAATGAGGCGGAGCGGAGTGCCTCTCTGCTGGCATCTCAGTTGACGTCTCTGCGAGCGATTCGGTGTTGATCTCTGCGACCTCGCTTAGATCGAACATCTCGTCTGTGAGCGTGGTATCGCATTCCGGCGGCGTGCAGACGCGATTGCGGCCTGCATTCTTGGCGCTGTAGAGAGCGCGGTCGGCTGTGGCGACGAGGCTATCGCGAGACGTGGCGTGAAGCGGGAAGGTCGCGACACCGAAGGAGGCTGTGATGTGGCCGACGCCAGGCACTTCCGTCTGCTCTATGTGGGCGCGTAATCGCTCGGCCACGGCCACCGCGCCGTCGATTCCGGCCTGCGGCAGGATCACCGCAAACTCTTCGCCGCCGTAGCGCGCAGCCGTATCCACGCCGCGCAGCTCTTCGCGCAGACCGTTCGCCAGTATACGCAACGCTATGTCACCCGTGTCGTGCCCGTAGGTGTCGTTGACCCGCTTGAAGTGATCTATATCGAGCAGGATGAGAGAGATTGGCTGGCGCATGCGCGTCGCCAGGTGCATGTCGCGTTCCAGTTGCATCTCGAAAGAGCGGCGGTTGAAGCAGCCCGTGAGGCCGTCCGTCAATGCCTGCTGCTGCATCTGCGCAAAGAGGCGCGCGTGATTGACGGCCACCGTCACCTGGTCGGCCACCGTGCGCATCAGTAGGACTTCGTTCTCCTGCCAGATGCGCGTCGGGTCATCTGAACGCACCAGGAGCACTCCCATAAAGCGTTCATGGTAGATGAGCGGCACGACCGCCAACGGGCGTATGCTTTGCCCCTGCTCATCCATGCTGCCGCGCCCATCGACCACGTAGTTCTTGAAGCGACCGGCGAGGCGCACGCTGTAGGCATCAAGGTCGCCCATCAGCTCCGTCTCTTCGGCGCTCTCCGCGCCCGCGCCGTCACGAAAATAGCAGTTGGTCAGCGTCTGCTTTCCCGCTCCGCCTTCGACCCGCAAAGCACAGTGCTGTGCGTGGAGCGCGCGCCCGACTTCGTTGACGGTCGTTTGCAGAACGCTGTCCAACTCAAGCGAATTACGTATGGCGGTGGCAATGCGGTTGATGGCGATTTCACGACCGGCCTGTTCCTGCAACAGGCGTGCGAGCTTGGTCGTCACCGAAACGGTCAGTTGAAGCGAGGTCGCCTTCGGCATCGACGTGCGTACCGCAGACGAAAAGCTGGCCGCCTGAAAAGGTCTCTCGGCGGTGACGCGCGCCATCAGGTATTCGAGCGCCGAATAGACTATGTCCGGCTCGAAGGTCCAGATGACTTCATCGCCGACGGCCTCCGTGCCGTCCTCCTCCGTCCCGCGCACGGAAGCCAACAGCGCAGAGAAGCGTGCGTCCGCGATGACGACGAAACGCTCGTGGCTCTTATCATTTTGCCCGCGTTTTAAGAGCACCGGCTCAGGATCGCGCTCATTCATACGCAGCGGCAGATCGTTGAGCGCGTCCTTAGGATCGACGAAGAAGAAGGCGCTATGCGCCGCCCGCCCGATCTCACGCACGCGCGCCAGATCGCGCAAAGAGCGCTCGGCCATGAGCGGCAAACTCTCTATGACAAGCGCCGCCAGGTTGTTCTCCAGTACGACATCTTCAAAATAGCGGTGAAGCTGCGCAATGGTCTGCTCGGCGCAGCGAACTGAGGTTAGCTGGCGCGAATGTTGGATAAGCAGAGCGTGATAGAGAGAATGCATGTGATCTGGACGGCCCGACTGGCTGGGGAGTGCCTGTTTACGATTCACGGCTAGTTAGGGCTGCTTTGAGATCAAGCAGCGAGGTCAAAGATATTTTGACATGATTTAACAATTTTGTCCATAAACTTTTCGCGGTCGCTGACGCGCTCTGTTTAAGAGCCCGTAGAAAGCCGCAGATAAGATGTAAGTGCTGTCGCTACAAGGGTTCCTGCTTCATCTGAAACGTCAACGGTGACAGCTACAAGGCGGCGGCCTGCGCGCAGGACGCGGGCGCGTGCAGTAATCCTGCCCTCCCAAATGGGGCGCAGGTAATGGATCGTGAGGTCAACGGTGGTCGTGGATTGAGCCGGTTCGAGCAGCGTCAGGATGGCAAAAGCAGAGGCTGTGTCGATCAGAGAGGCGGTCACGCCGCCATGCACGACGCCGCGATTCTGCCTCAAGGCGTCGCGCACGGCGAGATGAAGGGAGGCCGCGCCGCGCTCGAATTCGCCCAGTTCGATGCCGATCAGATGCGCGAACGGGACGCTCTCGAAAGCCTCCTGAATACGCTGCCTCTCGGCATCGGTAAGCCTGGCCGTCTTCATGAGCGGTAGCTGTCCTGGTCGATGGGCTCGACGGTGACAGCCGTGCCGTAGGCTAAAACTTCCGTCGCGACGCTTGAAAGCTCCGTCGCATCATAACGCGCGCCGATGATGGCATTGGCACCAAGCTCCGTCGCATGCTGAATCATGATGTCGAAGGCTTCCATGCGCGTCTGCTCGCACAGGCGCGTCCAGGCGATGATATTGCCGCCGACCATGGATTGGAAGGCCGCGCCGATGTTGACAAAGATATTGCGCGAGCGCACGACGATGCCGCGCACGACGCCCAGATTCTGCACGACGCGAAAGCCGGGCAGCTCAAATGCGGTCGTCACCATATGATGCGCGACCGAGTAACGCGGGGCGCTGACCTCGTAAGGCGCGCGCGTGTTGAGGGAATTACTGCTCATCTTCGCTTTCCTCAAAGAAGGGGGTTCTAATCCGGGAAGAGGCTGGCCTGCGCTTCGTCCTCTTCGTTTTGGCGGTGCTGCTGCTGTCCAGCCTCTTCATCTGGAATCCAACGATAGCGTCCCAGCTCGCAACGGTTACGCGCATTGAACTCGACGCCCTCGGCTTCGAGCATCCGTTGCTGTTTGTCGTGCGGCAGAACGACACGGCCTGTGGAGCATCCGCCCTGCGCGTTGATGACGCGGTGCCAGGGCGTCGTCTCTTCATCCGCAGAGTGCATGACGAACCCGACGGTGCGCGCAGTGTAGCCTTCGCCCAGCATCTCTGCGATCTGCCCGTAGGTCATGACGCTTCCTGCGGGGATGCGACGCACTATCTCGTAGACGCGCTCGCGATAGCCCGGCGTATCCTCTATGGCGCGGGCGGGAAGGCGTGCGCTCGTTCTCTCTTTTGATCTATCTTCTGTTCCTGCCATCTCTTTTTGAAGGTTGTCTGGTGGGCGTGCCACCACTCGCGCCACTCCCCAATCGCCCGCCTGCGTTCTGCCTGCGACGCCGCAGGCTGGAAGCTGAGTCAGGTCGAGGTCGCATCGCGCAAACACATCTCTGCGAGAAAACGTGTCTGTAGATCATCGCTCGCCAAAAGCTCTATCAGCTCCGGGATGGACAGTTGCGCCATGCGCCGACGTGCGGCGCTGAAATCTTCGGGTCTCATCATCTAATCCATTGTGCGCAAAACGGCGCGCGCCGGAGCGCCGTCGCCGCTGCCGCTTGCGATCTTGAGCGGCAGGCAGATCAGCTCATAAATGCCCGCCGCAACATCACTCAGGTCGAGCCCTTCTATGATGACGATGCCGCGAGAGAGCAGCACCGTGTGCGTCTCGAACCGTTCGGGCTGGAATTTTTCCACCGACAGGTAATCTATGCCGACGAGCCGCACGTTCAGGCGTGCAAGCGCGCGTGCGGCGTCGGGCGCGAGGTAAGTGAAGTCCGTGCGGAAGCCGCTCTCTTTGTTATCCCAGAAAGCAGAGTTGCGGGTTTTGAAGAGCACACGCGTTGCACCTTCCAAACGGCACGAGGCTACCGCCTTCTCATCTATGACGCGCACGTCCGCCGGAATCTCCACCACGCGTGCTTCGCCAATCAAAGTGTCAAGCGGCATTGCATCGATCTTTGATGCGCCTTCGATGAAGTGCGCCGGGGCGTCTACATGCGTGGCCGTGTGCGCGCCGAAATGGAGCAGCGTGACGTTGGCTGCGTCTCCGCTTTTAATCGAAGCCCACTGCTCGATCTCTATGCCGGGGTCGCCCGGATACGTAGGCGTCTCCGTAGAGATCGGCACACTCACATCGAAGATTCGCATGAGCCAATATTAAAGGCAAAAGCAGGAGACAGTAAACAGTAGACAGTAGACAGTAGCCAGTAGCCAGTAGAAAGGAAAGCAGGGCTTGAGCGCTTTCCGCTCTCCACTACCTTTTCCAGCTTCGGTATTCACACGCATCAACGGATTTTCTTTTCTACTGACTACTGACTACTGTCTACTGTCTCCTGCTTTTGCTTTTGCCTTCTTTGCGTTAGCATCATTAGTCCGCGAGGGAAGTAGGAAGGGATGGAAGGTTATCGGCGTGAAGGGAAGAGAAGAGGGTGTGCCGCGCGTGGCCGCCTCAAGCTATTTGAATACGGCTCCGCTGATCTGGAGTTTCATGCAGGGAAGCAGGCGTGGCGACGTGCAGCTTTTGACAGATACCGCGCCCGCTCGTTGCGCGCGCATGCTGGCGCGCGGTGAAGTGGAAGCGGCGCTCGTGCCCGTCATAGAGTATCAGCGGATACCGGAAATCGTGGTCGTCCCGGAAGTCTGCGTCGGCTCGCGCCGGGAGGTGCGCAGCGTTGTGCTGGTGACGCGGGGCGCGCCTTTGAAAGATGTGCGAAGCTGCGCCCTTGATAGATCGTCGCGCACTTCGGCGGCGCTCATCCAGATCATCTTCCGCGAATTCCTGGGATTCGAGCCGGAATGGATGCCGTTCGAGCCCGATCTACACGCTATGCTCGATGCAAACGAGGCGGCGCTGCTGATAGGCGACCCGGCGATGGTCTTTCCGCGTGAAGCCCTGCGCGTATATGATCTGGCGAGTCTCTGGCGCGAGCACACGGGTCTGGGTTTTGTCTTCGCCATGTGGATGGCAGGGCGTGAGACGGTTGAGCGCATGCGCGCCGTCGATTTCAGAGGCGCGCGTGAAGAGGGGTTGTCCCACGTCGAAGAGATCGCAGCGGTCTACGAGGGCACGCTCGGCCTGCCCCTGTCAGAACTACGCACCTACTTGCTTGAAAACATCTCTTTCAGTCTGGACGCGGAGATGCGCGCCGGGCTTGACCTTTTCTACAGGCTCGCGCACAAGCACGGCATCATCGATGCTTTGCGCCCTTTAAAGATGATCGGCTAGGCAATCATGGAGCAGTTAAGTTTTCCGCTCGGCCAGGATGCGCCGCAGATAGATTTCGCGACGCTAGACCTGTTGCCCTATGGAATCATCGTGGTCGATGAGGGGGGCGTCATCCTCTACTACAACGCGCGCGAAGAGGAGATTTCCGGTCGGCAGCGAAAAGATGTCCTGGGCAAGAACTTTTTCACGGAAGTCGCGCCCTGCGCTCAGGTGCAGAAGTTCTATAGCCGCTTTCAGGAGACGCTGATCCGCAATGGCTTGGTCGCCAGCTTTCAGTTCACCTTCCCATTTCCAGACGAGCCGCGCGAAGTCGAAATCTCGCTGACGGGTTTCGAGAAGGATGGTGCGCGCCTGTGTCTCATCGCCGTCAGCGACATCACGGAGAAAAGGGGGGTGCGCGGCGAGCGACTGCGCGAAGTGGGCGAGGTCGCCGCCAGCGTAGCCCACAACTTCAACAATCTACTGACGGTCATACGCGGCAATGCGGAGATCATAGGGGATCGACTGGCGTTGGATGACCCGCTGCAACAGAGGGTGGCGAAGATTCTGAAGGCGAGCGACGACGGCGCCGAGATCATCAATCGCATCAGGGAGAGTACGCGGCACGAGGCGCGCGCCACAGCACCGCGTGCCCCTGTCAGCCTGAATGAGATCGTCAAAGATTCTATCGCCTTCACGGAGGACTACGCGAAGGCATCACAGGACGAGCGCGGCGCGCGCGTACGCTTTGAGACAGAGTTGGCCGCTGATGTGCCGAGGGTACGCGCCAACGCGGCTGCGCTCCGCGAAGTCTTCGTCAATCTCCTGCGCAATGGTGTTGACGCCATCGAAGGCGAGGGACGCATCACCATCCGAACACGCGCCGAAGGGGAGCACAGTCTAGTCGAAGTGAGCGACACAGGCGCGGGGATAGATGAGGACGTGCAGGAAAAACTTTTCCGCCCCTTCTTCACCACCAAGGGAGAGAGGGGGACGGGACTGGGGCTCGCCACCTGCTACGCCATCGTGCGGCGTCATGGCGGCGACATAGAGGTCTTGAGCACGCCGGGCGAGGGGACGACCTTCACTGTGCGCTTGCCGTTTGGCGATTTGCCATCTTGAATTGGCAATTCGCAGTTGTGGATGAAAGTTTTTCAGGCGTAAAAGCGAGGATTGTAGATGGAATCAAAGTTGCCAGTATCTAAGGGCGGGAAATTCACCACAGAGAGACACAGAGACACGGAGAAGAAGAAGAAATATAAACATTTGAGAGCTATATAAATCTTTCAAAGTTTTCTCTGTGCCTCTGTGTCTCTCTGTGGTGAATCCCCTGTGGTATACACACAAGCGGAAGATGATCTAAAATCATTGATAATCAGATGAGTACCACAAACGATATTCAACCCATTCTCGACCGCGCTCTGTCGGGCGCGCGCCTGACGGCGGATGATTGCACTGCGTTGCTTGAGTCGGACGATTTTGTGCGCATTGGCCTCGCCGCCGACGAGATACGCAAGCGCTGGCACGCGGAAGGCATCGTCACCTACATCATTGATCGCAACATCAACTACACGAATGTCTGCAACGTCGTCTGCACCTTCTGCGCCTTCTACCGCAGACCGGGCGCGAAAGACACTTACGTGCAGAGCATAGACGAGATTTGCCAGAGAATAGACGAGACGATTGCGCTCGGCGGCACAGGGGTTCTGATGCAGGGCGGGCTGCATCCGGATTTTGGCATTGAGTGGTACGAAGACCTCCTGCGCAACCTTCATGCGAAGTATCCAGACTTCCAGTTGCACTGCTTTTCGCCGCCGGAGATTCATAACCTTCATCTCATCTCCGGCCTCTCGTACGAGACCATCATGGCGCGGCTCAAGGATGCTGGGCTCTACAGTCTTCCGGGCGGAGGCGGCGAGATTCTGGACGACGAAGTGCGCAGGCGCGTCTCTACGAAATGCACCACGGACGAATGGCTCGGCGTGATGCGCGCGGTACACCGTGTCGGATTGCGCTCGACTGCGACGATGATGTTCGGCATCGGAGATAACGTCACACATCGCGTCCGCCACCTGGAGCGTATACGCGACCTACAGGACGAGACGGGCGGTTTCACGGCCTTCATCCCCTGGACGTTTCAGCGCGAGAACACTGCCCTCGGACGCCGCATCAAGGAAGAGCCGACCGGCATCGATTATCTGAAGATGCTTTCGGTCTCGCGTCTCTTTCTGGACAACATAGAGCATTTCCAGTCTTCCTGGCTCACACAGGGGTTAAAGCTCGGACAGGTTGCGCTGCGCTTCGGCGCGGACGACATGGGCTCGATCATGATCGAAGAGAACGTCGTCTCGGCGGCGGGCGCGCACAACCGCGCTGACGAGAAGATGCTACGTTACCTGATTCGCGAAGCGGGCTTTCAGCCGCAGCAGCGCGACATACTCTATCGTCACGTTCATCGCGAGAAGTCGCCGCAGATAGACGCGCGTGAGTCTACCCCTTTGCGCGAGTTGACGGTGCTGATCGCCGATTGAGCGACCAGTGCCTCGGAGAGCGCCGGAGGCGCGGCATATTAGTAGCCCACGACGCCAGTCGTGGGTCAGTTGCAAATCAGGAAGGCAGAGCCCTCGTAGAGTGCGGCATGAAAATCTGAGCTTGGTGATTGCTCGCATGGAGATTATGCCGCCCCAACCGGGGCTCTAACTCATATCCTCCCTCTTGCCTACGACCGGCGTCGTGGGCTACTGGTACGGTCGCCCTTACCGGGGCTTTTCATCGCCGCCCGAACTTTTTGTTCGCCTCGGCGGCGGCTTCCTGCATCAAGCGTGCCTGCTCTGCCGTGAGCTCGATTTTGCCTCCCGAACGCAGCTTCAATGTGAAGGGCAGACCGACGGGTGATTGTCCGTACATTTGCTCGTAGATGATGAGCGCCGCGAGGTACGAGCCCGCGATGGTTGGATGAAGCCCGTCTGGCGAATAGAGCTTGAGCTTCGGACTACGCCGCCAGGCCGCGCGCCAAGCTTCTCCGACCGGAAAGAGAATGCCGTCCGTCTCTTCCGCAGCCTGCCTGTAGGACGCGCTGACGCCGTCGAAATCCTGCATCCGTTGAACCGAAGGCCAGACCATATACAGGGCGGGCTTTGCCCCGACACGATTAATCTCCTGCGAGAAGCGGCGCGCGTATTCAAGCAGCGACTGACGACCTTCAGTTGAGGCCGAAGGCCCTTGCTGAAGCACAACCACGTCCCAGCCTCCCTCCTTGATGGCCTGGCGCGCATCGCCCTGATTCCAGTGATCCTCAAGGCTAAAGCCGCCGAACACAACCACCCTGAAGGCAAACTGTTTCTGTCCTGAAGCTTCCGCGAAGGCTTCGACGATGGAAGGCAGGTTGTTGGAGTATGTCAGGCTATTGCCTATGAACAGCACGCGCCGTGGCATTTGAGCCGAATTTGATATGTGCTCTGTGCATCCTCCGTGTTCTCTGTGTCTCTGTGGTGAATCTACTTTAAGCCAGACTCACCACAGAGGCACAGAGAGCACGGAGGATGCACAGAGAGTTGAGATGCAATCAGGAGGCTACTCCAACTACGTATTAAGCCGGGCAATTCATGATAACACGTGGGATTGAAGTGGTATCCGCCCCCTGACAACTGAGGGGGACTTTCACGCTATGTTGGAGATTTGAGTTCGCCCCTTTAAAGCTGTAACGTATTCTGTAATGCCTGTCTCGAAGCTCGCGCCCGCAACTCCTTCGGAGAATGTCTCCAGGAATCCTCGCTCGTCTTTCGCTGCGTTGCGTCATCGTGATTTTCGCCTCCTGTGGGTGGGGCAGCTCGTCTCCGGGACGGGCTCGCAGATGCAGTATGTGGCGATCAACTGGCACGTCTACCTGTTGACAAAATCGGCTCTGGCGCTCGGGACGGTGGGGCTCGTGAGGGTCGTGCCGATCATTTTGTGTTCGCTGGTGGGCGGCGTGGTGGCAGATGCGCTGGATCGTAAACGCTTGATGATGGTCACGCAGACGTTGATGCTCTTGAGCGCGGGCGCGCTGGCCGCCGTGACGTGGCTCGGACTGCAAAGCGTGTGGCCGATCTACCTGCTGACAGCCGTTTCGGCGGCGGCCACGGCCTTTGATAATCCGGCGCGGCAGGCACTCATGCCGATGCTCGTCCCGGCGGAGGATTTCCCGAATGCCGTCAGCCTGTGGCTGATCGTGTTTCATCTCTCGACGGTGGTCGGCCCGGCGCTGGCCGGGCTGATCCTCGCCTCATATAGCCCGGCGATAGTTTACGCCTTCAACGCCCTGTCGTTTCTCGCCGTCATCGTCGCCGTGATGCTGATGCGTGCAGAGGGACGCGCCGTGGACGCCGGGAGCGAGGCGTCGCGCGTCAGTTTCAGCGCTTTGAAAGAGGGCTTGAGCTTCGTATGGCGCACCCCGATCATAGTGCAGACGATGACACTGGATTTCGTGGCGACGTTCTTCGCCTCGGCGACGGCGCTGCTGCCGATCTTCGCGGCGGAGATTCTGCACGTCGGGGCGCGCGGACTGGGCATGCTCGCGGCTGCCCCCGCCGCAGGCTCTGTCATCACTGCACTCTTGATGGCGCGTCTCGGCACTTTGCGCAGGCAGGGCGCAATCGTCATCGGAGCGATAGCCGTCTATGGCCTGGCGACCATCGCGTTCGGGCTGTCTCGCGTCTTCTGGTTTTCGCTGCTGATGCTCGCACTGACGGGCGCGGCGGATACCGTCAGCACTGTGCTCAGGCAGACGATCCGCCAGCTTGTGACGCCGAACCACCTGCGCGGGCGCATGACCTCCGTCAACATGGTCTTCTTCATGGGTGGGCCGCAACTGGGCGAGCTGGAAGCGGGCGTAATCGCCGCGCTGCTCGGCGCGCCGCTCTCGGTCGTGATCGGCGGCGCGGGCTGCCTCGCGGCGGTCGCCCTGGCGATGCTGACGGCGAAAAGCCTGCTCAAGTACGAGAGGGAGTAAAGCAGTAGCCAGTAGCCAGTAGTCAGTAGTCAGTAGAAAAGAAAAGCCGCAGCGTCACGCATCGCTGTCTACTATGACTTGAAGGCTCAGTATCAATCGCCTCAACCGATTTTCATTTCTACTGGCTACTGATTACTGTCTACTGTCTACTGTCTACTGTCTACTGTCTACTTTTTTCTTGCACCCTCTGGCCCTGAAGTGTAGTATGCGACGCGGCAAGCTTTCGTGTATTGAAAATTGTGTCGAAGAGTGGAGCAGGAGATGCTCGTTGAATGCGTGGCGCGTCCCGAGTTGAGAGCGCCCGTTCAGGCTTTGATCCACAAGGTTTCATCGGCGCATTCGGGCGGCGAGTTCAGGATCGCGCTGGCGGATATGTTCACGGCTTTCGGGCTGACTCTGGAAGCGGCGGAGTGGGCCAAGCTGCGCAGCCGCGGTGAGGTCTCGTTTAGGCCGTTTGGCGAATCCGTCGGAGCCTTCATCAACCAGGGAAATGCGCAGGAGCTGAAGACCGAAGATGGATTGACGCTCATCATCCCGGGCAGCCTGGCAGGCGAATACGTGACGACTCCCACCTCCCTGACATTGAAGTTCACCGAAGGGTCTGCCTTGCGCGGCTGCAAGCGCGTCTTCGTGCTCATCTGTCAGGACATCATCAAGATCGACGCCGACGAGCACAAGCTCTATATAGATTTGCCGGGCGAGAAATACGATCTCTGTTTTGTTTTCTGAAAGCGCAACCGATTGGGGATTGCAGATTGCAGAATGTGGATTGTGGATTTAAGAGCTACGCAAATTTTTAACCCGCAATCCGAAATCCGCAATGGAATAGGGTCATGGCCGATGAGCGCAGAGGTGATGAGCGCGTGCCCTTGCTGCTGGATGTGCGCTGGGAGGGGCTTTCGGGTAAACATGCCGCGCGTATTAGCGACATCAGCTTGAGCGGTTGCTACGTCGAATCACTGGGGCAGGTGATGGTCGGCGAGATTGTTCGTTTCGAGATTCATCTGCCGACCGGACGCTGGATGCCACTGCGCGGGACGGTCGTCTACCACCTCCCAACTCTAGGCTTCGGCGTGCAGTTCACCGGCCTCACGCTCATGGAGCGCAATCTGCTCGCGCATGTGATAGATTACGCGCGCGACAGCAACTGACGATTGCGGATTAAAAGATTTGAGATCGAAACCTCAGATTCGAGAGTTCCCGAAGCGCCGATCCGCAATCCGCCATCAGCAATCGAATGGGTTGGTCGCCGCAGGAAACCAGTAAGCACCAGGATCACGTGATCGCGCACGTTTTGGGCGCGACCGTACTCGGTTTTTTCATCGCGGATGAAGCCGCACACGTCCTGCTGGATATGGGCTTTATCTGGACAATCTATCTCGACGGCGAAATGGGACTGTTGCCGCAGTCGGTGACGGTCTCCGAACTAGACCTTGACGAGAAGATCAAGGCGGAACTGCTCTCTGACATCTCGCTGCTACACGAGCAGGGACGGGCGGCTGAGGAGGCGCTGAAGCGTTTTGTGGCTGCGCCCGCCGACTGCTTGATTAGTGATGTCAGTTTTTATGCGGATGATGAGCGACGCCGTATATTTTTGACCGGCGAGAATGAATGCCTCGCCATCGAGACTTCGCTCACGACAGGTGAAATCAACTTTGCAGCCGCCCCGACCGGCCTGAGCAACCCCGGGTGATCTCTCCACTATCAGGATCATCCGAAATAGTTTCGGAGGCGCGTTCGCGTGATGCTCCCAGAAATCAGACAGAGTCGCTCCTCGCCCACGGATCATGGTTTGTTCACCCCAGGCCGCAGCCGTTGGAAAGACGCTCCCGCTTACTTTGCCGTGCCTGAGCTACGCCACGAAGAGGCCGCCAGTTGTGTCGCCTCTTCAACAGGCGAAACTTCAGATGAGAAAGACACGGATACTCCTCTTGAGGATGCTGCACGCGCGGAACGCGAGTATGTGCGCCAGCGCCTGCGTGAAGAGCTTCAGCGCGAGCCGACGGAAGAAGAAGTAGACGAATGGCTGCGCCAGCACACTGAAGGTTACTGAGCCTTTGAAGGTGCGCGATTCTCACCACACAATCGCGCCACGGAAGTTTTCCTATCCTCGAGAATTAAGGAGATAGAGATGGCAAAGAAAGAAGCGGCGGAGTACCAGGCAAAGGTGACGAACGACAGCGGCATCCTGCGTGGCAAAATACCTTCCCCCCTCGTTAGAGAACTGGGTGCGCGCGCAGGCGATTACATCGTCTTTCGCTCGGACGGCGCGGGGAATGTCAGAGTCAGCTTATCGCGCTCAAGGAGCAGCGGCGGGAAAAAGGCTGGTAAAGGCTCGAAGGGCGGAGCCAAAAAGAATGGCCGGCGGGGCCGCTAGAGCCCGCGCGCCGTGCGAATTTTCCGTAAGCCGAAATAGAGCGAGGAGCAATGCGCCTCGATAAGCTGAATCGTGACGCGCCGCTCCCCGTACGCGCGAGATGAGATTGGCGTCCCCCGGAAGACTCAGGGCGAGGTGGATGGCTCAGCCGCGCCTGAGACGTTGATCTGATTGTCAACCGCCTTCACTCCCTTAACGCTTCTCACGAGCTTTTCGAAGCTGCGCTTTTGAGCCGCCGAATCGACCGTGCCCGTCAATGTCACGCGACCATTGACGACGGCAGCGATCACGCCGAGCGAGCCGAGGTTGGGGTCCTCAGAAATTTTCCTGTCAATGTTCGACTGAACTGTGGCGTCGTCCGTGCCCGAGGCCGCAGGCGCTGTACTCGCTCCCGTGGTGGTTGAAGTCGCCGGGGGCGGCGTGACGATGATCGGCTGCGTCGTCGTTGTCGTCGTTGCCGGTGGTTGTTGAACGATGACGGGCGCGGGTTGCTGCACGGGCGCAGGCTGCTGAATGATCGTCGTTTGCGGCACGGGCGTGGGCGCGGTCGAGACGCGCACGTTCGTGTTATCCATCTGTTGCCGGTTCAGCAGAAACAGGAAGAGAATCGTGACCAGGGCGACCGCGCCGACGACCAGCGCCGCGACGGCTCCCGTTGACATTCCGCGACGCTCCGGCACGCGCTCCACACGCGTCTCGACCACCTCGCGCCGCGCCGCAGGCGTCTCCACCACCACACGGCTTCTCTTGCGCTGTTCTTCATCATATGACATATCTTTTCTTCGACTCCATTCTCTCTTAATTTGTTATGCGAGGGCTCGATTTCCCGAAACGTTAAAAGGTCGATCAAAGCATCGTGCCTTGCATTTCAGCAATTCGTATTCCGCAGCCCATCCCCTCTCAATTAGCCTTCAGAACCCTGCTTTTTACACTGCGGTGATTGGAAACAGCGCCGCGTCTGTAGATCGGAGCGTACTGATTTAAGGCAAGGGATTGTCCGTCGTCAGTCGTCCGTCGTCCGTTGTTTCGCTACCCGTACTTGAATCTTTAAGGCGCAAGCGGCGCTGCACAAGACAACGGACGACTGACCACGGACAACGGACAGCTTTTTGCCTTATAATTCTTCCTATGGCAACAGCACTCATTCACCATCCGGTTTTCAAGGAGCATGATACGGGCGAGCATCATCCGGAGCGACCGGAGCGTTATACGATCATCATGGAGGCTCTGCGCGATGATGCGGAGTTGTGGCCTAGACTGTTGGAGATCGAGGCGCGTGCTGCGCCGCGCGGCGACGTGCAGGCGTGCCACACGCCCAGGCATTACAACCTGGTCGAGCGTGCGGTCAGCGAAGGATTAGGCTACATGGATGCTGATACGCTCGTCTCTTTGCGTTCGATGGATGCAGCTCTGCACGGGGCTGGCGGCGCGTGTCGCGCGGTCGATGCGGTGATGAGCGGTGAGGCCGAGAACGCTTTTCTAGCCGTACGCCCGCCCGGACACCACGCGACAGGGGAGCGCGCGATGGGCTTCTGTCTCTTCAACAACGTTGCCATCGCCGCCCGCTATGCCCAGACCCATTACAGCGAGATCGAGCGCGTCGCCATTCTTGACTGGGACGTGCATCATGGCAATGGCACACAGGGAATCTTTTACGACGACCCATCCGTGTTCTTCTTCTCTATGCATCAGTATCCCTGGTATCCTGGTACGGGAGCGCGCGGCGAAACGGGCGTCGGGCGCGGGCGCGGCTACACCCTGAACATCCCCCTGCGCGCAGAGACCCCGCGCCTTGAGCAGCGTCGCATGTTCGACGCGGCGCTCGAAGAGATCGCTGCCCGGTTCAAGCCCGACTTCGTCATCATCTCGGCGGGCTTCGATGCGCACGAGAGCGACCCGCTCGGCCAGTTGCTGCTCGAAGATGAAGACTTCGTCCTCCTGACCCAGGCCGCCAGGCAGTGGGCTGAAACCAACTGCCAGGGACGTCTTATCTCCTGCCTCGAAGGAGGCTACAACCTGCGCACGCTCGGCCAGACGGTGCGCGCCCACGTCAGGAGTTTAGTGAGCAGTAAGCAGTAAGCAGTAAGCAGTAAGCGGATTTCGGTTCTTGACTGCTCACTGCTCACTGCTCACTAAATTAATCTGTACACTGGCGCTGCGAGTGCGGTAAACTCACTGCTGCTCAAAAGGTTTCGATTAGGAGGCGGGGCATCGTGTCGAGACCCTTTGTCAAGCGGGCGGCTCTTAAGGGCCGTGCGCAGCGGATCAAGGTCGGGTAGAGCCAGCGGGAGGACAGTGAGCGCCCCTGCGCTCCGATAAAAAAGAGAAGCTTTGGGGCTGCCTCGCCAGGGCTTTCTCAGGAGAAACGGTCATGCCAGACCAGGAAATCACTTGTGCCGAATGCGGCACGGCCTTTACTTTCACAGAGCGTGAACAGGAATATTACGGGGAACGCAACCTGAGCCAGCCGAAACGATGCAAGACGTGCCGTGATGCGCGCCGCGCAAATTTCGGCTCGAACACGAGAGGCGGGGGCGACCGCCAGCGCTTCGAGATTACGTGCGATCAGTGCGGGAAAACCGATACTGTCCCCTTCAAGCCTTCGACCGGAAGGCCCATTCTGTGCGGAGAGTGCTTTAGCGCCAGTCGCGCCTGAGCGAGCACTTTATTCAATTTTTAGCGAACAAAACAACTATCGCTTCCGTACAGGCAAAAGAGTAAGAGAAGGAAACAGGGCGAAGGTTAAGGTGAAGAAAGATGCTCTTTCTTCATCCTTTCTCCTTTGAACCCTCCGTTTTTGTTTGATGAGCTATAAGACGATCCAGTTTGAGATGCAGGCGAGCGTCGGGGTCATGACGCTCAACCGGCCTGCGTCGCTCAACGCGCTGACCGCCGCCGTCGGCGAAGAGCTTCTGCGCGCCCTCAAAGAAGCGCGCGAGCAGGGCGCGAGGGCCATCATCCTGACGGGCGCGGGGCGCGCTTTCTGCGCGGGCGGCGATCTGCGCGAGATGCAGAAGGTGGCCGAGGAGAATGGGCGCGTCGAGGCTTTCTTCGACGAACCGCTCCGTCTGCTCAACGAGTGCATCATGCAGATCAGGCGTAGCCCCGTGCCCGTTATCGCCGCCGTCAACGGCGTGGCTTCTGGCGGCGGATGCAACCTTGCGCTCGCTTGCGACCTGGTGCTGGCCGCCGAGAGCGCGCGCTTCAACCAGGCGTTCGTACGCGTCGGGCTGACGCCGGATTGCGGCGGCACACACATCCTGCCGCGCCTCATCGGAAGCAGACGTGCGACGGAGCTTTTGATGACGGGCGAGATCATCGAAGCGCGACGCGCGGCGGAGATCGGGATGATTAACTCGGTCGTCGCGGACGACGAGCTGATGACGGAGGCTTACAGGCTCGCAGCCAGACTCGCCAACGCGCCGACCATGGCTCTCGGTCGAATCAAGGAGCTCCTGGAAGCGAGCGCGACCAACGAGCTGAGCGAGCAACTGGAACTTGAGCGCAAGATGCAGCTCAAGTCAGGACAAACTGAAGATTTCAAGGAAGGCGTCGCGGCCTTTATAGAGAAACGGCCACCGAAGTTCAAAGGTGGATGAGACGTTTCAGAAGAAGCAGTCGAAAAAGGCCGCGAGCCGCCGGGAGTTGATCCGGCGGCTCTTCTTATTGGTGTCAGGGGTCGGGTTTGAACTCTGCGCCCTTTGCGAATCCCTTTGCGTCCTTTGCGTTTAGAGAGAAGATTAAACGCAAAGGACGCAAAGGAGATGACGCAAAGGGCGCAGAAGATGATCCCTCCCTTGGCTGAACCATTGTGAGGTGGGTTTATGGCTTCGTTGACGTACATGCAACTGCTGCGCGGCAATCGTTCGTTCCGGCGATTGTGGGTGGGGCAGGTGATTTCGGAACTCGGCAACTGGTTCAACTTCATCGCCGTACTGGGACTGGTGCGCTCCGTCTCCGGCGCTGCGCCGGAAGCGACGGCGCTCATGGTCGTGATGCGTTTTGCGCCCTTCGCTGTCTTCGCCCCTGTGGCGGGAGCGTTCGTGGATCGCCTCTCGCGCCGGACTGTGATGATCGCATCGGATATGGCGCGTGCCTTCGTGACGCTCGGCTTTCTCTTTATTAGAGGCACGGACGACCTGTGGATCGCCTACGTCTGCACGGCCATCTCAGGTCTGCTCTCGGCCTTCTTTGAGGGCGCGAAGAATGCTGCCATCCCGAATCTGGCGGGGAGCAAAGGGCTGCTTGCGGGAAACGCGCTGCTCTTTTCCTCGCGCTTCCTGTTGATGGCTGTGGGCGCGGCGCTCGGTGGCGCGGCCTCTGCGCGCTACGGCTATCAGGCGGCCTTCATCATGGACGCGCTCTCTTTCGTCGTCTCAGCCTACGCGATCTGGCTGATCCCCGAAGGGGATATGAAGCAGGACGCCGCAGAGGGTGGCGAGAAGAGCGGCGTCGAAGCGACGGGCAAGAGAGGGCGCGTGCGCGTCCTCGTGGACATGCGCGAAGGCTGGAAGTTCATCGCGCAGCAGAGGCTCGTGCTGGCGATCATCGGCATCAACATCCTGTGGGCGACGGGCGGCGGCGCGGGCAACCTTGTCTACGACCGGCTCGGCGGCGTGGTCTTCGCCGGACAGGGCGGGGCGCAGGGTGATGCGGGAGTCGCCACGCTCTACATGGCCGTGGGCGCGGGGCTCTTCTTCGGGATGATGCTGGCGCGGCGGGTCGGCGCGCACGTCGAGCTGCGCGGAAAGACGGTGGGCTTCATCGGCTGGATGCTCATTGCGCACGGCATCTTCTTCGCCCTCGCGGGGCTCATGCCGACGCTCTGGCTGGCAGCCCTGATGCTCTTTCTCTCGCGCTTCATCATCGCTCTCGAGTTCGCTTTGCAGGAGACTTTGATGATGCGTGCGCTGCCCGACCGTCTACGCGGGCGCGTGTTCACGACAGACCGTGCGGCGGAGATTTCCATCATGAGCGCCTCGACCTTTATTGCCGGTTGGGCGCTGCATGCGATCACGCCGCGCGGGCTGACCATCATCGCCGGACTACTGTCGGCGAGCCCCGGCATCATGTGGCTCGCGCTCTTCGCCACTGGCAAACTGCGCCTGCCGCCAGCACCGGCAGAGGCGCAAGAAGAGGCGGAAGAGACAAAGGAGGCTATGCTCGCGTCGGCAGGGTAAGAAGAGAGATGGACGAGCCACGAAATAACACGAAGTACCACGAGAAGCCTATATTTCGTGTCGTTTCGTGGGGCTTCGTGGATCGTCCGTTCCCCTTCTTTTATTCTGCCAATCGAGTGTCACTCCTCTATACTTGTTCACACTTTTGCTATTCCCTCCTATACTGCGTCTGAGGAGATTCGTTGTGCGTGATGGTATTCGAGCGGCAGGCGAGAGGTTGAAGCTGACAACCTCGCGTCTGCGTAACTGGCTGCGACGTGTGATGCCGCGCGTGGCCCTCGTCGCTGCGCTGCTCTTCATTTTGAACTGGCTGTTCGGTGATACGCGGCTTTATGGCGAGAACCCGGTCGGCGGGCTGCTTCGTCTCGTCACCTTCCTCATCGTCTCTTTCACTGTCATCTATTACTGCTTCAAGGGGGTGCGCTGGCTGAAGCGTCGTCTGTTGTGGCGTGTGCGCAGGCGTCTGGTCATCACCTACCTGTTCGTCGGGTTGACGCCCATCGTGCTGCTCGGGATGCTCGGATTCCTGTTTGCGATCAGCGCTTCGATTGCAGACATGCCGCGCACCGTGGCGATGCATCTGGATGAAATGGAGAGACGGAGCCTCTTGAGCGCACGCGCGCTCTTTCAAGGTCTCTCGCGCCTGCCGGTCAACGAAGACGAGCGTCGCGTTAAGGTCTGGCTCGACGAGCAGACGGCGCTGCTGCAAGCGACGCTGCCGGGGGCGCGCGTCGCCGTGTGGCGCGCGACCGCCGACAGCGAAGAAGTGACGACGCTCGGCCAGCACGAGCCCGCGCAGCTTGTCTCCGAGCCCACAGATGAGAGCACCCGCGCAGCGGGGAGCGAAGGCGTACAGACGGGCGCTCCCCTGCCCGAATGGCTGCGCGGGCGCGACGAGTGGAGCGGCTTTACGTTCGTGTCGCTGCCCGAAGAGGTGCCGGAATATTTCGCCCCCGCAGCGATTCGTGCGCTGGTGCGCGCTGGAGGCGATGGGCGCGCCCTGGCGGTGCTGATCGTCGTGCCCGTCAGCCGCGCGTTCGTGCAGGAGCTGCGCCAGACGACGGGCGTCGATGTTCATCCGTTCTTCATTGATCCGAGGAAAGACGAGCTGATAGACAATACCGCGAAAAGCTCAGAGCAGACTCAGCCGTCCGATCAGGGGCCAAGTTACAGGATCAACCAAGAGCGCAACCAGATTGTGATCGTCGAAGGAGGCCGCCGGACTGTCATTGATCTGAAGAAGGATCAGTTCGGCGAGCCTTTGTCGGCGAGCTCCGGCCCGGTCTTTCTGAACGTGACCAACTGGCTGAGCGGCGAAGAGTCGCAGAAAATAGCCTTCCTGTTTTCGTGGTCTTTCGCAGCGGCGAGCAAACAGATTCTGGGAGGCGAAACGGTCGGCAGGGTCTTGATGAAAGCGCTCATCGCCATCGCCGTCTTCTTTCTCGTGCTGGAGATGCTGGCCTTGATCTCCGCCGCCTGGATGACGCGCGCCGTCACGGGCACAGTCCATCGCCTCTATCGCGCCACGGAGTTCATCAAGCGGGGCGATTTCTCCCATCGCGTGCAGGTTCGCTCGCACGATCAACTGGGCGAGCTGGCCGCAGCCTTCAACGAGATGTCTGCCAACGTCGAATCGCTCTTGCAGGAGAGAGTCAAGCACGAGCGCCTCGAACGCGAAGTGGAGATTGCAGCCGAAGTGCAGGCGCAGCTCTTCCCGCGTCGCGTGCCCGGTCTCCTGACGGTGGAGGTGGCCGCAGAATGTCGCGCCGCGCGTGGCGTCGCCGGGGATTACTACGATTACGTGGAGATTGCGCCGGGGTTGGTCGCCTTCGCGCTCGGTGATGTCTCCGGTAAAGGGCTCTCGGCCTCGCTCGTGATGTCGAACCTGCAAGCGGCGCTGCGGGCGCAAACGACCATCACAGCCGAGCGCCTGGAGCTGGCAGAGCGCGCCGTCGCCGTCTCGACGGCTGATGACGGAGGCAGCACGACATCTGAGAGGCTACAGCGTGCGTGCGCGGTTTTTACAGAGATGGACGGCGCGGTCTCACGCAAGATCACGAACATCAACACGCAGCTTTGCCAGAGCACAGAAGCGAACCGTTTCGCGACCTTCTTTCTAGCCATCTACGAAGACCGCACGCGCAGCCTCAGATACACCAACGCCGGGCATAATCCGCCCGCACTCGTGCGCGCCGACGGCACTGTGGAGCGTTTGACCACGGGCGGCATGATAGTCGGCGCTTTTGAATATGCGCGCTATGAAGAGGCGGCGGTCGCGCTTCACGCGGGCGACCTGCTACTCATCTTTTCCGACGGCATCAGCGAGGCTGAGAACCAGAGCGACGAAGAGTACGGCGAAGAACGTCTCATACGGTTTACCGTCCGGCACAGGGCGCTCTCCGCAGACGAGCTGCGCCGCGCCATCTTCGATGAAATCGACGACTGGTCAGGCGCGCGCGAAAGAGGCGACGATCAAACGCTTGTGATTATCAAAAGCAGTAATCAGTAGACAGTAGTTGTTTGACAAGTCCCGTAGGGACTTCCGATAGTAGCCCAGCCATTGATGGCTGGGAACAGTCGTGACCAACAGATAAAGTCCCGTAGGGACGGCTGAATGAAAGTTTCAGCCGTCCCTACGGGACTCACTAGTATGTTCGGCACCTTGTCCCCAGTGCTGAAGCACTGGGCTATTGTCATCAAGTCCCTACGGGACTGTTCAAACAACTACTGTCTACTGACTACTGTCTCCTGTCTACTTCTTCTTCACGCCGTGATGATCGTCGCGCGTGCGCCCGTGACCTCGGAGAAATCTTTGGTGTAGATGGTTTCGACTTTGCGTACGTGGCCGACTGCGTCTAACAGCTCGCTGGTGGAGATGAATCCGTCTTCGACGAAGGCGATGGCCCAGGCTCCGAGGTGCGCAGATGTCTGGAGCAGGTCTTCGACGAGGCGCAGGTATTGCTGTTTGGTCTCGACGTCTGTGCCCAATCGACCGGCGCGCGCCTTTCGATTCTCATCCCAGAAACTATCTCCACCGTGCAGCCATTCTTCGCGCCATGCGGAGAAGGCGCTCTGTTGAGACTGGCGCTGGCTCCGGTGCGATGGCAGGCGCAGAAAGAGCAGCTCCGTGTGCTGTGCGGCGACAAACTCGCGCGCGTCGCGGTTGGTGCTCGTGTTGCGCTCAGAATTGTCGACGGGCGGAGGCTGCCTTTGCCAGATGCGACGAAACACCTTCGAGAGCGGTTGACGAAGCTCGCGCGTCTCCTCATCGAAAGAGAGCACGTAATCGCCGACCATCATCCCGAGGTTGAGCGCGAGCGCGCGTGCCGTTGGGGATTCAAGCTTCCCCGCATTCTCGCGTACGTTGTCGAACCACCATGCGTCCGTTTCGTTGAACCACTTGCGCAGCGCAGGGTTGTTGAGCTTGTGCCGCGGCACGTAGGCATCCTCAAGCACGGCTTCCACCTCGGGCTCGGTCAACTGCTCGGTGTTGTTCTCGACCATCGCGCTGGCTTTGGTGTATGCCCATCGCGCAGGGTCGTTCGCCGCTACGCGCGCCCCCCAGCGTTTGAGATAAACAGCCAAATCCGGCTCGCCCACGAAGGGGATCGCCACGGAGCGGAATTTCAAACGGCGCAGGACGCTCAGCTCGAAAGCAAGCCACCCGTTTGGATGAGCGCCTTTGGAGTCGTGTAGGATCATAGGGTTTGAGCGTCCGAGGTCTGGATTCTGGAGTCTGAAGTTGAAGATTGCGAATTAAGCTCACGCTCAAGCGTCTTGAGTCTGGATTCCAGACTCTCTTCACTCTGCGCATAGGATTGAAGCTCGACCAGTCCGCTCAAAGAGAGAAAGACGCGCACCACACGCGGATCGAATTCGAGACCAGCCCACTCGGTCAAATGCCTGCGCGCTTCTGCAACCGTGTACGCGGGACGATACGGGCGTGCATCCGTGAGCGCGGCATAGGCGTCGGCGACGCGCAGGATACGCGCCAGCAGCGGAATGTCCTCGCGTTGCAAAGCGTCCGGATAACCCGCGCCGTTCCACCATTCCTGATGCCAGCGAACGATGAGCTGCGCGGCACGGTCTGCGCCTGAGCGCGCCGCCTCCTGCTCGCCGATGACGGGATGGCGCGCCAGATCGAGCCGCTCCTCTTCTGTCAGCGGCCCGGCGCGCTTGATGTAATCGCGCTCCATCGTCACCTCGCCCAGATCGTGCGCGAGCGCGGCGATCCGCAGAGAGAAGCGATCCTGCTTGCCCAGATGAAATAGCTTTGCCACTTCGTCTGCCAGCCTGCTGATGCGCGTCGCGTGCGGATGGGCGTAAGCTTCAAACTCATCTGCGGCTGTAGAGAGCCGCACAAACGCCTCTCCCGTCACGCGCTCGGTTTCCGTCAGGTTAATATGGGATGACATAAATTCAATTATGAATGCGGAATGATGAATGATGAATGAAAAGAAGATCCATATGCCCGGTCGTCTTTCTTTAATTCATCATTGCGCCATTCCTCATTCATCATTTCTGATTAAGTTTGTCGAGCATCTGGCGCGCGGCGACGTTGCGCGGGTCGATAGCAAGCGCACGCTCTAGTTCTCCCTGCGCGCGCCGCTGGAAGCCCAGGTCACGATAAAATTCGGCGAGCATGACGCGATAGCCAGCATTACCTGCATCAAGGTTGATCGCCGCTTGAAACTCCATCTCGGCCTGGTGACGCGTCTGCGGAGTAGCGGCAAGCGCGCGACCATAGTAGGCGCGATAACGCGGCTGTCTGGGCACGAGCCGCGCCGCTTCTCCAATAAGTGTGATCGCGAGCACAGAGTTCCCCTTTTGCAAGGCGATCACGCCCTGCTTGAAAATATCTTCGGCACGCTGCTCCGTAGAAAATGATGACGTGGACGACGATGTTGTAGCCGGAGCGCCTCGCGAAGCCTGGGCGCTTTCGTTGACGGATGGGCTCGCTTTGACATTCGGCCCGACCTGCATCGGCTTCGAGCTCTCCTTCGCGTACGAATTTCCTTCCCGCTCAATCTTCATATCATAAACGGCGCGCGCCTGTCTGTCTTTAAGCGTCTCGTAGGCTTGCGCGATCTTCGCGAAAGCATCTTCGACGCGCGCATGAAGGCGTGCGTCCTCCTCATGATGAAATCGATCAGGATGGAAACGGCGGGCGAGCCCGTGATAGGTGCGCTTGATGATATCTGGACTGGCGCTGCGGCTGACGCCCAGCACGTGATAGTAATTGGTCGCTCGTTCCAGGCGCGCGAACATCTCTTCGAGTTCTTGACGCTCGTCAACCTCTTCTTCAGCCGGGGCTGCCTGCCCCTTCAGCGGCGCGCTCTTTTCTTCGACGACCACGACCTGCTGTTCGGGCATCTCTGACGCAGCCCTTTTCATCTGCGCCTCGTTGACCGCCAGCGCTTTGCGTACGGCTTCCGGCGAGAAGGCCTGCGGCGGCGGGTCACGCCGTAAGTAGCCGCCCGAGGCGAGCGCGTAAACGGCGCGCAGCGCGTCCGCTTCCGGCAGGCCGCTGATCGTGACCAGCTCATACACGGACAGCGGCACGTCCACGCGCGAGAGCACGAAGGCTTCCTCCGGTAGCAGCTCAAGACCCTCCGGCGCATCCTCTGCGGGCAGCAGCCGCTCGTTTCGTCTGTCCCTGAATCTCCTGGCGACGAACTCTGCCGGAAGCCGTCGTGCGCTCTCCATCAACATTTCGTTCAGCTCGACGCGGGCGCGCGCCGTTCCCGCAAGACGGACACGCGGGTCGAACGTCCAGGCTCCGTGCGTCCATAAGAGAGCGGGACGCAACGCGTCCGCCACCTGACGCGCCCACACCTCTTCGAGGGTTTCGGGGCTGAGCGCGCCCGTCGCCACAAGCGCCGCCGCCAACTCATGGTCGGTCGGCCTTTCGCCCACCTGCGCCAGTTGCTGCTCGGAGACCAGGCCCCAGCGCCTGAGCGACTCAGACAGGCGATGAAGGCGAAGATTAGAGGCGGCGAAAACTACCTCGCCCGCGTCCGTATAGACGACCAGCTTGATGCGCTCGTGCGTTAGACGCAATGCGCCGGAGATACCTGCCGTCGATATTTCTCGGATGAGTTCGCCGAGCGGGTGCTCGTTCAATTGCCCATTCATGTCGCTCGGTAATGATAACACAGTAGACAGTAGCCAGGAGTCAGGAGTCAGGAGTCAGTAGGAAAGAAAGAGCGTGTCGCTTTGCTGTCTACTCTGATTGAAAGGCTCACCATCAAACGCATCAACTGCTTCTCTTTTCTACTGGCTACTGACTACTGTCTCCTGTCCCCGTCTCCTTCCCGCGTTGACACTCCTGCAACCTGCGCTCTATAGTTTTGCCACTTAACCTTGAGATAAATCTACGGTTCATCCAGGTGCTGACCCAGAGCAAAGCGCCGCGACTGCTTTGCGTCGATGAGCGAACTTAAGGACATGACCACCATAGCGACTGAAAAGGGGAAAGAGACGCCCGACGCCCAGCTCGCCGAAATCTATGCCTTGAGCGACGAGATCGTTGACCTCTTTTACACACAGCTTTTCGCGCACAGCGCTATTCTGACGCCGTCAGATGTCTGCAAGGCGTTCTCTGACATCATGATGCGCCACTGGAAGCTGTGCTGCATGATGATCTACCTGTGCGGCGATGACGGGCGCTTGTGTGATGAGGACGGTCGCATTCATGAGGTCGCGCTCAACACGGACGAATACGTGGACGAGGCGACGGGGCGCGAGGTCGGTGAAGTGATGGCGGCGGCCATTGAGAGCGAAGGCCGTGAGCTACAGGTGTGGTTGGACGAAAAGAATGTCAATGCGAGCGAGAGCGAGGAGCGCTGTCGCAAGGTTCTGGCCGAGGCCGGGCTGCGTGCTGGCGTCACCGTTCCGATCTACGCTCACAACGCACTCGTCGGCGCGCTCGTCGTCGTCACGCCTTTCCCGGAGCGACTTCGGGCAGCGCTCAAAGGCATACGCTTTATCGCCGCGCCGGTTGCCATCGCTGTCGGCAACGCACGCCGCGCGGCCTCCATGCGCGAGCAGCGCCATCGCATCGAGCACCTGGTCGAAGAGCTACAGCAGCGAAGCCAGGCGCTCGAAGAGGCCAATCGCGAGCTGCGGCGCGTGGCGCACTATCGCTCGCTCTTTCTGGCACGCATGTCGCACGAGCTGCGTACGCCCTTGACCTCCATCCTCGGCTTCACAGAGATTCTCATCGACCACGAAAATCTGACGGACGCACAGCGCCGCTTTGTCGGCAAGATTCAATCCTCCGGGATGCAGCTACAGACGAGCCTCAACCAGTTGGTTGACCTCTCGCGGCTCGAATCAGGCCAGTCGGAGCTGTTCCTACATGAGTTCTCGCTGCGCGAAGCGTTGCGCGAATCATGTGCTGCGGTGGCGCGTCTGGCGCAGAAGCAGAACGTCCGCGTCGAATGCTGCTCCGTGCAGGAGCTTCCTTCCATCGTCTCCGATGAAGGCAAGTTGCGGCAGGTGCTCTACAACTTTCTAGCCTACGCGATCAGCCGCAGCCCGGAGGGCGAGCGCATCAGCGTCAGCGCCGAATTAATCGCGCCCTGCCGTTTCGAGATACGCATAGAGGACAGAGGCGAGCCGCTCTCCGACACCTCGCATATTTTCGAGCCCATGGACATCTCCGCGCCGACCGAGAAGGCCACCAGCATGAACGAGCTTGGCCTGGCTATCGCCCGCCGCCTCATAGATGTGCTTGGCGGTCAGGTCGAGCTGGAAAGCAGCGCGCCTCACGGCCTCAAAGTCAGCATCCGACTACCGGCGCGCCCAACAGAAGGTTGATCTAGAATCAAACGCTCTGAGCTTCAGTTGAAATTTAAACGCAGAGGACGCAAAGGTTTTCGCTGGAGGTCGCAAAGAGTCAACTCCTCTGCGACCTTTGCGTCTTCTTACTTTGCGTCCTTTGCGTTAAATCGCCCCTTCTTTATTGACAGCACCTTGACGGACTAGTATCATCCGCGCCGATTTGATCCAGTTACTCCGGCGCTCTTTTCGTTAAGAGTGCCGAACGGGAGACAACCTCATGGCCGACCATAATGATCCCAACGCGGTCAACTCGATCTTCGCGGACATAGACGTGAGCGCCGCAGACCTTTACGACCTTTTCGGATACCCTTGCGACGACACGAGCGGCGGGGAACGGGTCGTCATCGCTCTGACCTTCGCGTCCATCCCGCAGGCGGGCGTCTTTGACACCGACATGCTCTACAGAATCCAGATGGTGGCCGAGTCCAGAGTCGTTCGCCCGGATGCGGAAGATCATAGCCTGAAAGCGTTGCTCAGGTATTTCGAGGCGCTCAAGGATAAGTACCTCGGCCCGCTCAGAGCATCGGAAATCCGCGTCACCGTCGATGAGGGCGGGCGCGCGCACCTGAAGTTTATCAATTTTCCGGGCGGCAGCTTCTCAACGGTGGTCGAGACCAATCAGGCTCTGACCATCAAGACGCCCGACGGCCATGAGATCAAGACCTTTATCGGCGGTCGCGACGACGCTTTCTTCAACGACCTGACCGGATTCTTCCGCTCGATCAACTACGCGCCCCAGTTTTATCACGTCCCACACACGATGACGGCGGCGCGTGAGCTGAAGATTCCGAAGACGCTGCTTGAGCTGGAAGGCAACGACCTTTTCAATTTCGACCCCAACAACCCTGACTGGGGATATGAAGGGGTCGTCGGCAGAAACGGGTTCAAGAAGGAGTTGCCGCCGGGGCCTCTCGTCTGGCACGGCGACAAATACCGCAAGGACGAGAGCGGCAACTATCGTTTCGTCTACAGCGGATTCGACTGTCAGAACGGCAAGAACGTCAACGCCATCATCCTCGAAATCCCGCTCGCCTACATCACGCGCACGCCCGACGAAGACCGTATCGTCAACACGTGGGGTGAAAGCTGGGTTCTCAAAGCCGCCGACAAGATCGAGACGATCCCGGATCACCCTTTCTGGCTGGAACACCCCTGGGCGCTGCTTGATTCGCTCAAGCTCGACGACGAGTTGAAGAAGTACAAGCTCGTCGATACGGACGGTCAGCCCTTCGCCGATGCTGGCTTGAGCGAGCGCGAGGATAACCGCCAACTCGGCGCTAACAACTTCTGGCTCGCGCCGCACTTCGTCAAGCGGCTGGCTCATCTCGGCTGGGGCTTCGGGCCTTCGATCAGCGCGCTCGGCCTTGCAACCTCCTTCGATCACGATGACTCGCCGGTCTCCGTACACAAGACCTACACGCTCGCGACCGCAGCCTTCCCGCGTGTCAGGAAAACTCTTTTCCAGAAGTTGAACATGCCGGACGACTCCTGGAACAAAAACGGTCTCGACATCCCGCTTCGCCGCTCCTTTGAAATCTTCATCCCGAACGTCTGCGCCATCGACATGGACACGACGGGGACGTGGCCTTTCGGACGACGGCTCGAAGATCAGGTCGCGACACGCTTCCTCTCGCTGTTCCTGGACATGGAGGCCGAGTTCAACGGCAAGAAGTATCATCTGGACTTGTTGAACGACCAGGCGCTGTGGGAACAAGCGCCGATTGAACCGAAGACGCCGCCGAATCCGCTCAAGAATGACAAGGAGTTTCTAAAAGACTTCCCATATCTGGCAGACCCCTGGTAGATGAAGTCTGGACAGTCCCTACGGGACAATTTCAAAACTGAACAAGCTTCAGCCTTGTCATATCGGATAGCAGAATAAGAGAAGGCGGGGGACGATCCACGAAGCAACACGAAACCACACGAAACAGCTTCTCTGTTCGTGTTATTTCGTGTAGCTTCGTGGATCGTCCTCTTCCTCCCTTTTCATTGCAACTTGGTATTAGATGAATAAACCAACTGATTTCGAGATCGAGCTGGAACGAATTGACAGAGACCTCGCGGAGCTTGAAGAGAGCGCCCTGTCCGTGCCATTCGATAGCCAGCAAGCGACGAAATTCGCTTACCGCCTCTACCAGCGCGCTTCGCTCACAGGAGATTTACGTGAGCTGGCGTTGGCGGAGAGGGCGATCAATCGTGCCATCCGTCGGGTGAGCAACGCAGCCGACCTCTATTTTCTGAAGGCCAGCCTTGATTTCAAGCTTCACAGGGTTGCCGATGCGAGGCGTCACCTGTCTATGGTCGAGGGGCTGCGCGAGAGCTTGCAGGGCAGGGCGCTCGAAGCAGACCTTGATTTTCAGGAAGGCAGATATAAGAAGGCCAGAAAGGAGTATGAAGACATCATCCGGGAGGAGCGCACCTGGGACAACCTCGCACGCCTCGCACACTTCGAGGCCAGGATGGGCGATCCGGCCTCTGCCGAGCGGTTGTATCTCGAAGCCGAAGACGAGATCACGGCCAAGGAGATGCGCTCCCTTGCCTGGGTCGAGCTGCAAAGAGGACTGCTGCACCTCATGCACGGACGTTATGATGAAGCCTCAACCCATTACCAGCGTGCGGAGCGCGCGTACTCCGGCTACTGGCTCGTCGATGAACACGTCGCGGAGCTGTTGGGCGCTCAAGGGAAGTACGAGGAAGCGGTTGCGCTATATCAGAAAGTCGTCGCGCGCGTGCCCAAGCCGGAACTCCAACAGGCGCTCGGCGAGCTTTGCACTCTCATGGACGAGCCTGCGCAAGCCGAAAGGTGGTTCGAGAAAGCGCTTGCCGCTTACCTTGAGTCGGCAGCGCAGGGTGGGGTGCATTACTATCACCACCTCGTAGACTTCTACGCGGACGTGCGCCGGGATGGCCGGGAGGCCGTCAACTGGGCGCGCAAGGATGTCTCGCTTCGTGAGAACTTCTCGACCCAGGCGGCGCTGGCCTGGGCTTTGTATCGCGACGGCCAGCTCGATGAAGCGCTCGCCAGGATTAATCAAGCGCTCTCGTCCGGCGTTAAGGACGCACACATCTTCTCCCAGGCCGCCACAATCCACCGCGCTCTCGGAGCAAGCGACCAGGGCGACCGCTATCTTCAAATGGCCGCCGAGATCAACCCGCACCACCGCAACTTTCATGTTCATCATTGACCAGTAGACAGGAGACAGTAGTCAGAAGCCAGTAGACGCTCCGCGTAGCGTGTGCTGTTGGCGACACTTTGACGCGTTCGCTAGCGATTGTTTTTCTACTGGCTACTGACTACTGACTACTGTCTACTGTATTATGTCCACGATGACAGACAAAAACCTGACGCAAACCACAGACGCGGCGGCGCATGCCGGGGGAGCGCAATCGGATGCCGCTACGATGCCGGGTAAACGACGCCGCGTACGCTCTAAAGGGGGGAAGGCAAGCAGCAGCAATGGCGCGTCGCGGGGCGCGGTCGAGCGCGTCGCTGCTTCCCTGGCGAGCGGCGATCTCGCGGCGGACTTAGACCTGGCGGCCAGCGCTAAAAGGATGAGCGCCGGTGACGGGCGCGCGCTCAGGGAGTTGACTGCTCTGGCGCGCAACATGCGCCGCACGGTCAGCCGCCTGCAACGCGCCGCCGATGCGGTCGAAGCGGTCGCGCAGCGCGTGCTCGAAGGCGGGCGCACGCTCGCGCTCTCCGTCAGCGATGAGGCCGCTTCGGTGGACGCCACCGTCAGCTCCATTGCGGAGATCAGCGCCTCCGCACGCGCCGTCGCCGAAGCCGTCAGCGCGCTCTCCAATCTGGCGCAGACGACTTCCACCTCGTCTCTTGAGATGGCCGCCTCCATCGACGAGGTCTCGGCCAACGCCGACGCCCTCACAGCGTTCGTCGAAGAGACGGCTTCGTCCATAGAGGAGATGGCAGCCAGTGTGCGCAACGTCGCCGCTTCGACCGAATCGCTGGCTGCCGCCACGGACGAGACGGAGCGTTCGATGCGCGCCATAGACGATTCGACGCAGCGCGTAGGTGTGGCCGTCAGCGAAACGGCAGTGCTCTCCGAAGAGGTGCAGCACTCAGCCGAGCAGGGGTCAGGCATCGTCCTGGAGACGGCGGAATCCATGCGTGCCATCCGGCGCGGCATTGAACGCAACGCCGAGGTGATTACGGCGCTCGGCGCGCGTTCCGACCGCATCGGCGCAATCACGCGCGTAATCGACGAGATTGCTGATCGCACGAACCTGCTCGCCTTGAATGCGCGCATCCTCGCCGCGCAAGCCGGGCAGCAGGGACGCGGCTTCGCCGTCGTCGCCGAAGAGATCAAGGAGCTGTCGGAAAGGACTGCACACTCGACCGAAGAGATCGACGAGCTGATTAAGGGCGTACGCGAATCCGTCGGCGCGGCCATCGAGCAGGTCGCAAGCAATCGCCAGCTTGCCGACGAAGGAACAGAACTGGCAGAGCGTGCCGCGCTCTCGCTCGACGAGATCAGTCGCAAGACGGGCATGGCGGCTTCGGCGATTCGCCAGATCGCCGAAGCCGCCGCCACACAGTCGCTCGAATCCCATCAGGTCACGGAACTGATGGGACAGGTACGCCGCCGCGCGCAGGAGATCGAGCGCGCGACATCGGAACAGGCCGCGACCTCCAAGCAGATCGGCGAGCGTGCGTTGCACATGGCCGAGCTGACCGAACAGGTCAGGCGCGCCATGCAGGAGCAGGCTGCCGCCTCCAAGCACATCGCGGGGGCGATGGAACAGTTGACGGAGGTCGTCGAGCAGATCGGGAGCGCCGTCGGCGAACAGCATCGCGGCACCGAAGAGGTCTTGCGCGCCATTGAGGTCATCCGCGATGCGGTCGTACGCAACCAGGCTTCGATTGTGCAGATCAACTACACGACGGGGCTCCTCGATCATGAGGCGGCCAGCTTGCGCGACTCCGTCAGCCACTTTCACCTGCCCAGCCCGAGGCGCGGCGGCCACCTCGTCTACGGCGTCTCCGACCACGTTCCGACGCTCGACGTGCTCGAATCCATCACGGTCGAGAGCACGAATCTGTTGAGCCAGATCACGGAAGGGCTGGTCGGCGCGGGCGAAGGCGCAGCGGTGCGCCCCGTGCTCGCGACCCACTGGGACATCTCTGCGGATGGACGCGTCTATACGTTCCACCTGCGCAACGGCGTGCGCTTTCATAACGGGCGCGTGATGGTCGCAGACGATGTCGTGTATTCGATTCGCCGGACGCTTCATGAATCAAGCTCCGGCGCGTGGGTCTTCATGAATCTGGTGGGGGCGCAGGAGTTCGCGCGCGGCGAGACGGAAGAGCTGCTGGGCGCGCGTCGGATTGACAATCTCACCATCGAGCTTGAGCTGACCGAGCCGCTCGCCTTCTTCCTGCCGATGCTCTGCCTGAGCTTCGGGTCAATAGTTCCCGCCGAAGAGATCGAAGGCGACGAGGGCGCACGCTTCAAACAACACCCGATAGGGACGGGGCCGTTCCGCCTCATCTCCTGCGACGCTCGCACGGGTCGCGTCGAGCTTGAGCGCTTCGACGGCTACTGGGAAGTTGAAAAGCCATACGTCGATCATGTGACTGCCGAGTACGACGAAGATGGCGAAGCGTTGTTCGAGCGTCTACGGGGCGGCGAGCTTGCTTTCCTGCGCGAAGATTCGGCGGCGCGCGCCGCGCGTCTGGCATCCGACCCGGACTGGCGCTCGTGCGTCATTCTCGCCACGCAACTGCACACCTCCTTTCTCGCCTTCGACGCCGAGCAGAAGCCTTTCGATGATCTACGCATGCGCCGCGCCGTCGCCCATGCGATAGACCGCGAGCGCCTCGTCGAAGAAGCTTATGGGGGCATGGCCGTGACGGCTGCCGGGCCGATCCCGCCGGGACTGATGGGCTACGACCCGGACTATCGCGGCCTCTCGTACGATCCAGAACTCGCGCGCCGCCTGATGAGCGAGGCCGGGTACAGGCGCGGGTTGAAGCTTGAGCTGTGGCGCGCCGTCTCCGAGCAGTCGGCATCAGAGGCCGCCGGGACGATCATCTGCGAACAGCTCGGTGCGGTCGGCATCGAGTGTGAGATTCGTGTGGCCGATACGGAGGAGCTGGTGCGTGCGGCGCGTGAGGGCCGGGCGCGTCTGGCCGAGCTGCGCTGGTATGCGGACTACGCCGACCCTGACAATTTCACTTACATGCTGTTCCACTCGGCCAACCGCCAGTCGCGCTGGCGCACGGCGCATGTTCCCGAGATCGAACAGCTCTCAGAGAAGGCGCGCACCATCGTCAACCGCGCCGAGCGCGCGCGCATCTACGCGCAGTTGCAACACCTGATCGCCGAGCACGCCCTGTGCGCTTTTCTGACGCATCGCCGCGCGGCAGTCATCCATCGCAGCGACGTGGAAGGCTTGCACGTCCATCTAGTCTCTCCCGCCGTGCGCCCGCAGGAGATTTGGTTGGCAGGGGAGAACGGCTGATACCCGGACAGATTTATCGGCTCATCGCTGAAATTGGACAGATTTATCGTCCCGTCAGGGACGACATGACAATAGCCCAGCGATTCATCGCTGGGTGCAGTCAGGTAGAAGAGATTCCAGTCCCGTAGGGACGGCTGAATGATGATGCTTCAGTCGTCCCTACGGGACTGGCATATAACTTTGATCGCCTCTCCCAGCGATGAATCGCTGGGCTATTGTCAGAAGTCCCTTCGGGACTATTAAAACATCACGGCAAATAGCTCATATGCCGCGACAAAAAGAGCATTTGTTCCGGCAAACGAAGTATTTATCGCGACTAAAGGAGCTTCAGTCGCGGCCAGAGGAGCTTTAGTCACGATCAAAGTAGCTTTAGTCGCGACCAGAGGAGCTTTGGTCGCGATCGGAGGAGCTTTGGTCGCGACCAGAGGAGCTTTGGTCGCGACTAAAGTAGCTTTAATCGCGATAAGAGTAGCTTTAATCACGACCAAAGGAGCTTTAGTCGCGGCAAGAGGAGCTTTTGTCGCGACAAAAGGAGCATTTGCCTTGACCTGAGCAGCATTCGGGTAGACAAATGCTGCGTTTGTCTTCGCAAATGGAGCTGTAGTCAGGACAAACGCCCTATTTATCCTGGCAAATGCTCCGTTTACGGTAACAAACGCTCTGTTTGCCCTGACAAATGCTCCGTTTGCCAGGAGAGCGGAACTCGAAACCCGAAACTCGAAACTCGAAACCATGATCGAGGTGCGTGAGTGCAGGACGTTTGAAGAGTTGGACGCGTGCGTCGAGTTGCAGCGCGAGGCGTTCGGTTATTCGGACCTGGAGATCATACCTCGCCGCTACCTGTTACTCTCAAGGCGCGCGGGCGGGTGGACGCTAGGGGCATTCAATGCGGAGAGGCTCGTCGGGTTTGTTCATCATCTGGTCGCCGTGCGCGGCGCTCATGAGGTCATCGGCTACTCGCACATGATGGCGGTCGCACAGGCTTATCAGAACAGGGGCGTCGGCGCGCTGCTCAAATGGGCGCAGCGGGAGCGCGCCGTCAGTGAAGGCAGAAGCTACATCACCTGGACCTGGAACCCCATGCAGGCGCGCAACGCCCATTTTAATCTCAACCGTCTAGGAGTCACCGCCTCCTCCTACGGCGCAAACTTCTATGGCACTGAAGGAAGCTTTCAGCAAAGCGATGAGCAGACGGGCATCGACAGTGATCGTCTCTTCACCGACTGGGATTTACACTCCCCAAGGGTCGTGGCGCTTGCCCTGGGCAACGCTGCGCCGTCACTTCCTGACCCCGCCGAGACCATAGAGATTCCGGCGGACTGGAGCGCTCTGCTCCGGCAGGATGCCTCAGCCGCACGGCGCGAGCAAGAGCGCGTGCGCGCCGAGTTCCAGAAAGCCTTCGCCGCCGGTCTCATCTGCGCAGGCTTCCGAAGAGACGCGGAGCACCCACACTACCTGCTTTACCGTACCACTTGATGCTCGAACAATTTTTTTCCGTCCCGTAGGGACGGCGCGAAAATAGCCCAGCGATTCATCGCTGGGAGCGATAGCCGAACCATTCGCAGTCCCGTAGGGACGGCTGAAGGGTCATATTTCAGCCGTCCCTACGGGACTGGAAAATTATCTTTCATCGTTTTCCCAGCGATGAATCGCTGGGCTATTGTCAGATGTCCCTCCGGGACATTTTGAAAATGCTCGGACATCAGCAGTTAATCGTGCGTCGATAAAAGCAGTTCTTTGACGATTTACGATTAACGCTTTACGATTGATGAATAGATATGCCTTTCACGCGCCTTGATCGTTACGTTGATCGACACGCTCGCGCCTTTACGGAGCGGCTGCAACGCTTGTGTCGCATGCCGTCTGTGGCGGCGCGCGGGACGGGGATGCGCGCCATGGCCGAGGCGGTTGAACAGTTGATGCGCCGCGCGGGCGCGGGCACGCGCTCGATCAAGGTGGGCAGCGGCTATCCGATCCTCTATGGCGAGTGTGGGGCAGGCCAGCGCAGCGTCGTCGTCTACGGGCATTACGACGTGCAGCCCGTCGGACATCTGACGGAATGGTCTTCCGGGCCTTTCGCCGCCGCCATCACAGACGGCAAGCTCTATGCGCGCGGCGCATCCAACAGCAAGGGCGATCTGGTCGCGCGCCTGGCGGCGGTCGAAGCCTATCAGAAGACCTACGGCAAGCTGCCCGTCTGCCTGCGCCTGGTCTTCGAGGGCGAAGCGGGTTTGGGCAGCCCCAGCCTCTATCGCTTCACACAGGAGCACGCAGACATGCTGCGCGCCGAAGGCTGCATCTGGGACGAAGGTTACAAGGATACAACGGAGCGTCCGGTCATCAGTCTCGGTTTCAAAGGCATCACCTTCGTAGAATTGCATGTGCACGGCGCGCGCTCTGATATTCATTCAAAGTGGGGCGCGATTGTGCCCAATCCCGCGTGGCGTCTGGTGCAGGCGCTCTCGACGATCATGTCCCCGAAGGGTGTCATCATGATTGACGGCTTCTCCTCTCACGTCGCGCCCATTGACACGGAAGACGCTGAGGCGCTGAAGCAGATAGAGCTGGACGAGGCAGGTCTCAAGCGCGAGTTTCGCATCCAGAGCTGGGTGCGCGGGATGAAAGGGCAGGCGCTCGTCAAAGAGCACATCTTCGGCCCGACCTGTACGATCTGCGGCATCAAGACCGGGCATACGGAGGCTGGCCCCAAGACCGTGCTGCCTAGTTCGGCGATGGCGCGCCTTGATTTCCGTCTCGTCCCAGACCTGACGCCCGCCCTGGTCGTCCAACTTCTGCGCGAGCACCTGGACGTGCGCGGCTTCAAGGATATAGAGATCATAGAGCTTGGCAGCCAGCCGGTCGCCAAATCTTCCCCGCAAAGCTGGGTCGCGCGCGCAGCCATCGAATCCGCGCCGGAGGTCTACAACGTCGAGCCGATCATCTACCCGATAGACCCTTCGAGCGGCCCCGTCGGCTCAGTCTGCGGCGTCTCCTCGCCGCCCACACCCGCCGTCTCTTTCGGCACGAGCTACGCGGGCTCGAACCCGCACGGCCCGGACGAGAACATACGCATCGACGATTTTTTGCAAAGTATCAAGTTCTTCAGCCGCGTCATCCATCACCTCGGCCAACATAAGAACAAAAGCGCCATCCGTAGCTCGCAAGATGCGACCCGCTCCGCCGGATGAACTTGCCATCTGCGACGGTGAAGTTATACAAAAGTAGACAGTAGACAGTAGTCAGTAGCCAGTAGGAAGAACAGGACATGTACGCCCTGTTGTCTCCTATAATTGAGAAGCTCAGCACGAAAACGCATCAATGGATTTTCTTTTCTACTGGCTACTGACTACTGTCTACTGTCTACTTCCTTATGAGCAAATCACGCGAGATCGAGAGCCTGCGCGAAGAGATTCGCCGCCACGAAGAGCTTTACTATGTACACGCCGACCCGGAGATTTCCGACGTTGAGTATGACGCGCTCCTGGTGCGCCTTGAGCAACTGGAATCGGAATACCCCGAGCTGGTCACGCCGGACAGCCCGACGCAGCGCGTCGGAGGCCGCCCCGCCGAAGGATTCGACGAGTACGTGCATCGTCGCCCGATGCTCTCGCTCGACAACAGCTACAACATAGATGATCTGCGCGCCTTCGATGAACGCTGCCGACGGCTGGCCGACGGGCGCAATCTTGAATATGTGGCCGAGCTGAAGATCGACGGGCTCTCCATCGCGCTGCACTACGAGGGGGGCGTGCTCGTGCGCGGTGTGACGCGCGGCGATGGCCGTCGTGGCGAGGACGTGACGCAGAACGTACGCACTATTCGCAGCGTCCCCCTGCGGCTCAAGTCCGTGGATGCGAAGGTGGGCGCAGACGTGGAAGTGCGCGGCGAAGCCTACCTCTCGCGCCGCATCTTCGAGAAGATCAACGCCGAGCGTGAAGAAGAGGGCGCACCGCGCTTCGCCAACCCGCGCAATGCGGCGGCAGGCACGATCCGCCAGCTAGACCCGCGTATCGTCGCCGCGCGCCGTCTCGACATGTTCCCTTACGATGTCATCACGGGCGAGCGTAAACCCTTTGCGACCCACTGGGAATCCTTCGAGTGGCTTGAGCGCTCAGGCTTTCACGTCAACCCGCATCGCCGCCTGTGCGCTTCGATTGAAGAGGTCATAGACTTCTGTAACGAGATGGAGGGCGAGCGCGACGCGCTCGACTACGAGATCGACGGCGTCGTGGTGAAAGTGAATTCCACTGCGCTGCAAGACGAGTTCGGCGCGACGACGAAAGCCCCGCGCTGGGCTATCGCCTACAAGTACCCGGCGCGGCAGGCGACCACGCAGGTTCTCTCAATCGTCGTCCAGGTCGGGCGCACGGGCGCGCTCACGCCCGTCGCCAATCTACAGCCGGTGCAGCTAGCTGGCACGACGGTCGCCCGCGCCACGCTGCACAACGAAGACGAGATCAAGCGGCTGGGCGTGCGCGTGGGCGACTGGGTGCTGATCGAAAAGAGCGGCGAGATCATTCCGAAGGTCATCAAGGTGATTGAATCCCGACGCACAGGCGCGGAAAAAGCTTTTCGCATGCCGAAGAAGTGTCCCGTGTGCGGCGGGCTCGTGTCGCGTCCTGAAGGTGAAGCGGTGGCGCGTTGTGTGGCCGCCGATTGCGCGGCACAGCTCAAAGCACGCCTGCTCCATTTCGCTTCGCGCCGCGCGATGCGCATAGAGGGTCTGGGCGAAGCGCTGGTCGAGCAGTTGGTGAGCAAGGGCATGGTTCGCGATGTCGGCGATCTCTACCGGTTACAACTTGAGGACGTGGCGGCGCTTGAGCGCATGGCAGAGAAGTCTGCCTCCAACCTCATGGCGCAGATCGAAGCGAGCAAGTCGCGCGAGCTTCCCTCTCTCGTCTACGGTCTCGGCATACGCCACGTCGGCGAGCGTACCGCCGCGATTCTCGCGCGCCACTTCCATTCGCTCGAAGGTCTCGCCCGAGCGAGCGTCGAAGAGCTGGATGCCGTTCACGAGATCGGACTCACGGTCGCCGAGAGCGTGCGCGACTGGTTTGACGATCCGGGCAACCTGGCGCTCTGCGAGAGATTGCGAAAGGAGGGCGTCAGGACAGAGCTTGAACGCGGCGCAGCGGAGGCGCACACGGAGGCTTTCGCGGGCAAACAGTTTGTGCTGACCGGAAAGCTTGAGAGCCTTACGCGCGACGAAGCGCGCGCATTGATCGAAGCGCGCGGCGGGCGCGTCACCTCTACCGTCAGCAAAAAGACGGATTACGTCGTCGCGGGCGAAGATGCCGGATCGAAACTCGACAAGGCCGTCGCGCTCGGCCTTCAGGTGATTGATGAAACAGCGCTCAGGGAAATGCTAAACTGAAAGTAGACAGTAGTCAGTAGTCAGTAGAAAGAAAAACCCTGAGTGGTAAGCTTTGCTGTCTACTTTGATTCAAAGGCTCAGCACGAAAACAGATCGACGGATTTTCTTTTCTACTGGCTACTGGAGATGACAATGTCAACAACGAATCGGACGAATAAGCTAGAACTCGTGTACACGCTCTTTTGCGACGATGTGCGGCTTGAGGTCGGCAACAAGCTTTCACTGATGGGTGTCTTTCAAAATATCACGGTGCCGCGACTGCCTTTCGCGCTCATCAAGTTCGCCATCGTCAACCAGTGGCGCGGGGAAGGGACGTACCAGTCGGAAGTGCGTATTCTGACGCCAGATCGCCAGCAGTTTCTGGCCGCCTCACAGCCGACCACCATAGAGCTTCAGACGGGCGGCTTTGCCGGTAACATCAGCTTCTTCGTCAGCATCACTTTTCCCGTCGCCGGGCAGTACTGGGTGCAGACGCTCATCGACTCTAAACTCTTCGACGAGCAGCCCCTCACGGTCGTTGACGCGCGCTCCGAGCAGGCCGACGACTCTATCTCGGATGCCATCAATTAAAGAGAGCAAAGAGATCAAAGCCAAAATTACGAGTCACCTTCTAGTCCCGATCCAGGGAGGGACACCTCCGACGACCTTTGCGGTTTCACCTTTGCGCCAGCAGGGCCGCAGAAAACTGAGCTCCGCTGCCTGGGCCACCACCCCGCTTATTCTATCTCTCGCCTGCGCTCCCCTATTTTCATTGACAAATACTATCGGATAGTAGTAGTGTTGCGCGCAACCAAAGGTTCGTGTAAGGGAAGACTGCTCCTCTTGAAGTAGGATTTCTCCTGCACCGCTGCACTAAATAATTTCCTAAAGAGCAGAGTTAGGTTGATCGTCCCCCAATCAACGAAGAGCGGGCATCTCCGAGATTCTGTCGAGATGCGTTCTTCTTCTTATGCCGCTCGGGCCATCGTCCTGTGCGGAACGCTCCCAGTCTGTTCCACTCCAAGCAAGACCCAAACAACCCCCAGGAGGGCAAGCTTATGAAGACCAAAAGATTGGTGATGTTGTCGGCCATTGCGACAGCATTGTTTCTACTGACATGGAATTTCGTGCCGCGCGCCTCGAGTCATGCGCGACCCGAAGGCAAGACCGCTCAACAGGATCAGCCCCAACAGGATCGAAGCGGCGACCAGAGCAAGATTTTTGATAAAGCACTCACTAGAATGCTCGAAAGGATCGGCACAAAGGACGAAGGTGCTGTCGGAGCATCCTTACTCAAGGCCGAGACGGACGCAGAGGAGGGTGACGACCCGGATTTGCCTCCCGGTATGGCCGGAAGAATAGATAAAGAGGCCTACTTGCGCCTGCGCGCCGACTACATAGATATGCTGCGCGGCGGGCCGCTCGAGAACTACGAAGCTCGCGACCAGGCCATCAAGCAGATGGAAATTCAGGAGAAGGCTATCAGAGAGCGGGCCAGGCGCCTGGGTTTTGATGCGCCGTCGCTCTTGCTGAGCACTACGAATTGGACGCCGATTGGCCCGGCTCCGATCCCCAACGGGCAGACCAGTAGTATCTCTGTGCCCGTCAGCGGGCGCACCATCTCCATCGCTGTCCATCCCACCGACCCCAATACTGTTTACGTCGGGACGGCGCAGGGCGGACTCTACAAGTCCACGGACGGCGGCGCGAACTGGACGGCGCTCTTTGACTTTCAGCTTGAAACGCTCGCCATCGGGGCGCTCACCATCGACCCCGTAGACAGCAGCATCGTGTACGTGGGCACGGGCGAGCCGAATCTCTCGGCTGACAGCTTTGCCGGTCGCGGTGTTTACATCATCAGAAATGCTAACTCCACAAGCCCGACGCTGACCGGCCCCTTTCGCCTTAACGGCCTCGGCAATGACGTTTTCAGCGCGCGCTCCGTCGGGCGGATTGTGGTCAATCCGCAGGATAACAACACCATCTTCGTGTGTACGACCAACGGCACGGGCGGCAATCCGAACACGGGAGTCGCTAATCCCCCGCCGCGCGGCATCTATCGCTCGACGAACGCGCAATCGGCCACCCCGACCTTTGAACAGATTCAGATTACAGGCATCACCCCAACTCCAAACGACCGGAGCGTCGTGGACATGGTCATGGATCCCGGTAATCCGAACCTTTTGATCGCCACGGTCATAGGCGCGGCCAGCGACGGCGGTATCTACCGCACGACCAACGCGCTCGACCCTGCGCCGACCTTCACGCGCGCGCGCACCTTGCCCGACGGCTCGACCAACGGGCGCGCGGAACTTTACCTTAACAGGAATGGCTCGTCAGTGACGGTCTACGCTGCCACGGGTGAGACCTCCACGGCGGCGCTCGGCGGCCCGGCTTGCGCTACGACGCGCTCCGGCCTGGTGACAAGATCGACGGACGCTGGCGTGACGTGGTCTGCGCCGCTTCCAGGCTCAACGGGCTTCTGCGGCGGTCAGTGCTTCTACGACATCGCCATCGCGGTGACGCCCGATAACCAGACCATACACCTCGGCGGCGCGGCGCAGGGAGGCGCAGGCTCCTGCCTGATTGATGTCATGAAGCGCTCGACCAATGGCGGGGCGAGCTTCGCGCGCAACGACGTCTCGCTCCACGCCGACGAGCACGCGCTCGCCATCGCCCCCTCGAACCCGAGCGTGGTTTACACGGGCAGCGACGGAGGCATCTGGCGCTCGACCAACAACGGCACCAACTGGACGAGCCTCAACACCATGAGCTTCAGCGCCACACAGTTCCAGAGCCTCGCCGTGCATCCTTTCGACAGGTGGTTTACCATCGGCGGCACGCAGGACAACGGAACCAATTGTCTGGCGGCAGACGGCGTAACGTGGTTCAACTGCCGGGGCGGTGATGGCGGCTACACGCTCATCGACGACAACGCCTTCGACACGACCAACGTCACGATGTACCACACCTTCTTTAACCAGACCAACTCGCAGATCCGTTTCGAGCGCGCCGACAACACAGGCTTCGCGTGGTTAAACCGTGGCTGCACCGGCACGGGCACTGGTAACGGCATCAACTGCGGCAACGCCGTCCTCTTCTACGCCCCGATGGCACAGGGGCCAGGCAATCCCAATACGATCTACTTCGGCACGGATCGCCTCTATCGCTCGACCAACCGAGGCGACACGAACGTGATCGTCAGCCAGTCGCCGCTCGTGCCTGTCAACGCCACACAGGGCGTGGTGCTCACGACCATCGGCATCTCGCCGCAGGATGACAACGTACGAATCGTCGGTCTGCGCAACGGCCAGGTCTTCGCGACGACGACCGGCTCTTCGACGCTGACTGACGTCACTGGCGCGAATTTCCCCGCGCCCAACCCCCTCGACCCGTCACGCAAGTCCATCGGGCGCGCCGTGATCGATCCGAACAACAAGTTTACAGCCTACATCACTTTCACCAGCTTCGGCGTTCCTGCCGGTCAGCACATCTTCAAAACCACAGACTTGAACAGTGCGACGCCGACGTGGACACCGGCTGGCAACGGCATCCCGGATGTGCCCGTTGACGTTCTTGTCGTTGACCCGCAGGACTCCAACTCGCTCTACGCGGGCACGGACATCGGCGTCTATCATTCAAGCGATGGCGGCGCAAACTGGAGTCCGTACGGCACGGGGCTGCCGCGCGTGGCCGTCTTCGACGCGAAGATCTCCAACGTGCAGCGCATCCTGCGCATCGCGACTCACGGTCGCGGAATGTATGAGATCGAAATCCCGGGACAGAAGCTGCCGATCACGCGCAGCGGCGGCTCGAATCTTGTTTACGAGGGATGCGCGCCGGGCAACGGTGCGATTGATCCGGGCGAGGACGTGACGGTCAGCTTCGGCGTGAGCAACATCGGAGCCGGGCCGACCACTAATCTCGTCGTGACACTGCTTCCGACGGGCGGCGTCACGCCGCACAGTGGCCCACAAAGCTACGGCGCGATACCCGCTGGCGCGACCGTCTTTAAGGACTTCAACCTGACGGCCAGTGGTAGTTGCGGTGACACGATTACACTGACCTTCCACTTACAGGATGGAGACACAGACCTCGGCAACCTGACCGTCCAGTACACGCTGGGCGCGCTTGTCACAGGCACTCCGGCCTTTACAGAGAACTTCGACAGCGTCACTGCGCCAGCGCTGCCGGGCGGTTGGACTACGAGCCAGACGGGCGGAGCGCCAGCGTGGGTCACCACCACGTCGCCCAATGACACAGCCCCGAACTCGGCCTTTGGCGGCGGCGCAGCAGTTCCAGGCAGCAACAGCCTGGATTCGCCTGTCATCGCCATTCCGACCGCGCCCACTATGGGAGTCAACCCCAGAGTGCAGTTGTCCTTCCGTAACAACTACAACACCGAAGGCGGCTTCGACGGCGGGGTGCTCGAAATCAGCATCAATGGCAGCCCGTTCGCAGACATTCTGGCCGCCGGTGGAACTTTCGAGACCGGAGGCTATAACACAAGCATCGGCGTCACAGACAGTGTGCTCACCGGACGGCAAGCGTGGTCGGGAACCTCCAACGGGTTTATCGACACGAAGGTCAACCTGCCACCTGCTTCCTACGGCCAGAACGCGCAGTTCCGTTGGCGCACGGCCTACGATACGGGTACGCATCCGGCAAACGGCGGCATGCGCATCGACACGATCTCTGTCTACACAGTGACTCGTGTGTGCTGCGAGGGAGCTTGCATGCTCTCTTGCCCCTCGAACATCGAAGTCCCGAACGATCCCGGAATGTGCGGGGCGATTGTTAACTACCCGATGCCGACTTTCTCGGGTAATTGCGGCATGGTCACTACCAGCCAGGCTTCCGGCACGTTCTTCCCCGTCGGCACGACGACGGTCACCGTCACCGGAACCAGATTCGACGGCAGTACGACCATGTGTTCGTTCGACGTCAAAGTCAACGATGTCGAGTCTCCGACCGTTTCGCAGCCGACCGTTGACAAACCCATGCTGTGGCCTCCGAATCACACTATGAGGGATGTCACGGTCAACTACACGGCGACGGACAACTGTCCGTTCAACTGTGTGCTCAGCGTCACGAGCAACGAGCCCGTCAGCGGTACAGGCGACGGCGACACCGCTCCCGACTGGTTTATCGTCGATAACCATCACGTGCAACTGCGCGCGGAGCGGTCAGGGACGGGTGATGGACGCATCTACACCATCACAGTGACGTGCACGGACGCTTCAGGCCGCCAGACCGTGAAGACGACGACCGTCCGCGTGGCGCATAACATCAGCGGCCCCGCAAGCGGATCGGCCTTCAAGATCAACACCCCTGTCACGTTCACGGGAACGTTCTGGGATGTTCCCGGCAAGACCCATACGGCCAAATGGCTGTTCGATAGCCTGACCACATCGGGCACAATCACCGAACCGACCAGCACCAGGGCCGGGACGGTGAAAGGCACTTACACCTTTACCAGTCCGGGGGTCTATAAAATCACCATGAACGTTACAGATAATACCGGCGCGACCACCTCGGTCACCACAGCCGGTGATCTGGAGGCCATCGTGGTGATCTACGACCCGAACGGCAGCTACACGATAGGAGGCGGGTGGGTGACAGTGCCTGCGGGCTCCTATCCGGCCAACTCCAGCTTGACCGGCAAGTTAACCTTTGGATTCAACTCCAAGTACACCAATGCCAGTAATCCCAAGGGTGAAACGGAGATCAAGTTCAATCTCGGTGGCTTTGAATTCAATGCCCTGAACTATGATTACTTGTCCGTCTCAGGGGCCAAAGCGCAGTTCAAAGGCTTCGGCAAGGTCAACGGCTATTCGGGCTACAACTTCGTCCTGACCGTCATTGACGGACAAGCGACAGGAGGTGGAGGAGTAGACAAGTTCCGGATCAAGGTCTGGAATAAGGCGACGGGCGCTGTCGTCTTCGATACTCAGAAGGGAGCGAGCGATGCCGCCAATCCGACCTTAGCGGTCGGGACAGGCAGCAGCATCGTTATCCAGAAGTAAACCCGCAACTCGATAACAGAGCGCTGGTCAAACCCCAGCGCTCTGTTATTATCAAAGAATCGGAGGGTGGTTAGCCCGCAGTGCGAGCTGTGGGTCTAGACAAGATATACATATAGAGTAGCCCCTGCAAAGGGACACATAATTACTTAACTTGAAGAATTATGTGTCCCTTTGCAGGGGCTTCGTTTCTGAGTTTAATTCGGAAGAATGCGGATGAGTGAATGTGAGAACTCAGGTTATATCTGGGAATGTCCCCTGATTTTTTATCCGCATGACACTCCAGACCGACACGTTGCACTGCGCCGCGATGGAGCGGACAGTCTGCTTCTCACGGATTAAATGTTTTATCCGACGAACCTGCTCCTCCGTTAATCTGCTCGCGCCACGATTGGGACGTGCTTCGTAAGAAGCAACAGCTGCGTCAATTTGTTCCTGTCGCCTTTTGCTCATGTGCGGGCGCATCTTCAACATCAACTCCACAGCCTTTCTAGCATGTATGCGAATGATAAAAGACTGTCGCCAATGCTCCTGACGCTTCTTCACCTTACAGTATACGACGCCAAATAAAGCGCTAAGCCTTTGCATGACGTCTTCATCTGTGCTGCACATTGAAACAACCGGATACTGAGGACGCGACGGCGGGCCTTTCATGAATGAACCTTCGCCTTCGAGCAGACCACACAACCAGTAAAAGTCCGAATCATTCATGATTATGCGGATGAGAGGGATCGAACCTCCACGATCTCGCGATCACAGGCTTCTGAGACCTGCGCGTCTGCCAGTTCCGCCACATCCGCGTATCTGTTGAGAAAATATAAGGGCGTGATAACGGAGTGTCAAGAAGGCAGAAAGCAGCAGGCGGAGCAAGGCGATCATAGATTCCTGTGATAGAATCTCGGATGCTTACTGCCTACTGCTTTTCACCTACTGCCTTCTGTGCTTCAGGGTCGTCCTAAGACGCCGCCGAGAACACCCCTGAGGATGCCACCGCGCGATCCATGGTTATGGTAGCCGTCCGAATAGCCATGCTGGATGGCTGCGCGGAGACTGTAGGCGATAGAAACCTATGTCGCCATACTCGCTACAGTGACCGATGGTCGCGCGCCTACAGGCACCTTTGTCGCGTAAGTTGTATCTATAGCCCTAAGCGCTGTCGGCGCGCCCGGAGCAATCGTCTTCGCTGTAGCTCACGCTCGGTAATACGTTGAAGAATGTCGCTCCTGCGTCTGCGACCATAGATGTAAGCGTCATCGCGATGACGACGACGGCTGCGGCGGTAATAATCATCGTCGTCACGGTCACGTCGGCGGCTGCGACGATAATAATTGTCGTCGTCGCGATCACGGCGTCTGCCGCGACCATAGTAATCATCATCGTCAAAGCGGTCGTCGCGATCACGCCTGGGGCCGCGCCCGTCAAATCGTCCATCGCGCGCATCATGGCCGTTTATGAACTTATCCGCTTTCTTGTCCTGCCCACGACCACGCCCGCGACCCTGCGCATTGACAAGGGTCGGCAGCCCTGCGGCCAGGACTAATGCGAAAATAACGGCCAGCAGACCGCTACGTTGAGATTTTGAACCGATCATTACGTCCTCCAAATTAAACTGAGCTTGAGATGTCCGCCATCCCTCTGAATTTCCGGGGAATTAGCGAGGAGCAGAGAAGTAGCATCAATCATTGTGCCAGATGCGCGTCAAAGGCTAAGTTGTTGATTACAACTGTCGAAAGCAGAGGGGCTGATTGAACGACATACGAGAACGTGCCGCTACGGAAACCGTATCGTATACAATCGTTACAAGAGTCTGATGGCGGCGTGCGCCGCTTTGATCGCGCATGGGTGGCGTTTGCCTGCGGGCGCGCGGGATTGTTATAGTTGTCTTTCATTATCGTTGCCAGAAAATATAATGCCGGAAACAGCGCCGAACTTCGACGAGTTACGCGAACGCCTAGACGGGGTACGTCGGCGAATTGAGGCGTGCGCGCGCCGCAACGGTCGCGATCCGGCGGAGATCACGCTCGTCGCCGTGAGCAAGACGCATCCGCCCGTACTCTTGCAGCGCGCCATTGAGGCGGGCGTCTCCGACCTCGGCGAGAATCGGGTTCAGGAGGCGGAAGCCAAGATCACAGAGGTGGGGCGCGAGCGAGCGCGCTGGCATCTGATCGGCCACCTGCAAGCGAACAAGGCGCGCCGCGCCGTCACGCTCTTTGATCTCATCCACTCGGTCGATTCCGTCTCGCTTGCACGCCGACTAGAACGCCTGTGCGCGGAGGAGGGGCGCGTTGAGCTGCCCGTCATGATCCAGGTCGATCTGGCGCGTGAAGAGACCAAGTCGGGCGTCGATGAAGACGAGTTGACAGAGCTGGTCGGCGCGGTCGGAGCTTGCGAGCGCCTGCGCCTGACAGGCTTGATGACGCTCCCACCATTCTTTGAGGACGCGGAGCAAACCCGCCCCTACTTTCGTCGCCTGCGCGAGCTGCGCGATATATTCAGCGCACGGATGGATTTTGGGGACGCGCGCGGGGAGCTTTCAATGGGCATGAGCCACGATTACGAGGTGGCGATTGAAGAAGGTGCGACGATGGTGCGCATCGGGACGGCCATTTTCGGGGAGCGACCACTAGCCGGTCAGTCTCCTTGAGCTTTCGGTTGAGGGAGGCGTTTTTCAGATGCGCTAGACGCGCTCTGCTTTCGGCTTTCATAGTATGCTTATCTTCCAGCAAATTTATCTCGTCATCCTTTACTGTGTGACGGCTGTGATTGTCGCCACCGTTGTGCTGATGATCCTGCGGCTCATCTTGAATTACGCGGACATCAATCCATTCACCTGGCCGGCGATGACCGTCCGACGCCTGAGCGATCCGCTCGTCGAGCCCGTGCGGCGTCAGCTTGTAGGTTTCGGCGTCGATCCGAAGTATGCCCCGCTCATCACGATCCTGCTGTTGATTCTGGTCGGGTGGTTCGTCGTCAAACTGTCGTCGAGCGTCTTTAACATGGTGGTGGGCATCGTATTCGCTGTGCAATCAAATGCGCTGGGCGCGGTCATTGGTTATGCGCTCTACGGGTTGCTGGATGTTTATACGCTCCTGATCTTCATACGCATCATCTTCTCCTGGGGCATGATCGGCTACCGCAATCCGGTCATGCGTTTCTTAGTCAACGCGACCGATCCGATGCTCGTCCCCTTACGGCGCATTGTGCCGAGGCTCGGCATGATGGACATCTCGCCCATCGTCGCCTTCATGATCCTATGGGTCCTTCAGGCAGCCGTCGCCGGAACGCTCCTGCAAGGTTATCAACTGCGATTCTTCTGAAGAGAGGATCGTGTGTGCTTGAGTACACTGAACGTGGCGGCGCGATTATCTTCACCGTGCGCGTCACGGCGCGCGCCTCGCGCAGCCACGTCGTCGGAGAGCATGACGGAATGTTGCGCGTGCGCGTCGCCGCGCCGCCCGTCGAAGGAGCGGCTAACGAAGAGTTGATACGCACCCTCGCGCGTGCGCTCGATGTTCCGTCTCGCGCCGTGGAGATCACGAGCGGCCACACCTCAAAGCTCAAACAGGTGCGCGTCTCGGGCGTGAAGCCGGGTGTGCTGGAAAGTCTCTTAGGTCAGAGGGCATTAGCAGGTAAGGAAGAGAATTAAACGCAAAGGGCGCAAAGATAGAAGACGCCAAGAACGCGAAGAAGAATCCCCTTTGCGTCTGTGGCTTCTTTGCGTCCTTTGCGTTTAGAGTTTTTCCTTACCTTCAATTGCCGGGCGATTGAGCACAACAAAGGGGATTATGGTATATTCCATCCCCGCTTAAAAATCTAAATTTACTGAGGAAACTCATCAATGTCTGGACACTCCAAGTGGCACACTATTAAGCATAAGAAGGGCGCGCTCGATGCCAAGCGCGGCAAGATGTTTACGAAGCTGATTAAAGAGATCACGGTCGCGGCGCGTACGGGCGGCGGCGATCCGGCGGCCAATGCACGCCTGCGCAAAGCGATCAGTGATGCGAAGGCCGGAAACATGCCCAACGACACGATTGACCGCGCCGTTCGTCGCGGCACGGGCGCGGAAGAGGGCGTCAGCTACGAAGAGATCACCTACGAAGGCTTCGGGCCGGGCGGCGTCGCTGTAATGATCGACTCTGTGACAGACAATCGCAATCGCACCGTCGCAGAGATACGCCACATCTTCTCCAAGAACGGCGGCAACCTCGGCGCGTCTGGCTCCGTCCGTCACCTCTTCGACAAGAAGGGTTATATCGTCGTCGATAAAACGACCAAGTCCGAAGACGAGCTGCTCGAACTGGTGCTCGACGCGGGCGCTGACGACCTGCGCGACGACGAAGACAACTTCGAGATCATCACCGCCCCCGAAAATTTCGACACCGTGCTGACCGCCGTCAAGGGCGCGGGCGTCGAACCGCAGGTCGCCGAAGTCGAGATGATCCCCCAGAACTACATTAAGCTCGACGGCAACGAAGCCAAACAGATGCTCAAGCTGATGGAAGCCCTCGAAGACCACGACGACGTCCAGAAAGTCTCCGCCAACTTCGACATCTCAGAAGCCGACATGGCGTAAAAGCTTCACCGCAGGATTAAACTTTGAGGTGGAATTATTATGAGATGTTCTTTGATTTTTCTCTCATTCTCAAGCTGATCATTGCGCTTGTGCGTCTATTCCGTTGGCATTACACAGCTTCTGGCTTATCCTTTACTAACATCGAGGAAGCCGCATGACTGGTGTCATATCAGACATAAAGCGAGAGGAGATTTTAAGTGATCTCATCGAAATACCGCTTCGCTCGGATAACTGTGACGAAGCTCTCGAGAGAGTTACCGAGTTGTGCTCTAAGGCACTGAAGTCACAAGCCTGTACTTTAGTCTGGGTAGACCTCGAACAGCGGCTATTAACTCAAGTCGCCTGCGCTGGCTTCGATGAAGAGTTCAAGCTGTTTATGGGTCAGCACAAATTTAAGATTGGAGCCTTGCATGAGGGAGTTTCACTTGATTACAACCTAGCTGCCAAAGGTCATGTCATTAAAACATATAATTTGCCGCATGACGGAGGGGGCGTCGCTAATCCCGAAGTGGCAAAGAAGTATAGTCTGCAATCAGCGCTCTGTTATCCTTTGAAATTGGATAACCGGGTGGTCGGATTTCTCAATCACTTTTCAGCAGGAAATGAGGTCTTCACCGCTGAAGAGGAAAATCTGCTGGGGCTGTTTTCCCGGCAAGCGGAAACTATCATCAAGCATTTCAATAAAGAGCTTGCCTTAGAAATCAAGAGAACATTGGTCCCCGGCCTGCTGACGCTCCCGCCGGATGTGTTTCTCAAACAACTCCTGAATAAAGCCTGCGAGATTATCCCTAATACTGTTTGTCTGATCTGGAAGCTTGAGCCAAAACAGAAGAAGTTGCAAATCGTTGCAGCTTCCGATGATGTGGACGAAGCGTACCGGAAGATAGAACTAAATATCGTCGGCGTTAAGACTCTTTTGGTGGGCAAACAGGCTAAGTACTTATCGGATGTCACACAGTCGAGAAAATACAGACGCTCTGCCGAAGCTCAAGCAAGAGGATGGGTATCGCTCTTGAGTGTGCCGATGTGGGTGGATGATGAATTAATCGGCCTGCTGGATGTGTATACAAAATTCCAGCATTACTTTACCGAACCGGAAAGAGAATTGTTTGTAGACTTAGCTGCTCTGGCCGCCCTGTCAATCCAGAAATCCGACTTGCAGGAGGAGACCAACGAAACTTCGATCCGGCGGCGACGATTGGAGACAATCAACCAGGTCATGACATCGATGGCTGAGAAGCGTAGCGTCGGTGAGATACTTCGACTTTTACTAACTAAGAGCCTTGATCTGGTAGGTATTGATTGGGGCTGGGTTAGACGTTTGAATCCGAGCACGGGTGAGCTTGAAGTGACAGCCAAGGTGGGAACGCCGGATACCCCACGGCCATTGAAGTATGGCGAAGGAATTGCCTGGAAGGCGATTATCGAGAGAGAACCGCAACTGGCTAATAATGTTCATAGCGACGAGTGGAAAAAATGGTATGTGCAATTTTCATCAAGAACCCAAGCGGAGTTGGCGATCCCGCTTTTGATCGACAATGTCGTGGTCCGAGAAGGCGTCAAGACGAAACTAAAATCACAACCTATCGGGGTCTTGAACCTTGAGAGCCCGCAGACAGGAGCTTTTTCAGAGACCGATATTACTTACCTTTTGCCGCTGGTTCGCCAAGCCGCTCTGCTCATTGATCGTCTGGAAGCGGAGCAGAAGCTGAACGGACTCAGAGAAGTTGAACGCGAAATCGCCGGAAAACGGAACTGGCGCGAAGTTCTTCAAACAGTGGTGCAGGGGATTAAGGACACGCTCGGTTTTGAATTCGTCAATGTTTCACTGGTGGATTCGAAGAAGAACTTTATCAAGAGCGAGTATGTCGTCGGGATTGATGATGATAAAGTTGAGCAATTCAAGAACATGGCCGTCCATTCTCTTGATGGCGATGATATTCAGGCAGACATCGTGAGAAGCAGAAAAGTCGAAGTGCCTGATCAGAAAGATGAGCGGTTCGATCCGGAAATCTTCAAGCTTTTTCATCATGAAGATCTGATCCGCGTTTTCATCCCGATGATCGCGCCATCGACTGGCGAGGTGATCGGCACGGTTGAAGCCGGATACCAGAGAAGCAGTCGAGACTTTATCTATGAAAGGGACATCAGATTCCTGCAAAGCTTTATCGCCTACGCCGTGGTCGCCATTGATCCGAGCCGGCTGGCGCTTTTACAGACCATCAGTCATGAATTTAGGGCCTCGATTGGCGGGATCAGAAGTAATGCCGACTATTTGCTCCACATGTGGCGAATGCTTAAGCAGGACCGGATTGAGAATAAACTGAATGATATTCTCACGGACGGCGATATCCTATTACTCAACGTCGGTGAATTGGAATATATTCTGGGGCGAACGTCGCAGGCCACCAGAATAGAAGAAACTTTAGTCATCAGAGACATCGTCATCAAGACCGCTAACCAACTTAAACCCCTGGTCAGAGAGCGCCGGTTTGATACGCGAAAAATAGAATACCCGCTCAGAACAGATATAGGGAAAGTAAGGGTCTATGTGGACCGGGCGAAACTCAACCAGGTAGTCTACAATCTTCTGCTAAACTCAATTAAGTATGCTGAAGATGATCCGGAGCTATTTTCTATTCAGATCGGTCTCGAGGAGCGGGATGACGAATTCGTCTTGAAATTCGCTGACTGGGGAATGGGCGTCCGCAAAGGTTTTGAAAGCAAGATTTTCGAGCATGAATTTCGCGCTCCTGAAGCGAAAGCCAAGGACATTAGTGGCTCAGGTTTGGGGCTCACTATTGCAAGGGCGAGAATGCGGGAAATAGGCGGCGACTTAATTTTAGTAAATAACCGCAAGCCCACGGAATTCCACATGCTGATTCCGAAGAAACTGATGGAGGCTCCGGAATGATCCTTTTTATTGACGATGAGCCGAGACTCATGGATAGCCATTACCGTTATCTGAAGTTCAAATTAGAGCCCGAGGGCTATGAGGTTATTTTTTGCAGTACAGTTGACGAAGCACTCGACTACTTCGAAAAGCATCTCGGTGAGCTGGATTTGATTATTTTGGACATCATGATGCCGAGTGACAAGCGGTTCAGCAGCAAGAAGACTAACGGAGGACTCAAAACCGGCCTCCTCTTCTATGATAAAATCAGAGAGGGCTCGCCTGACCTCCCAGTTCTGATTTTCACCAACTTCTTTGATGAGGATGTCGAGCAGACCCTGAAGCAAGACCCGAATTGTCGCTTTCTTCAGAAAGCGAACTATCTGATGGATGAGTTTGCAGAAGAGGTGAAGAGAACTCTGTCGAAGCGTGCAAGATAGGTCTTTGGAGGAAATGTGAATGTTAAGCCGCGCCGCTCCGCTGTCTTTACTGAAGGAAGAAATCGGAATATTGCCTGATCTGGTGAAGAAGACGGAAACATATGTTCCCGCCTCACAAAGGCGAAAGTTCGATGCACAGGTAAACGAAATCGTCAGCCATTGCGTTAATGAGATTGGAAGCAATGTCACGAATTTTGAAGTCGGAAGACTCATTAGAATGAGAAATAAAATAATTAAAGAGATTGAGCGTAATGAAAGCTCAAAGAATACCTCTCGCCAATTGGTTAATCTATTAAGTCTTATTGAGGAACATGTGACCCAGAAGGGGAAAAAAAGTTTTGAAGCGCGGATCACATCTGTTGTGAGCAGTTGTATCGCATCATTGACAAAACAGATGGAAGGTCTCAGCTTAAAAGGTGAAGTGGGAGTGAAAGATGACTGGCACACTCTTAATAAAAGAGTAGAAGCTTTATGGCGGCAACTTGAAGTTCTAAGCCCTGATAGCGAACAAGCTTTTAAAGCTAGTCTCTGGTGGATGTCTCAGCAGGGTCAGGGTGAGAATTTAGACCTTTTATTTAAGGTTAAAGCAAAGCCCTCTTACTCATCCCCTGAAACGATGGCAGCTTTGAGCACAGCAGAGCAAGGAATAATCAAGAGAGAGTACAAAGATATCCAAGCTTTCTTCAATTTAAGTCCCATTCAACTCAGGCAGGTTATCGAGGCCACGATAGAGAAATGCCGTACCGTCACATCTCCTCATCTGAGGAGAGCTTTCAACGCAAAGCGTCCTACGCACGTAATCAGATGGCTCCGAGAGATCAAGAAGAATCTGGAAGACTCGTTTGAGCCGCCCAGAATCAGGCAATGGTTGAAGACGCCTCTTGAGTTGTTCGACGAAAAGAGTCCACGCGAGGCCCTGCTGGAAGGGCACACTTTTCCGCTCTTACATCTTATCGAAAGGTTTCATGAAGGGCCTCACTATTGATGACGGAGAATCTTGAACTCAGACTTCGGCAACGGATGCGAAAAGCACGGGCTGTTAAGTTTCAAGGAATCGGTTTCAGAAATGTCTGGCATCAGTTTGCCAACAAGAAGGATATAGTTTCCACTAAAGGTAGTTTGAAAGCGGGCGGGCGGTACAATATCGCAACGAGTTTCGGGGTGCTTTATCTCTCGTGCGATGTGCACACGTGTATTAAAGAGCTCGAATATGCTGCCGAATACGACAAAGTTGATATAGAAGAGAAGCTGCCGCGCACATTTGCCGGAGTTAAAGTGGAGCTCACAAAAGTCTTGGACTTGACGGACGCCGAGGTCCGCCGCACCCTTGGCGTTCCGAGAAAGATTCTGTTAAAAACGGACTGGGCTAAAGAGAATTCAAAGGGGTACGAAGCGCCTACTCAGCTCATTGGCCGGATGGCGAAGGAGGAAGGTTTCGAGGCTCTTTTAGTTCCTTCTGCTAGATGGTCAGGTAAAAATTTGGACCTGCTCGACGACGGCAACCTGTTGAAACGAGTCTTAGTGGTAAATATCAATACCCTGATAGCAAAAAAAAGAGTCGCCCGAATGCCTCGCTCAAAATGATCTTTTGATTACTGAATCAAGTCGCGTTAACGCCGAGGTGCTCGTTCGCTATTGGATTTTAGAATTGAAGAAATTCGTGCGAGTCTTAGGAATTGATCCGGGGAGCGAGACGACGGGCTGGGGCGTCGTGGAGGGCGATGGGCGTCGTTATCGCCTGGTCGAGTATGGGACGGTGAAGGCTTCGCCGCGCGAGAGATTTGCGGCGCGATTGTTGAAGGTGAGCGACGGCATAGAGGCCGTGATCGCGCGCTTCGAGCCGGATGCCTGTGCGGTGGAGGAGGCTTTCTTTGCCGTTAACGTCAAGACCGCTCTCAAGCTCGGTCAGGTGCGCGGCGTGGTGCTTGTCGCCGCCGAGCGCGCCTCTTTAGATATCTTCGAGTATAGCCCGCGACTCATCAAGCAGACGGTCGTCGGCTACGGTAACGCCGAAAAGCATCAGGTGCAGGAGATGGTGCGCGTGCTCCTCTCGCTCGCCAGTGTGCCTTCGCCCCACGATGCCTCGGACGCGCTCGCCATCGCCATCTGCCACTTTCACCACGCGGGCGTGAGCACACGCATACAAGAAGCGGACGCCCGCGTCAGACCTAACGCTACTGCATCGCCTGCGACTGGTCGCCGCCGCACCTCACGGTAAGCTTCACGCTCTTCAAGCGCGATCACCTTGCGCTCGGCTTCCCCTGCCATGTCGCCGCTTACGTCGCGTTTTGCAAGAATCATTGCTGCCGGTGATTTCGTGAGATTCTAATCCTTCCGGATTGTTTGCGACTGCGGCACGCGGCGCTACTTCGAGTCGATCTGCGACAAGGCCGGACATGTCGCTTTGATCAAAACCTCATCTCGCAGGAAGGAGACAGGTCATGTTGAGATGTGCCTCAAGGAAATGCCTACGCTTTGCTTCTCTGGCGATCATCGTCTGCGCTATGTCTGTTGCTCATGATGTGACTGCGCAAAGGCGAAGCGCTCCACAGGGCGGGCAGCGGGCCGTCGTAGTTGACGAGCGGCTGGCGGCGCTCAGAGATGAGCCAGACTTCTCAGCGCGGCTCTTGCAGCGAATGAGCCGCGGGCGGATGGTGTCTATTATGGGGACGCGTCGCGCGCCTGACGGCGTCGTGTTCTATCGCGTCGCGGTCACACGCCGCACGCGCGGATGGCTACAGAGCGAAGCGGTCGTCTCCCCTTCGCGCGCAGGCGACGACGAGCGCCTCCTGCGTCTCATACGCGGCTCGGAAGAGTTCGACCGCATCGTGCGCGCGCGCATCTTTTTAGACCTCTTTTCGAGATCACCCTTGCGCCCTGTGGTCTTGATGCTCTACGCGGAGGCAGCGGAAGCGGCGGCTGAGAGGCTTTCACGCGAGGCCGGAAGGCGTCTGGACGAGCGGGAGATGGCTGCGGGAGGCGCGCCACGCTTCAGCTATTTTCTGAACTACAACGGCCTCGACAGGTACAACCGGCAGGGGATCAGCTTCGTTTATGATCGCACGTCAAAGCAGTTTCACTACGACGGCGCGGCGTGGCGCGAGATCGTGCGCCGCCACCCGCAGAGCTCGGAGGCGGCGCAGGCGCGCGCCCGCCTCAATGCGAAGCCTGCGAAGTGAGCGCGAAAGAGCGAGTCTAAAAAGAGTAGCAGAGTGGCTTCGGTGAGTAGAGATGTAAACGCAAAGGATGCTAAGTGCACGCGCAGAGGGCGCAAAGAGATGACTTCTTCTTCGCGCCCTCTGCGACATCCTTAGGGTCCTTTGCGTTTAATTCCTCCTGTTTATAGACCTTTCATGGGATTATGCTTCAGTCGTCAGTCGTGATCGTGCCGAGTCCCTTCGCGTCCGTGATAGTTGCATTCACAGCATCGCTCAGGTTCACGAAGAAGGTCTCGTTCGCCTCATGCATCTGGTTTCATCCGATCTGAATTTGACTTGATGATATAACGACCAGCCGTCATTTCGCGCTGCACACCTTCGGCCTCCCCCGCCAATTATCAGGACTAGAATGGCATCGGCGCTTTTCAATGAAGCGTAGTCGATGCATAATCAATCTATCTCTGGCTTAAATCTTTAATGCATCCAGCGGCATGCGAGGTAGTGGCGCGAGTTGACGGGCAAGGAGGGTGAAAAGAGACGATGAAGCGTAGACAGATCACACTCGCAGATGGACGCTACCTGATCTTTTATACCTTTGATGATGAGATGCCCGCGCCCGCTTCTGCTCAAGAGGGAGGCGCTGTGGAGCAGCAGCAGCGACGCGAGCCGCCGGTAGAAACGGAGCGAGAGGAGAAGCCGCGTGTCTGAGCTTCGCTGGAACCCGCTCCTCGGCGAATGGCTGGCGACGGCCACACACCGCCAGCAGCGCACCTTTCTGCCCCCGGCTGATTTTTGCCCCCTGTGTCCGACCAGAGCGGGCGGCTTCCCCACCGAAATTCCCGAAAGCACCTACGACATAGTCTCTTTCGAGAACAAGTTTCCTTCCCTGCGCTCGCACCCTGAGCCGCCTGCGATTGAGAGCACGGAGCTATATCCTGTCCGTCCCTCGGAAGGCGTGTGTGAGGTCGTCGTCTATACGCCGAACCACACTTCGTCGCTCGCCGCAGAGCCCGTCGAGCAGATAGACAAGCTGGTGCGCGTGTGGACGGATCGCTTCCGTGAGTTGGGCGCGCTTGCCTTCGTCCGGTACGTCTTCATCTTTGAGAACAAGGGCGAGGCCATAGGCGTCACGCTCCATCACCCGCACGGCCAGATTTACGCTTACCCGTTCGTCCCGCCGCGCCTTGCGCGCGAGCTGGAACAATCAAAGGCGCATCACGAACAGAAGGGGCGATGCCTGCTCTGTGACGTGTTGGCAGAGGAACGGCAGATTAGTCGAAGAATCGTTGCCGAGAACGAGTCTTTCACAGCCTTCATTCCGTTCTTCGCGCGCTGGCCTTACGAGACGCACGTCTATTCGCGCCGCCATTTCCAAGCACTCACGGACATGACGCGCGACGAGCAGAAAAACCTCGCCTCGATGCTCAAGACGGTGCTGGCCGCTTTTGATCTTCTCTTCAATCTTTCGTTTCCCTACATGATGGTGATGCATCAACGCCCCGTCGATGGTGGCGCTTACGACTACTACCATTTTCACATAGAGTTCTATCCTCCGCTGCGCTCCGCCAACCGGCTCAAATACCTGGCCGGAAGCGAGACGGGGGCGGGCATGTTCATCAACGACACGCTGCCGGAGGAGAAGGCCGCAGAACTACGCTCGCACGTTGCGCCCGCCGTGTGGAAGGGAGAGGGGCGATGATTGATCTGGATGCGCTGGAGAGAGCTTTCGAGAGGTTGTACGACTCTCGCCCGCGCCTCTTCAGCGCGCCCGGTCGTGTCAACCTGATCGGCGAGCACACGGACTACAACGACGGGTTTGTGCTGCCGATGGCGATCAATCGCCGGACGGTGGTGGCCGCGTCTGCGCGCACGGATCGTCGCGTGCGCGCGATGACACGGAACCTGAATGAGACTGCCGCGTTTGATCTGGATCAAAAGGGGACGCCGCGCCGCCAGCACTGGCTTGATTATGTCGAAGGCGTGGCGCGCGCTCTTGAAGAGAGTGGGCTGCATCTGGGCGGGGCTGATCTACTCCTCGAATCGGATGTGCCTGTGGGGGCCGGTCTCTCTTCTTCGGCTGCGCTCGAGGTCTCGGTCGGCCTCGCGCTCGTCTCCGTCATGGGGGCGGAGATTGACCGCGTGCGGCTGGCGCTCGCAGGGCAAAGGGCAGAGCATATCTACGTCGGGGCTCAGGTTGGGATCATGGATCAGTTCGTCGCGGCGCTCGGCCAGCGCGGTCATGCGCTGCTCATTGATTGCCGCTCGCTCGAATCGAGGCTCGTTCCGCTCAACATAGATGATACTTCGGTCGTGATCTGTGATACAGGCGTGAAGCATGAGCTGGCGACCTCGGAGTACAACACGCGGCGGGCCGAGTGCGAGCGCGGCGTCGAGATACTTCGCGAGAGGTGGCCCGGGATTGCGGCGCTGCGGGACGTCACCCTCACGGAGTTCCAGAATTTCGAGCAGCATCTACCCGAACCAATCCGGCGTCGCTGCCGACATGTCATCACGGAGAATGCGCGAACGCTTGCCTTCGCAGACGCTCTGCGCTCAGGAGGCCTGGAAGAGATGGGAAGGCTGATGGCGCTTTCACACCGGTCGCTGCGCGACGACTACGAGGTGAGCTGTCATGAGCTGGACGTGATGGTAGAGATTGCGACCTCTTTCAAAGAGGCAACTGTGGGTGCGCGCATGACCGGCGGAGGGTTCGGCGGCTGCACTGTCAACCTTGTGCGTCGTGACCATCTGGAAGAGTTTCAAAAGGTCATCCGCCGCGAGTACGGTCGAGCGACAGGCATCGACCCGCCCATCTATGTGGTCGAGGCCGACGATGGCGCGCAAGAGATCGGCTGAAGAAGCTCACGCAAAGACGCTGGAGGACGCGAAGATAAAAAAGAGCCTTTTCTTTGCGCCTTTGCGTCTTTGCGTGAGACCTTTGTTCTGTTACTAAAGAGTCTATGGAACTTCCACAACCTGCTATTCCTCGTCCTGAATATCCACGGCCACAGTTTGTGCGGGCTGAATGGTTGAACTTGAACGGTCAATGGGAGTTTGACTTTGACGACGAGAACCGTGGGCGGCAAGCGGGCTGGCAGGACGGACGTCAGCTACCGCGTCGCATCGTCGTGCCGTTTCCGTATCAAAGCGAGCTTTCCGGCATTAACGACAAGAGCGTTCACGAGTATGTCTGGTACGCACGCGGCTTTGAAGTGCCTGTGGAGTGGCGTGGCCGCGACCTGCTGCTCAATTTCGGCGCGGTGGACTACAGATCGACGGTCTGGGTCAACGGCCAGGAGGTCGGCCACCATCACGGCGGGCACGTGCCGTTTCAGTTCGACATCGCCCCTTACATCAAGGAGGGCGAAAACCGTCTCACAGTGCGCGTCGAGGACAGGCAGAATCCGCGCCAGCCGCGCGGCAAACAGTCTAGCACCGGGCTACCGCACGACATTGACTATTACTGCACGACCGGAATCTGGCAGACGGTCTGGCTTGAGCCCGTCGCGCCCGTCAGAATCGAAGAGCTGAGAATCACTCCGCACGCATTCGACAATAGTCTGGACGTGGGCATCTATCTGCACGCGCCTTCGGGGGCGTGGCGTCTGGAGGTTGACGCCCTTGATAACGGAGAGGTCGTCGCGCGAAATGAAGTGGTCACGGCTGTCGCCACCGGTTGGCTCAAGCTGGGCATTCCCTACGCCAAGCTCTGGTCTCCTGAATCACCTCACCTCTACGATCTACATGTGCGCCTGTTTGAAGGCGATCAATTGCTTGACGAAGTCAGGTCGTATGCGGGACTGCGCAGCGTCGAGATGCGCGACAGGCGCGTCTTTCTGAACGGCAGGCCGACCTACCTGAAGATGGTTCTGGATCAGGGCTACTGGCCGCAGAGCTACCTGGCCGCGCCTTCGGATGAAGCGCTGCAAGAGGATGTCGGCTATGCCAAGCTCTTCGGCTTCAACGGCGCGCGCAAGCACCAGAAGATAGAAGACCCGCGCTGGCTCTACTGGTGCGATAAGCTGGGACTGCTCGTCTGGGAAGAGATGCCGAATGCGCGCGAGTGGTCTTCGACGGCTGAAGAGCGGCTGGCGGCGGAATGGCGCGTCGCCGTGCAGCGCGACTACAACCACCCTTGCATCATCGCCTGGGTTCCGGTCAACGAGAGTATGGGATTTCCACGCCTGCGGCGGAGCCATCCGGGGCAGTACGCTTTTCTTGAGCGGATGGTCAGGTTCACGCGCCGTCTGGACCCGACGCGCCCCGTCATAGACAACGACGGGTGGGAGCACACGGACATCACGGATATCTGCGCCATACACGACTACACGCCGAGCGGGGACGCGTTGCGCGAACGCTATCGTGAGACTCTGGGCGGCGGCGCGCTTCCGGATAAGGTCTGGATCGGGAACAAGCCGCTCTTTACGCGCGGGTCGCGCTACCGTGGGCAGCCCGTCGTGCTCTCGGAAGTGGGCGGTTTTCTCATGACGCCGCGAGACATCCCTGAAGAGGAGCGTGATCTGTTGTACAGATTCTACGGCTCTTTCACCATGCCGGAAGAGCTGCTCGCCAGGTATCGTGATCTGATGGAAGGAATCGCCTCGCTCCATTTCCTCGCCGGGTTCTGCTACACACAGTTGACGGATATAGAACAGGAGACCAACGGGCTGCTGACCTATGATCGCCAGCCTAAAGTTCCGCCCGAGGCGATTGCCGAGATACATCGTGAGCTATTTCGGGTGGTGACATGACAGAACCACTTTCAACAGAGGTGACGTTGGAAAAGCTTATCTATCTCGATCTGCCTGATTGCTACAGGCTGTCTAACGGGACGGTTGAAGTGATCGTCACGACCGCCGTCGGCCCGCGCATTCTTCGCTATGGCTTTTGCGGCGAAGATAATATTCTCGGCGAAGTGAAGGATGACGGGTTGGAGACTGCGCTGGGGCAGTTCAAGCCCTGGGGCGGCCACCGTCTCTGGGTCGCGCCCGAAGCCGTGCCTGGAAGCTACGCGCCCGACAATAGCCCCATCGAGTTTGAGATAAAGTCCGCCAACACTATCCATTTGATGCCGCCGCCTGAGACTGCGACAGGCATCCAAAAGGAGATCACCGTCCGGCTCGACCCTGAAGGCACAGGCGTTACCATCCGGCACAAGATCATCAATCGTCATCACTGGACAATCGCGGCGTCAGTCTGGGCGCTGACCATCATGCGAGGCGGCGGAGAGGCAATTCTCCCGCAGGAGCCATACCGTTCCCATGACGACTACCTGCTTCCGGCGCGCCCCCTTGTGCTCTGGCATTTTACAGACCTCAGCGACCCGCGCTGGACGATTGGCAGGAGATACATTCGTCTGCGCACGGACGCTGCTCGCCCGGAGCCGCAGAAGATCGGCATCATGAACAAGCAGGGCTGGGCTGCCTATCATCACCAGGAGACGTTGTTCGTCAAGCGCTTCGCTTATCAAGAGGATGCAACCTATCCTGATTACGGCAGCAACAACGAGACCTACACCGCCGCCGAGTTCATAGAGCTAGAATCGCTCGCCCCTCTGCGCTGCCTGGAGCCCGGCATGGCTGCCGAGCATGTCGAGCGCTGGTATCTGTTCGGGAACGTGAGACGCGGCGAGACGGAGACGGAAATCGACGAGGCTGTGAGACCGCTCATCGCGCAGACTTCCATGCGCGTCGATTAGAGGCAGGGAAGAAAACTGAAACTGAACTACAGAGACTGTAGAGGAAACAGAATCAAAATAGGCGAGCGACGATCCACGAAGTAACACGAAACGACACGAACCGAGGAGGCTGTTTCGTGTTGCTTCGTGTGATTTAGTGGATCGTCCCCCGTCCTCTTTTGTTTGCATCTTGGTATTATTTAGCTGTCGAAGAGGAGAGAGATGGCGGAAAAAAGAGTGACCGTGCTCGCTCGCGTCCATGCCAGAGAGGGTATGGAAGAGAAGGTCAGGCAGGAGCTACTGGCTCTGGTCGCCCCTTCGCGACGCGAAGAGGCTTGCATCGACTACAACCTGCACCAGTCCGAGGACGATCAGACCGTCTTCATGTTCTACGAAAACTGGGCGAGCCGTGAGGCTTTAGATAAACACCTTTCGATGCCCTACCTGGATGCCTTCGATGAACGGGTCGAAGGGATGCTGGCCGAAGAGGTTGAGATCACCCTCTGGGAAATGATCGGTTAGGCCAGCATTGTCCGGTTGTGAAGGCAGGCCGACATGCTTTACTCTCCTGGTTCGCTGGACTGAACGGGAGACTCTAGAGCAAATTTCAATCGAGTGTAGGGAGAGAGCGAACGTCTCACCGCAAAGGACGCAAAGCGAGACCGCAAAGAACGCAAAGATTTCTCTGCGCTCTTTGCGTCTTCCTCCTTGGCATCCTTTGCGTTGAACTCTTCCGTACAGCCAAATGAAATCCGCTCTAGAATATCTGCCTCACGCGCCGAAGGTTTGATTGAAGGAGGATTGGAACTTGCAACTCTCTGACGCGATAGCATTCGACCAGGCTATCGCGAGATTTCCGCCGGGCGTGCAGGGGAAACTTCGCGGGTACAGGGCGGACGATGATTTTTGCGGCGTCATCCCGGCCGCCGATGCGCAGTATATCGCCGATCAGACCCGCTGGCCGATGCCTCAGGTGATGCTCGGCCTGCTCTGGTTTGCGCGTTCCTACGCCAGACCGCCCATCTCGCGCTTCTACGTCGGAGCGATCAGCCAGGGTCTCAGCGGAAATCTTTACTTCGGAGCAAACATGGAGTTTGTCGGCGAGGTGTTGAGCTTCTGCGTCCACGCAGAGCAGGCGGCGGCTATCAATGCCTGGGTGCACGATGAGACGGGGCTGCGCGCGCTGGCTATTACGGCTGCGCCCTGCGGCTACTGCCGCCAGTTTCTCTACGAGCTGGAGACATTCTCGACGCTGCAAATCCTGCTGCCTGATCGCCCGGCCACGATGCTCACCAATCTCTTGCCGGATGCCTTCGGGCCGTCCGACCTGGGCGCGCGCGGCGGGCTGATGAAAAGCGCCGACCATCAACTCGTGTTGTCATCCTCAGACCCGGTGGTGCTCAAGGCATTAGCGGCAGCCAACATGAGCTATGCTCCGTACTCCAAAAGCTATGCGGGGGTGGCCGTGGCGACCGCTGACGGGCGTATTTATTCCGGCCCGTATGCCGAGAACGCAGCCTTCAACCCGAGCATGTCGCCGATGGAAGCGGCGCTGGCGAACATGAATGTGAGCTGGCATGCATACAAGGAGATTTCGCAGGCCGTGCTTGTCGAAGTGCAGGGGTCAGTGTGCAGCCAGGTGGATGCCGCGCGCAAAGTTCTCGGTTCCGTTTCGGATGTCGAGCTGACGGTCGCCTACGCGCAGAGATGAGCGGGCGACCCCTCATTCAAAGGTCGTTCTCATCTTTCAGAAGACATGGGGTTGATTGCGCCACGGTGACACGTTGCGCAATTGATCGCGCGCTCCTCCGATTTCGTTTCCAGGTTCTGCATCTTTTTGAGCTGCTCGTTAATCATCCGGTGCATCACGGCCATCTCGCGTGCGGCTCGCTTCGGTCGCTTATCGTCGCTCGCGAAGTCCTGTTCGACGTGACAGTGGTTGCAACTGACGCCGAGCGCGCGGCTGTAACCGCCGTTCATGATCCGAAGGAAGCGTCCTGCCGGGACACCCTTGAGCCATTGTATGTTCTTGAAGACACGTTCCGCCGGTTCATTCTCCCGGCCAGCGATACGTTCCGAGAACTGCTTCACGAAGCGGTCGTTGATCTCCTGGGCGGGCAACACTTGAGCCGGGGTGGTGGCGCGCGGCTGCGGGGTCGGGGTGGGGGACGGTTGCTGCTGCTGCTTCTGCGTTGACGCAGATGTGCGCGCCTGTTGATAAGCAGCGGCCGCTGCTGCAACGCCTGCCACTAACGCCAGCAGGATCACAATATGAATTAATCTCATCGCATCCTCCTTAAGATTTTCCGTGTGACGTGGCTGAAGACACTGAGCCACTGACCGGCTCTGCATAGAGATAATTGATACGTCCTCTCAGAGCGCGATTGTTACTCTCTATGCGGTTTAATACCACACCTGCTCCGGTTCTCATCAGAATTCTAATTATTCGGATTTTTTCTTTATCCGGGTGCGCTGCAATGTTGTCAAGCCGCTGGCACAACACTAAAATCAAAGCACAGTGATGCGGAGTAGCAAAGATGGATGAACAAAGCGGACAGGAGCAGGAGCAGGCCGAGCTGAAGCAGCAGCGAGTTGCGGAGGATGCCGCCGACGCGGAGCACCCTAGCCATTACAAGGCGCAGAAGGAAGATATTAAGGGCGAGCGAGAGTTGCGCCGTGAAGCCGTCGATCAAAGGAGCAACGATGGGGCTGAAGCGTCGAGCGTTGAGACGGATGGGTTCCGTAGTGTCGCACCGTCGCGTGCGCAGCCGCCGGAAGATTTCACAGGGCTCGAAGTCCGGCGCGCGGCTCAGGTTGCGGGCGGCATTCCGGCGATTATCTCCACCATGAAGCACGCCTGGGGCGAGATGGGTGTGTGGCGCGGCACGCGCACCCTGATGGTGATGAACCAGAAGGACGGTTTCGATTGTCCGAGCTGCGCGTGGCCTGATCCGGACGGTGAGCGCTCCGTGGCGGAGTTCTGCGAGAACGGCGCGAAGGCCGTCGCGGAAGAGGCGACGACCGCAAGGGTCACGCCGGAGTTTTTCAGAAAGTGGAGCGTGTCCGATCTTTCCTGCAAATCAGATTTCTGGCTCGGCAAGCAGGGGCGGCTGACTCACCCGATGGTGCTACGGCGCGAGTCAAGCGCGCATTACGAGCCGATCAGTTGGAATGACGCCTTCAGTATGATTGCGCAGGAATTGAACGCGCTTGACTCGCCCGACGATGTCCTCTTCTATACTTCCGGGCGGACGAGCAACGAGGCGGCCTTCCTCTACCAGCTTTTCGTACGCCAGTTTGGCACGAATAATCTTCCAGACTGCTCGAACATGTGTCACGAGTCGAGCGGCTCCGGTTTGACCGAGAGCATCGGCGTAGGGAAAGGAACAGTCACGCTTGAGGACTTCAATCTCGCGGAGGCGATCTTCGTCATCGGCCAGAATCCGGGCACAAATCACCCGCGCATGCTGACGGCGCTTCAAGCTGCCAAGCGCCGTGGCTGCACGCTGGTGCATATCAACCCGCTGCCTGAAACCGGAATGAAGCGCTTCAAGCACCCGCAAGATATTCTCGGCATGCTGGGCAAGGGGACTGAGCTTGCAGACCTCTTTCTTCAGGTGCGTATCAACGGCGATGTCGCGCTCTTGAAGGGCATCATGAAAGAGATGCTCGAAGAAGAGGCGCGGCGACCGGGCGAGGTGTTAGACCACTGCTTCATCGAAGAGCATACAGAAGGCTTCGAGAGCTTCGCCGCTGCGCTCAGGTCTGTTGCCTGGGATGAGATTGTGGAAGAGAGCGGCATCTCTCTTGAGCAAATACGCGCCGCCGCCTCAGTGATGATGCGCTCGCGACGCACAATCTTCTGCTGGGCGATGGGACTGACGCAGCACAAAAACGCCGTCGCCAACATTCAGGAGATCGTCAACCTGATGCTGCTGCGCGGGCAGATCGGCATCCCAGGCGCAGGGCTGTGCCCCGTGCGCGGCCACAGCAACGTGCAGGGAGACCGGACGATGGGCATCTGGGAGCGCCCGCGCGAAGGGTTTCTGGATGCGCTTGGCCGCGAGTTCGGCTTCGAGCCGCCACGCCGCCACGGCTACGACACGGTCGAGTCGATCAAAGCGATGCATGAAGGCAAGGCGAAGGTCTTCATCGCGATGGGCGGCAACTTCCTTTCGGCCACTCCCGATACGGAGTACACGGCTGAAGCCTTGCGACGCTGCCGTCTGACCGTCCAGGTTTCGACGAAGCTCAATCGCGCGCACCTCGTCACAGGCCAGCAAGCCCTGATCCTGCCGTGCCTTGGTCGAACCGAAGCGGACGTTCAGGCAAGTGGGGCGCAGTTCGTCAGCACGGAGAATTCGATGGGCGTCGTGCAGGCGTCGCGCGGAACACTTGTGCCCGCGTCCTCGCACCTCCTGAGCGAGCCCGCGATCATCGCTGGCCTCGCACGCGCGACGCTCGCTGACAGAAGCACAGTGGATTGGGAAGGTCTCATCGCAGACTATGACCGAATACGCGACGCTATCGAGCGGGTCATTCCCGGCTTTGAAGATTACAACCGTCGCGTGCGCCAGCCCGGAGGCTTCTATCTTCCCAACCTCGCGCGCGAGCGTCAGTTTAAGACCTCAACCGGCAAAGCCAATTTCACCGTACACGAGATTCCGCATCATCAACTGGAACGGGGACAGTACCTGATGATGACGATGCGTAGCCACGATCAATTCAATACGACCATCTACGGGTTAGATGATCGCTATCGCGGCATCTACAACGAGCGGCGCGTGGTGCTGCTCAACGCGGAAGACATGTTGGAAGCCGGGCTCCTTCAGGGGCAGGTGGTAGACCTCGTCAGCCACTTCGAAGGCGAAGAGCGCACGGCGCATCACTTCATCGTCGTCCCGTACAGCATCCCGCGCAAGTGCGCGGCGACCTATTTCCCCGAAACGAACGTGCTCGTGCCTGTGAAGAGCGTCGCAGAGAAGAGCAACACGCCGACATCAAAATCCATCCGTATCAGCATCAGGCCGTCCAATGACGCGGCCAAATTTGATTACGATCACGTGGACGGCCATAGAACCGGCGGATCAACCGCCGACGAACGCTGAAGAGGAACTTTAATCATGCATGTAGAAGAGGTGGAAGCTGACATCCTCGTGTGCGTGGGCGAGACGTTCGGGTCGAACTCGACCGTCTTCGTCAACGGGGGAGATGTCTTGCTCGTTGACGGGATGGGGAGCCTCAAGGATGCGCTAGGTTTACGCGGATTTATCGAGACGGAGCTCGGCAAGACGGTTCGCTTCATCATCTCGACACATTATTTCAGCGACCACATGGCGGCCTTGAAGCTCTTTCCACAGAGCCACATCATCGCGCACAGGAACTACTCGCACACCTTCTACAATGAGAGGTTTCGTTCCGCAGAGGAGGCGGCTCACTTCGTCGCGCCCGACATCATGATCGAAGATGGCCTGTTGATGAAATGGGGGCGCTACACGCTCGACGTGTTTCATAATCCGGGGCACACGATGAGTACGCTCAACGTGGACGTCGCGGAAGCAGACCTGCTCATGGTCGGTGATACGATGGTGGGAAACATGATCTACCTGGCCTACTCGACTCCTGAGATATTCCGGCACGCGCTCGCGCGCTTGCAGCGCAGAGGCCGCAGCCGCGTCATAGAGGGGCATCTGGGCGTTCGCAGCGCAAAGGCTATTGAGAGCGCCAGCTTCTACTTGAAGAGTCTGGAAGAGAAGGTGAGAGCGGCGCGCGGGCGCGGCACTCTCGCCGAACAGGAAATCTCGAGCATAGACCTACAGAGCTGCCTGGGGAAGGAAACGGAAGCGACAGCTTTCGAGAACATCTTTCACAAGAGAAACCTGGACTCGATTATAGAGAGACAGCTCTTCGCCTGAGGCTTCTTCGGAAGCGCCGCCGCACGCTTATCGCCGGATGCCATTTTAAGAGTGCGAAGACGAGTGCAGGCCAGAGCGTCAGGGAGGGCGCAATAAATTGAGCCCGCCATCAAGCCTCGCCTTCAGACTCTCGCTGACGGGTTCGGCGGCCTATCAATAGAGTAGAAGTAGGGACGGTTGTGGCGCGTCCGGTAGAGTTGAGTGATGACGTCTGATCGATGTTGCAAAATCCCGCGCGCGCAGGTAGATTGACGACGGTGCTAATCACAAACAAGGTGGAGGTCTCCCCCAAAGCTCGTACGGGTGTGCCGCTGCCGTCAACCATCAAGCTGGAGGTAGAGTCAAGTGCCGACCGGAACATGTCCAGAATGCGATGCGGATGTCCACGTTGATACGGACGCGGATAAAGGCGATATGGTCTCGTGCGAGGAGTGTGGGACCGATTTGGAAGTTGTCGGACTCGACCCCGTCGAATTAGATGTCGTCGAAGAGGATGCTCTCGACGAGGACGAGGACGAAGAAGAATTCTGAAGAGCAGTAAACAGTAGTCAGTAGCCAGTAGGAAAGGCGGTTGCTGCTTTCTTTTCTACTGGCTACTGACTACTGACAACTGTCTACTGTTTACTTGTCACTGCTTTTATACCCTGGGCGACTCTGGCGCAACGCCAGGCCACGGGGGCCTTCGATGCGGATGGTGTGAAAGCGCCCGTCGCGTCTCTTCTCTTCTGTCGGATAGAAAGCCAGCACGTAGGATGAAGTCACCTCTTCGGCGAGCGCGCGAAAGAGCGGCTCGAAATCCCTGTCGGTCGCATAGACGCTCGTCCCGCCGGTCATCTCGGCCAGTCCGCTGACGTCCAGAGGAGTCGGCAGAGGCTGCCGCTCGGTCGAGACCACCATGCGCGAGAACGATGGCAAGGTGACGGTATAGACGGAAACGTCTGCGGCATTGGCGCGCTCGATGACTGTGCGCGCCGAGACCATATCGCCGACGGGAAAGCCGTCTGTGACGACGATCACGGCGCGCTTCATCAAACGGCGCTCGCGCGTGCGCGGCGCGTTTCTCGTAATCATGCGAATGGCATCATCGACCGCATCGTAGGTATGCGTCGAGAGACCGTTGGCCTCGCGTGCGAGACGATTGAAGGCGCGTTCCAGTTTCTGCTGATCGTTGGTGAAACCCTGTAGGGTCTTGACGTTCATGCCGAACGACATGACGCTGAAAAGCGAGATGCGATCCGCCGCCAGCCGCCTTGAGAAGATGCTCATCGCCGCCTGTAGACGCTGCATCTCTTCGATGGTCATACTGCCCGACACGTCCAGCGCGAAGACGACGGCCAGAGGGCGAGCCGCGCCCCCCTTCCTTTCGACATTGAAGAAAGCGATGGGGCGTTCCACACCGTCCTCGTAGAGCTTGAAATGCTCCGCGCGCAGGCCGCGCACGGGTTTCCCCTCCGTATCCGTCACCATCACATCGACGGGAATCAGGTCAGTGTCAACACGCAGAACTTCATCCGGCTCGTCCTGCTGCTGCTGCTCTACGGGCGGCTGCACGCGGCGCGGTCGCTGCTGCTGCTGCTCCTGTGTCTGTTGACCGAAGGCGCTGGCGCGCGATGTGTGTATGAGCGCGGCGCTCGGCAAGAGCACGCAACAGAGAAGCAGGCACACGCGTCGTAGAAGATGAACAGCCAGAGGGGTCAGGGGATTATTGGAAGAATGCATAAGGCTTTCGGCAAACGCGATGGTCGCGGTCTCTCTCTGCCAGTGATTATACGGAGTTCTGTGCGCGCGCGCTAGAAGAGCGCTCAATGGTCACTCTCGACGGGCAACACAGAGCAGCAGTGTTCGCATCAATCATAGCGCTTCTGACGGCAGACGCGCCTGCTCTCCCGACGCGTGTTATAATAAGTTCTGCAATTCCCAGGATGCGCCATCTGAGGTGTGTTGTACTATTTCGAGAACCCGAAAATGAGATCATATAGAGCATTATGCGCGCTTTTACTGATAGCGCTTGCGGCTGCCACCACGAGCGTCGCTCAGGATCGGACGAAGGGAAGTCTCAAGGGCAAAGTGCGTGATGAGCGCGAGGCCGGAGTCTCTGGCGTCGCCGTGACAGCGCAGCAGGGCGAGCGCGAGGTGGCGCATGCGACGACGAATCGCAAGGGCGAGTTCCTGATCGAAGGGCTAGCGCCTGGTCGCTATGCTCTCACGTTTCGTAAACCCGGCTTGAGCACGGGCACGGTGCAGAACATAGAGGTGCGCGCAGGAAAAACCAGCAGCCTGCCCGACCGCCTGATTCTCAGAGTCGATGAGGGCTCTATCGCTTTCCTGCGCGGCAGCGTCTTCACGCCGGAAGGGCGCAGCGTGCGCGGCGCGCGCGTCGAACTGGCTCGCCTTGAAGCAAACGGCGTGGCGAGAAAGATCGATGGACGTCAGACGAGCGAGAGCGGCGAATTTGTCTTTCGCCTCACGCCCGATGCCGCCAGGTATCGTGTCACGGTCAAGGCAGACGGCGCGGAGCCCGCGTCGAAAGATGTCGAGATAGACGGAGCCGCCGTGTATCGCGTCGCACTTTCACTACAGCCCGCGCAGAAATAGCAGCCGCGCCCGGCGCCCGACGCACGCGCATCTGAATTTCGATGAACGATGCAGCATCCCCAGTGCATGACACGCGCGAAGAGTTTCTGACAGCGCGCCAGCTTGCCGCCATCTTACAGGTGAGCGAAGCGACCGTGCGCCGCCTCGCGCGCAAGGGGCGCATCCCTTCCATTCGTCTGACACCACGCATCACACGTTTTCATCTTCAGGCCGTGCGCGAGGCTCTCGACGGCAAGCCGCGCTCGCGGCGCAGCACGACGGAGGCCGGGGCTGAGAATCCGCAACTCTCATTTACGGATTTGCTGTAAAGAAGATGAGAAGCCACAGATGAACACAGTTTGACACGGATAAAAGAAGGAAAGATGAAGGAACAAAGTTCCAACCTATCTCATTCCTTCCTTCTTATCTGCGTGTATCTGTGTTGATCTGTGGCTGCTATCCCTTTTTTGTCTGTTTACGCACCGCCGTCTTCAAAATTTTACTCACGTCCACCCAGCGCCCGTCGCGTTTCATGTAGATGCGCGGCTCGCGTATGGGAAACTTCCTGGCAAACTTCGGGTTAGCGGAGAGGAAGCTGCGTACGGTCGCGCGTTCGCCGGTCGCCACGCGCCAGCGCCCGTCTTCGCGAACAAGATATTGCTGGGCCACGATCTTGCCGTCGCTTTGGACGGGACGAAGCAGTCGCCCGTACATCACTGTATCGGCAACTGCATGGTCGCCGGAGACGCGCACCCTTCCGACCTCCAGACGATCAAGCTTGTACATATCCTCAGTCCGACGCAGCGCGCTGCTGAAGCGCTCGCGCGAGATACGCTTTCTTGAGTCAGCCGGAAGCGCGTCGTAAAGCGCCTCGTACTGGCCGGATTTCAACTGATTGAAGACCTGCTCGACGACGCCTCTGACCTCCGCTTCATCCGAAGCTGTACGCGCGGCGACAGCCGCCAGCGGCAGTGCCGCTAGAAAGAGGAGCGCCCCGGCAGCAATCAACGCCGACGCCACAGCCGCCGCGCGTCCCGTCAAATATCCTCTAATCTTCATCTTGATCTCCTGAATCAATATTCTCCTCATCAATCATGGGCTCGTCTGCCGTGATGATCGTTTTTCGCAGGCGTTGGCGGAGGCTGAGAAACCATGCGACACAGCCGAGCGCCGCTGTGACGAAGGCCGCGTCTAGATGGGCGCGCCACACGAAGACAGCCGCCGCGATCAGGCAGAGACCTGAGATGATGATCCATGCGCGCTCCATCCGACCCACGCTCCACGGCCTATACACCTACTTGACCGTCACAGGAATTGAGGTCTCTATCGTACTGTACTTGTAACACGCCTTATCATCGCACGCCTGGACTTTCAGCTTTGCGCTCAAGGTGTGCGCTCCCTTCGACGCCGTGCTCGCCACAGAGAGCGGCAGCTTGATGGCCGTCTGTCCCTCGTAGACGGCGAGCGGTTTTTCTGCGAAGGCGAACTTCCTTGTGACAGATGGCGGGTAGACGGGCTTGCCCACGGTGAACCCCTCACCCGGGTCGACTGTTAATTCTGTCGCTATCAAATAAGACTCGGAGGGCGGATTGGCGTTGACGTGATAGCCGTTTGTGATCGTGAGATTCACGGACGCTTCGGCTGTGCTTCCGGCTGTCGCCTCGACGCCCGGCGCTTCGACGCGCACGACGCTCGCGGATGAAACGATCTGCTGCTGCTGCGGCGTGGCCGCCTGTGACGGTGTGGTAGCTGCGGCTGGCGCCTCTTTCGTCGCAGTGGTCTCAGTCTTCCCGCACGCGGCGAGCGAGAGCAAACAACAGATCAGAACAGGAATGATTAGTCGCATCATAGATTTTGTTTACGTGCTTTCGGGAACAGGTTGTCGCTCCTCCTCCTGGGACAACTTTTGCGCGAGGCGCGCACGCCGCCAGCGACGGAGCAGGTATCTTAACAGAAGTAAGATCGGCAGAAAGACGAGTACCAGGATGGGGAGCATGGCGATGATCAACTGGATCAGAAAGAGTGTGATCGAAGCCGCTATGTCAACGCCGCTGCCGAAGGCGCGCTTGACCCGATAGAAAAAGCCGGACGTGTTGACGAGAGGCTGCGAAGGCTGAAAGGTGACGGTGATGGTCGAGAGGCTCGACTGATTTTCGAGCAGTCGCCGCCGACCCTCAAGCTGCTCTATCTCGGAGCGCACTTCCGAGAGCTGGCGCTGAACTTCGAGCGCGTCCGTCACGGTTCGGGCCTGCTTCATGATCTCAAGAAACTGCGCCTCAAGCGCCTGTTTCGCACGGATGCGAGCCTCCAGGTCCATGTATTCTTCGGTCACGTCCTTGCCCGTCGTCTTCTCCTGTGTGACGCGGCTGCCGATGCCTCGAATCTCGTCCACAGCCGCGACGAACTGCGCCACCGGAACGCGCGCCACGACCGTCACGACCATCTGTGGCTTAGACTCTTCGTCCGTCTGTTGCTGCCTGGCGTCTGAGCTCACCACGTAGCCGCCACGCGCTTCGGCGATGGCTGCGACCTTGCGCTGCCCATCCTGTGGTGAATCGGTTTCAAGCGCCAGCTCGGCGTTGCGTATGATCTTGCGCTCGGTTGCAGACGCGTTCTGCTGGTCAGTCCGTGTATCGGTCTGCGAGACGGTCTTCATTTGTCCGTCTATCAGACCTTTATCATCCTGCTTTGACTGGGAAGGAGCCGAAGCCGGAGCAGCCGTTCCTCCCGTCTCCGTGGTTCTGGGGGGGGCGCTATTTTTCTCCGCCGTCGAGCAGCCGGAAAGCGCGAAGAGCGTTGCTGCCAGAAGAAATGCTGTGATAAGCCGCATCAGTCTTTTCCTCCATTCGCTAGATGCTGCCCTTGAACGTTTCTCATGGTCGTAACTTGCTTCAGCCTTGCTTTATGTCTCGAAACTACGCGGATCATGCGCCGCCTTCTGTTCGTTAAACGGGACGTGTCAAAAGTCACTTTCACCTGCGCGTAGATTTTGCCAGGGGGCGACCGCTGAAAAAGGCGCGTAAGGTTGACAGCATACGCCGCAAGCGCCGCACCACTTTGGGCAATATCCATGCCAGGATCAACAGGAAGATAAGAATGATGACAAGAATTGCCACAGGGGAAACGGCAGCCAACACTACGGCGCCGATGGCAAGACCGTCTTCCAGGAGCGAGAGTGTCCAATTCGTGACGGGCTCAGGACTGGTGTTGGCAGCGGCGCGCATCGTCGCTTTCGTGCCGTGGGTCGAAAGCGCGAGCCCGCCTCCCAGCAAGAGAGCTAAGACCTCCACGGTCGGGTCGAGATCAGAGGCGGCGGTCGCTGCTATGATGGCTCCAGCCGGAACGCGTATGAACGTATGTACTGCATCCCACAGTGTATCGACATAAGGAACTTTATCGGCGACGAATTCAATGACATAAAGAAACAGCGCGACGCCAATAATGATCCAGTTGTCCAGAACGTGAAGGCCGCCCGGCAATTGCGCCAGCCTGTAATGCTGCAACAGTCCCAGCACGGCCACTGTCGCGTACAAGTTGATGCCGGAAGTCCACGCCGCGCCGAGCGCCAAGCCTAGTATCTGAATCAGGTTCATAAAACTACGGTAGACAGTAGACAGTAGTCAGTAGTCAGTAGGAAAGCCGTTGACGCTATCGAATCGTCAGCATGTCAGCAACAGCCACCGCGACGCGGAGCGCCTACTGGCTACTGACTACTGACTACTGACTACTGTCTACTGCTTTTCACCCTTCCTCCTTGCCCTTCGTTTCCGGCCTCTTGATGCCGAACTTTTCCAAACGATACTGGAGCGTACGGAAGGTCAGCCCCAGGAGCTTGGCGGACTTGGTGATGTTGTAATCGGTCTGCTCCATCGCCTGTATGATGAGGTCGCGCTCGACATCTTCAAACGAGATGCCTTCGGGGGGCAGCTTGAATGCGCCCTGCATGGCCGGGCGCGCTTCCTGACGGACTTCGAGCGGCAAATCTTCAACCGTGATGAGATCACCTTCGCAGAGCAGGATGGCGCGCTCGATGGCGGATTCGAGCTGGCGGACGTTGCCGGGCCAACTGTAATCGAGCATCAGGCGACGCGTCTCCGGCGTCAGCCCGCGCACCAGGCGAGAGGTGTTGCGCGTATGTTTTTTGAGGAAGTAGTCTATCAGGACGGGGATGTCTTCGCGGCGCTCGCGCAAAGGGGGCACGTCAATGGACAGGACGTTGATGCGGTAGTAGAGGTCATCGCGGAATCTGCCGTCCGCCACCATCGCGCGCAGGTCGCGGTTGGTGGCGGCGACCACCCGCACGTCTATCTTGATCGCGCGCGTCCCTCCGACGCGGCGTATCTCTCGCTCCTGCAAAGCGCGCAGCAGCTTGGCCTGCATGCCGATGTCCAGCTCGCCGATCTCGTCCAGAAAGAGCGTGCCCCGGTCGGCGACTTCAAAGAGCCCCTTCTTCTCTGCGTGCGCTCCCGTGAAAGAGCCCTTCTCATGGCCGAAGAGCTCCGACTCGAGAAGGTTCTCGTTAATCGCGGCGCAGTTGACGGCCTGGAACATCTCCGCGACGCGCGGGCTCTGGTTGTGTATGGCGCGTGCGATCAGCTCTTTGCCCGTGCCCGATTCGCCGCGAATCAAAACGGTTGAGTTTGAGCGCGCGACCTTGAGGATCATCTTCTTGACGGCCTCCATCTCGGCCGAGGCGGAGATGATCTCCTGGTCGAGGGCGTCGAGCTTCAGGAGCGCGCGCCGGATGGTCTCGAGCAGCGCCTCGCGCTCGAACGGCTTTTCGAGGTAGTCGAACGCGCCGCGCCGGAGCGCCTCCTTTGCCGAGTCGATGGAGCCGTGCGCGGTGAGCAGGATGACGATGATCGAGGAGTCGAAGGCGAGCAGCTTCGACAGAAGCTCGATGCCGTCCATCCCCGTCATCTTCAGATCCGTCAGCGCGAGGTCGAACCGGCGCTCGCGCGCGATGCGCAGCGCCGCCTCGCCCGACGAGGCGGTCGTCACGTCGTAGCCCTCGCCCGACAGGATCATCTCCAGAATCTCGCGCTGCGACTTCTCGTCGTCAACGACCAGGATGCTTTTGCGTGACATGATGTGAACGCTGAAGTGGGAACGGGGGGCGACGAGCCGGAGACGGACTGTCTTGCGGCTCATCGCTCATCGTTCATCGCTCATCCTTTCAAAGGTATTTCGACCGTGAAGGTCGTGCCCGCGCCGGGCCTGCTCTCGACGCGGATGGAGCCGTCGTGCTCGTCCACGGCCTTCTTGGCGATGGCGAGGCCGAGCCCCGTCCCCGTCTCCTTCGTCGAGAAGTAGGGCTCGAAGATTTTCGGCAGGTGGTCGGCGTCGATGCCGACGCCCGTGTCGGAGACGCGGACGCGCGCCCGCCCGTCCTCCGCCGACAGGCCCACCGTCAGCCTCCCCCCGCGCCCTTCCATCGCGTGCATGCCGTTAATGATAAGGTTCGTGAAGAGGGAACGTAAAGCCTCCCCGTCGCCGAGCACCGGCGGCACGCCCCCGTCGCCCTCGAAGCGCGTCTCGACCCCGCTCTCGGCCGCCTGCATCTCGACCATCGAGAGCGCGTCGCGCAGCGTCTCGCGCAGGTCGAGCGGCTGGAGTTCGAGGCTCGCGGGGCGCGTGTACTTGAGGAACTCCGTGATGCGCGTGTTGATGCGCGCGACCTCGGCCTTGAGCTGGAGCGTGAGCTTCTCGACGGTCGCCCGCTTCTGCGGGTCGGAGGGCGCGAGCGAGGTGCGCAGGTGGTCGAGCGTGAGGTTGATGTAGTTCAG
>DASVVT010000068.1:0-65144 GCA_036386415.1 Pyrinomonadaceae bacterium
GTTTGTGCTGCGCTGATCTGGCTGCCTGAAGATCAAACCGTCAGCTTACGGAAGCGAACAACAGACAACTGACCACGGACGACGGACGACGGACGACGGACAAATGAGCAGATGACTTTTAAGCGCAAAGATTTGCTCGGCATACGCGAGTTGACGCCCGCCGAGATCACGTACCTCTTGGACACTGCGGAGTCTTTCCGCGATATCTCGCGTCGCGAGATCAAGAAGGTGCCGACCCTTCGCGGGCGCACGGTGATCAATCTCTTCTTCGAGCCTTCAACGCGCACGCGCACCTCTTTCGAGATCGCCGCCAAGCGGCTCTCTGCCGACGCCATCAACATCAGCGCTTCAACTTCGAGCGTGACGAAGGGCGAGACCCTGCTCGACACTGCGCGCAACCTGGAGGCGATGTCGCCCGATTGCATCGTGATCCGCCACTCTTCGGCGGGCGCGCCGCACCAGCTCGCGCGCATCTGCCGCGCCAGCATCGTCAATGCCGGAGACGGCGCGCACGAACATCCCACACAGGCGCTGCTCGACGCTCTCACCATACGCGAGCACAAGGGCCGCATAGAGGGCTTACAGGTGGCGATCATAGGCGATATACTTCACTCGCGCGTGGCACGCTCGAACGCGTATCTGCTGACAAAACTGGGCGCAAAGGTGAGAGTCGCAGGGCCTGGCACGCTCGTGCCTCAGGAGTTCGGCGGGCTGGTGGAAGAAGGTCTGATCGTCGAGCGTCGCGTTGCAGATGCGATTGAAGGGGCGGACGTGGTGATGATCCTGCGCATCCAGCGCGAGCGGCAGGACGCTGCCTTCTTCCCTTCGATGCGTGAGTATGCTGTGCATTATGGTCTGCACCTCGAACATCTGGAGCGGGCTGCCGTCGATGCTATCGTGATGCATCCGGGGCCGATGAATCGCGGCATCGAGATCGCGTCGAACGTCGCCGACAGCGCACGCTCGCTGATACTGGATCAGGTCTCCAACGGGCTGGCCGTGCGTATGGCTATCCTTTATCTGCTCGCCGGTGGGACGCATACAGTCATGGAATCGGGCGACGCTGCGCAGAGGAAGATGGAAGAAAAGGGAAGTGCCAGAGAATGAGATTGCTGATTGCGAACGGCTATTTGATAGACCCCTCGCAGGGTCTCAACAGCGGCCATAACCTGCTGATTGAAGATGGCCGTGTCCGTGGCCTGGTCGCGCGCAGCGAAGGAGTGCCGGAAGGGGCTGAGGTGCTGGATGCGACGGGGCTCGTCGTCGCCCCCGGTTTCATAGACCTTCACACGCACCTGCGCGAGCCCGGACAGGAGTACAAAGAGACTATCGGGACGGGCGCGGCGGCTGCCGTGGCCGGTGGCTGGACGAGCGTCTGCGCCATGCCCAACACAGACCCCATCAACGATAGCCCGGCTGTGACGCGCTTCATCATAGAGCAGGGCGAGCGCGCACGTCTTGCCAACGTCTTCCCCATCGGCGCGATCACCAAAGGATCAAGCGGCGCGGAACTCTCAGAGATGGGCGAGATGAAGCACGCAGGAATCGTCGCCGTCTCGGATGATGGCCGCCCTGTGCCTTCTGCGGGCATGATGCGGCGCGCGATGGAGTACGCTGCGGGGTTCGACCTCACGGTCGTGGATCATTGCGAAGATCGCTCGCTCGCCGCCGGTGGCTCTATGCACGAGGGGCGCTGGTCGCTCACTTTGGGTCTGCGCGGAATGCCTGCGGCAGCCGAAGAGATGGACGCCGTACGCGACTGCGTGCTCGCGCAATTGACCGGCGCGCGCCTGCATCTGGCGCATGTTTCGACGCGCGGCGCGGTGGAAGCCGTCCGTCGAGCCAAAGAGCGCGGGCTTAATGTGACCTGCGAGATCACGCCGCATCACTGGACGTTGACGGATGAAGCGGTCGAAGGCTACGACACGAACACGAAGATGAGCCCCCCTTTGCGCAGCCGCGATCACGCAGACGCCGTGATCGAGGGATTGAGGGACGGCACGATTGATGCCATCGCAACCGATCACGCGCCGCATCACGCAGACGAGAAGGCGCTCGAATTCGACCGCGCCCCTTTTGGCATCACGGGTCTTGAGACGGCGGTCGGACTGGCGTTCGACCGTTTGGTTCACGAAGGCGTCATTGATCTAGTGCGCCTGGTGGAACTGTGCTCCGTCAATCCGGCGCGCATCTTTAACCTGACTGATCGCGGAAGCTTGCGCAAGAATGCCTGGGGCGACGTGACGATTCTCGATCCAGACTTGAGCTGGACGTTTAAGGCCGCCGACTCGAAATCGAAGAGCCGCAACACGCCCTTTGACGGCTGGACGTTCAGAGGCGCGGCAGTCGCAACCATTGTCGGCGGGCGCATCGTCTACCGACATCCTGAATTCAATAGCATCACCAGCAAAGAACATGACGCATCGACGATAATCCAGTCATAGCCCCGGCAGCGGCGATATATCAGTAGCCCACGACTTGAGGAGTGGGACAGTTACAGGTAACGAAGATAGAGCCCTCAAAGAGGGCGGCATAAAATTGGAGCTTGATGATTGCTCGCATGGAAATTATGCCGCCCCTGCCGGGGCTCTGGTATTTAATCCTACTTTTGACCCACGACTCACGCCGTGGGCTACTGATATGGCCGCCCCTGACGGGGCTGCTTGTCGCGTCACCCCTCTAGCACTTGCTTGCTTAACCATCCATCGCTTCTTCATTTACAAGAAACTTTGCTGTTGACATAAACTTAAATAGATGTATGATGCGGTCTCCATTGAACTATCGACGAGACTCGCCTCTCGCCAACTTTTTTCAACCGTTAAGGCCCAGGGAAACAGTTCGCGCAGTTCACTCACGCTGGAAGCCGCGCCTTGGCTCAGATAAGAGATTCCGATGAACAGCGAGTCGCCGCGACACCTTGCCCGCTTACTCAAGTATGCTGCCTTAATCGCGTTTGCTCTGATCGCTCTTTGCCTGGCGATTGCTTCGGGCTGTCGAACAAACGAGGCGGCGCAAAATTATGATGAGGCGAAAGCGCAGGGCAAGACCGTAGCCGATTTCCCTGAATTGTCTGTGGATGTCTTCAAAGAGATGGATGGCGGCGTCCCCTTGACCGAAGATGAGATCAGGGGGCGCAACACCTGGCTGCTGTGGACGGCTGGCAACGAGGCGTTCTGGGACTACATGTCGCGCCACTCGTACGGCCTCACAGACCTCTTGAAGACGCTCGACACGCGTCGGCGCGGGACGCGCTTCAGAGAGATGGGGCTTGTCAACGAGCCCGGCTTCAAACAGGCATCGCAGCCGGATCAATACGGCGTGTGGCTGGATGAGCGTGTCGAGCCGGAACAGGCGGGCGTCCCGGAGTCGATTTACGGAAGATCATCCGGCGTCGTCGGCCTACGCCTCTTCCCCAACCCGGCCTTTGATGAGGCGGCGCGCAGAAACTGGAATGCCGAGCGATACTACACTGACCCAAACTATTTCAACAACCCGGAGCTGGTGCGCCCCTATCGCGTCGGCATGGCTTGTGCGTTTTGTCATGTCCAGATGCACCCGCTCCATCCGCCCGCCGATCCTGAGCAGCCGCAGTGGGCGAACCTCTCTTCGAGCATCGGCAACCAGTACCTGAAGGTGAAGCCCGTCTTCGGCGTAGACCTCAAGCCTGGAAGCTTTCTGTATGAGCTGTTGAATGAGACTCCGCGCGGCACAGTCGATACCTCTCTGATCGCGACCGACGGGAACAATAACCCGAACGCGATGAACCCGCTCTTCAACGTCGGCGCGCGTCTTTCGATGGCGACCGAAGAGAAGATGGGCGAGGGCGCACGGCGGCTGCCGCCCGGAGACGAGACTCGTAAGGTTCCCCACATCCTGATGGACGGCGCGGATTCCATAGGCATCCTGGGCGCGCTCGACCGCGTCTTCGTCAACATCGGCGCGTATCATCAGGAATGGCTCAAGCATCACAATCTACTGCTCGGAATCCGTCGGCAAAGCCCCATCGAAGTCGCGAAGATGCAGCAGGACTCCATCTACTGGCAGGCCACGGAAAAGCGCGTCGAGAATCTAGCCAAATTCTTCCTCAAGGCAGCACAGCCTATGCGCCTGGAGGATGCGCCGGGAGGCCGGGACTACCTGAGCCAGGATCAAGCGGTGCTGAATCGCGGCAAGAAGGTTTTCGCAGAGAACTGCATGGCCTGCCATTCGAGCAAGCAGCCAGAAGGGATGGCGGATCATTTCTCCGAAGACTATCAGAGGTGGGCACGCGCGGAGGTGTTGAAGGCGGACTTTCGCGACGACAACTACTTCTCCATAGATCAGCGTATCTCCGTCCGGGTAGTGCAGACCAACGCCGGGCGCTCACTTGCGACCAACGCCACGCGCGGGCACATCTGGGACAACTTCTCTTCGGAAACTTTCAAAAACTCTCCGTCGGTGGGCGAAATAGATGTGGTCAACCCATTTTCGGGGACACCTTCGAAATTCAAGATGCCGGGCGGGGGCCCCGGGTTTTACCGCGTGCCGACGCTCATCGGCATCTGGGCAACGGCTCCATTTTTCCATAACAACTCTCTGGGCGAGTACACGGGCGACCCAACAGTTTCGGGGCGAATGCGCGCCTTCGACGATTCGGTCGTCAAGCTGCTTTGGCCGGAGAAGCGCAAAGGCAGAGACTCCATCTGGAGGACGCAGCAGAAGAGCTACCTGGAGATTCCCGGAGCGTATCTGCCAGATGTCTTTGCGTCCATCACCGGCTATCGCAGCCGCATCATCCTTGTCTACCCCTGGCTGCTTCCGCTTTTGATGTGGATCGTCGGAATCCTCCTGTTCGTGTGGGGTATCAAGCGACGGAAATTTTTACTGCGGGTCGGGGCTGTGCTTCTGGTCGCGCTCGGTTTGGGACTGTTGATGGCGAGCTACTTCCTGGCCGGAGAGCGCGGGGATTTAGCGCTCGGCCCGATCCCGAAGGGGACGCCGATCAACCTGCTGGCGAATATCAACACGGAGGCTGACCAGACGGAGCTGGCGCGGCTGGCGCTCAAGATCAAAGGGGTTCTCAAAGAGATTGATAAACGTCACCTGGATGACAACGCGGCCAGCGATTTGATGCGCAATGAACTGGCTCCAGACCTGCTGCGACTCAGCAAGAGCCCAGACTTCATAGAGGATCGCGGCCACTACTTTGGCACAAACCTGCCCGATGAGGATAAGCGTGCCCTCATCGAGTTTTTGAAAACGCTATAGGGATTTAGGATAAGAAGAGGATTAAACGCAAAGGACGCAAAGGTCAGCGCAAAGGAATAAAGGCTCTGCGTCGTTCGCGTCTTCATACTTTGCGTTCTTTGCGTTTAATCGCCCTTTTAGACAGACTCAGCTTTAAAGAAGAAACGAGGACACCATGAGCACTGTCACAAACACGCCAGCGGAATTTGACTATGCGGTTGTCGGCTCAGGCGCGGGCGGAGGGCCGCTCGCCTGCAATCTGGCGAAGGCCGGTTACAGGGTGTTGCTGCTTGAAGCGGGCGGAGAGGACGAGAACTACAATTATCAAGTCCCCTGCTTTCATGGCGCGGCGACAGAGGATGAAGCCCTCAAGTGGGACTACTTCGTACGCCACTACGCGGACGATGAGCAACAGCGTCGCGACAGCAAGTACGTCAAATACGCGGACGGCATCCTCTACCCGCGCGCGGGCACGCTCGGCGGATGCACAGCGCACAATGCTATGATCACGGTCTACCCGCATAACAGCGACTGGGATCAGATCGCAGAGCTGACGGGGGATTCCTCCTGGAATAGCGACCACATGCGCACCTATTTCGAGCGGCTCGAACGCTGCACCTACGTCGATCCGCCGGGGACGCACCCACGTACTCCGATCCTGAAATCAATCTTCTCAATCCTGCGCGCCCTGCACATCATCCCTCTCGATCCGAGCCGTCACGGCTACAAGGGATGGCTGACAACCAGCGAGGCCGATCCCAAAATGGTTCTCAAAGATTTCAAGCTGCTGGAGATCGTTGCTAAAGCAGCCAAGCAGGGACTCCGTGAGCATATCGGAAATCCGCTGGCGCGTCTCAGAGTGCATTTCGACCCGAACGACTGGCGTGTGGTCAAGAAGAATTATCAGGGGATCGCGTTCACCCCGTTAGCTTGCAACGGCGGCCAACGCAACAGCACGCGCGAGTACATTCGCTCCGTCCAGCGAGAGTTCCCTGACAAACTTGTGGTTCGTCTTCACGCGCTCACTACACGCGTCCTGTTGGACAACGACAATCGCGCCATCGGTGTGGAGTATCTACAGGGCAAGCATCTCTACCAGGCCGATCCGCGTGCGAGCCAGGCAAACGGCGACGCCGCCGAAAAACATCAGGTCTTCGTCAAGCGTGAGGTCATTCTCTCGGCGGGCGCTTTCAATACCCCGCAGCTCCTGATGCTCTCCGGCATCGGCCCGAAGGAGGAGTTAGAGAAGCACGGCATTCCTGTCCGCGTGCATCGTCCCGGCGTCGGTAAAAACCTTCAGGATCGTTATGAAGTGGGCGTCATCACGGAGATGGATACAAACTTCGCGCTGCTCAAAGACGCGACCTTCAAGGCTCCCGCCGAAGGGGAGACCGGCGACCCGTGCTTTGTCGAGTGGCAGACCAGCAAGACCGGAGTCTACACCACGAACGGCGCGGTGATCGGCATCATCAAGCGTTCGCGGAAAGATAGGCCGCTGCCAGACCTCTACATCTTCGGCCTGCCCGGCTACTTCAAAGGATATGAGCCGGGCTACTCCAAGGCGCTTCAGCAGTACAAAAACATGTTCACATGGGCGATCCTCAAAGCGCACACCAACAATACCGCCGGAGAAGTGACGCTCAGATCCGCCGACCCGCGCGACACGCCTTCGATCAACTTCCATTACTTCACAGAAGGCAATGATGCGAAGGAGGAGGACCTGGAATCAGTGGCCGACGGAGTGGAATTCGTGCGCCGCATGAACACGCATATAGGAAATATAGACAAGGCGGAGTTGCTGCCGGGGCCGCAGGTGCGCACGCGCGATGAGATCAAGCAATTCATTAAGAACGAAGCCTGGGGGCATCACGCCTCCTGCACCTGCAAGATCGGGCGCGAGGATGACCCGACGGCTGTGCTCGACGGCGATTTCCGCGTCTACGGAACGAAGAACCTGCGCGTCGTGGACGCCTCGGTCTTCCCGCGCATCCCGGGCTTTTTCATCGTCAGCGCCATCTACATGATCAGCGAGAAGGCGAGCGATGTGATTATCAACGATGCCCGGAAGGCAGGTTGAACGGGAGGGGAAAATAGAACTCACCACCGCAGACACCGCAGACACAGAGAAAACGTGAAAGATCAAAACAGATTAAATAATTGTCCATTTTCTTCTCTGTGTCTCTGTGTTGAATAATCTTGTCCATACATTCAATTTGCTCTGCAATTTGGTATAACTATCAAAATCATGTGGCACCCATTACAGGCAATTCCTATCGGCTGGTGGCGCGGCATATCTTATGTCGTCCTTCTGATCCTGACGCTGCTCATCGGGTCAAAGATGAAGGTCGCACTCAAGCCGCGTATGCTCAGTCTCGAACTGGCCGGAACAAAGGATCAGGCGAACAGGATCATCAACAAGTGGAGAGAAGACGGGGTGCTTGATAATGCCCTGACTCTTCAGAAGTGGGACGACTATTTTCTGATCTTTTATTCCGTGACGCTCTCGCTGGCCTGCATCATCGTCACGGACTCGATGTTCTCGCCCACATCTTCGGGTTACACCTGGGGGGTAGTGTTCTCCTGGGCGGCTCTGGTGGCCGGTGTCCTCGATTTCATTGAAAACCGTGCGATCAGCCGGATGCTTGCCGGAACGGTCGAAAGCCCCTGGCCGCAGTTGTCTTTCATCTGCGCCGCGTTGAAGTTTCTCATCCTGACGGCGTGCTTCATCTATGTCCTCAGCGGTCTCGTCGCACGATTCTCCATCCTCAAGCCAGTAGCCTCGTCCCGCCCGTGACAGAAATGACCGAAAGAGACCTCGCCATCACCTTCGCCGGTGGGGGAAACAGATCGTTCTACCAGTTGGGACTGATGAACCGCTGGCGCGAGACCTTGTTGCCGCGCATCGCGGCCATCGCCGCATGCAGCGCCGGAGCGTGCGTTGCGACTCTGATGTTGAGCGGAAGGGAGCGCGAGGTCAAAGAGTTCTGGGAGCGGCGGCGCGAAGGGGTGATGAAGAATTTTGAATGGCGTCGGCTGCTCTCCGGCCAGCGCCCGACGCCGCATGAACCGATCTACCGCGACACGCTGCAACACGCCTTCGATGATGGCGGCTTTGAAGCGATCAAGGCGCAGCCTTTCCCGATCCTGATCTTGACGACAGCCTTTCCACGCTACATGCCAGGGCTAGCCGCCGCCCTGCTCGGCCTGTGCAGTTATGATCTGGAGAAGAAGCTGAAGAGAGAATTGATTCATCCATCGTTCGGGCGGCGCGTCGGTTTTCGTCCCCTGGTCTTTGATGCGCGCGATTGCCGGTCGCCAGCCGAGCTGGTCGATCTAATCATCGCCACCTCGGCCACGCCGCCATTTACTTCCGTCGGCTCCTTCGGCGGGCGAAGACTTCTTGACGGCGGCATCATAGACAACGTCCCGGCTTTTCTCGCAGATGACGTACCGGGGGTGGCTCGTAATCTGGTGCTCCTGACGCGCCCGTACCCTCCGCACGTCATCGGCAGGCAGGGAGCGCGTCTATACGTTGCGCCCGCCGAAACCTTACCCGTAGAGCGCTGGGACTACACGCGTCCAGAGCTGGTCGAAGCCACCATCTCAATTGGCGAGCGCGATGCCGACTCGCACAGCTCCCGATTATCAGCATTTCTAGTAGACTGAGGAGGGATTTTAACGCAAAGGACGCAAAGGTCAGCGCAAAGGAATCAAGGCTCTACGTCGTTCGCGTCTTCATACTTTGCGCCCTCTGCGTTTAAATCTCCCGTAGCTCACTCATTCAACGCGGCGTACCGGAAGAGGCGAAAGCGATAGCGCTGCTGGTCGCGTATGTTCTTCGCCACCGCTCCATGCAGATTTTCGTCCCAAGCAGTGTACTGCTCTATGAACCGATCCGAGGCTGCCTTGTCCCCCTTGTGCTGCACTTCCAGCACCTTCGCGAGTATCTTGCCGACCACTTCATGGTACTTGTCATAATGGATATTGAGCCGCTTCGCCTGCGGGTCGAAGCTGAGCAGCCCGTTTTCCAGAAAGAAGTTCCACTGCATCAGTTGCATGGTGTTATAGGGCTGGTCGCGGCGCGGTCTATTGTTCTGTAGGACGCGATTGATGCCATTGGCGTAGACCGAGCGCAGTTGTGCGGCAGTGTAATAACCCTGCTTGTGAAGCGCTGCGGCGACGTAGAGCGAGACGAGGTCTGCCTTCATCTCTTCGAGTACGCTAGCGTTCTCCTGCAATGCCGCGTCCAGATCACGCCCGTCACCAGTCATGTCTACGCCCAGGTAGTGCCCCACCTCGTGCCAGAGCGTGCGATAGAAGCCCCCGTCGGAGGTGAGATCGTCTTTATGCGCGGGCGCGAGCGCGGCCTCCCACGCGCGACCCGTGTTCTGGAAAATATCAGGGTGGCGCATGATGTTTGCGCGCAGCAGAATGATGCGGCCATAACGGCGCGCGAGATAGCTCTCGTTGGGGAGAATCGTCGCCGTGTTGCCGCCGCGCGCCTGCGCGAAATCGGCGATCACATCGTAGACGCCCACAGGAATATCTTCCTTCACCCTCTTGTGGTGCTCGTAGGGGAGCGAGTCTTCGAGCGCCTGCAAGCCCTTCATCGCCTGGCGCAGCTCCTTTGTCTCCTGCTGCCGTGTGCTCAAGAGACTGAAGGCGAAGAAGCTCTTGACCCCGAAGAGCTCATCGTCGTAGGTCTCATATGATCCGATCTGCGCGTTCAGGTTCTTGAAGCGACCCGTGACCCATGAGGCGTCGCCCGATTCATAATCGTTCGAGAGCAGATCGCGGCTGCGGTTGCGCAGGTAGCGCGCGAACTCCTCGTCCGTCTTCTGAACGAGGTCGGCGGCTTCGTTCAGAAGCGCGTGGGCGCGTACAAGCTCGTCCGCATAGGCGACCGAGTACGAAATGGCATAGAGGATTTTCGGGCTCGGCTGTGCAGACAGTCTCTCCAGCTCTCTTTGCAGCCCCGGATTGAGGGTTGCGAGCGCCGGATACTGTTTGAGCTTTTCGCGGTCGCGCTGAAGATTATCTGCCGTGGCGCGACGTACGACCGTGCGCAGGTCTAGAATCGAGTCCCGTGTCTCAGGATGCGCCGCGAGATAAGCTTCAACCTCCTGTCGTGTGATGCCCCAGGGGTACACGTTCTGTCCGGGCGGCGTCATCTCCACGGGCAGGAACGGCTCGCGCCTGTTTTCGAGCGTGGTCGCAACCGGCCCCTGGAATAAACGGTAGAGCGTGAGCAGGTTTTGAGTTGCGACGGGAGAGCCTAGACGCGTGTGGAGCTGTAATAGATCGCGTTGCGCCGTGAGGGCGCGCGCGTTGCGCTGCTGCTCGTAAAGCTCCTGAAAGATTTTACCGACTTCGAGGAGCTTACCGACAGCCTGGCGCTCGCCCTCGCTCAGGTGCGAGAGCTCTGGCGCGAGGCGCACCTCCTGCATTTTGTCCAGGATCATCTGGCTCTTCGCAGGCGGCCAGTAGCCGTCTGGTAATCCGGTCTCAGCATCCTTTCGCGAGGTTGTCTGCGCTATGATGAGAGTGGAACAGCAGCAGCAGCAGAACAGGAGCATCAAAATCGCATAAGTACAGATGATAGTCTTCAAGGTCTCAGACCCCTTCTTTAGATTTTTACAAGAATATAAAGATCGAAGCTCGATGGCGCAAACGCCAAGGGCTATGGCGGCATTTCGCTTCATCACAATTGACGGCGTGCAGCGTGGTCAGACCGGCGCGCTGGCAGCGGAGGCCACCCACGAATGAACACCCGACAGTCACAAACAAGCAAGCTCTGGTCTGTGCCTTTTCATGTCCCTTTGAGGATCATCTCTCGCTTGCTGATGTCGATTAGCGTTAGCTAACACATGACTGATACAGAAGGCTTTTGAGGCCACGCTGGCCTCGACTTCGCTGTGGAAACTCCCTTTCCTTGAAATCATATCTATCTTAGAAGCGTGATACTGGCGAGCGTCGGAGCCGTTGATGGCAACTATTGACAATCCTATGCCCGATGCGTAATGTAGCACCTGCCTTCACGAGATATGGCATTGGCAGTTACGATCCGTTTACTTCTGACCTCTGTAGGAATTTCCGTTACGCAAAAACCAGGTGGCACTTTCATCCCTGCCTCGTCGCACGGTGAGCCCTTTTACAGATTTCAGATGATTCGGATGGCGCGTGCGTGGACGTTCTCTTCTGGTAAGTCATCATGAGCTGCTTGATCTCACACTCCTCACTCCAATCTTCCGGCGCTGGCGTTATCCTGACGGCGGGCTCACGAAAGCGAGCGCTCTGGCATCCGATCATCATTCTCCTGTTGGGCGTCGGTATAGCGCTCAGTGACGTACAAGGTGCAGCCGCCAGTCCGTTTGCGCAAACGGCGCAGTCTCCTCTCGAAAGAGACATGGCCGCAGGCGACCTCCATTCCTATCGCATCATGCTCAACAGTGGTCAATTCCTGAGCGCCCGTTTCGATCAGCGCGGTATAGATGTGGCATTAACGCTCCTCGGCCCCGGCAGTCAGAGGTTGCTCGATATTGACAATCCGATTGGCGCGTGGGGATTGGAATCACTCTTCTTTGAGGCCGGAACGAGCGGCTACTATACACTTCAGGTGCGCCCGCGCAACGCGACCGCTCCGCCCGGAAGATATAGATTCAGTTTCGAGTCGAGGCTGTCCACACTTGAAGATCGGAAACGTCTCCCCGCCGAAAGAGCCTTCGCAGAGGGGGCTTTGTTGCTGCAAGGCACGCCGACGCCGCGCTCCTTTCAAAGCGGAGTGGAGAAGTACGAAGAGGCGCGGCGGCTCTTCCGTGCGGTTAATGATCGCCGTGGTGAGACGCGCACGCTCGTCCTCATAGCCTCAATCAGCGCCTCGAACGGAGACGCGCAGAAGGCTCTCAGCTATTTCAACGAGGCGATTCTTCTGCTTAAAGCCGAAGGCGACCGCGACGAGGAAGCGCTTGCCACGAGCCGACTCGCCGAGGTCTACCAGTCGCTCGGTGATCGAGAGCGGGCGCTAGAGCATTTCAACCGCGCGTTACAACTTTTTCTCGACATCAACGACAGCCGGACAGCCGGATACACGCTCGTCCGCATAGGTGCTGTGCAGGATTCGATGGGCGAGAGCCAGAAGGCGCTAGACTCTTTCCGCCAGGCGCTCCCGCTTTTCAAGGCAGCGCATGACCCTCGCGGCGAAGCCTACGCGCTCAACAATATCGGACTGGTCTACGATGATCTGGGCGATAAGCGAAGGTCGCGCGAGGCTTACGACCAGGCGCTGGCGCTGTTTCGGGGAATCAGCGACTGTAGCGAAGTCCCCCCGACGCTCTCCAATCTCGCTTTACACCAATTGAATTCAGGCGATCCGTTGAAGGCGCTCGAAAATCTCGATCAAGCTCTCATTCTTCAGCGCAACAATAATGATCGTAAGGGAGAGGCGACGACGCTCAATAACATCGGCTTCATCTACAACGTGATGGGGCAGGCAGTGAAGGCGCAGGACTACCTGAAACAGGCGCTGGCGATTCATCGCGAGATCAACAACCGTCTCGGCGAGGGCGATTCGCTCTCGAACCTGATGCTCACGTGGAGATCGCAGAAGAGGGAGGCGGTCGCCATCTTTTATGGCAAAGGCGCAGTCAATGTTTACCAGGAAATTCGCGCTCGCATTGCTCCGCTCGACAAAGAGGCGCAGAAGAGTTTCCTGAAATCCAAAGAGGGGGCATACCGCGAGCTGGGCGAGTTGCTTGTGGAGAGAGGTCGTCTGCTGGAAGCGAAGCAAGTGCTCGGGCTGCTCAAGGAAGAGGAGTATTTCCAGTTCGTGCGTCGCGATGGCAAAGATGCATCTTCTCTGGTGTCTCCGGCTGCGCTGACGCCTGAGGAGCAGGATTTAGCAGACCGCTACCGTGAGATTTCGGACAAGCTCGTCGCCCTCGGCAGAGAAAGGTCTGAGCTGGTCAGCAAAGCGAGCCGCACACCCGAAGAACAAAGACGCCTCTTGAAGTTAGACGCGGACATCACGGTCGCCAACCTCGCATTTCAAAAATTTATTGAAGGGGTCTCTGCGGAGCTCGCCAGCGCGCAACAGAGCACGCAGAGAGTCGAGCAGGTGAAAGACCCGCAGCACATCGTTAATATCTTGCGCGAGCTTGGCACAGGCGCGGTCGCGCTGTACACCTTCGTCGGCGAGCAAAAATACAGCGTCATTATGATTACCCCCTATGCGCAGGTGGCTCGCGAATATCCGATCGGTGCGTCAGAGCTCTACAAAAAGGTGCTCGCCTTCCGCGAAATCCTCGAAGACCCTGCGCGCGACCCACGCCCCCTGGCGCAGGAGCTGTATCGCATCCTCATCGCGCCTATCGCCAACGATCTGAGAGACGCGCATGCAGAGACCTTGATGTGGTCGCTCGACGGAATCCTGCGTTACATCCCCGTCGCGGCGCTCCATGACGGCGAGCAGTACATCATTGAGCGCTACCGGAACACTGTCTTTACACCCATCAGCACCACGCGCCTCACGGATCAACCGAGCGCTCGCTGGCAAACCCTCGGCTACGGTGTCTCCAAAGCCCTGCCAGGCTTCGAGCCACTCGAAGAAGTGCCGAGGGAACTGCGCAGCATCATCCGTGAAGAGAACGCGGGTCAGGCGGGCGACGGCATCCTCCCCGGCAAGATTCGTCTCGATGAATCATTCACCAGGGCAGAACTGGACGCGGGGCTTCAGCAGAAATTCGCGGTCGTCCACATCGCGAGCCATTTTCAGTTTGAGCCGGGAAACGAGACGAAATCCTTCCTACTGCTCGGCGACGGCACACGCCTGACTCTGGATCAACTGAGGAATTCGCCGAACTACTTTAACGGGGTGGAACTGTTAACGCTCTCGGCCTGTAATACGGCGTCGGGCAGCACCGGCGCGGACGGCAAAGAGGTTGAAGGGTTTGCCGTGCTGGCACAGCGTCAGGGAGCCGAAGCCGTGCTCGCGAGCCTCTGGCCGGTCGCGGACGCCAGCACGCGCCTGTTGATGCAGAAGTTCTATCAAATCCGCAACTCAAGCCCCGGCATGCTGAAAGCCGAAGCCCTGCGCCAGGCTCAAATCGCGCTCATTCGCGGCGAAGTCAAAGGCCCCGACGGGAAGGCATATTCACACCCGAACTTCTGGGCTCCCTTCATCCTGATCGGAAACTGGCGCTAAAGCGATCAACGCTTCTCAGTGCTCTCCTCGCGCCCGCGTTGAGCCATTACCTCTTCATCCGTCGCGGCATACCAAAGCTTCACATAAGTATCAAAGCTACCGGTGGCGAGTATCCTTCCGTTGTGCGAGAAGGCGATGGTACTGATAGGGCCAAGGTGTCCCTTAAGAGTAACCAACTCTTGATACGATATGGCGCTCCACAATTTGACGACATGATCCGCGCCGCCGGTAGCGAGAGTCCTACCATCAGGTGAAAAGGCCACGGACGTGATATGCCCGGCGTGCCCCTTCAGCGTTGCTTGTAGCTGTCGCGTCGCCACATCCCAGAGCCTGGCTGTCTTATCTCCACTACCCGTCGCAAGCGTCTTGCCGTCAGGTGAAAAGGCTACAGATGTGACGGGTCCCGTGAACCCGCTGAGCGTTGATAGTTCTCGCCCCGAGGCAACGTCCCAGATTTTCACGGTCTGGTCAAAGCTGCCCGTCGCAAGAGTTTTCCCATTCGGTGCAAAAGCCACGGCGAACACATCCTTAGTATGGCCTTTAAATGTGGTCAACACTCGCTGTGAAGCGATCTCCCAGAGCTTGACTGTATAATCCGCACTGCCCGTGGCGAGCGTCTTGCCGTCAGGTGAAAAGGCCACAGCATTGACGGAGCCTGTGTGTCCCGTGAGCGTCGCCATCTCACGATGTGAAGCGGCGTCCCAGAGCTTGACGGTCTTATCCAAACTGCCGGTGGCGAGCGTCTTGCTGTCAGGTGAGAAGGCTGTGGTATGGATAGCAACCGCATGCCCCCTGAGGGATGCCAATTCTCGTCGCGACGTGTTGTCCCACAGCTTCATGTTGCCGTCATAACTGCTGGTCGCAATCATCCTTCCGTCCGGCGAAAAGGCCGCAGATGAGACGGCGTCTTTATGTCCCCTGAGCGTTACCAGTTCATTTTGTGAAGTAATCTTCCACAGCTTGGCAGTTCTGTCGCCACTGCCCGTCACCAGGGTTTTTCCATCAAGCGAAAAAGCCACTGCTTCGACAATATCGAAATGGCCTTTGAGGGTGGTCAAGACTCTATGTGAGGCAGTGTCCCATACACTGACTGTATTATCATATTTGCCCGTCGCAAGCGTCTTGCCGTCAGGGGAAAAGGCCATGGAGGTAATGATGCTGTCGTCTTTGAGCGTCACCATTTCCTGCCATGATGTTGTATCCCAGAGCTTAATAGTTCTGTCAAAACCTCCTGTTGCGAGCCTGTGACCGTCAGGTGAAAAGGCCACGAACGTCAGGGATTCCGTGTGCCCCTTCAGCGTTGCTTGTAGCTGTCGCGTCGCCACATCCCAGAGCCTGGCTGTCTTATCTCTACTACCCGTCGCAAGCGTCTTGCCGTCAGGTGAAAAGGCCACGGACGTGATACGCTGCTCGTGTCCCGCGAGCGTTGCCAACTCACGCTGTGAGACGACATCCCACAGCTTGACGATATTTTCATTGTCCCCGGATGCAAGAATTTTGCCGTCAGGTGAAAAGGCCACAGCATTGACGGCGCCTGTGTGTCCCGTGAGCGTCGCCATCTCACGATGTGAAGCGGCGTCCCAGAGCTTGACGGTCTTATCCGCGCTGGCAAACGCGAGCGTCCTGTTATCAGGTGAGAAAGCGACGGACATAATAGCATCTGTTTTTCCCGTAAGCGTTGCCAATTCGCGTCCCGTGGTAATATCCCAGAGCTTGACGGTCTTATCCAAACTGCCTGTGGCGAGCCGTTTCCCATCCGGGGAGAGAGCCACCGATACGACTGAATTGGTGTGCCCTCGGAGCGTCATCAGGTCACTGTGATAGCGTCGCCAGAGGTAATACCACTCGAAACCGAGTTCGTCTCTTTTATCTCGGAGAGTGTTGAGCAAGTCCTGCGCCCGCAGGATGTCCTTGCCTTCGTATGCCTGCTGCGAAAGGTTGATATTCGCGGCATAAAGAAGATTTAGGTTCTGTTTCTCCCCGGCCTCAGCCCGCTCTTTCTCCGTGACTGCCAACTGGCGCTGTGTTTCTGCGACACGGGTAGCTGCTTCAGCCTTGTGGGCATTCTCGCTCGCAATGCGCGCTTGCTCTATGGCCTGAAGGCGCGCCTTTTCGGCCTCCTGTTTCTGGTTGACAGCAACCTTCTCGGCCTCCTGAGCCTTCGTCGATTGCTCCTCGGCAATCCCCTTCTGCTTGAGAGCTTCCTGTGATTGCTGCTCAGCGATGCCTGTTTGCTCGAAAGCCTCTTGCGATTTCCGTTCGGCAATCTCTTGCTGCTTCACAGCCTCCCGCGTCTGCTGCTCGGCGATCCCTTTCTGCCGGGAAGCTTCGCTTTGCTGGCGGAAGGCGTAGACCGCAGAGGCTAAGGAGATGATGAACGCGACGAGGAGAACGGCGGCGATCAGACGCGTCCGGCGCAGCTCACGTTTACGTCGTTGATCACGCTCTGCTGCCTCCTGTTCGCGCGCCTCACGGCTCGCTTCGAGAAACGCCATCGCGCTCTCAAAACCGGAATGATAACGCCTCGCCCATGCTTGATTCGGTCTGCTTTTCTCGCGCCAGTCGAGCGCCAGTTGCAGGTCTGGGTCGTGCCAGAGTCCGGCCTCAACCTTTTCGTACAGCTCGGCTGTCTCGGCTAGTCGCTGGTAGATGCGAACCGATCTTGACTCTTCGTCCACCCACTCGCTCAGACGCCGCCAGTTGCGAATCAGGCTCTCGTGCGAGATGTCTATCAAAGAGTCCGCATCGAGCGGCACTGTGGCGGGCGGCATCAAAAACGACCTGCCCTCGCGTCGGAAGGGTTCGATAACACGTTTGACCTCTTCCTCCGTCGCCTCTGCGATGGTGCAGATTTCCCGCAGCTCCGTAGGCCGCCGCGTCTCCCTGTTGTCTTTACCCTTTTCCGTGAGCGCCTTGAAAAGCTTTTCAGCGATCAAGCGGCTGCGCTCGTCCGGTAGCTCGAAGTAGGCTTCGTCGGCGTGCCGCGAGAGCGCTTCACTCATCCCGCCGATTGACTCGTAGTGGTCTAGGTCGATGGGCGCTCTCTCCTGTCCCTGCTGCTTCCACTTGTCCCAGGTGCGCATCAAAGCGTGTTGCAGGATGGGCAGTTGGTCTGGGTTGTCTCCCATCTCGTTCAAGAGCCGGTTGACCAGTCGCGGTGTGATCTCAGCCCCGCCGACGGCGACGGGGCCTGTAATGGCCTCGCGCCGCTGCTCGCGCGTCAGGCGCGGGATCAGGTACTGCCCTTCGTTGATGGCTTCGGGCAAATCCCAGAAGAGCGAGCAGTCGCCAAGATAGTCCGAGCGCAGGGTGAGCACGACGTAGATGTTGACCTCTCGCTGGTGCGCCGCTTCTAGAAGCAGCTTGACGAAGGCCGCAGCCTCGTTCTGGTAGCGCTCGTCTACGGCCACCTGCGCATAGCGAAAAAGCTCCTCAAACTGATCTGCAATGACGAGCAGGCTCTCTGTCGCCGCCATTCTGTTCTGTCGCACGGCTTCGACGAGGCCGAGGCTGCCGCGACGCAAAGTCACTTCCGTAATGGTCGTTTGAAGCCTGGCGTTCTCCTCTATCTCCGAGCCGAACACGTCCGTGGAGTTGAGTGCGTGTGCCAGATTGCCGATTGGATCGTTGCCGGGGCGCATCAGGGCGACGCGCCAGTTTGAACCGGCACTCGTCATCAAGCCGCCGTAGAGGGCTGGCAGGAGTCCCGCGCGGACGAGCGATGATTTGCCGCTGCCCGATGTGCCGACGACCGCTACGAAACGCGTGCTGCCGAGCTTGCGCAGCAACTGTTCGCTCTGCCCGTCGCGCCCGAAGTATAGATGGCTCTCATCGAATTCAAATGGCCGCAAGCCCGGAAACGGATTCGTCGGCGCTTCCGTCTCTGACATCCTGTTGACGCTTTCGGTGATCATCCCTCAGCTCCTTTCGCCATCCGTATTTTCGCGATGAAAGGCTTTAACAGTTCCGGCGAGAATGATTCGTAGTTCCTGATGACCATGGCTTCATGTGTCTTGAACTGATTTTTACGTTCGGTCGGCGGGCTGCCGATGTAGATGGCGCGTGCCGCCATCGGTCGCGTCCGCCCGTAGCCAGCCGTCTTTTGCAGCTCTCTGAGCTTCATGCGCAACCAGATTTCGCCCGCCTGCCCGTGATAGATCATGACCGCATCGCAATGGAGCAGGTTGTCTTTGTGATCCTGCGCGGCCTGCGCTTCATCACCTTCCATGACCGGCAGAATCACTTCAAGACCCTGGTCGAAGAGATAACTTTCAAGCGGCAAGACAGCCTCGTAATCCTGCTTGTCGCAGATCAGATAGAGAGAGGACGGATGGTCTCCATTGGGTGGCGCGTGCGGCTGAGGCTTGTCGGCCAGCTTTTCATAGATCTGTACTTTGAGGTCTTCGAGCTTGGTTTGCAGGACTTCGACGCCATGAAAACCGTTGAGACCGAGCCGCAGCGAGTCTATGTATTTTTGCTGGCGCTCATCCGGCGATTGCAAGCCCGTGGGCATCCAGATGAGCCTTTGCATCTGCTCAGCCCCGCGCTCTGTCGCCAGATCATTCTGTATCTGAATGATCGAGCGGCTCTCATCTTCCGGAACCATGCCGTAGCGCGCGCCGATCAGATGAATCGAGAGCTGACTGTTCTTCAGATACTCGCGGACGGCCTCCTTCAATGCCGTTGCGTCCAGTGGCAGCTCTTTATCCGGCAGGACTCGGTGTCCGTGCTGCTGCAACTCGCGTTGGATGTTGTCCCTCTCTTCGTTCAAGTCGGAGGTGGTGTGCGCCAGATAGATGGTCTTTACGTTGGCGGCAGGGGGCGACGTGACGAGCGCGCTTTTGCCCGCCTCTTTCATCCTCTCGATCAGCAGCTTGATGTCGTTGGCGAGGTCTTCCAGCTTCTCCCAGTAACGTATGTCGCGGTGCGGCGAGACATCCGGGCTGAACTCTTTCGCTCGCCCAAGCTGGTGGTCATACTCGTAAAATTCATAGCCCAGCATAGGCTGGATGCTCGCGGGCTGCTCTTCGCGTCGAATAAAAGTCTTGATGACTTTAAAGACGCGCGAGCTGTTGCCCAGGCGTATGCCCCCCTGAAGCTCCGCAGCTTTGCAGAACTCTGTAATCTCTCGCATACACCATTCGGACTTGACGTAACGCGGTGATAGGATCGAGACGAGGATCGCCACCTTTGAGACGCGCAGGACGAGCGAATCTGCGAAATAATCGTTGCCTTGCAGCTTGGGATCGCGCCAGATTCTCACTTCCTCGCCGAGAAGCTGCGACAGACGAACGCCGAGGCGCTCGTGAAGCGTCTCGACCCAGCCGTCCAGACCTTCCGCGAGGGGCTGGTTATCCAGGTGAGCGTAGCTGATGAAGATGTCATCTTCGAAATTTGGGATCGGACACATCTTAGCCTCCGGTGCAAGAGCGAGCGAGTGAGCGCATCGCTTTCAATAGCGTTCTGTCAAGACGCTTGCGCTGCGGTGGATCGGGGTAACAGAAGTCTACTTCTCGGCCGTCCAGTTCAATTTGATGGAGCCTGACATCCAGCCGCAACATCCCCGGATGAAGCGGCTCTTAATATGAAAGCAGGGCGTTTGCAATCCCTGCCCTCAATGCAGAGTGTCATCTAGGTTGGCGCGGTTGAAAGGCTCAGCTATTTCCAGAGCGGTGATGCAAACCCACAGAGCTAATCTTTGGCGACCGACGTGAGGTCTGCATACGTTGTGCCCGCTAAATATGACCTTAATGAAAATTCAAGTCAAGGAGCTTCGGGCAGGAGTCGTGTCCAGAGTTTCAACTCAACTCTCTGTGCCCCCCGTGTTCTCTCGGGTCTCTGCGGTGAATCAAGTTCAACTAAGACTCATCACAGAGACACCGCAGGACGAGAGAGGATGCACAGAGCACTAATCAACCAGGCAAAGGAACGGATGACTCATAATTAACCACGTAGGACGGAAAAGTTGCCCTAGAGGAAAGACATAGACCTCGACTCGCTTCTCCTTCCCTCTGTGTTACTCTCATGTCCTCTTGAGGTGGTGAAACACCTTTCTCTGAATCGAAGCGGTCGGAGGTGATCTATGAGACCTGTGGGTACGCTCTTGCTCGGTCGCAGCGAGATCGCGCAGCTTCTGGCTCTAGACGAGTGTATTGATGCGGTCGAGCAGGCCTTCAAGTTCCATGCGGAAGGCCGGACATTGCCGCCCGGAGTCCTCGGCATACACGCGCGCGAGGGAGGCTTTCACATCAAGGCCGCCGGTTTGAAATTCGATCACCGGACGTACTTCGCCACGAAGATCAACGGAAACTTCTTTCAGAACATGAAGCGGTTCGGAATGCCTAACATTCAGGGCATCATCGTGCTCTGCGACGGAGAGAACGGCTACCCGCTGGCCGTCATGGATTCCATAGAGATCACGATCATCCGAACCGGAGCGGCCACCGCCGTGGCGGCGAAATATCTCGCCCGACGCGCGGCCAGCGTCGTCACCATCTGCGGCTGCGGCAACCAGGGACGCATACAGCTTCGCGCCCTGACGAGGGCGCGCGCCCTCAAACGAGTCTACGCCTTCGACCATGACGTGACCGAAGCGCAAAGGTTCGCCAGCGAGCTTTCAACCGAGCTGGGAATTGAAGTCCTCACGGCTACCGATCTGGCTTTGGCGGTCGGGCAGAGCGACATCTGCGTGACTTGCACGCCGTCTGAAGAATATTTCCTGAAGCGCGAGATGGTGGCGCGAGGCGCGTTCATCGCCGCCGTCGGCGCAGACAGCCCCGACAAGCAGGAGCTCGATCCGGCGCTGATGCAGGGCAACAAGGTGGTGGCCGATATTCTGGAACAGTGCGCGACCATCGGAGAGCTTCATCACGCTCTCGCAGAGGGGTTGATCGGGAAGGAGGACGTGCACGCGGAGCTTGGAGAGGTGGTCTTGGGGCGAAAGGCCGGGCGCGACTCCGAAGATGAGGTCATCATCTTCGACAGTACGGGCACAGCCTTGCAGGATGCAGCCGCCGCCGCGATTGTCTACGAGAAGGCCGTCAGCCAGGGCAGAGGCACGACGTTGAATCTTGTGGGATAGCTTCATCGCCGTTGTCCTGGAAGATGCTCCGAGGGGCTGGCAGACAGGCGAATTTATGTATAATGTTGCCCGACCCGAAACAATCAGGCTTTATTATCTGGACGAGACGCCGAAGAGAATGAATCTACTGCCTTCGGCGCAAACCGAAAAGAACCATCGACATTGCGGGAGAAGCTAATGACAGAAGCAGAGGAAAAAGAGATGCGAGCAGTTGTGCGTAATGAACTTCTAGGCATTATCAACGACGCCAAGGAACTACTCGGCATGGGGAAAGACCCGACGGGGATCGGCAAGAAGGCGCTGGAAGGGTTGGCTAACGTGATCAGGCGGCGCGAGCCGAACGCTCAATAGAGTCTCTCTCTCGTGCGCGTGACCGGATCAAGAGATCAAAGTATGCAGAGGATTGAAATGATGATGCGTGTCAAAACCTATCTCAAGGCTGGCTTGCTGGCGTTGGCCGTCGCCGCGCCCGTTTGCGTCGTTCACAGCCAGCAGGAGAAGCCGAACAAACCCACCGGCTCATCGCTGACGCAGAAGATTCGCCGCTTCGCTCCGACAGAGATCACGGCTGACGCCGCGCATCTCTCGAAGGGCGACCAGCAGGCGCTTGCCAAGATCATAGAGGCCGCGCGTCTGCTCGACCCTATCTATCTACGCCAGGTCTGGACTGGCAACGTCGCTCTCTTGAAGAAGCTTGAGGCAGACACGAGCGCGGAAGGGCGCGAGCGGCTTCACTACTTCAAGATCAACGTCGGCCCCTGGTCGCGCCTCGACAACAACGAGGCTTTCATAGAGGGCGTGCCCCCCGTCAAAGTGCCGCACGGCAGCTTCTATCCGGACGACATGACGAAGGAGGAGTTCAACGCCTGGACGGGCGGGCTTACGGCGGAGGCGCGCCAGCGCGCCGAAGGCTTCTTCTATGTCATTCGTCGCGATGCTGATCGCAAGCTCAAGGTCGTCCCTTACAGCGAAGAGTATCGCGAATTTCTGGAACCGGCAGCCAAACTGCTGCGCGAGGCGGCGGCGCTCACGACCAATCAAACGCTCAAGAATTTTCTGACCAAACGCGCCGACGCCTTCAAGTCGAACGACTATTACGACAGTGATGTCGCGTGGATGGAGCTGGATGCGCCGATTGACGTGACCATCGGGCCGTATGAAACGTATGAGGACGAGCTGTTCAGTTATAAGGCGGCGTTCGAGGCTTATGTGACGCTCAGAGACGAGGCCGAGTCTGCGAAGCTGGCGAAGTTCAGCCAGTATCTACAGGAGCTTGAGAACAACCTGCCGATGGAGGCGCGTTATCGCAATCCGAAGCTCGGCGCGGCCTCTCCGATCCGCGTCGTCAACGAGGTCTACAGTTCGGGCGAGGGCAACAGCGGCGTACAGACGGCGGCCTACAACCTTCCGAACGACGAGCGCGTGGTCAAGGAGAAGGGCTCAAAAAGAGTCATGCTCAAGAACGTGCAGGAGGCGAAGTTCCAGAAGACGCTGATCCCCATCTCGAAGGTCGTCTTAGACCCCGCGCAGCAATCCAGCCTCTCCTTCGACGCTTTCTTCACGCACATCCTGGCGCACGAGCTGATGCACGGGCTCGGGCCGCACAACATCCGTGTGGGCGATAAAGAGACGACCGTGCGGCAGCAGTTGAAAGAGCTCTATTCGTCGATTGAAGAGGCGAAGGCGGACATCACAGGGCTGTGGGCTCTGCAATACCTGATTGATAAGGGCGTGGTTGATCGAAAGATGGAGAGCTCTATCTATACAACCTACCTCGCAAGCTGTTTCCGCTCCGTCCGCTTTGGCATCACGGAGGCGCACGGGCGCGGCATCGCCTTGCAGTTCAATTATCTGATGGATGAAGGCGCGTTCAACATGGACGAGCGCGCAGGTACGTTCAGCATCAACACGGCCAAGGTTAAAGATGCTGTGCGCAAGCTGACCCGAGACATACTCACCCTCCAGGCCGAAGGCTCTTACGAGAAGGCCAAAGCGATGCTCGATAAGTATGCCGTGGTCAGGCCGCCCATGCAGAAGGCGCTTGATCGGCTCACTGACGTGCCCGTTGATATTGAGCCGAGCTTTCCGATGGCGCACGAGAAGACGCGCAGTTTCAAAACCGCTTCTTCCACGGCCTCGATTTCTCAAAAGGGACTGAGATAAGTCCAAGCAGATGTAGTAGGGTGTAATCAAATGAGGGGCTTGACAATCGTTCTTGGCGCTACGCTGCTCTTGACGAGCGCGTGTGGCAGCGGCAGCAGCAGCAGGTCGAAGAATCAACTTGACGCCGTCGCGTATCAACGGGAGATCGAGCAGTGGAAGGGTGAGCGTGCCGCAGGGCTTCAGAGTGAAGACGGGTGGCTCACTCTCGTCGGACTCTTCTGGCTCAAGGAGGGTGAGAACAAGGTTGGAAGCGCGGAGTCTAACGAGATCGTGCTGCCGCAGGGTAAAGCGCCGAAAATGGTCGGCTCGCTATGGCTTGAGAAGGGAAGCGTGCGGCTTGATGCGCTGCCTGACAGCGGTCTGACAGAAGGAGGCAAGGCGGTCACGTCCCTCACGCTCCAATCGGACGCAGACGAAGCGCCGACCGTCTTGAATCTGGGCTCTTTGAGCTTTTATGTTATCAAGCGCGGCGATAGATTCGGCGTCAGGGTGAGGGACAAAGAGAACCCCGACAGGCTGCATTTTGCGGGTCTGGACTACTATCCGGCAGACCCTAAGTGGAGGCTCGAAGCGAAGCTTCAGCCCTACAATCCGCCCAAGGCCATCCCGATCACCAACGTCCTCGGCATGACGGAAGACATGACCTCGCCCGGCGCGCTTCTTTTTGATGTCGCGGGGAAAACCTATCGCCTCGACGCGGTTGAGGAGAAGGGATCGAAGCAGTTTTTCCTTATCTTCGCGGACGAAACGACGGGGCGTGAGACGTACGGGGCGGGGCGTTATCTCTACGCCGACCCGCCCGACGCCGCAGGCACGGTCATCGTCGATTTCAACAAAGCCTATAACCCGCCCTGCGCCTTTACGAACTATGCCACCTGCCCGCTGCCACCCTCGCAGAACCGTCTCGCGTTGCGCATTGAAGCCGGAGAGAAAAGGTACGCCGCGTCCACTCACTGATGAGCAAAGAGAAATAACTAAACGCGAAGAAGAAGACGCTGGAGGACGCAGAGAGAGATATATTCCGCTTCGCAGCCTTTGCGTTTACTAATACCAAGTAGCAATCACAAGAGGACGGGGGAACAATCCACGAAGTAACACGAAGCAACACGAAACAACCCCCCTTCTTTTCGTGTTATTTCGTGTTACTTCGTGGATCGGTCGCCCACCTTCTTTTCATTCTGCTTTCTTGTATAATTCTTTGCGCCCTCCACCGTTTAATGCCTGTCTCTGTTTGAAAACTTCGATACAAGCAAACTTCCTTCATGATATATTCATACGCTCACCGCCCAGCTTAATCGCCCGAATCTTTGGGGGAGCACACCTCGTCGTGACTACAGCTTCCAGCACTCTTCTTTTGCGCGGGCGCATTCATACCTACTCGATTGCGAGCCTCTGGCTCATCGGCGTCTGTTTCGTTCTTTCCGGCGCGAGCGGGCTGATTTACGAAATCCTGTGGGCGCGCATGCTCGGTTTGGTGTTCGGTGCGACGACGTTTGCGATCAGCGCCGTGCTCGCGGCCTTCATGGGCGGCCTGGCGCTCGGGAGCGCCGTCGCGGGCAGACTTGGCGCAAGACTTCGGCGTCCGCTTCGCGCTTACGGGTTGATTGAGATCGGCATTGCGCTCTACGCGCTCATAGTTCCGCTGCTGTTCCGCGTTGTCGATCATGTCTACGCAGTCATGTGGGAGCAGTTCCGTCCGGGCTTTTATGCGTTCAGCCTGTGGCGATTCCTGCTCTCGTGGGCGGTTCTGCTCTTGCCGACAGCCCTGATGGGTGCGACGCTGCCTGTGCTTTCAGCGGCACTTCGGCGCGCCCCCGCCTACACGTCTACTTCTGTTGCGAGGCTCTACACCTGCAACCTCCTGGGTGCGATCTTCGGCACTCTCGCCGCAGGGTTTCTGTTACTGCCGCTGCTCGGCGTACGCGCAACGATCTGGACGGCAGCCGCCGTCAACATCATCGTCGGCCTCGCCGCATGCATCATCGACCTGAAGGGGGCGGAAGCCTTAAACGCAAGTCGGGAAGAGGGCGAGAAGGGTTTAGTAGAGACGACGAGTGAAACTCCCGAACATGCAAGGCCGCACAGCTTGAGAGCGGCAGAAGAGGGAGCAGGAAGCAACGGCTTCTGGCTTCTGTGCGCAGCCGTTTCAGGCTTCGTGACGATCAGCACGCAGGTGGCCTGGACGCGCGTGCTCACGATGGTGATCGGATCATCCACCTATGCCTTCAGCGTCGTCGTAGCATTATTCCTGCTGGGTCTTTCGGGCGGCGCTTACGTCGTCGGGCGGCAGGCGGCGTCTGCCCGCTTGCGACGCATGGTCCTTCAGGTCGAAATGGGTTGCGCGGCGAGCCTGGCGGCCAGCATCTGGATGATCAACAGGATGCCCGATCTGCTCTACAACAAGGGTCTGGACTACAGGATAGACTCATGGCTCGGGCTACTGGCACTACAAACGTGCGTGGCGGGGATGTTGATCCTGATTCCGGCGTTCCTGATGGGGATGGTCATGCCGCTCGTCCTCGTCTGGGCTGGATGCAGAGACGCCTTCGTCTCCGTCCGTCTGGTCGGGAGAAGTTATGCCGTCAACACGCTCGGCGCGATTGTGGGCGCATTCATCACAGGCTTCATCCTCATCCCGAAGGTGGGCACGAGGACAACCATTCTCGTCGCAGCATCGCTGTGTCTGTTGGTCGCGGGCTTCGCCTACGGCAGCAGCAACGCGCATGAAGGCCGAAAGGTGTTCGCGCGTCGCGCCCTCGCCGCATTGACGACTTTAATTCTCGTCGGCGCGCTCTTTATCTCGGCGCCCCGTTTGAATCTGGAAGCCCTTTCCATTGGCGCGTACGATGGTCTCGTGCGCGTGCTTGCACACTCGCAACACGGCGGCGAGAAAACGTCATATGCGCCAGGCGTACCGGAAACTCATCGCCTGCTGATGTACGAGGAAGGGCCGACGGCGACCGTCTCCGTGCGCGAGGATTGGGGCGTGCGCTCAATGGCGATCAACGGGCGCACCAACGCTTCGGACAACGCTGCCGTTCACGGCGACATGGCGACGCAGGTGATGCTCGGCCAACTGCCGCTGCTGCTCGCGCCGCGCACACGGAGGGGCTTGATCGTCGGCTTCGCTTCGGGTGTGAGCGTCGGCTCGATGCTCCAATCAGGAATCCAATCGCTTGACTGTGTAGAGCTTGAGCCGACGACCCTTCAGGCTTCGCGCTTTTTCGAGCACGTCAACAATCGCCCGTTAGATGATGCGCGCCTGCGTCTGATGATCGACGACGCGCGCGCATACCTGCGCGTGAGCCCGACGCTGTACGACATGATCGTGAGCGAGCCGAGTCATCCCTGGGTTCCGGGCGTCGCCAATCTCTTCACCAGAGAGTTCTTCGAACTGGGACGCAGCCGTTTGAACAAGGACGGCCTCTTCGTGCAGTGGCTACAGATTTATCAGCTTTCGACTGAGAGCCTGCGCTCCGTGCTGGCGACCTACCTGGATGTCTTTCCGCACGTCTTCGTCTTTCGCGTCAGCGGTACGACAAAAGGCAAAGACCTGATCCTGGTCGGCAGTCGCACGCCGCTCACGCTTGAGCACGTAAGCGAACGTCTGAGCGACCGGCGCGTCGGGGCGGAACTGGCGCGCGTGGGTATTAGAAGCCCTGGCGATGTAGAAAGCTGGTACGTTTGTGATGAAACGCAACTGAGCCCTGCGGTCGCCGGAGCCGTCATCAATACGGACGACAACATGCTCATTGAAAATCGCGCGCCGCGTGAAGCCTTCCTCCCGCTGATGGAGGCCAACGCGGCCTGGATCGAAGCACTCAACACGAAAAGGCAGAAGTAAAAAGCGCGATGAAGAACCACGCTTAACCTAATTTTCCGCCCTAATACCAGAGAGCAGAACAAAAGAAAGCGGGCGACCGATCCACTAATCGGAATCTGTTTGAACAGTCCCGTAGGGACTTTTCAAACAACTTCTCAACACGAATCGACACGAAACAGACCCTCTATTTGTGCCGTTTCGTGTTGCTTAGTGGATCGTTCCCCGTCCTCTTTTGTTTACATCTTGGTATTACTTTACCTTCTGCGATTTCACTGTTTCCTTAAATTAAGGAGTCACCTGACCTCTTTCGATGGTGCATTTTCCGCTTTCCAGATCGACATAACCCACGTTGAAGGAGATGCCTTCAACTTCTCGCTCGGTCTCCTTCTCCCGTTCCTTCTCCCTTTCATCCTCATCTTCATGCGCGGCTACTGATCGCGCGGTCAGATAGAGCCCGGCTTTACCGGGAGCTTTCAGGGCGCGGTAGACGACCTGCGTATCGCGATGCTCTCCAATGCAGGATTGCAAAGCCGCGTCGGCCTGGCTGCGAGGGATCGTCTGTTTGATGTCGGATGCCGAAAAAAGCTCGTTCTTGATCGAATGGACATCGACGCGCTCATCAGTTTGCGAGGTGTAGTATCCGACATCATCGACCAGCAGGGTCTCATATTCGTTGACGGTATATTTCCATTCCACACGTCTGTCGCCCGCTTCGTTGACGACCTTGACGAGCCGGAAATGCTCTTGGAAATAGGGCTCGGAAATACCAGCTTCGATGATCGCCTTTTTTGAATTGGCGGCCAGCGCCTGCTGCTCTTTGGAAAAAACCTGCTCAACGGCAGCGGCGGGTTGAGTGCCCGATTTTTTAGTTTGAGCCTGACAAGCCGTGGGAGAGGCCGACGGTGTTTGCGCGCGTGCCGCACTCACCCCCACTGCTCCTATCAGTAAGGCGATGGCGAAAAGCCTGGTCGGTTTTTCTCGTTTCATGGAGATATATAAGCAGATATTCATGGAAAACTGAAGAGGTGTCATTTTAAGGTCTTCAGCATGTCGGCGGCGGCTGTCTCGCCGCTGCGTATGCAATCGGGGATGCCCGCGCCGTCGTAAGCATTTCCCGCCAGGTGTAGGCCGCTGAGAGGAGCTATGCGTCTCTTGATGCGTGCCACCCTCTCCAGGTGGCCGAGATGGTATTGCGCCATCGAGCGAGGCCACTTTTCGACGACTGCGAAGATCGGCTGCGCTTTTATGCCGAGCAAAGCCCGCAGGTCGCAGAGCACGCGCGCCGTCATCGTCTCCTCGTCCAACTCGAACATCTCCGGTTGCAGAGCGCCGCCGACGAAAGCGCGCAAGAGTGCGTAGCCTTCCGGCGCGCGCCCCTTGAACTTGACGCTGCTGAAGGTGCAGGCCAGCGTTGCACGGCGTTCGATGATGGGCACGACGAAGCCGAAGCCGTCGAGCGGATGCTCAATGTCCTCGCGCTTCCAGGCGAGATTGATCGTCGCCGTGGAGGCGTAAGGAATCGCTTCGAGGTCTGCGGCAAGCTCTGCGTCCACATTTTTGAGCAGGAGCGCCGCTGTATAAGCGGGAAGCGCCAGGCAGACGGCGTCGGCACAGATAGCTTCATCGCCTCTAATGTGTATCCTCCATCGTCTCGCCTGATCGTCGAAAGAGAGCGCTTCGACACGTGTGTTCAAACGGACGGAGCCTGACGGCAGCCGCGCATTGATTGCGTCCACAAGCATCTGCATCCCACCGTCGAAGGAGAGGAACAGGCTGTAGCGTGCGCCGCTCGTCCCGCGCGCAGCTTCCGCGCCCCCCTCCTGCCGTCGTCTTCTCATCATGCCCCAGATGAGGCTGCGATGGGCTTGCTCCATCTCCAGAAAGCGCGGCATCGTGGCGCGCAAAGAGAGACGTTCGGGATCAGCCGTGTAGATGCCGCCGACCATCGGCTGCGCCATGCGCTCCAACGCTTCTCGACCCAGCCTTCGTCTGACGAACTGCGCGAGGCTCTCTTCCAGTTGGCCGTTGGCGCTCTCTGCGCGTCGCGGCAGGAGCAGGTCAAGCGCCATGCGCGCCTTGCCCGTCCAACTGAAGATAGGGGTTGTGACGAAAGGCCAGAGACGCGAAGGGGCGAGCAGATGAAAACCTTCCGGAACTGCTTGAAGTCTCCCGCCACGCACGATGAAGCTTCTGCGATGCGCATCATTGGTTTCGATCAGGCGTTCTGCGAGGCCGATGCGCGTGGCGAGCGCGACCGCCTCAGGCTTCTCCGAGATGAATGAATCGGGGCCGACCTCTAAGAGAAAACGGTCGCGCCTCTGCGTGCGTATGACGCCGCCCGTGCGTTGGCTGCCTTCGAGCAGCAGGAGTTCCGGCGCACGCTTCAACCCTGTGCTTAGCTCGACGACGCGATGCGCCGCCGCCAGACCGCTGATGCCGCCGCCGATAATGACTATACGCGGACGACGTTGCTGCTCCTGCTGCTGCGGCGTCTCTCTCATCATTTCGTTGAGGCTTCAACCCGTAGACCATCGCCCGGAAGCTCGTGCCACGCCCGTAGCAGTTCCCGCTCTCGCTCGGGCTTGAGACCGTTGCGCAACTCCACATCCCCTGGACGTGTGGAGTCCCAGTCGAGAGTGGCGCGAATGGTCTCTGTCAGAGGGCGGAAGATGAGGCCGGAAGCCTTTGCTTTACTGAAATCCACAGAGAAGAAGTTCGATAAATTATGCTCTTCGGGCAGCCACAGGGGTAGTTCCGACCAGCCTGCGACCTGCGCTTCTTTGAGAAATTGATCGCTGACCCAGACGAAGCGAGCATCGCTCCCGCTCGTCTGCCGACACTCTTCGAGCATCCGGCGCATAGTCAATCTGTAGTCTGGCCCCGTCGCGTTGAAGATTCCGGTCTGACGGTCTTCCGCCATACGCACGATCCATTCGGCCAGGTCGCTGGCGTCTATGATCTGCACGGGGCGATCAGGCTGACCCGGCGCGAGCACTTCGCCGCCACCTGCCACGCGGCGCACCCAGTAGGTGAAGCGGTCGCTGTAATCGTGCGTCCCAATAATCAGACCGGCGCGAATCGAGAGCGTTCGCCCCTGCATCTCTTCTTCTGCTGCGCGCTCGCACAGGGCTTTCAATCCTCCGTACATCTCTCCGTAGTTGACGGCGACGACAGGGTTGGTCGGCTTGATCCCTTCGGCTTCGCGCACCTCATCATCGGTCAGGGTTTTGACGGGGGCGCTCTCGTCTACCCCTGGCGCGTCGAAGCTCGCATAGACGGACTGACTGGAGATAAACGTGTAATGCTCCACCGCGTCGGCCAGCAATCGAGCGGATGCGCGCACAACCTTTGGCACAAAGCCGCAGGTATCAATCACGGCCTCCCAGCGCCGACCGCGCAACGCATCCAGGTCATGTGTGCGATCACCGCGAAGCTGTTCAACCTCTGGAAAGATGTCGGAGTCGTGCTGCCCACGGTTAAAGAGCGTGACTTCATGCCCGCGCGACAGTGCGGCCTCAACCAGATGGCGTCCCAGAAATACAGTGCCGCCGAGAATCAACAGCCTCATTTTGATAAGCTCCTCTCGCGCCGCAAGATGAGACCTCGCTCGCCTGAGCTTCATTCGCCGGAGACGGCTTGCAGATTTGTTTCAGGAGCGACCACTCGGCCAGCCCCCTTGAGGCAACAGTCAACGGGGCAGACATCATGGCTCGCGCCTCGCGTGCCCAGAAAGCGGCGCACAGGGTTCGGCGTCATACGCTCCATGATCAATTCACGAATCATCCTGACAAATGCCGGGTGCGCTCCGACAGTCGCAGCGCGGATCATTTTGAGACCGAGCTTTTCAGAGAGCGCGCGTGCTTCTGTGTCCAGATCGTAGAGCACCTCCATGTGATCCGAGACGAACCCGACGGGCACGATGACGACCCAACGCGTGCCCGCCTCTTTTAACTCTGCGAGGTGGTCGCAGATGTCCGGCTCAAGCCAGGGCTGTTGGGGCGGCCCGCTGCGGCTCTGGAACACCAGACGCCAGAGGCCATGAGAGACCCCTTCGGCAACCAGTCGGCAGGTTTCAAGAAGTTGTGCCTGGTAATCGCAGCTCATTGCCATCGCGAGCGGAATGCTGTGAGCCGTAAAGGCTATCTGCGCGTGGGGGCGGTCGTCTTCCGGTATCTGGCTCAACGCGGCGCGGACATTCTCGACGAAGGGCTCTATGAAGCCCGGATGATTATAGAAAGCGCGCAGCTTTTCCACTCGCGGCGCACGCTCGCCAACCTCATCTCGCGCACGCTCTATGTCTTCGCGGTACTGTCGGCAACCGGAATGAGAGCTGTAGGCGGAGGTGAAAAAGGCTAGCGCATTCCTGATGCCGTCATCAGCCATCCGCCTGAGCGTGTCCAGGAGCAGCGGATGCCAGTTGCGATTTCCCCAGTAGACGGGCAGGCGAGGGCCGTTCGCTGCCAGCTCTTTTTCGAGAGAAGCGATCAACGCTCTGTTCTGCTCGTTGATGGGGCTACGGCCTCCGAACAACTCGTAATGGTGCGCGACCTCTCGCATCCGCGCGGGCGGGACGTTCTTGCCGCGCAGCACGTTTTCGAGGAAAGGCATTACCTCGTCCATTCCCTCAGGCCCGCCGAAGGAGACGATCAAAAGCGCATCGTAAGATTGGCTCATCTCAATCAAAACAGTCAAAGCTTATCGCCTGCTCATTTCATGCACCATCTCGACCAGCGCGATCACATTTTCAACGGGAGTCTCTGGCAAGATACCGTGACCCAGATTAAAGATGTGACCGCTTCTGCCGCCTGCGCGATCAAGAATGCGCGCGGCTTGCGCACGCAGGACGCTCTCGTCTGCAAAGAGCGCGACCGGATCAAGGTTGCCCATGACGGCCACATCTTCTCCGAGCCTCTCCCACGCTTCGTCCAACGGGACGCGCCAGTCCAGGCCGATCACGTCGCCCCCTGCTTCACGCATCAGCTCAAGGAGCGCGGCAGTTCCGGTGCCGAAATGTATGACGGGCGTGCCGGGCGTGAGAGCCTCTATGACGCTACGCGTGTGCGGCAGTACGTACTCGCGATAATCGTCCACGCTCAGACAGCCGACCCAGGAGTCGAAGAGTTGGACGGCCTGCGCTCCGGCAGCCGTTTGCGCGTTGAGATAGCGTGCGATGGCGCGCGCAATCAGTGACATCAACGCATGCCACGCGCCGCCATCAGTGTACATCAGCCGCTTTGTGTGAACGTAGTTCTTCGATGCGCCGCCCTCGACGATGTACGAGGCGAGCGTGAAGGGCGCACCCGCGAAACCTATGAGCGGGAGATTTGGGGCGAGAGCGCGGCGCGTCATGCGTATGGCTTCAAAGACGTACGAGAGCGCTTCGACGCTCTCCACTTCACGCAGGCGCTCAAGGTCTTGTGCCCCTCGGACGGGATTATGAATCAAAGGCCCTTCGCCTTTGGCGAACTCCAGGTCGAGTCCCATCGGCTCGATGATGAGCAGGATGTCTGCGAAGATGATCGCGGCATCGACCTTGAGGCGCTCGGCGGCGGTGACGGTCACTTCAGACGCCAGCTCAGGCCGTTTGCATAATTCCAGGAAGCCTGTGCGAGCGCGCACCTCGCGGTATTCGCGCATGTAGCGTCCGGCCTGTCGCATCAGCCAGATAGGCGTATAGGGGACAGGCTCACGCCGACAGGCGCGCATGAAAGGACTATCGTCGAGCGCATCCGTCGTGCCGCCCGGCTTCTCTTCAGTCAACTCATTTTCTCTCTTCACTTGAAGACCTTCATCGAACTTGCGAGCGCGATTTATCGTTCAACTCTTCGTGAGCCTGGCGAAGCGTCCAAGTTAATCACAGGTTACATAAGCAGACTACAACATGACGCAGCCTGAGCGGTAGCAGCCCCGATGCTCTAAAAATAGGGGCGCGAAAATTTTTGCCACAAAACGAGCGCGGGCGGTGTTCATATGATAGCTGTCCGTAGTCCGTGGTCAGTTGTTCGTTGTTCGCTTTGATTAAGCTGAGTATTTGATCTCCAAAGAGCAAGCCCGTACAGCACGAACAACTGACCACGGACTACTGACCACGGACTACACTTATGGAGTTTACTTTATGAAGAGAGTGGCAATGATGGCTGCAACGGCGTCGCTCGTTTGCTGCTTCGGTGCGGCGCTCGTAGTAGTAGTAGTAGCAGCAGCAGCAGCCTTCGAGGTGAAGGGCGCGCATGGAGAAAAGCTGACCGGAGCGTCTGCGTCGCAGCAGCAGCAGACAGGCGAGATTCCTACAGATGTGAGGGAAAAGATGAACGCACTGAATTCTACTGATCCTATCGAGCGAGCTTCCGCCGCATGCGCGCTCGGCGAAATGGGCGCGCGCGCCGTTCCGGCGATACCTTTTCTCATCAAGACGCTGGGTGATGATACGCCCGTCCTGCACGATACATGTGGGGAGAACGGCACATCGCGCAAGCTCAAGTTCAAAAACTCGGCCAAGACTTCACCGGGCGAGCGTGCGGCGCAAGCCCTGGCCGTCATCGGAAGACCTGCGGTCGAGCCGCTCATCGCCGTCCTCAAGGTTGAGGACTGGCGTGCGCGCGATAACGCGGCGTGGGCGCTTGGGATCATCAGCGACCCGCGCACGGTCTTGCCCCTGATCGCTTCGCTGGAGGATCAGGACTGGCGCGTCAGAAGGGAATCTGCCTGGGGGCTCGGATTGAAGAAGGATCAGCGCGGCATAGAGCCTTTGATCGTCGCTCTACTCGATAAGGAATGGGAAGTGCGGAAGCAGGCCGCCTGGGCGCTCGGGTTGCAGGGCGACGCTCGCGCGGTTGAGCCTTTGAACGCAGCCTTAAAGGATGGGCACTGGGAAGTGAGAGAGCAGGCGGCGTGGGCGCTTGGCTTGAAAGGGGACGACCGCGCAGTCGAGCCCTTGAGCATGGCCTTGACGGATAGGGAATGGCAGGTGCGTAAAGAGGCCGCCTGGGCGCTTGGACTCAAGGGCGACGAGCGTTCAGTTGAGCCTTTGCTGTCGGCTTTGAAGGACGGGCACTGGGAGGTGCGCGCGCAGGCGGCGTGGGCGCTCGGGCTCAAGGGCGACCGCCGCGCCGTCGAAGCCTTACAGGCGGCGCTCCGTGACACGGAAGAAGAGGTGCGCGATAAAGCCGCCTGGGCATTACAACTGATCGGCTTCAAAGGCCACAGCACGGAAGTGGACGTAGACGTGAACTGATTTGAGGGCGGTTGCTCGCTTTTGATTGACCCGCGCAAGCATTTAACCGCAGATGAACACAGATACACGCAGATAAAAGAGAAGGGAAATGGGTTGAAAAGATAGGCAAACCCCCATTCCCCTTGCTTTTAGCCTTCTCATCTCTTTCCTATCTGCGTGTATCTATATTCATCTGCGGTTTCTTCCTGTATTCGTGCCAAATCCGGCGGAGTAAGCGATAATAGCGGGGTGTAGTTGGGGCATTGAGGGGCCGGAGAATTTTGCCACGAATGGTGTGTGCGCGGTGTTAATGTTAAGAGAGCGGCGAATATGAGCGGACAAGCGAGAGCCTTGGCGGACTCCATGCCCAACCAGATCGAGACTGCGGCAGCGCCGCTCGGCTTCGACGAAGCCTTCACGCTGCATCATCGGGCTGTGTTCAGGACGGCACGCGCGCTCGTGCGTGATGTCGGGCTGGCCGAAGACGTGACGCAGGAGGTCTTTCTCAGGCTCTATCGCAACCTGGACTCGACACCGGGCGAAGAGCTGCTGCGCCCCTGGCTGCTGAGGGTCACAATGAACGTCGCGCTCAATACGATACGCGGTAACAGCCGCGCCACGGCGCGCGAGGAAGAGTTCGCAAAAAGGGCTGAGGTTCAGGGTCACTGGACGGTAGAGCCAGAAGTTGAATACGAGCGTCGCGTCGAGATTGAAGAGGCGCGGCGCGCACTCGATAAGATCAAGGAGCCTATGCGAAGCTGTCTTCTACTCAAACAACAGGGGCTCTCCTACAGGGAGATCGCGGAAACTCTGTCGATCAATGAAGGAAACGTCGGAAGCCTGATCGCGCGCGGACGCAAGGAGTTTGTCAGGGTCTACGGGAAGATCGGAGGTGTCAGCCAATGAGAGAGTGTTTGGACGAAGGAATGATACAGAGCTATGCGGACGGCGAACTCTCCCTCGAAATGATGGAAACTCTGCGGACGCACATCTCTGCCTGCGCCGCTTGCGCCGATGCGCTGCGCGAAGTTGAGCAAGAGACAGCGATCATGGCGACTGCCTTCGCTCCCGAAATGTCTTTGTCCGTTCCGACCGTGCGCCTGCGTGAGCGTCTCGACGTGGCGATTGCCGGACTTCAAACGTCCGTTCCCGCTGCGACCGTAAACAGAGACTCATCCCTACGCGCGTGGCTGGGCTCGCTCTTTGCGCCCTTGAGCTTTGCGCCGAGCCGGCAGGCGATTTCGTTCGCCAGCCTCGCCGCCGCTGCCGTCGCCTTCGCCTTGATCTTCTCTGTAGTCTTCTTCAGGGGCACAGGAGGCTCGGAGCAGGCGCGAGAGGTGAAGAAGGCTTTGCCGGTTGCAATCAGCATCCCTGAGCTTAAAGCGCCGGAAGCAACAGTTCCTGTTGAAGAAGAAGATATAAACAGGGGGGGCTTGGTCGCTGTCAACAACAAGAGAGCTAAAAAATCGCAGCCGCGCATACAGAGGTACAGAGAAGAGGAGCGCGCGCCTGTCAAGACGAATGAGACTATTGCCAGCAAACAACCTGCTCCTGCTCCGCCCAAAGACCCTTTGTTGCCGGGCGAGAGAAGCTACCTGACGGCCATCGCCAGCCTGACTACGACGCTTGAAACCAGCGAAGGCGGGTCGCTCAAGCCGAGCCTGCGCGCAGAGTACGAGCGCAATCTGGCCGTCGTCGATCAGGCTATCGAAGCGACGCGGCGTGCCGCGCGGAGCAATCCGCGCGACGAGGATGCGGCCACCTTCCTGCTCGTGGCTTACCAGAGCAAGGTTGATCTCTTGAACACAGTGGCGGATCAGGCGCGCTTCTCTGCCTCGGCACGCTAGAAGCTAGATAACTGGATTTACCTGATATGAAATTAACCTCTTTAATCATCACCATTCTGCTGGCCGCTTCGCTCTGTTACGCTGCGCCCTCCGCGCCCGTTCGAAGCGAAGAGGACGAAGACCAGGCGGGCGCGCAGCAACTCGAACGCACCGTCGCCTCCACCTCGAACGTGATCGTCACGGTCTGCATCGCTTCGGGCGATGTCATCGTGCACGGTTGGGATCGCGCGGAAGTTCAGGCGCGCACGATGGATGCAGAGCAGTTGGAGCTTCAGCGAAGCGCTCCCACAGAGACTGCGCCGGCCACGCGTGTCGAAGTGGTCGTCTCCAATGCGCCAGCCGTCGAGGGCGAAGAATTGACCTGTGATTGCAGCGCTGCGAGCGACATCACGCTGGACGTGCCGCGCGGCGCAACCGTCCAGATTAAGACCAACGACGGCTCTGTCGAGATCGCCGACGTGGCCGATGTGCGCGTGGAGACTCTGAGCGGCGACATCAGCGTGCGGGGCGTCTCAAAGCGCGTCGAGGCATCGAGCGTGAGCGGCGACGTCCTGCTTGAGAATTCGAGCGGCCCGGTTCGCTTACGCTCCATCAGCGGCAGCGTCGAAGCCTCGCACGCGCGAACCATCGACGCCAATGATGATTGCCAGGCCAACACCGTGAGCGGCGATGTCACGCTGGCTGAGATCAGCCACACACACGTCCAGGCGAAGACCATCAGCGGGGCCGTGACGATGAAGGGGCCGCTCGCGCGCGGCGGGCTCTACGATTTCAAGACGACATCGGGCGATATGATCTTCACCCTGCCCGGCGACGCCTCGTTCCGTATCAGCGCGAGAATCCCGCACGGCGAGATCATCACCGATTTCACGCTCAAGGACGTGGCTCGCAACCCCCCCTCCATCCCCGCTCCGCGCCTGTTGACCGGAACTTACGGGACGGGCGACGCGACACTCGATCTTTACTCCTTTAGCGGCACGGTTCGCCTGCACCGGGACACCGTCAAATAGTTCACCTTTGGCGGTACGGAAGAAACCTTAAACGCAAAGGGCGCAAAGAAGAAGCAGACGCAAAGGACGCAAAAGACCTGCTAATCTGCGTTCTCTGCGTCTTCCTCCTTTGCGCCCTTTGCGTTTAATTCTCTTCGTCACTTCCTAATGCCTGATCGAATTGCGCTGCTCGGAAAATTTTTGCCACAAAACTTTTCCTCGCGGTGTTTTCAAAGTAGAGTGGCAGGAAAGATCAGTTCCGGTGGGTTTCGAGAGGCTCTTCGACGAAGCGGACGCTTCCGGGAAATGTTCAAGTTCGAGCAATCAAGTCCCGTGCCCGGCACGGAGAAAGATGACAGGTGAGGGAAGATGAGACATAACGTGATTGGAATAGTTCTTATCTCGATAATGATTATGGCCGGTGCGGAGCAAAGCATGAGACAGTTCCAGACCATCAGGTGTTTTATGGAGAACTGGGCGCAGGCGGGGCTGTGGAGTTGTCTACAGACCGTTCACGCCAAAGAGGGACAGCACGCTCGGCCCATCGTCGCAGCGGCTCTCGGTGGCGCGGCGACACAGAACGATTTTCACTGGCAGGGACGGGTTGCTCAGGGCAGCGCCATCGAGATCAAGGGCGTCAACGGCAATGTTCGCGCGGAAGCGGCGGCGGGCGATCAGGTAGAGGTTGTGGCGACCAAGAAGTCGCGCCGCAGCAACACAGAGAGCGTGCGCATACAGGTCGTCGAGCACGCCAATGGTGTGACCATCTGCGCCGTCTATCCGAACAGCGATGGAAAGCGCCCGAACGTGTGCGCGCCCGGCAAAGAGGGGAACATGAACGTCAATAACAACGACGTGCAGGTCGATTTCATCGTTCGCGTACCCACAGGAGTTCGTTTCCAGGGGCGCACCGTCAACGGAGAGGTCGAAGCGCGATCCCTCGGCGCTGACGTGGAAGCCTACACGGTCAACGGCTCCATACACGTCTCGACCACGGGCACGGCTCAGGCCAGCACGGTCAACGGCGAGATCGTCGCCACGATGGGCAGAGCCGACTGGATCGAAGCGCTCGAATTCGAGACCGTCAACGGCGGCATCACGCTGAACCTTCCTGCCACGACGAGCACAGAGCTTGAGGCCGAAACCTTAAACGGCGACATCTCGACAGAATTTTCGTTGAACGTCCAGGGGCGCTTCAGTAAGCGACACATCAGAGGGACGATTGGCAGCGGCGGGCGTCAGCTCTGGCTCAAGACCGTCAATGGAAGCATACAGGTCAACCGTGCGTCGTGAACTAAGCATTAATTAGATCGGAAGAGAGACAGATGATGATGACACGAAAGCTAATTGGCATCCTGATTGCGCTGGTCGCATGGCTGACGATGACGAGCGGAGCGTTTACGCAGACGCAGCAGCAGCAGCAGTTGAGGGAAGAGTTTCACCAGACCTACCCGCTGGCCGCGACCGGACGCGTGAGCCTGGCGAACATCAACGGCGCGGTGCACATCAAGACCTGGGAGCGCAACGAGGTCAAGGTCGATGCCATCAAAACCGCGCCGACGCGCGAGCGCCTCAGTGAAGCGGAGATCAAGATAGATTCCTTCGGCCCGGAATCCATCAACATTAAAACAGAGTATCCGCGTTGGACAGACGATTTCAACGACAATCGCGACCGGCGTCACGAGGAACCGGCGAGCGTCGAATACACTTTGACCATACCGCGAGCCGCGCGGCTGGAGAGCGTCGAATTGATTAACGGCGCGCTCGACATAGGCGGCCTCGCCGGCGAGGTCAAGGCATCAACCATCAACGGACGCCTGACGGCGCGGGGTCTGACCAATGAGGCGAGGCTCTCGACCATCAACGGCAGCCTCGAAGCAACCTTCGACCGGCTGAACGCCGGACAGTCAATCATACTCAACTCCGTCAACGGCCAGATCATTCTGACCATCCCCTCGGATGCCAACGCACAGCTCAGGGCCAACACCGTACACGGCAACATCAGCAACGATTTCGGGCTGCCCGTGCGGCGCGGCGAGTACGTCGGTCGTGATCTGGCGGGCACGCTCGGAAGCGGCGGCACGCGCATCAAGCTCGGCAACGTCAACGGCCAGATCAAGATTCAACACGCCGCAGATGGCCGACCCGTCAGCCATGCGACCAGTCTCCTGCAAGAGAACGACGAGGATAATGATGTGCCGAATGTGCCGGATGTGCCCGATGCGCCGGATGCGCCGACCGAGATAGCACGGGAAGCACACGATGCTGCACTCGATGCGCAGCGCGAGGCCGTGCGCGCCACCCGTGATGCTCAACGTGAAACGGCGCGCGCGGTACGCGAGACCCGGCGCGAAGCTGCGCGCCTGGCGCGCGAAGCGCAACTGGAGGTTGAGCGCCATCGCGACGAGATTGAGCGCGCCGCGCGTGAGGCTGCCGAGTTGCAGATTCGTGCCAGCGATGTCAGCAGCCTGCCGGTCATTGATCGCCAGACCAAGAGCTTTCCGGTGAGCGGCACCCCGCGCGTCAACGTAGAGACTTTCGACGGCGCTATCACTGTGCATGCCTGGAACAAGCCGGAAGTCTCTTTCACAGCCGTCAAGCGCGCGCGCGACGATCAGTCGATGCGCGGCATACGCCTCAGGACAGAGCAGCGCGGCGCGGAAATCATTCTCGTCGCGGAGTTCGACAAAGCATCTGCGGGGAACTGGGGGCCGGGGGCTGTCGTCCAGTTCGATCTCTACGTGCCGCAGAACACGAACCTGCGCGCCTCCTCCGGCGACGGTCGTCTCCTGGTCGAGGGCGTCAATGGTGAGATGGATTTGAATACAGGCGACGGTTCGGTCGACGTTAGCCGTGGGCGCGGTCGTCTGCGTGTCAACACGGGCGATGGCCGCATTCACATCTCAGACTTCGACGGCGATGTGAATGCGGAGACGGGCGATGGACGGATCACGCTGGCCGGGCGCTTCACGCAGCTCTCTGCGCGCACAGGTGACGGCTCGATCTCGCTCGCGCTCCCGGCGGATTTCAACGCCACTATCGAGACCGATGCGGAGTCGGTCGTCAACGACGGCCTCGCAGTCACAGAAGACACGGATACTTCGCGCCGCCTGCGCCGCTGGAAGGTTGGCCGTGGCGGCAGCGTCTTCACCCTGCGCACGGGCGACGGGAGCATCATCCTGCAACGCGTCGCTTCCACTTTCGCCGGTCAGAAGTAAGGCAGGGTTCTGGTGTGAAAAAAGCTGAATTCAGCTTTTTTCACACCAGAACCCTGCCTTACTGAGTTATTAAAGGAACAAGTGCAAGTTCTGCTTCGTTAACAGGTCAGCACGCAATCGCGAGCCAGAATCAGTTCATACGCACAAGAATCAAAGGTCGTCCGGCAAGCACAAGCGAGATTCAATCTATAGCCGGTGCAGATCAATACGAATCATCGGTTGGATTTCCAAATAATCGGATTTCCAGTCAAGCACATGCGCCGGGCGAGGTAGCCAGAATCGAAGATCGCCGAACTTATGGCAGCAGCACCCCAGAGGCAGTCAATATGAGAAACGGGCTACTGGTATTTGCTCTTCTTTTTTTTAGACCACTCGTCCTAGAGGCGGAAACGACGCCTCCGCCGCCGCAACCGGCAGTCTCTCCGACCGCCTCTGTGCCCGTGGTCAAGACATCCAGCATTCCGAAGAGCGGCATCGTGCTGCCCCCTGAGAAGGCCAACCCTGTGCGCATCGCGCGTTTTGAGAAGCCGCCCGTCATCGACGGTCGCCTGGATGAAGAGGTCTGGAAGCAGGCCGCCGTGCTCAAAGACTTCTACCAGACGCAGCCCGGCGACAACACCCCGCCTTCGCAGCCCACGGAGGTGCTGGTCGGGTTCGATGCCAAGACCATCTACTTCGCCTTTCGCGCGCAGGACGAGCCCGGTAAAGTGCGTGCGACGGTCGCCAAACGTGACCAGATATTCGATGACGACTACATAGGCTTCTATCTGGACACCTTCAACGACAAGCGCAAAGCCTACGTCATCTTCTTCAACCCGCTCGGCGTGCAGGCCGACGGCATCTTCACTGAAAATCAGGGCGAAGACTACAGCCCGGACATCGTCATGCAATCGCAGGGCGTCGTCACTGAAAACGGCTTCACGGTGGAGGTGGCAATTCCCTTCAAGTCTTTGCGCTACGAGGCGGGCAAGGACAAGAACTGGGGGCTGCATGTCTTTCGTCGCATCAAGCGCTACAACAACGAGCTGGATTCCTGGATGCCCAACTTCCGCGACCAGTCGGGCACTTTGAATCAGGCCGGGCATCTGACCGGGCTGGAAGGCATCTCCACCGAGCGCACACTCGAAATTATCCCCAGCCTCACCGTCTCCGAAACGGGTAAACGATTTCATACGCTCCCGCAATCGGTGCTCGATGATAATCCTGCGCTCAACGATCCCGGCAGATTTGTTAATCAGCCCATCGCGTTCGATCCTGGACTGACGGCGAAATTTGGCCTCACGCCGACCGTGACGCTCGATCTGGCCTTGAATCCTGACTTCGCGCAGGTCGAAGCCGATGCCACGGTCGTCACGGCTAACCAGCGCTTCCCCATCTTCTTTGAAGAGAAGCGCGCCTTCTTCCTTGAAGGGATAGACATCTTTCAGACACCGCTTCAGGTTGTCCACACGCGCACGATCATCGACCCGGACATAGCGGTGAAGCTGACGGGCAAGCGCGGGCGCAACACGTTCGGGCTGATGCTGGCCTCTGACAATGCGCCGGGCAGTTTCAGCGAAGACGAGCGAACCGATCCGGGAAACTTCCCGGACATAGAGCCGTTCATCAACAAGAACTCCCTCATCGGCGTGCTCCGTCTGAAGCGGGACGTGGGGCGGGAGTCGAGCATCGGAATGATGGCGACCAGTTATAGCTTTATCCAGAACCATAATTACGTTGCTGGAATAGATGGTCGCTTTAAGATCAACCCGCAGACTATCTTCACCTTTCAGGCGCTCGGCACAAGCTCGCGCCGCTTCTTCTACGAGCCGGAGCGAGACGAAAACGTCTACCGGACGGGCAATGCCTTCGCCTATTTCTGGATGTACGACGTGACGAAGCGGAACTACGGTTGGTTCGTCAACGGGCAGGGGCGCACGCGCGACTATCGCGCCAACGTAGGCTTCACGCGCCGCACCAACACCAACCGCAACGAGATGTTCTTCCGTGTCAACAATGACCCGCAGCCGAAAGCGACACTCATCCAGTGGCGCGTACAGAATTTTACAGCCTTGAATTACGATTGGAAGGGGCGCTCGCAGGATCACTTCACGGAGACGCAACTGCGTCTGAACTTCCCGCGCCAGACTTTCCTCAGCCTCGGGTTCAACCTGGAATACGAGCGTCTGTTCGAGGAGGAGTTCGGAGCGAAGCGAACGGCCACGCAGTCAGGGATATTTGCGGGCAACGATTCGGAACGCTCGACCTATAAGAAGAACATCTTCGCCTATGGCGAGACGAGGCCGAGCAAGAAGTACGGGCTCTTTTTCTTCATCGGCTACAGGTGGAACGAGTTTGATCTTGATCTCGGCAACGGAAACAAGTTCCCGCGCGTGAGCCCCATCGCCCTCATTGATCAGGATGCGCCCTACGATCCGGGGCCGGGAAATTTCCTCGACCTCAACCTCAACGTCTCATACCAGCCGACGGATGTCCTGCGCCTCTCGCTCGACTACACGAAGAATCGCCTGGTGCGTGAAGATACCGGGCTCGTCGCTTTTGACGACAACATCTTCGCCCTGCGCGGGACCTATCAATTCTCGCGCTTCACCTTCGCACGCGCGCGCCTTGATTACGATACGCTCGCTTCATCCCTGCGAGGCCAGTTCCTCCTCGGCTGGACGCCGAACCCTGGAACAGCCTTCTACATCGGCTACAACGACGATCTGAACCGCAACGGCTTCAATCCCTTCTCAGGACAACTGGAGCCGGGCTTTCGTCGCAACGGGAGGACATTCTTCATCAAGATGTCTTACCTCTTCCGCCGCAGCTTCTAAAGTGAAGTCAGTTCTACACAAGGCGTACACGCTTTAAGGTCGGCGAGGCGCGACATCTTCTTCTCCGTCCTGAGCATGACCACACCTCGCCGCGCTTAGCTCGCCGGGTCACCCGCCATCTAAATACATCTCGCACCGCGCCGTAGCTAAAGAGACCGCCGCTTCGCTCAATCTCACGCGCCCGCCTGACGTGAAAACAAAGCTCTTGACAACTGCTTGACATGACGTTAGTCTACGGGCGTTCACAAGTTCGTTGACGAGAAGCCCACCCGTGGTCTCGCGTAAACGCTCCTGTTAATCTCCGATCATAAATAAGTCCTGGGAAATAGATGTCGGCCCGCCTTCATCTATGCCAATTTACAATCTATGGCGATGCTGTTCTTGCGATTAGAAGCATACGCAACCCGGTCTGCCGGGAGCTGACGATCCTTAGTCCCTTACGGGAAGCGTCGATTCTCAGTTAAGAGTTATCAGCTACGTTGATCTGCTCGCCGCGTACTTTCGTTCAGGCGCAGAGCCGTAGCTCCATCCGCCAGGCTCGTGCAGGCGCGTCCGATTATTTGTTGGAGGTAGCGATGAAAAACAAAAAGGTAGTCCTGATGCTAGTCTGCGCAGTAGTGTTTGCCGCCATTGGCGCGCTGACGGTCAGCAGTCATAACGGGGTGGCTGGGAAACGCCCGTCCCAACAGGAGCAGGAAGGTGGTAACAATCTTGTTAATAATTCATCGCCGCCGCCGGCCATAACACTTCCCCCAGTTTATAAGCCGGTGGACGCGACGGAAACCGAGTTGGCTCCTCCAGCCCCGTCCGGCCCGATCCCCGATGACATGGTCTACCATCACCTGTTCAGCCATATCGTTATCCTCGTCGGGCAGGCTGAGGAGGCGGAGGCCCGTGGTGAGGATGGCTCTGTGTATCGCGGCCTCTACCAAAGATTGGCGGGGCTGACCGACGATCAGGCCAGTATGCTTGAATCGATCGCGCTCGGTTGCGAGCAACTGGTTAAACGGCAGGACGAAACAGCACAAAAGATTATCGATCAACGTCGGGCGCAGGAGTCGAGCTTATCGTCAGCAGACCTCTTACCTCCGCCTCCGCCCGAACTCGATACTTTGTGGCAAGAGCGCAGGTCGATCATTCTGGAGGCGCGCGATAACCTCCGCAATAGCTTCGGCGATTCGAGTTTCGAGGCGTTCGACCAGTTTGTGCGAAGCGGAATGGGAGTCGATAGCTCAGGCCAGGCTCTGCCTCAACAATAAGCCTGATCTCAAGCGCTCTCGGCAACCGAGAGTAATCATCATGTGTACAGCATGAGCCGTCCGTTTTTCATGGCGTCTGATGCCCAATCAGGAAAGAGAAATAAGATGAGAACGTCTATACTGTGGACGTGCGCAGGGCTGGCTTTGTGCTTTCTCCTCTCACAAGAAGCAAAAGCGCAGTACACCTACAACCCATATGTCTTTGTCTCCTCATCGGTCAGGTACGATGCTACGACCGGCAGAGTGTTTGCGTCATCCATGACCCAGTTGGATTCCTATACGGCCTACTATTACTATTCGCCTGCGGCTGAAGCTTATCTCTATGACACCAGCATCTCAGGGCCGATCAAAACGGCGGGGCGAAGATACGCGTACGGCTCTAACTCCGTGAACCTGACTATTGACGTGCCCGGCTCGGCATACTCTTCCTACAGGCTCGTCTCCAAGCACTATCTATCCATCGTCCAAATTCAATACCGGCCCGATCTGAATCGCTGGTATGACCATTTTAATTACAGCCAGAGGCAGCCGGGTGAGTACGGAGCCTCAGCCACCGTTCCTCCCGGCCCGCTCGGGTACGGCGTTCTCATCCTCAATCGCGATATTCTTTTAGGCAATACCAATTTTACGCTCACGGGTGCGACCCCACCGCAGCCGACTCTGGTGGGGCCTCAGGGGCCGGTTGTGAGGGGCGATGTCGTCACCTACTCGATCCAGAATCTGGCGAGCGGCGCGCAGATTTCCGATTGGAAGTTTATTGATACCAGCAGTAATCCTCAAGTTGCTTATGTTGGGACGGGAAATACGAGTAGCACCTGGGCCGGGCCTGCCGTGATCGGTGGGACGGTAACGGTGAAAGTCAAATACGGCAGTCGCGTTTTCGATCTACAGGGCAGCTACACTGTTGTTAATAGGCCAAATTGGACTATTGACGCGGCGCAGCCGACGAGGGTCAGTGACGGTACGGTGCTGGAAAATGTCACGATAGATTTCCCCAAGCCGCCCGTGCCAAACCGGGAATTAGGCGTCGCCGTGCCCGTGCCGCGCTTCACCCTGTCTACGGCGACCGTCCAGACCGGGCCTAACACGCAGTTCAATTATGTCGCCGCCATAACACCTAGGGACGCTCACGGCGAAGGAGCTTTCTATTGGGCTCTGCATCCCGATCTGGAAAACCGCAATAGCACCTTTTACAAGGCGCAGTGTGGGGATTACGACCCCGAGACGGAGGAAGGGTTCATTAGCAGCGAGCAGTTGGTTAAAAATGTGATCAACCATGAGGTCGGCACGACCGGGCAAAGCCACTATCTCATCTATAAAAGCCTGATGGCTAACCCGGACTATAATTTGGGAGTCAACGCCGAGAAGATTATTGGCACGCCCCAGGAGTCGTATCTGGACTTTGACCGGCGTGCCAAGGCTCTGATGGATCAAAAAAGGGACGCCATCATAAGGGTTACCCAGGAGACCGAGCCATGTGGTCAGAGTAACGCATCGCTTGATTCGTCGGCGGAGGGACAATGCAAATTCAAAGGGGATGTCAACTCGCTCGATCCCGAACACGGCGTTTATGAGTACCAGGAGTGCTCCTTCTCGTCGCTTGATTCGCAGGCCCGTTTCGTCAACAACTTTTACCTGGGGGTGCTGGCGCGGCAGCCGAGCAATAGCGAGCGGCAAACCTGGACTGATGCTCTGAAGCAGGCGATGGCGCAAGGGCAGCCGCAGTTGATCGCCAAGACGCAGCAATTGGGAACTACGCTCTTCCAGTCTACCGAATACGGGGCGCGTCAACGCAGCAACCGCGACTATGTCCTCGACCTTTACGGCGGATATTTACAAAGGGGGCCGAGCCAGACGGACTGGGATAGCTGGACGAATGTGGTGACGACGCAGGGGCGCGAGGCGGCGCGGTCGGGCATCGCCAATGGCGCGGAGTTCAAGGTGATGATCCAGCGGCTGCGTCCACAGCTATTCGACTTTGACAGGGACGGCAAGTCGGACATCGGAGTGTTCCGTCCGAGCATCTACTTCTGGTCGATCCTCCAAAGCTCAAACGGATTGGAACTGGGTAGAAGTTGGGGGCGCACCTACGATAAACTGGTGCCCGGTGATTACGACGGCGACGGTAAGACTGACATGGCCGTGTGGCGACCATCGACGGGCATCTGGTACATTTTAAGAAGCTCGGACGGGCAGTCGTATGAAAAACAGTGGGGCGCAAGCACGGATAAGCCCGTGCCCGGCGATTGGGACGGCGACAGCAAGGCCGATATAGCCGTGTGGCGGCCTTCAACGGGCAACTGGTATATCTTGAGAAGCTCGGACGGAGGCTTCGCCGGTCTACAGTGGGGCGAGAGCACGGATAAGCCCGTGCCCGCCGATTACGATGGCGACGGGAAGACTGACATCGCCGTGTTCAGACCGAGCAATCGCATCTGGTATATCATGAGAAGCGATGGGTCTGTGATCGGCCCGCAGTGGGGCTTGAGCAGCGACAGGCTGGTGCCCGGCGATTATGACGGCGACGGGAAAGCCGAGCTGGCCGTGTGGCGACCGGGCAACGGTACCTGGTATGCGATTAACCTGACGACCGGGGCGATGTACACCAAGCAGTGCGGTATCAACACGGACAAGCCGGTGACGGGTGATTACGACGGCGATGGTAAATTCGATCCGGCGGTGTGGCGATCAAGCAACAACACCTGGTACATACTAAAGAGTTCTTATGGCTTCGTGACGGCCAGGCAATGGGGCATCGCGGGTGATCGTCCCGTGCCGGGGGCGAGCGCAGGGCTTTCTTACGGGACGATTGCCAGCGATGTCTACGGAGACGAGTTTGAAGAGCCGCCGCCGAATGAAACTCAATGAAGGATTGAGCCACGGCGAACAGGGGGCGCGACAGTCGCCCGTAAATCCGCCCATCTTTGCTAATGAAATAGCGACGAGATGAAAAAATTATGAAGATTCGACGCAGCCTTCTTCTCTGTCTGTTCTTCGCTCTCACGACAGTACTGTGCCAGGCACAGGATGATGATCTGCTTGACCTGACGACCTACTCTCCGCCTGAGGCGTTTGAAACAACAAGGGTGCTAAGCGGCCCTGACGTTCTTCTCGTATATCCTCCTCGCGGCCCGAAGATCAGTCCGCTCAAAGTTACTCTGGTGAGCCTCAATCACCTCGATCCCGACAATCCGAGAGAGGTTGTTTATGAAGTGGCGCTGGAGAATATCTCCGGTGAGACGATGGTCATCCCCTGGTCGCCCGATCATAATCTGGTTAAGCCATTAAATGCCAGCGAGCCTCCGGGTTATGTCGAAGCATTCATCACTTTGATCGTCAAGGATAGCAGCGTCAGCGACGATTGGAAGGCGTTTCAGCCCATTTACGGGTCGAGTCTCGTCACGGGGAGCCTCAAGGCACTCGCGCCGGGTCACGTTGTCCGCATTAAAGCCCACGGAGAGCTATATTTCTACACCACGGATGTCTCCAAACGCGTGTCGCAGAAACGCCCGCTAAAGTTTCAGGTCGGAGCGGTATACGGCCTCTACGGTCGAACGGTTAACCCGCGCTTCACCTCAACCGTGGGGTCTGTGAACAGCTTTCCAATCACCTTGCCAAACCCTCAAAATTAAATGGTTTGCGCCATGCCTTTAGGTCAGGCAATGGCCTCTTCCCAGCACGTCGATGAGCCGGATTCGTTCGGCTCTCAGACGTGATCCTTGACAAGCACCGCAACATCAACGATGATCGACGCCGATCATCAGGAAACATCCTTGATGCGGTCGCCTATGATTGTCTGAACATCGAGTTGCCCTAATCCTTAAGGCGTGATGTGTTCGCTCCGGCGGATTAGTCTGCGTGGCAACTCGTCCTTCCGAACTCTCAATTTCAATCAAACAGGAAGGCGGGACGAAACGAACTCTCTTGAGTTGTCTTCACTCTCAGCGAGAGAAGAAGTATCCCGCGCGAACACCTTTTACGGAGATCAAAAAATGAGTACGGATCATTACAACCTGCACGGCGTATCGCTGCTGGATTATCTCAATGGAGAGACCGAGACCACCATCGCAGTCTACGGCGAGCTTGTCGAGAGACGCGATGTGCCCGTCCGCCTCTTTTTCCGAGAGCCCGCTGATTTCCCCGCTTTAGAGCAGCGGGCTCTCGAGTTGTGCCGTGGGCGTGTGCTGGACATCGGCGCAGGTGCGGGCTGTCACACCCTCGCCCTGCAAGAGAGGGGCTTGACGGTCTGCGCCATAGACTTTCTGCCGGAATGCGTCGAGGTGATGAAGAAGCGCGGCGTGAGAGAGGCGCATTGCGCCGACATACACACTTTCGAGGCCGAAGCCTTCGACACCCTCTTCTCCATGATGAACGGGATGGCAGTCGTCAGAGACCTGAGCGGATTGCAGCCCTTTCTCAAGGAGGTTCGGCGATTGCTTAAGCCGGACGGCCAGTTTCTTGTCGATTCGACGGACATGCGGCGTGTGGCCGCTCCCGGAATTCAAGACTATCTTGAAAAGAAGCGGGGAAGGGGAGAATACTTCGGCGAGATGCACCTTCAGCTTGAGTACAAGGGCCGGCGGGGAGCACCCTTCACGCAGTTGCACGTCGATGCAGAGACCCTCTCAGAGCATGCCGCACAGTCAGGCTGGGACTGCCAGATCATCGAACAGGATGAGAGCGGTCGTTATCTGGCGCGGCTGACGCTCGCGCAACATGGATAGAAGGGGACGGTATCAGTGAGCCCCGTTAGGGGCGGCATAACAGTAGCCCACGACGTGAGTCGTGGGACAGTTGCAATAGATCGGGAACAAAGCCCTCGAAGAGGGCGACATAATATGCGGGACGTGATCTGTCATGCTTGTAAATTATGTCGCCCCTACCGGGGCTCGAACTCCTAATCCTGCTTTCTACCCACTCCTCTAGTCGTGGGCTACTGATATATCGCCCCTCCGGGGCTCGCTTACGTAATTAAACTTGTACTTCAGGCAATCGAAATCCGCTCCAGGCATATGGTATCGCTCAGCCCTTCTTTTTACCCATGAACTCTTCGTTGACAGCTTTACGCAGCAGGTGCGGCGGCAGCAGACCTTGCGCCAGGATGAAGTCGTGAAACTTCTGCTGGTCGAACTTCTTGCCCATCGCTCGCTCTGTGTCCGCGCGCAGCTCCATGAGGCGTGTGAAGCCGTAAAAGTATGAGGTGGCCTGCCCCGGCGCGCGGAACATGTAGCGCTCAACCTCCTGATTCGCCATCGCTTCGGAAAGGGCGACATCCTCCTTGAGCACGCGCAGGGCTTCCTCGCGTGTGACCTCACCCGTCTGTAGCTCTGGATCGAGAAAAGCGCGCGCGGCGCGGAGCAAGCGGTGTTGGAGCGAGATCAGTTGTCCATCCACAGGCATGTAGGGTTTCATGATCGCTTCGGAATAGAGCCCCCAGCCTTCCACGTTGGTGCTGTTGAAAGCGAAGATGGCGCGCGCCGTAGACACCCCCTTCTCGACCATCGCCGCAAACTGCATCTCGTGTCCGGGGCGACCTTCGTGAGAGGTCAATGTCCAGGAGGCTGCACTGAAAGTGAAGTCGTCAAACTTCTGCATGCCTCCGGGCGGCGCGCCAGCCGGTGCAGGGATGTTGAGCGGCAGGACGAACTCACCCATCTCGCCCGTGTTGCCCAGCAAGCGCGGCGGGCGCATATTCGGCGCAGGCGTCTGTGCGCTCTCCGCCTCGCTCGCCACGCGTATACGCATCTGGCGCTCCGGTAGTGTCACCAGTCGCTCGCGCCTTATGATTGCTTCAATCTCCCGGATGCGCTTCTGGTAGTGTGGCAGGATCGCTTCGCCGATCAACTGATCTTTCTTCAGCTCGCGTATCACCTGGCGATAGTCAGTTGCGTTGAGACCTCTCTCACGGGCGACGCGAAGCGCGAGCGTCTGCATCTCCTTCTGTATTTCCGTAAAAGCGGCGCGCGCACGCGACACCAGCTCAGCCGGTGGAATTGTGACTCCAACCTGCTCAAGCCTGTAGGCGTACTCTTCCGACGGGAGCCGGAAGTCCGTGCGCGCATGGGGCAGGATTTCCTTGCGGACGAACTCGTTGTAAGCCGCCAGTTGCTCCTTGAGCTTGGCGTAAGGCTCCTCGTATCCAACGATCTTGTATTTCTCGAACAGCTTGGCCGTGCCTTCTATGAAGAAGGCGCTGTTGGCGAGGTCCTTCTCGACTTCGGCTTTGACAGGCCACAACAGTCCGGGCTTGCTGAGCCGCTCGCGCGTGCGCTGCTCTGCCAGTCCGGCAAGCGGCGTGTAGCCCGCTTCGAGCCCCGCGTAACGCCGCAGGCGCACGAGGGCGGCTTGACGACGCTGCGGAGCTACCTGGTCGTCAAGGAGCGCGCGCAGACCTGAGAAAACGGTTCGCGCGGGAACGAAGTAAGGGATGTCCAGACGCTCGCCAAGCTCGTTGCCGCGCACGTTGCTCTCCGCCGCCCTGATGAGAATCTCCAGGTCCTGGCGCACGGCCTCATCCTTTTCGCTCGCCAGCCTCCCCTTGAGTGTGGTCGCGGCTTCACGCGTTGCGCGGTTGGAGCGCTCGATCACGCCCGGCTTCCAATCAACGACCTGCTCATCCAATCCTTCGACGCCGAATTGCCCTGCGCTCTCGGGATTGAAACGCGCGATCACCTCCAGCAACACCTGAGCATTCTGGTTGCTGCGCGCAACCCAGGCGGTCGGCGTCTGTGTGGCGGACGCTGTTTTGTTGACTTGTCCTGTCGGCTCGACAAGGGCTGCGCTCTGAAACGGCCATGCCACGATGCACGAGAGCATCAGGGATACGACGACGACGATTGATTTTGGGTTACGCATGAAAATCGCTCCTTGCAAGGAGGTGATGTAATGACCTTTGCGCCCTCTGCGTCATCCTTTGCGCCCTTTGCGTTTAATCTTCTCTTTAAACGCAAAGGGCGCAAAGGATATTCGCAAAGAGCGCAAAGGACTCGCTTCTTCTGCTTGTATTGCTGGCGCAAGTCTTACTGAAACACCTGGCCGATGGGGACGACCGAGACGGCTTCCGGCTTCACGTCGATCTTGTAAGCCTGGATAGCCTTGTCTTCATCCATGATCTCCTTCGGCTTCGGAGAATTGTAGGTGATGGGCGAGAGCTTGTTGCTGAGGATTGCGTCGCGCAAGCTTTCGGCGTCCTTCGTCACCATGACGACGCGCATCCGGTCTGACTTCAAATGACGCCGGATGGCCGCGTTGACATCTTCGAGGGTGAGCTTGGCAAGCGAAGCGCGCATGTACTTGGTGTAATCGTCGATGCCGTAATAGCGGCTGTCGAGCGCGTAGCCGAGCTGCGCATCCTGCGTCTGCGTCAGGATGTTGACGAATTTGGAGAGAAACTCGCGCGTCGCCTCAAACGCCTCCTTAGAGATACCGTCGCGCACCAGTTTGTCGTATTCGTAGAGCGCGGCGCGCAGGGCGAAGAGCCCGTTCTGCGGCTCGACGGGTCGAATCCATATCTGAAAAATCTGCTGGCGGCGTCCGAGGTTCGGATCAGGCGTGAACTGAAACATGCCGCGCGGGAAGTATTCGATGTAGGCGTAGTCGCCGTAGTTCAGGCCGCGCGCTTCGCGCAGCCGCTGGTAGAGATAGCTATTGGATGAGCGGTGCTGTCCAAAGTAAGAGGCGACGACCGCCAGCGCAGGCCAGTCCTTATCGGCGCGCGTCACGCTGATGGGGAAACCGAGCGAGATGGCCGTCGAGCGCGTCTCGCGCTTGATGATCTCGATGCGCATGCCTGGGTCAATTTTGGGCGCTTCGATCTTCACCCCGGCAGGCTTGCCCGCGGGAAGCTTGCTGAAATCCGTCTTCACACGCTGCGGGAAGTTTGCAGGGTAGCCGCCCGCGAGCCCCACGACCAGGTTCGCCTGTGTGTAGTGCGTGCGATAAAACTCGCGCACGTCGTCGAGCGTAAGGCTTTCCAGCGCGCTGACGTCTCCAATGTTGTGATGGCCGTAAGGATGATCCGCGTAGATGGCGTTGTAGAGCTGCTCTTTGCCCAGCTCTTCGTCGTTGCTCTCGCGCAAAGAGACCTTCAGGTAGTTGATCGCGTTGGTCTTGAGGCGCGTGAAATCGTCAGGGCGGAAACCCGGGTCGAGCAACATCTGGCGGATCAGCTCGTAGTATTTATCCAGGGTGTCGACGTGGGTGGTTCCCGTGAAGACGGTCATCTCTTTATCGATCTGCCAGTTGAAAGAGGTTGCCATCGGGTACATGGCTGCGAGTATCTGTTCGTAGGAGAGGGAGCGCGTGCCGCCCTCTGCGAGCATCGCCGCCGTCAAAGCGGCGACACCTTCTTTGCCCTTCGGATCGTAGGCCGAGCCGGTCATGAAGAGGAGGCGAACACTGACGAGCGGTGCGCTGTTAGGCTGAAGCACGCTCGCGATCTCAGTTTGCAGATTCCGGTGCGGCACCGCAGGAAGCGCCAGAGCAGGGAGCGCGACGCTCATGACCAGCGCCGCAACTGTCAAAACGGGTCTCATTATCTTCCTTCCTCCTTGCTGGCCGTCTTCGCGTCCGATTTAGTGGCAAGCGTGACGACTGTCAGGTGCTTGTCGACGAAGTAGCGCGAGGCCGTCTCGCGTATATCATCAGGCGTGATCTGGTCGTAGAGCGCGAACACCTGGTCGATTGATTCGGGCGTGCGCGTCAGTGCGACGAACGAGATGAGCGCTCTGGAGATCGCGGTTGAGCTGTTCATTGACAGCGCGAAGCCGTAGCGCAGGCGCGAGCGCGTATCGTCGAGCTGCTGCTGCGGAACCTTCTCCGTCGTGTAACGCTTAAAGGTCGCCAGAATCTGATCGCGTACGTAACCGATATCCTTCGAGTCTTTGATACGCGCGAAGACAGCGAAAAGCTCCGGGTCCTTCTGATCGTCGAACGATGGAGAGAGCAGGTCGATCTTCTGCTCCTTGAGCACCAGACGTTGATAGAGGTCGGAGTTCTCACCGAACGCGATGGGCAGCAGCAGGTCGAGCGCCGCCTTGTCCTTCTTCTCGACGGAGAAGGCCGGGCCGCGAAAAGCGATGACCATGTGCGGCAGCGTCTGCGAAGGCCAGTCTATGTGCGCCGTGCGCGCCTCCGTTTGTTCCGGCTCGGCTGGAATCTTCGGGACGTAATTGCCACGCTTCCAATCGCCGAAGTACTTTTTCGTGAGGAGGAGAGCGTTCTCTCTTGTGATGTCGCCGACCAGGACGATGGTCGTGTATTCGGGGCGATAGTAGCGCTGGTAAAACTCCAGACTGTAATCGTACTGGTTCGGGAAGTCCTCTATGTCCTGGATGAAGCCCATCGTCGTATGCGCGTAGGTGTGCGTTTTGAAGGCCGTCGCGCGCAGCACCTCGTACAGTTTTGAGAAAGGGCTGGCGCTGTTCTTATTGTACTCGCCGAGGATGGCGCGCGATTCCGTCTTGAACACGTCCGAGGAGTACTTCAGGCGCTGGAAGCGGTCGGCCTCCAATTGCATGACCTGATCGAGGTCTTCCTTCGAGAAGGTCTCATAATAGATCGTCTTATCGTCAAAGGTGGTGGCGTTGGCCTCTGCACCGGCGCGTTTGAGAAGCGAGTCGCGCTGTTCGGGCGTGTAGTTCTGGCTGCCGCGAAACATCAGATGCTCGAAGAAATGCGCGTAGCCGCTCTTGCCCGGCTCAATCTCGTTGCGCGAGCCGGTCTGGACGACGGCCAGAAATGAGACCAGGTTCGGGTAGTCTGTCGGAACCGTAATCAGCCGCAAGCCGTTCGGCAGATCGTCAATCGTATAGTTGTACGGAAAGAGTTTTCGCCCCTTCTGCTGGCTGAAGGCCGCAAACGGCACGCACAGCAAGAGCGAGATGATCATCAATAATCTCATCTTGTGAGCACTCCTGAAAATTGCTTCGCTAAAGATTCGATGGAGACGGAAAATAGTATACACGATGGAAGAAGAAGGATGAAAAGGCTGTAGTGTCCTAATCTGACTGCTACTCTGTGCCCCCTCTGTGCTCTCTGTGCCTGCGGTGGTGAATGAATCCGTAAGATACACTCACCACCGCAGGCACAGAGAACACGGAGGTTACACAGAGAAAAACTGAAAATAGGTCACTACTGAAAAGGCAGAGGGTGAACGATCCACGAAGCCACGCGAAACAACACGAATAAAGCTCAAGCCATTTCGTGTTATTTCGTGGATCGTATGTTTCAACGTAGGCTCTGTCGAACATTGAGCCTATAATCGTCGTATCGTATAGGCAAAACGGATCGAAGGAGTGCCTTATGTTCTGTCCCCAATGTGGCTCTCAACAACGCGACGAGCTGAGATTCTGCAAGTTGTGCGGCGCAAATTTGCAGGCCGTGCGCCAAGTGGTCGCACTGCGCGACACGGATGAGAAATTCAATTGGAGCAAAACGTGGGTCGCAGAGATGTTCCTCTCCAGCGAGGAGCAGAAAAGGCGCAAGGAAGAGATGGAGCGACGGCGCGGCATCACGCCGGAGGTCAAGCGCTTCAACGAAATCAAGGCCGGGGTTATCACCGGCTCAATCGGCATCGCTTTGATGATCTTCCTCTATTACTTCATGCAGGGGGTCATTGCAAGCGGGAATGTCCCGCCGGATGCGGCGGCGATCATCAGCCGTATATGGATTGCCGGGGTATTTCCTCTGTTCGTGGGAGTTGCGCTGCTAACCAACGGCATCTTCGTGAGCAAGAAAATGGTCGAGATTGCGAAGCAGGCACAGCAGGCGGAGCCAAACATTTTGCAGGAGGGCAGGGAACGTCCCGCTCTCGGCTCTGCCGACACAACCGAATTCATCCCTTCCGGTTTGAGTGTGACTGAAGGAACGACCAAACATCTCGGCAGCCCCGGCCAGAAGTTATAAGAAGCAAATAACAGCCCCTGCCTGCGAGAGCGGATTTCATTTGAGGTTACCAAACATCTGTCGCATAGGAGCGCGGGCATCCCTGCCCGCAGGCGTGCTGACAGACACGCTCAGACAAGAGACATTAGCTCTCAACTTGTAATCACCGGGCGGCTTGATCTTCGCGCCTTGCGGCGCTCATGCGGGCAGGGATGCCCGCGCTCCCAGGTCAACGCATACGAAAACCGCTCTAATTTTCCTGATCCCTCAGCACATCCTGCCAGCCGGAATGGTCTTCGCGCATCTGCGACGTTAATTCATCGCGCAGGCGTCTGAGCCTGTCTGTGAGCAGGCAGGGGTAGTTGTTGATATCGGGTAATCGCTTGCGCTGTTCTTCGACGAAGGCTTTCTGCTTGGTGATGGAGGGGATAGCGTCGTAACGCATGTTCTCCCAGAAGGGGATGAGCAGGCGTTCGACCTTTACAGCGCCGGGGATTTCCGCCTCTTCATCGTCGAGGCCGATCCGGTCTCCCACATAACTGCCCGCCGCGTCCGTCCCGCGAAAGACTTGCAGGCGACCGGGCAGCGTGGACTTCTCAGGCGTGTTGGAAGCCTTGAGCGTCGGGCGGCCTTCGATCAAGCACTCTTTGAAGATCACACCGGCGATTGATGCGACCTCGCCTGACAGCTTGGTTCCGACGCCGAAACCCGCCGCCTGCGGAAATTCATCGACGATGCGTCGAACCTTCTCAACATCCAGGTCGCCCGTCAGGATCGGCATCAGATTATACAGACCATTACTCTCGAAGAAGCGCAGACACCACGCGCCGAGCTTCGCCAGATCGCCCGAATCAATCCGAAACCCCTTGAAGGCGCGGCGTCTGCCTTCGGTGGACGTGGCGGCCATCGCGGCGTGCGCCGCGCCCATCCGTACATCTATGGTGTCTAAGAGGAGCGTCGTCCCGTTAGGATTGGCATCGAGCCAGCGCTCAAACGCCGTCTGCTCGAAATGCTTGGGGCGTCCGGTGCGCGGCTCGATCTCCGGCTCGTACATGTACTGCATGTATGCCTGCTGCCAGTAGTGAGCCTCCGTGCCGACGGCAGGGATGTCCAGGCGATGCGCCGCCTCCATGTTCGACGTATCGTTGAAGCCGCCGATGAAGGCGTAGGTCGCGACATCTACGGCGCGCTCTATGTCGCCGTTGCGCCGGAGGCTAAAGTCTGAAAGCCAGCGCTCCCCTGCGGCCATGCGAAACTGCATGGCGAGGCTGGCGGTCGTCATCGGCAGATCGAAGGCATGCTCGAACTTGATCTCCTGCGCCTGCGTCAGACCGAACGCGCCTGTAATGTCTGCGAACGGCTCGCCACGGAACATGATCGTGCCCGGACGCACGGCACGCACCATCCCGGCAAAGCTCATATCCTCTACGGCGCGCGCAAACAGTTCGAGGCCGCCGCGATCCTGTTCGAGAAAGCGCAGGCGCGGGCGATCAAGGTGGCTATCGACGAGCAGGCGCACCAGCCGCTCGTGGCCGAGACAGGGAGCGAAGGGGAGCTTGCGCTGCGTCACATAGAAAGTGGCCTCCGCCTCGCTCAAAGATTTAGAGGGCAGGCGCGTCGCACCCTTGTAGGACGCATTGCCCATCGCAGCGTGATAGCGGTCAATGTTCAGTGTGCCCATACGTGAAATGATAGCACGGGGAAAATAGTTTCGAGTTTCGGATTGAAGAATGAAGTAATCTTCAATCCGAAACTCGAAAACCGAAGCTCAAAACTATTTTCCGAAATCTCTATATGATCTCCGCGCCGCCCTCTCGCATCTCTTCGACGGCCAGCGCGCCATCGCCCGGTTGAACTTCGACCGCGCGCATCGCGTCTTCAAGCGCTTTGACGCGAAAGCCTTCGCGCGCAGCATCGAGGACGGTGTTCTTGACGCAGTAGTCCGTGGCAAGTCCGCCGATCCAGACCTCTTCGACACCTTGCTTGCGCAGAACTTCAGCGAGGTCTGTACCGTCGAAAGCGGAATAGCTGTCTTCGTCACCCAGACCTTTGGAGACCACTGCGATGCGCGGGTCGTCCAGCAGGTCGCGGTGAAACTCAGCCCCGTGCGTACCCTGCACGCAATGGACAGGCCACATCCCGCCGAACTCGGCGAAGTGTTTCGTCTTGCGCGGATGCCAGTCGCGGCTCTTGACGACCAGGTCGCCGCGCGCCAAAAACTCTCGGATCAAGCGGTTGAGCGGCGCAACCACCTCGTCGCCGTGAGGCACGGCCAACGCCCCGCCCGGACAAAAATCATTCTGCACATCTACCACGATCAGCGCCCGCTTTTTCTCGTTCGACATGATGCCAGTGTAGCCTTCCCTGCTGAATCTATCAATTCGCCCCAAGCTGCTTCTATTCGGGCAAGTAACCTTGATGTAGATTCGAGGCCGTGGAGCCTGATTGCGTTGCCAGGTGTTTAAGCAGGTTGTCTACGCGTAGAGCTTTGGAATGAGAAGCGAGAATGACTCCGCCTATGACCATCTACTTTGTATTTGCTCTAAGTAGAGTGTGGAAAGTTCGGGGACGTTTTCGCTCTTGCGGCTCTGCCGCCATGCTGTGCGGAAAGCCTATGGCTTTCCGCCTCAAGCTTCTCATATTCATTGCGAGGCTGCGCCTTGCCAATAAATGAAGATATACAAGACGGAAAGGCAAAGCCCCGCACCTGGCAGGGCGGCAGAGCCGCAGTCAAAGCGCCCTGAAATTTTCAATCTCTGCTTAGCCGCTAATCCGAGTTTTGTGCGACGCGACGCCAGACGTTTGATTCGCCCTCGGCGCGGATCAGGGCACGCACCTCTCTGTAGGCGGCGGCATAAAGGGCGCGCATCTCCTCAGCCGAAGCGGGGCGTTCCAGGCGGCGCTCAATCTCTTCGCGCGTCCACTTCTGCTTTGCACCAGCGCGGGCGAGCAAAGCTCCTTCACCGGCCATGTGTACGGCCAGTCCTTCGGCGAGCCAGCGCGGGGTGCGGCCTCGACCCAGCCGGTTAATGACGAAATGCGCGTACTCGTGGCGCAGGGTGGTCGCAATCACACCGCGACGACGCAGGAGCGCAAGCGGCTGTAGCTCCATGCGCGCACCGTCTGTGGCGGCTGCGGCCCAACCGGGCTGGCCTGACGCGGCGATGAAATCCGCCGTCGTCTCGTTAATGGAGACATGAAGCGAAGCGTCTGCGGGGAAGGTGAGGCGCGCGAGCGTCAGGCGACGCTCCATCTCACTGCGCGCCGCTGCGAGCACGCGCAGCAAAGCCTCGACTTCGCGCCTGTCCGTGCGCGCCGGATAGCTCACGCGAAAATTCTCGCCGGATAAGACGAGGCGGCCATTCTGAGACCCTTTGACGGCTGGAAGCTCCGATGTGGCAGGAACTGAATAGGACGCCAGCCTGATCGTCGGAGTCGAGAACGCAGAGCCGCCAACGCTCCATGAAGCAACACCGTCGCCGCGCGGAGCGCCGTCGGTCGCAGTAGTAGTAGTAGCGGCGCGCTCTGCCCCGCCCACGCGGTCGTCCGCGATGCTCGTGCCCGGAAAATATTTTCCCAGAATCTGCCTGTAGGCTGAGCCGCGCACGGCCATGACGTGCGCGCCCTCCTGACACAGACCTAGACCGTGGCCGAAGCCGCTGCCGCGAAACACAAAGCCGCTGCCCGCGCGCGTCACAGTGAAGCGTGAGCTCTTCAAGAGATTCCACCCGAGCGCGCGCCCCACGATGAGCTTAAAGTCCCAGCCGCTCAGGGTACGTCGTCTCTCTCCTTCGAGCGTGATTAACTCTGCGCGCCCCGTCGCGTCGCGTCGCGTGATGACCACGTCCGAGAGCCTTGCCCCGACATCCGATTGCGGATCGCTGCGAAGTGCCTTGAGCAACCGCTGTGCTGAAATGGTGTCTGTCCAGTGATGGTGCGGCATGCTCGCGCAGTAATCATCGCGCACGCCGCGCAGGTACGTGGGCGCGCTCGCCGCGCCCCACAGCGTTTGAATGTTCGCGGTCATACCGCCGCAGGCCACGCCGAAGTAGGCGTCTGCCAACTGCCCCTGCCCGTCGCGCAGAACCTCGCCTCGCGTCTCGGACACGGCGCGGGCAATCGCCGCCGCGTTCGAGCTTGCGCGTTCCACTGGGCTATCGACAAAGGCGTAGCGCTGGCAATGCGTGATGCTGCAAAAATCGAAGCCCTCCTGAGAGTGACGGCCAAGATTGCGGAGCGCGAAGGTACGGCTGACAACAGCCTGCGCCTTGAGGGCTTCCATCTCGTTCTCTGTGCTCGACTCGGCAGCGAGCACGCCCGCCACGTACTCTTCCAGCGTGATGCTTCGCATCGTGCTCTTAACGACACCGGATGAATCGTTACGCGAAGTGACTTTAAGACGGACGCGCGTGCTTCCAGCATCGCCAGACCCTTCGTTACTACCGGTCGCCGCCTGGCCGTCTTCACCTTGAAGGCGGTCGCCAGCCCTTTGAGCACCGTCTTCCTGCGACACGGGCGCGCGCGCGCGCAGGAACTCTTCAAAAACAGGGCGTGCGACTTCGGCGCTCTCCGATCCGTGCGCGCGGCGCAGAAAGACCAGCACGACGAGCCGCGCGCTCTCCGGTTTGAACGCCGCAACGGTACGCGCGTCATCGAGGATACCGACGAACCACCCCTGCGTGCGAAAGCCGTTGCTGGCGGAAGACGTGCCGGTCTTGCCGTAAACCAGCGCGGGCAGACGGTCGAGCCCCGCGCTCGCAGCCGTGCCGTAACTGACCGCGCCGCGCATGCCTTTGAGAAGGATGGAGCGATGCGCGGCGGCGATGCCGAGACGCGCGAGCTGTTCGGCCTTGAAATCTTTGGCGGCGGTGCGTTGCGGGCGGTAGAGGTGTCCGCCGTTGGTCAGCGCCGCGTAGGCACTGGCGAGTTGAATAGGTGTGACCAGCAGGTGATCGCCCTCGCCGAGCACATCGCCCGCGCGCGGCTCATTGCGACGAAGCGACCCCGCCACCTCACCCGCAGCATTTACCCCCGTGCGCTCACCGAAGCCGAAAGAGCGAAGGGTCGCATCGAATGCCCCGGCGCTCAGTCGCTCGCCGAGCGTGGCGAAATAATAGTTGCAGGAGAAGGCAAGCGCGTGTGCCAGATCAAGCGGGGCGTTGCTCTTTGGATGTGTGCAGGCGATGTGAAAGCCCGCGCGCGCGTAAGGAGTCCGGCAAGCCCTGGTCGTCTCCGCGTCTAGTAGTCCGGCGCGCATCGCCGCCAGAGCTGTGAAAGGCTTGATGGCAGAGCCCGGTGGAAACGCCTGTTCCACAGCCACACGGGGATTGACGACGGCGCGCACGCGCCCGTTCTGCGCGTCCATCACGACAATCGCGCCTTCACGAAGCCCAAGCGCCGCATTGGCCGCACGCTCCAACGCCGCATCAACCTCGTCCTCGTCGATCTTCGCCTGCGCTTTGTCTACGGCAGGCTCCGGCGCGATCCCTTCACGCGCCCTCGAAGCGCACGAACAGGAGATGACCAGGCAAAGCAGAGCAAGGAAGAAGAAATGATGAACGAGGAATGATGAATGATGAATAAATACGGTTTTTCTTTCATTCCGCATTCCGCATTCCGCATTCCGCATTTCTTCTTCATCCTTACTCTTCACGGCTGAGGATGGAGAGCGCCCCGATGGTGATGAGCCAGCCGAAGAGTATGAACAGGGCGGCCAACGCGAGGCGCACGCCGAGCACGATGATCTCCCTCCACGTGCCGCCGACGAAAAAGTTCACCGTGATGAGAAGATAGGGGATGACGCCGAAGAGCAGAAGGCCGAGGAAGTAGACGAGCACAGAGCCGGGCCTGAGCGCGCGTGCGAGCACGTCCCTGATATTTCTGAACGCGCCGCCCAGCCCGTGGCGCGCCGCCGCGATCCATAAATGAATCGCGACGAGCGGCAGGATGAGATAGAGAATCAGGAACCGCAGCGTCGAGAGAATGACCTCTTTCCATGAGAAGACATCCACTGCCGCTCGCGCCGCAGCCGGACGCGCGGCTTCCGCTTCCGCGCCCACGGTGCGCCCCGCTTCGGTGACGGCAGCCGTCGCGTCCATTTGAAATTTACCGAACAGGTAGGCGACGAGCCACGCCAGCAGCAGCACGGGCACAGTGACGACGAGCAGCTTCCAGAAGTTGCGCGCTGCCCAGGTGAACAACTCTCGCGCCCTCACATCTCTCTCCACGTACCGCGTGCCCATCGCGTGAATAATGAAGAACAGGATGGGCGCGAGGAAGGCCAGGAGAAAGGTCAGGAGCACCTGCCAGACGCTGGCCTCGCGGACGGCGATGAAGAAATAGAGCGCTGCGAGGAGCGCGGAGTAGAGAATGAGAAGCAGTATGAGCGCGCGCCAGTTGGCGAACAGGCTCTTGGCCGCGCGCCCCATAGCCTTGAGCGGGAGAACGCCGGATGAGGATTGATCGGGCGCATCGGTCGCATCCCGTTCAGGCCTCTCGGCGCTCTCTACCTCTCGCGTGGCAGCATCTTCGTTGGTCGCCATTTTGCTTTATCTCCTCTCCAGGATGGTCATCGCGGAACTGGCTGTGTTGGCTTGCACAGAGGGCTGATACATCAGCTCTGCGTGCGCCGGTGGGATGCGGAACTGGCCTGGAACCTGCACGCGCATGGCATACTGGAAGGTCGCATCTCCGTCAAACACGTTTAAGAAGATGGCCGTCTTCTGGTCGCGAAACTCGCGCTCGCTGTACCAGTCCGTCCACTTGCCCTCCGAGTAGTTGAGGTTAATGCCACTCGCACGCTCGATCTGCTCGCAGCCCGCCGGGATCGGGTCTTCGATCATCAGGTACGCGCCCTGCGCGCCCTGTAGACGAAGCTTGACGACGAGCAGGTCGCCCGAACGTACGTCGCCCTTGAGCGGCTCAATAGCCCACTTGGCAGGCTCACCCGTCTCTTCCTCTTCCGTGACGCGCAGGCGCAGGTACTCGCGCGTGATCTTCAACAGGTCAGAGCCCTTCGCGGCTACGTCGCCCGCCGTGTAGTAATCCAGGTTACTGCTCAGGTAGAGCGCGCCGCGCCCGCGCTTGACCACACGCACCTCGTTGTTGCCAGCGACCTCTGCGGCCTGACGCTGGATGAGGAAGGGCTGCCCGGCGGCTACGTCCGAAGCGGTCATGCGGCGCGAGAGCACCTGCTGGCCGTTGACATAAATCTCGACGGTGTAGTCGGGCTGAAGCTCCTTACTCACCCTCAGATAGTCCGTCAGGCCGTAGATGGCGAAGGCCGTGTCCTTGGTCGAATCCCAGCGGTCGCCGAAGCGACGGCTGGAGACGAGCCACGAAGCGGCCTTCGAGAGCAGCTTGCTCTCCGGCATGATCTGCGAGAGAGCTTTCAGGGAAAGCGCGCTCGCCTCCGTGGTGTTGTTCTCCTTGTAGCCGTAGTGAGCCTGTCGGCTCGACTCCCAGAAGGCTTGAACGTCATTCGTCTTGGCCGAGCGTTCGATCTCGCCTGCGACCTCGGCAGCGCGCCCGTCGCTGCGATGCTTGAGCGTCAGCGCCAGCAGCGCGCGGCCATAAGGTTGCAGCGAGCCACGTTTATTAAAGAGGCCATTCGTATAAACTTCGTCCGCGCCACCGCTCATCTCCAGCGCATAGATCATGTAAGCGCGCGTTTCCAGATCAAGCTCCTGCCCCTCGCCGTCACGATTCGCGTCGAGCATCTGCTTCAACTGATCGCGCCCGCGCCCCAGGCGCTTCTCGTCGATAGCATAATTAGCGCCCCTGGCTATCGTCAGCCCATCGACGACGTAGGCCGTCATGAAGGGATCGGATTTGTCGTTCTTCCACCAGCCCCAGCCGCCGTCCCCGTGCTGGTAGGCATAGAGACGGTCGAGCCCGCGCTGCACCTTCTCGCCGATCTTGTTGGTGTCGCGAATCGAAGCGACCTTCACCTCCTGCAAGGTCTGCGAGACGATGACGTTGGGCAGGAAGCTGGACATCGTCTGCTCCGTGCAGCCATAGGGATAACTGGTCAGGTAATCGAGCGCGCCGAAGAGCGTGCCCGCCACGGAGGGCGACGCTTCGATGCGAAGGTAGCGCGCCTGCGCGTGCGCGTTGCCCGGAAGATTCAATGAGAAGGTTTTCTCGGCCTGCTCGTCCATGAGCGAGGTGGCTTCCGCCTGGTTCTGGCGGACTCCGCGCGGAATTACGTCGAGCGTCATCTCGACGGCGTCGGATTCCGCATCGGTCAGAGCCTTGGCGAGCACACGCACCTTGCCCGTCTGCGGGGTGCTGATGCGCCAGTCAACGCGATGCTCGCCATCCTTGGCGATGTTCACGCTCTGGTTGGGCTGGTCGAGCAGTTGCGCGCCCGTCACTTCGATGGAGATTTGCGTCTGCTTGGCGGATTGCAGATAGTTGTGAACGTTGCCGGAGAGCGTCACAGTGTCGCCTTCCGTAAAGAAGCGCGGCATCTCAAGGCGCATGATGAGGTCTTTGCGCGCAAGCACGCGCCCGACGCTTGAGCCGACGCGCGTATCGTCCGTGACGGCGCGCGCTGTCGCACGCCACGTCGTCAGGTTGTCGGGCAGATCAAATTTGACCTCCGCTTTGCCTTCCGCGTTCGTCACGACATCGGGCTGCCAGAAGGCCGTGTCCTTGAACTCCTTGCGGATGGTCAGCTCGGCCTGCTGTCCTTCGTTCTTGAAATCGGCGAGCTGGAAAGCCCTGCGGTTTTTCGCGAGGCTCGCGGATTCATCGCCGGATGAGCCGGAGAAGTAGTAGGTGACGGAGTAGTCCGTCTGCACCTGGTTGTAGCGATGGCCGTAGAAGCTCTTGTGTATGTCGGCCATCTGCTCCGGGCGGATACTGTAGATCGCTTCATCGACGACGCCGAGGCTGACTTCGGCTCCGGCGGCTGGCGTGCCGTCCGAGTTGCGCGCGAGGATGGTGTAAGAGGCTGTCTCGCGCGGCTTATACTCCTTCTTGTTGGTGATGATCTCAAGATTGAGCAGCTTGTTGGTCGCGGGCACTTTAAGCGAGTGATCTGACGTGTACATCTCGTCGTCTTTGATGAAAGAGACATTGAGGTAGACGTTCGGCGCGTAGCGTGCTTCAATCGGCACATCTATCGTCACGGCGCGAGCAGCCGCATCGACAGGCCAGGACTTCAGGACGCTCTCCATCTCGGTCGTGACGAGCAGGTGAGCTTTGTCTGTCGGCAGCATCGCCAAAACGTGAGCCGTCTCGCCCGGTTGATAGGATTTTTTGTCCGGGACGAGTTTGATCGAGCCGTACTCCTCGTTGCTGGTCGCATCCATCCAGGCGTTTTGCTGATCCGTGACCCACAGGTAATCCGTGTTGGAGACGTACTGTTTGCCCTGATCGTTGACGACTGTTTTGATGTAGACGCTGCCTGCGGTTTTGACCGGG
>DASVVT010000069.1:0-21139 GCA_036386415.1 Pyrinomonadaceae bacterium
GTAGCCAGTAGAAAAGAAAGACACTTGCTTTTCTACTGGCTACTGACTACTGTCTACTTGAATCTTACACCGCCACGACTTCCAGCTCCGGGTCGATCTCTTGCCGGAGCATGCCTTCGATAGCCATCAGCGTGCCGGAGAGCGAGCTGGGGCAGCTTCCGCAAGCGCCCTGATACCTGATCGAGAGCGTGTGCTCTTTTAAGCCCAGCACTTCCAGCCAGCCGCCATCACCGGCCAATGCGGGACGCACCTTCTCGTCCAGTATCTCGTTGATGCGCTGAAGTCGCGGGTCATCGCTCACGGCGACGGCGATTGCGCCTCCGACAGCAGCCGCCGCCCCTGCGCTGGTCGCAGCGGTCGATTCGGCGGCGCGAATCGGCACGGCCAGTTCCGGCAATAGCTCGTCCCAGTCTCCCTCTTCCGTCTTCTCCACAGTGATCATCCGATCCATGTAGAAGACCGAAACGACATGACCGACATCGAACAGAGATTTGGCGAGGGGGTCTGCTTCGGCCTGCTCGGCTGAGTCGTAAGAGTGTGTCGTGCCGTTGGAAACAGGCTCTTTCAGAATAAACTTGACCGCGTTCGGATTCGGTGTCTCTTGTATATCAGTGATCTTCGGCATTCTTCGATTTCCTTATGCTCGCCAGTCGCTGGACTGCGGTAATAAACTCTAAAAAAATTTGTTCGCTCACGAACTATTATACTTCCTTTTACCCCTGAGCGCATTGCGAAGAAAGGTCAATGTCGCCTGCGGCGATTGCGGATTGTAGATTGCGGAATGCGGATTGAAAAAGCCGCGTCGCCTCTTCTTCAATCCGCAATCCGCATTCCGCATCCCGCAATCAGCGCTTTCAGACTTTCTCGGTTCGCCTGGCGAGGCTGGCGATGGCAGAGATCAGCTCGTCTGGCTCGATGGGCTTGGGTAAGTGTATCTGGTAGCCTGCTGAGAGGGCGCGCAGGCGGTCTTCGCTTCGGGCGTAGGCGGTCAGGGCGATGGCGGGAATTTGCCTGCCGCGCTCCAGCCCGCATCTCCTGACCTTGCTGATCAACTCGTAGCCGTCTTCGCCCGGCATGCCGATGTCGCTCACGAGTACGTCTGGCTCCCACTCGAGCGCCGAGAAAGCCTGCTGAGCAGTGCAGGCTACTTTAACCTCGGCCCCGCGCTTTCTGAGCACCATGTCGAGCATCTTGCAGGTATCTTCATCGTCGTCAACGACGAGCACGCGCACCCCTTTGATCTCAGGCTTCTCTTCGCTGATGCTATGTCCGCTTCCGAGCGCTTGCGGCGTCGAAGTCTCGGCCACACCATCTGGCGTCGAGACCTGCGGAACGTCTGCGACGACGAGCGGGAGTTTCACCGTGAAGGTCGTTCCCTGACCTGACCCGCCGCTTTCCACCTTGACCGTTCCGCTATGCAGTTCGACCAGATGCTTGACTATCGCCAGCCCTATGCCCAGCCCGCCGTACGCCCTCGTGCTCGAACTGTCGGCCTGGCGGAAACGGTCGAACACGTGGGGCAGAAAGTTCATATCAATTCCGATTCCCGTATCGCTGATGGTGATCTCGGCGTGCGAGTCTGTCTGCGCGAGCTTGACCTCTACGAGCCCGCCCTCGGGCGTGAACTTGATGGCGTTCGAGAGCAGATTCCACATCACCTGTTGGAGTCGCTCAGGGTCTCCCAGAACCGGCGTCCGGGTCGCATCGAGAGATGTTTGCAGCCGGATAGATTTTTCATCCGCCAGGGGACGGACGCCGTCTACGGCCATCTCTACGAGCGATGTCACCTCGACGAGGCGAGCTTCCAGGCGGAGCTTGCCCGTAATGATGCGCGACACGTCGAGCAGATCGTTGATGAGCTGCCCCTGTGTGATGGCTTTGCGCTCGATAATCTCCAGCCCGCGTTCGAGCAGGTCGTCCGGGACCTGCCCCGAACGGAGCATGTGCGACCACCCGCGTATGGAAGTCAGCGGCGTGCGCAGCTCGTGTGAGATGGTCGCCAGGAATTCGTCCTTGGTGCGATTGGCGGCCTCTGCTTCGGCGCGCGCAGCCTGCTCATGGATAAGCTGTGCGCGCTCCTTTTCAGCCTGCCGACGCTCGCTGATGTCGCGGATCGCCATGACGTTAAGCCAACGCCCTTGCTGCTCTATGGCTTTCCCGCAGATTTCAATGGAGAAAGTCGCGCCATCCTTCCTGAGCCCAGTGGCCTCGAAAGACTTCCCGTCCTTCGACTGGATATTCTTCATGACCAGAGCTTGAGACTCCGGCGCGATCAAATTCAGAGCGTTGATGCCGACAACTTCAGAGAGCGTGTAGCCGAACATGGAGGCGAGCGCCTGATTAGCATCTATCAACTGGCCGTTCTCGTGTACGGCGACGCCTTCAAACGTCGCCTCGGACAACTGGCGAAACCGTTCCTCGCTCAACTGCGTGGCGCGAACTGCCGCTTCCAGCTCACTCTTCCGGCGCACATCCCGGATGTGCATCCTCTCTAACTGTTCCAGCGCGCGAAACCGAACCGTATGAATCAGCACGGAGATGACGGTCGCGGCAAACAGCATGAAGCCGTAATGACGCCAGTCCGGCGAAGAGTTTTCGATCAGGAAAATTCCAGCCCAGCCGCCGAGCGCGAGCCCTAAAACGAGCGCGAGCCAGCGCGCCGACAGAAAAAAACAGCCGACGCCGATGACGAGTAGCGCGACGTTCGTCGTCTGTTCAGGCTCGGAGAGCAGGTAGAGGTGAAGCAGGCTGTTAAGCAGAATCACGCCCGCGATGCAGGCGCCAATTCCGTGAGCCCAGCGGGACGGGATCGCATAATGGCGCAGGACAAAGTAGAGAGCGAGCAGCAGAAGAGTGCTTCCTGCGGCCACCATGCTCATCTTCGCGGCTGCGACCGGCGGCAGAAAAAGCCTGTGGCTGATGGCGAAGATCAGATAGAGCGCGCTCAACCCTATGCAGACAGGCCGCAGGCTTTGCAGAACAATCGCGTCGAGCGCCGCCCGTATAACCTGCGGCTCAGGCCACGACGACCTCTCTAACTCATCGGCTTGTCCTGAGTTGTCCTCGATTGAACGCCTCATCACCGTTTATGATATTAAATTACGGCGATTTATAGAACCATAAAGCGGCTCTTTCAGCTAAACGAGGCGCGTCTAAACGCATGAGGCGCGAAAGCTACAAAGCGAAGTGGTCGCCTCTTGGCGCTCTCGGAGCGTCCTATCCTTTGCGCTCCTCATGCGTTTAAATCTCTTCACCGAACCACTCCGCTCCGCTTTTGAGATACGCTCTTAAGATTTCAGGCTCTACTGTCGCGTCAGCCATTCTCTGAGCACGGTCAGGACATAACGTTTCTCTTCCATGCTGAGCGCACGACCCTTCGGAATCCCGTGCCACTTCTGTAAACAACCACGGCAGCAAGTGGCCGTCGCGTGCTGTGCGACGAAGGCCGGATGATTGCCCATCGGCGTCTGTCGGCCATCATTGGCGGGATCGGCTGGCGCAAGACGCTTCTCTATAAAATCGGCAGCATGCTCAAGGATCGTCTCCAGCCCCCGGCGGCGAAGGTAATCAAGCTCTTTCCCGCGCAGGCGAAAGCGGCGTCGAAAAGGCGACCCGCCGAGCGCGGCAAAGACTTCATTCAAATCTCGCATCGTACTCTTTCCCCTCGACGCCAGCCTGAGCCGCGAGGTTCACGCTCCGGCAACTTAAAAGAGAAGCGGGCCTGAAGACAGGTACTGCTCCATGCGACCGAAGGGCGAAGTGGTCAGCAGGTGTGAGAAGGCCATCAGCCGCAGCCCGGCTCCCAAAGCGAAACGAATGGCCGCGTGATTGATGCCCGGAATCATCAGGCGTACCTGCTCTGCCCGCTCTCTTGCGTCACGGCAAGCCATTCCTATGAGCGCCTGTGCGTCTTGAGGATCGAGCCAGGCCGCCGGGCCTATGGTTCCATGATTGGAGAAATAGTAGTAGCCGACGACGCGACCATCGCGCAGCACCTGGCGTCCCTCATTCTGCGTCTCGAAGAGCCAGAACCTGTGATCCGTCTCCCTTCGGGTAGCGCGGACTCGTGCATCCAACTGCATCGCCGTCGCCAGTGCCAGCGGCTCGACCGCGTACCCGGCTCGCTCCTCCGAGAGATCGACGGCGCGCCCCGTGAAGGTGAGAATCTGATAGCCCGGCAGCATCCCTTTCTTCATATAGACGGCCATCGCCGTCATATCGACGGATGACCAGGTGAAGAAGGTTGAAGCGCCGAGGCGTCTGCCTTCGTCCATCACACGTTCGAGCAGCGTGCCTCCCATCTTCTGTTGCCGTAGATGCGGGAGCGCCCAGAAGCCCGAGAGAAACCAGAGCTTATCTCGCACCACGGCATGGCAAATCGCAGCGATCCGCCCGTCAACTTCCGCTAGATGGAAGATGCCCGTGCGCTGTATGTGCCCGTATCCTGTTTCCGTATGTTTGCGATCCGGCAGCGGCAATCCGATCCCGTTACGCGCATACATATCTGCGACGGAGCTCAGAAAAACCTCCACGCTTTCAGGTACATCCGCCTCGCCTGCGCGGCGGTACAAGACTTTATACACTTTATCCACTCCTCCACAGGCAGCATACGAGATGGCCGTAGACAGTCAAGGTGAGGGCGTGAAAAGCAGCGCGGATATCCTGCCAGTAAATACTGTTGACAATGAATGTGGGCTGCTCTACACTCTTCCGCCATGAAGAGTTTGCTTGATAAGGCGCGCCAGGCGAAGTATGTCGGGGTCGCAGAGCTGGCGGACGAAGCGGCGAAGGTTCTGTTTGAGATCGGCACGGCGCAGGAGCGCGGGACGGTCAGCGAAGTGCCGGACGAGCGTACCATCAGGTATTACCTCTCTGAAGGTCTGCTCTCGCCTGCGGAGGAGAAGCAGGGCACGGCGTCGGTTTTTGGCTACAGGCATCTGCTACAGCTTCTGGTGGTGAAGAAGCTACAGTCTGAGCACTTACCGATTCGCAAGATCAAAGAGCTGGTTGACGGGCGCGTCGAACGAGACCTTGAGCGCTTACTGGGCGCGAGTGAAAGTGGCTCGACAGCCCGGAATGATGCTCTCAGATACCTTGAAACGCTCTTGACAACGCAGGCATCAACAGCAGCGCCGCAGTCAAGGACTTTGCGTTCGCAGGCACAGCCGGGCGCGATGTCTGCGAGGGCGGCTCTGTCTGCATCGCCCGCTCAGCCTTCGCCGCCGCCGCAGCAACAGAGCGCGGGAACGTGGCAGCGCATAGAGATCGAGCCGGGGTTGGAATTACACATGCGCGGCGATTACCAGCCGCCCGATGATGCCAGGCAGCGGCGACGGCTGGCGCGCAACGTCTTACGCACCATCGAATCACAGAGCCAGAGGCTTCAGAAAGCGAGGAGATAAAAAGGTATGTCCCAATCAATTCCGAAATTAGAATTCCTGACCGAGCGGACACGGCTTGTGGCCGGGCGCGATCAGACAGTCAGCGTGCTCATACGCGTCATACCGCCCGAAGTGGATGCGAGGCAGGCCGCGCGTCCGAAGCTTAATCTGGGTATGGTGCTGGATCGCTCCGGCTCTATGGGCGGCGAAAAGATGGAGCACGCGCGCGACGCGGCTGCCTACTGTATAGACCAACTGCTACAGACGGATCGCCTGAGCCTCGTCATCTTTGACGACCAGATAGAGGTGCTGATTCCCAGCCAGTATGCCGAGAACAAGCAGGGGCTGAAGGAGCAGTTGGCGCATATCCGCGCGCGTAATTCGACGGCGCTGCACGAGGCCTGGGTGCGCGGCGGGATGCAGGTCAGCGAGCATCTGACGGACGGCGCGATCAACCGCGTGCTATTGATTACGGATGGTCAGGCCAACGTCGGGTTGACGAATACGGACGAGATCGTGACGCAGGCGATGGAACTTTTCAAACGGGGCGTGAGCACTTCGACCATCGGCATCGGCAGTGACTTCAATGAAGACCTGCTGCTGCCGATGGCGCAGGCCGCAGGCGGCAATGCCTGGCACGTCCGTGCCGCCGAAGACATGCAGCGCATCTTCACTGTGGAATTGGAGGGTCTCATCGCGCAGGTGGCGCATAGCGTCACGCTCGGCCTCGTGCCTTCGGACGGCGTACGTCTCTCGGATGTCCTCAACGATTTCGAGCTGAGCGAGACGGGGCGTTACAAGCTGCCAGACTTGCAGGCCGGATCACCGCTCGACATCGTCGTGCAGCTCAGAGTGCCCGCGCAAACGACCAACTCGAAGCGGCATCTGTTAGACCTGCGTCTGGGCTACACGCCGCAAGAGGCGAAATCAGCGGAGGTCATCAAGCAGGCGCTCGAGCTGGAATTCGACTCGGAGGAATCTGTCTCGAGGCTGCCGGTCAATCATGAGGTGACAAAAGCTGTCCGCCTGCTGATGAATGCCCGTGCGCGGCGTGAAGCGATGGCGCACATGGATGCGGGCAATTACGTTCTGGCACAACACGTCGTCGGCGCAGCCCTCAGCGCAACTCGCGTCGCTTGTGCGCCGATGGCGAGTGCTCCTGATGTCCAGGCGGAATACGAGTCGCTCGCCAGTCTGGGCGAATCGCTGGAAGACCGCAGCCAGGACAAGATGAACCGCAAACGGCTCGCTTATGAGTCCTACGCGCGCCGCCAGAGCAAAAAGGTTTAAGGTCTCAAAGGGAGATTCAAACGCAAAGGACGCAAAGGAAGACGCGCCAAGAGCGCAATGGATCAGATTCTTTGCGCTCTTGGCGTCTTCTACTTCGCGCCCTTTGCGTTTGAATCTCCCTGTCTCACTTGTTCCGCCCGCGTATCTCCGTATCCCAGTAGCGCAGCCACTCGCCGCCCTCCTTGCGCAGCAAGTCCCAGTCGAGCGCCATGCGCGGGAAGGGCTCATTCATCCATTGGGGCAGTTGCGTGCGATCTATGTCCGTGCGCACGGGGATGCGATAATACTTCTGAGCGGCGTAAGCGAGGCTTTCAGGACTGGTGACGAACTCGTAAAATTTGCGCGCCTCTTCTTCGTGGGGCGCGCCGCGCACGATGGCGATCCCGTCCATGATGACGGGCGTACCGCTCGCAGGGAACGTATAGGCGAGCTGCGGGAAGCCTTTCTGCTCACGAAAAATCTGCACATCGGGCAGGTTCCAGAGCGTGACGAGCCCTTCCTGGCGCGCGAGCTTTTGCATGAGCAGCGTGCCGTCAGCCGTATACTCGTGCACGTTTGCGTCGAGGCGGCGCAGCCAGTCGTAGCCGCCCGCAGGCGAGCCCGTCTCCTTGTAGAAACGCCAGATCATCGCGCCGAAAATCGCGCGCATCGAATCCGATGGAGTCGGATTACGTATCAAGACGCGGTCGCGCCATCTCGGATCAAGCACGTCATCCCAATCCTTTGGCGCGTCCGCCGCCGCAACCTGCTCGCTGTTATAAACGATGACCTCAGGCGTCTCGTAGGTCCCATACCAGCGATCCTGCGCATCGCGCGCGCTGGTGGAAACCTGCCCGGCCCACGTCGGGCGATACGGCGCGAGCAGGTTTTCATCTGCAGCCGTCTGAAAGGTTGTGTGCGCCGCTCCCCACCACAGGTCTGCCTGCGGGCGATTGCGCTCAACGCCCAGCCGCCGCAACACCTCCTGCGAGCCCATGTCGAGAAACTGTATCTCTACGCCGCCGCCCTCCGGCGTCTGCCTGTAGCGGGCGATAAAGTCCTTCAGCATGTCCTGCCCGTGCGGCGTGTAGATGAGCAGCATGCGTCCCTTGTCCTTCTCCGAAGGCTTGCACGAGAGAGCGAGAAGGACGAACGCAAGAAGAATAGTGAAGGCGAGCGTAAACGGACGAGAATTGGTAAACATGTGCCTGCAATGGAACCGACGAATGAACCCGAAACTTGAAGATCAGCGATGCCGCTCATGCTAACACATGATGAAACCGCAGATGCAGATAAAGAAATGAGGAATGAGGAATGATGAATTAAAAACCTAAATTGAAGCGGTTTGGCTCTTCTTTTCATTCCGCATTCATCATTTGCCTTGTGGCTTGGCGTAGGCAGCGACTCGCAAGTAGAATAATCAGACATCCATTAAACACGGCAGAGAATCGCAAGGGGAGCAAATGGCGAACATCAAGATGTATACGACCGAATGGTGCGGCGATTGTCGCCACGCGAAGCGTTTTTTGAAGGAGCAGGGCATCGCTTACGAGGAAGTCAATATAGAGGAGCACGAGGGGGCAGCCGAGTACGTCATGCGCATCAACGACGGCAAGCGCAAAGTGCCGACCTTCGTCATAGACGGGCGCGCCTTCAACCTCTCACCATATGACGAGCATAAGCTCCGCACGGAACTGGGCCTGAGCTGAAAACAGGGGGACGATAAACTATGTCAGCGAGTCTATCAAGAAGACTAATGCGCGCGGGCGGCTGGCGCGTCGCCAGGCGCTTAATCAAACCGATCCCGGTCATCGGCACGGCTGTCGCGGTCGGGCTGGCCGGGTACGAAATCAAGCGGAAGGGGCTGCTGCGCGGCGCGATCCACGTCGGCCTAGACGTTACGCCCGTGCTCGGCACGGCCAAGGGTATCGTCGAGTTGTTCACAGGCGATTTGATTCCTGACAGAGAAGTTAAGCGGTCTAACAGATAGTTAGGCGGAGCAATTCTACATATCAATCTGATGAAAGGCTGAACATGGCAAATCTATATCAAAAAATAAAAGGGATGACGGAAGAGGAAATCAAGCCCACCGAAAATCGTACAGAAGCCTTGCTTTTGCTCACTGTAGCATTACTGAAAAAACTTAACGCTAAAGGTGTTATCACGAATGATGATATACAAGAAGTATTTGAAAGTGCTGTGGATAACGCTGACGATGAAGTCGCTGATTTACTTGATGACCTTTATGGGATGCTGACAGATGATGCCGATGTTGACGATGATGAAATTGAGGACGCTGGTGATACCTAGAAAATATAATCGTCGTTTGCTTGAGCCTTGGCTCCAATTCAAGGATTGTTTTGAAAACACTTCGTCAAGGGTAAACAAATTAATAACTCAGGTTACGCGGAGCGTGTCTTGAGTCACGGAGTGACGAGATAACAGTAGCCCATAGCGCCAGCTATGGGAAACCAGTCAACCGTACATCGACGAGCTATCGAAGATAGCGACATAACTTTGGCGTGTGCATCGGCCCAACTTGCATATATGTCGCCCTCTACGAGGGCTTCAATCTTTTATCCGGCAAGTTTCCCACAGCTTACGCTGTGGGCTACTAATATGCCGCTACTACGTAGCTGTGAAACCCCATCAAGCCTGAACGCGCGGGCGCGCGGTGAACGGATGCGCCTGCTCGTAGGCGTGTGCAAGTTGTAAGAGTGTGGCTTCGCCCCAGTGGCGTCCGACGAGTTGGAGGCCGATGGGCAGCCCCTCACCGGAGAGGCCGCAGGGGATGGAGATGCCTGGGATGCCCGCCAGATTCGCCGTGCAGGTGTAGATGTCGTTCAAATACATGGAGAGCGGATCATCCACCTTTTCGCCCAGGAGAAAGGCTGGCGTCGGCGTGGTCGGCGTGGCGATGACGTCACACGTTTCAAAGGCGCGACTGAAATCCTGTTTGATGAGCGCGCGTACCTGCTGCGCCTTCTGGTAGTAGGCTTCGTAATAGCCGGAGGAGAGCACGTAGGTTCCGAGCATGATGCGTCGCTTGACCTCCGCGCCGAATCCCTCGTCGCGTGTGCGGCGATACATGTCGCGCAGGGTCGCGGCCTCTTCGGCGCGAAAGCCGTAGCGCACGCCGTCATAGCGCGCGAGGTTGGAAGAGGCTTCGGCGGTTGCAATGATGTAGTAGACGGCGATGCAGTATTTCGCGTGCGGGAGTTCTATCTCGACGATCTCCGCGCCTAATTCCCGATACGCTTCAATGGCGCGTTCTACACTGGCACGCACTTCGTCATCAAGACCTTCACCGAAGAGAGAGCGCGGCACGCCGATGCGCGCCCCCTTGAGGTCGGTCGATAATTCCGCAGGATAATCCGGCACGGGCACGTCCGCCGTAGTTGCATCATTCGGATCGCGCCCGGCGACGACTCTCAGCACCGTGGCAACGTCGCGCGCCGTGCGGCCAAAGATGCCGATCTGATCGAGCGAAGAGGCGAAGGCGACGAGACCATAGCGCGAGATACGCCCGTAGGTCGGTTTCAGCCCGAAGATGCCGCAGAGCGCGGCGGGCTGGCGCACAGAGCCTCCCGTCTCAGACCCCAGCGCCGCCGGTACGATGCCGGATGCCACTGCTACTGCCGAGCCCCCGCTCGATCCGCCGGGCACGCGCGACGTGTCCCAGGGGTTTCGGACAGGCCCGAAGGCAGAGTTCTCGTTCGACGACCCCATCGCAAACTCATCGCAGTTGGTCTTGCCGATGATGATTGCTCCTGCCCCCTGTAAGCGTTCGATAGCCGTCGCATTGTAGGGTGGATGGTACGGGCCGAGGATGCGCGACCCGCACGAGGCCTGTAGCCCGCGCACGCAGATGTTGTCCTTGATCGCAAGGGGGATGCCTGCCAGGAGAGACGATTCATCAAGCGCCGCGCCGTCCATCTCTGCGGCGCGGGCGAGAGCGCCCTGACGGTCAATCTGTAGAAAAGCGTTGAGCGTGTCGTTTAGATTCTCGGCGGCTTCAATCGCCGCTTTGACGACGGCGCTCGCGGTCGTCTCACGTCTTGCCAGACGCGCTCGCGACGAGTCAATATTATTCTCGGAAAGGTTCATAGGTCATAAGCTGTCAACGGTCAGCCATCAGCCCTTTCAGTGAGTCCGGGCTCTGAAATCATAAAATCGCTGAGAGCTGTCTGCTGATCTTTGATTAAAGAACTTTCGGCACGCGGAAGTGGCCGGAGGCCGGGTCGGGTGCCTGGTCTAGAGCCAGCTTCTGGCCGAGCGATGGTCGCACGACATCTTCGCGCGCCGAATCGGTCTGCTCGCCTTCGGGCGTCAGGCCGCCGGTCGCGGGCTCGACGGAGCTCGTATCCAGCTCGTTCAGTTGCTCGACGTAGGCGACTATTTCGGCGATCTGCGGCGTGAAGGCGCGACGCTCTTCAGCCGTGATCTCAAGGTGTGCCAGCGTGGCGATCTTTTCGATGTCAGATTCGGTAATAGGCATAGTAGACAGTAGACAGTAGACAGTAGTCAGTAGTCAGTAGAAAAGCATTCGCAATGGAATCGTCAGGGTTTCAGCTATAGCGCCCCAGAGCGCGGAGCGCCTACTGGCTCCTGACTACTGTCTACTGTTTCATCCTCTTTCCCGCCGATCAATGCAACTGCCTGCGGCGAGGAGAAAGCGGCGGCGCAAGTCTTGATCTTGAATCGCGCTGGCTGCCGCGAGCAGGTCGCCCGAAGCCTTGCCGAGCGCACGCCTTTCCTGTTCCTCCCGATCTTGTACCGCCTCTGCGAGCGCGGCACGCTCTTTCTGGACAGTCGAGAGATCGACGCGAAACTCTATGAACGTGACGACGGCCTGGCCGAGCAGCGAGTTCAGGCGAAAGAGCAATTGACCGCTCATGGCTTCAAGCTGCTTCTGCCAGGTCGTGTCTGCGACGGCGACGATCAAGGTCTTTCGATAGAGACGAAAGGGCACAGCCTGCCCGCGCAGGGCAGAGCCCGCGACACGCCGCCAGGCGACCATCGCGGCGGCTTCCGCGACCTCTTCCATCTCGCCAGCCGCACGCAGAAGCTTCGGCAGTGTGCGGATCAGATCGTCCATCTCTCGATTGTGGAGTGCGGAATTCGGATTGCAGATTTGCGATTCAGCTTTTAATCTAAAATCCGCAATCCGAATTCCGCAATCGTGTGTGAAGTGTAATGGAAAAAGAGCGAGAGCGACAAGCGAGTGGCGCAGGTCAGCGCTTGACCGGCGTCACAGGGGAGGAACTGCTGCTGGCCTCTTCGAGCCCGCGCCGGGCAGAGATTTTGCGCGCCGTCGGCTGGCCTTTCGAAGCGTTCGCCGTCAATATAGATGAATCGCCGCAGCTATCTGAGGGGGTGGTCGCCTACGTCGAACGGTTGGCGCGTGAGAAGGCTGAAGCTGCCGCCGTACAGTACCAGCAGCAACAACAGCGCACGTCCCGTCTTGTGCTCGGCGCAGACACGATAGTGTTTGCAGAGGGGAGCATGCTCGGCAAGCCGCGCGACGCGGAGGATGCGCGCCGTATGCTGCGACTCCTGAGCGGCAGGTGGCACGAAGTCTTAACGGGCGTCGCCCTGTTGCGCACAGGCGAGCAAAGGACGCGCCGCGCTACGGCGCACGAGACGACGCGCGTGCGCTTCAGCCCCCTTTCGGAAGAAGAAATAGAGTGGTATGTGGCGACGGGCGAGCCCATGGATAAGGCCGGGGCTTACGCCGTGCAGGGGCGCGCGGCGCTCTTCATCGAAGCCATCGACGGCGATTTCTGGAACGTCGTCGGGCTGCCCGTGCGTCTGGTTTACAAACTCGTTCGTGAGATGCAGATCAGGGCAAATGCGGAATGAGGAATGCGGAATGAAAAGAAGAACGGAAATCCGTCTCTTCTCTCTTTCCATCGCATATCTCGTCTGCTTTCACCTTCAGATGACAAGAGGCCGCCTGTGATCACAGGCGGCCTCTTGCTTTTCGAATTGAGTTCAGGAGAGTGTGAACCCGTCTCACGACTACTGCAAAATCTTGTTCAGTGTGGGCGCGAGTTGATCTATGAGGTTGACTTCGGGGTCTAGACCGTTGATGGGCTCGCCGTAAACGTTACCCTGTTTGTCGATGATGACAATCGCGGGAATCTGATCGACGCCCAAATCCCTGGTGACCTTGCCTTCGGGATCGCGCAGCACCGTGACGTTCAGCTCGTTCTTGCGCGAGAACTGGCGCAACTGCTCGTCGGAGGCGTAGTTCTTCGACTTTGGCGATTCCGATTCCGTGCTCACCCAGAAGACCACCACCCCGCGCTTGGCGTAGTTGTCGGCGAGCTTGCGCACGCCCTGCGCCTGTTTGCGAGAGAGCGGCAGCCAGGTTGCTCCGAAGGCCATCACGACTACTTCACCGCGCAGGCTATCGGCGGTCACGGTCTGCCCGTCGATTGAGCGCAACGCGAAGTCTGCGGAAGGTTGAGCAGAAGCGGCAGCAGCACGCCCGAGCGGCGTGAAAGCGACCGATGAGAGCATCCATATTGAAATGGTCGCGGCTATGAAAGACCTGCGACTCCTGGAAAACATCTTTATCTCCTTTAAGGTCTCCCCTCGCCCTCGTCGCGCCCCTCCGGTTGTAACTATGTTGAAAGGCTCTGCGCTTCGGGTCGCTTCTCAGGGGAAGACTCATGCGAACAGTTGGATGAGCTTTCAAGACGTTCGGTTGGACAGTCACGTCGAAAGAATATGTCGGGACGATTAGCTTTGCTCTCTCTGGTCGGGTGGGCGTATGCCGAAGACATCTTCGTGCAGCGCCAGGTAATCTTCCCACGTATCCATGTCGCGCGCAACGTACGGCGACGCAACCGGAACGCGCAACACTTCCTCGCGGTGCGCGTCGAACAGAGCGCGCAATCCGCGTTTTGGATCAAGATGGAGTAGCTCTTCGCGGAAACTATGATCGATCAGGACGGGATGCCCGCCGCGCCCCTCATGTTCCGGCACGAGGAGGCGAGCGCCCGTGCATCTACGCTCTTTAATCAGGAGGCGCATCACCTCTGGCGCAACTGCCGGATGATCCGCGAGGGCGACGAAAAGTGCCTCCGTGCGGTCTGAAATCTGCTCCACACCGCGCGCGATAGAGACATTCATCTCGCTGCCTGCATCCTCATTGACCGCGAAGCTCAGGGGAAGGTGCGCCAGCCGCTCAACTATCTCATCGCCACGGAAACCTATGACCACAACCACCTGCTCAACGCCTCCCGCGCGCAGGTTGTCGATACAGGCTTCGATCACGGTCTGACGGCCAAAGGTGAGTAGCGGCTTGAACGCGCCCATGCGCCGAGAGCGTCCCGCGGCAAGCAAGATGGAGGCAATTACGCTCACACTAAGTGAGCAGTAAGCAGTGAGCAGTAAGCAGTAAGCAGTAAGATCGTTTTTACTGCTTACTGCTTACTGCTTACTGCTTACTGCTGTTGTAGCTCTTCCAAGGCGCGCAGGACATAGGGGCGTGCCATCTGCTTGCGCCAGTTCATGACGAAATCCGTGTTGTCGAGCGGGCGGGCTTTCAGGTAGCAAGCCTCTGCGGCAGCCTGCATACGCTCATCATTGAGCGGTTCGCCGATCAGCGCCTGCTCTGCCTCTTTGACTTCAATCGGAGCGGGGGCGACGCCGCCGAGGATCAATCTTGCATCGCGCACGGTTCCGTCTTCACCTATACGAAGCGCCGCCGCTACGCCCAGCACCGGAAAGTCGAATGCGCCGCGCCGCCGCAATTTCTTATAGGTGGCGCGCCACCCGCCCACGGGCGGCAGGTGTACGTCAGCCAGCAATTCGTCCGGCCTCTTGTGCAGGTAATTGATCCCGTCGTCGTTGTAAAGGCCAGCCGCATCTACCATCCGCTCGCCGAGCGTGGAGACGAGTCGAACGCGTGCGCCAATCGCCACCATGACCGGCACCAGATCGGACGACTGCACAGCCCAACACTTCTTGCTTCCCGGCGCGACCCAGCACACCTCGCCGTCCTTCTTCATACAAAAATTTACCCCACGGCGCCACTCGTAATTCTGGTCATAATAGTTGCAGCGCGTGTCGAGCAGCAGGTTGCCGCCAATCGTCCCCATGTTGCGCAAGATGGGCGTGGAAATCTGGCGCGCCGCCTGTGCGACCACAGGGTAATCACGATTGATAACCGGATGCTCGCAAATATCCGTCAACGTCACGGACGCTCCGATCCGCAAGCCTGACTTTCCGTCACCCGTGATCTGATGAAGCTCACCCAAACGCATCACGGAGATGACCGTCCGCGGCGTCTGCTGCCGCCGCTTCATATTTGGGTAGAGGTCTGTGCCACCGGCCACAAACTGCCCCTCAGCGCCCGCGTCGGCCATCATACGCACCGCGTCCGTAATTTCGCGAGGCACGCGGTAAGTGAATTTAGGAAGTCTCATCATAGGTTTGATACCGATTGTAAGATATTAAGAGTTTGATATGCTCCGCCACATAGCAGCGTGGTTAAAAAGCCCAACGATTTCTTGTTTCATTTCCTTGGCGCTTGATTTAGAGCGAAAATGAAGTTTTAGGATTTCACCAAGTTTACGAAGCTGTTTGACAGTAAGCCTGTCTAAAATTCTATTTATCTGCTCTTCGGAATTACTCGCCTTTTCTAGCTCTTGTATGAAAGTTTCATCAAATGAAACGGTAAGGTCATCGTTCTTCTCTCGACTCTTTCTGCGTTTTGCTAGGGAGATTCTTATGGTTATACTACCACCCGCACGCTCAAGTTTTTGCAACTCGGTTTCTTGAAAAAAGCGAAGCAGAGACTCCTTAATTTGTGGAGAGAGTGTTTGTCCTGCCGGGTGTTCAAATTGATATTTAGGTGCTGAATTCATTGATTCTTCGCAATACCTCCTTTGCAATTTTACGCAGACACTCATCAACTGTCGGTTGATTAGATGTCTTTTTCGTAAAATCTTTTCTTGAAACTTTAGCGCCTCTTTCTCCTAAGAAGCGAGCGATTACATCTAATCTTGGAATAAGCCCGATTAATGGATTGTTACCAATTATTGTATTCTCTTCGGCAGTAAGGTCGATCTTTATGCTTCTTTCTAGCCTATCTTCGGCAGTTTGCTGGCTGAATGTTTTCCCAACGCTTGCTCCTCCGCTTCTGTTGATTGTGTTAAGAATGTAGCCCAGCATTTTTGGCTTATCAGATTTCGGAATCTCTTTAACCCATCGCAAGAGACGGGGCATACCATAAATAGAAATCTCATCAGGAATAGTAACAGGCATGTAAAAAGAGCAGGCGCGGAGCATTGCTTGGGTCAAATACATTTTGTTCGGAGGACAATCAACCAAGATATAATCGTAATTCTTAAATTCATCGAACATTTGTTTGCAATACAGAAACAATTCGCTTTCACGATGCTCGCTTTTTACAAGGCGTTTCGTAATTTCAAAATCCAAGTTTTCAACATCGAATGAGCCCTTGACTATGTACAGATTCTTGGGGCTAAGGGAGTCCGGGACAGGAGATACATATTCACCGAAATTGGTTTTGCGAATTTTAGCCCACTTTGATGGCTTAACCAAATCGTGAATCGTAAGCTGAGTTTTGCTTACTTGTTCGGGATTAAACCCAACTGCTAATGATAAACTGCACTGAGGGTCGATGTCGAACATGAGAACCTTTTTTTTTGTAATCTCAGCAAGATAATAACCAAGCAGACAAACAATAGTGGTTTTACCGACTCCGCCTTTGTAATTCGCTACACAGATAGATCGAGGATGTTTTTCTGCAAAAAATACGTCAATATCTTTCTTGGTTTCGGTGGACATGACTGGATTGAAAGGCATAACAGCCTCCTAAGCCATTAATAATGGAGCCAGATGTCTTTAGAAGTATCCGGTTAGTTACTTCTTCTCCACTTGTTGCAATTCGGCAAGTGCCGCGCGTAAAGCCTCGTCAGCTTGTTTCTTCTCACTCAAAGCCTGGATGTAAGATTGATAATTATTCTCCGCCTTACTGCCAGCCTCTTCCACTTTACGTGCTGCTTCCGCAACAGCTTTCACGGCGGCTATATAAGCATCAGAGACGTGGTGCTTGGCTTTACGCTTCGTACTGCTATGCTGCTTCATATTTGTGAGTTAAGACTACCTGATTTCTATGCTCAGCATTAATCCTTGCTAACAACTTTACGAGTGTATAGCCACACGCGGCATCTCGCGCCCGTCGCCGCCTTCGGCGGGCGTCTGGACTTTCAAGGGCGCAGGCCATTCAACCTCTGGCACTCCCTTCGGCCCGAAGCGGCCTTCTTTGCCTTTGGCCTTGTCGCGCAGAGCGGTCAAGACTTTCTCCGGCGTGATCGGCACTTCGTCTATGCGAACGCCGACGGCATCGTAGACGGCGTTGGCGACGGCTGGCATGACGGGCAAGAGCGGCCCCTGGCCGACCTCCTTCGCGCCGAAGGGGCCGTTGGGGTCTCGGTCTTCGATGAGATAGGTCTTGACCTCGCACATCTCCAAAGTCGTCGGGCTCTTGTATTCGAGCAGGCTGGGAAACTTGTGGACGACGTTGCGATTGGCGCGGTAGGTCATCTCTTCCATGAGCGCTTCCCCGAGGCCCATGTAGACGCCGCCCTCGACCTGACCCATGACGAGCATAGGGTTGATGGATTGGCCTATGTCGTGGCCGATCCAAACGCGCTCGACCGTGACGAAACCGGTCGAAGGGTCAACGTCAACTTCGGCGATGGCAGCCGAGTAGCTGTAGGCGGGTGATGGGCCCACGCCCGCGCCTTTGAATTTTCCGGGCGAGCGCGGCGGCGTGTACGAGCCGACAGTGCCGATAGTGCCGAACTTGGATTCGGCGAGCACGACCGCTTCCGCAAAGGTGACGCCCGTTTCAGGATTCTCCACGTCAAAGACGCGGCGCTCGGCAAAGGAGAGATTTACGACGGGCACAGAGAGTTTTTCGGCGACGGCGATGGCGAGCAGCTCGCGTGCGCGTTCGGCGGCCTGCAAGGCTGCGTTGCCGGTCATCAGCGTGACGCGGCTCGAATAGCTGCCGAGGTCAACCGGCGTCAGGTCCGTGTCGGCTGTGACGACGCGAATGTCGAAGGGATCAATGCCTAAGACTTCGGCGACGATATAGGCGAGCACGGAATCCGAGCCCTGACCGATATCGGTCGAGCCGCATTGCACGCGTACTCCGCCCTGACGATCAAGGCCAAGCTGAACGCCCGAGTGCGGCATGCTGTTCCAGTAGATCGGAAGTCCTGCGCCGCAGATGTATGAGCTGCAAGCGAGCCCGACGCCCTTACCGTAGGGCAGCTTGCGATGCTTGTTCCGCCAGTCGGAGCCCTCGACGATCTTCTCTATGCATGGCCCGAGGCCCATGCTGCCGATGCGTAGATAATTGGCTGTGACGGAGTAAGGCTTGACGAGATGCTTCAAGCGCATTTCGGCCGGGTCAAGGCCAAGCTGGTCTGCGATTTTGTCGAGTTGGATTTCCAGACCGAAACGCGGCTGCGGCGTGCCGTGCCCACGCTTGGGCCCACACGGCGGCTTGTTGGTAAAGACGCGTACGCCACGGAAGCGGTAGCGCGGAACTTCGTAGGTGACGGTTTGCAGCGCACCCGTGTAGAAGGTTGAGGCGACGCCGTAAGAGCCGTATGCGCCGCCGTCAAGGTACGACTCGAAATCCATGGCCGTGACGGCCCCGTCTTTTTTCACGCCCGTTTTGATCTTCATCAAGACGGGATGGCGACCGCGATGGCAGTAGAAGACCTCTTCGCGCGTGAGAGTGATCTTGACGGGACGGCCCGTCCGGCGCGATAGCTCGCAGACGGCGACTTCATGGTTGAAGGGATCGCTCTTGCCGCCGAAGCCTCCGCCGTTGGGCGTGGCGATGACGCGTATGTGCGCGGCTGGCATCTCCAACACACGACTCAGCGCGCGATGAACATAGTGCGGCGTCTGCGTCGAACTCCAAAGAGTGAGCTTGCCGTCCGGGTCGAAGTGCGCGACCGCCGCATGTTGCTCCATGGGCAGGTGCGTGTTGCCTTCATAGAAGAAGATGTCCTCGCGCACGAGGTCTGCTTCCTTAAAGCCCTGATCGAGGTCGCCGAATTCGAGGTGCACTTTTTTATGAACGTTGCCGCCGTCGCCGTAGTCGTGTATGCGCGGCTCTTCAATCATCACTCCCTCTTCGATCGAGGTGATGGTTTGGAGGCGTTCGTATTCGACTTCGATCAGGTTAATCGCCTCGAAGGCAGTGTCTTCGTCGAGGGCTGCGACCGCCGCGACGGGGTCTCCGATAAAACGAACCTTTTCGATCGAGAGCGTATGCTCGTCCTGACTGACGGGAAGAATGCCGTAGGGGATGGGCAGGTCGCGGCCCGTGATGACACAAAGGACACCGGGCAAGGCTTCGGCACGAGATGTGTCAATGCTCAAAATGCGCGCGTGCGGCTCGTGGCTGCGAAGAAGCTTGGCAAAGAGCATGCGCGGCAGCGTGATGTCGTCGGCAAACTTCGTCTGGCCCGTACACTTGCCGCGCGCGTCAACCTTGCGAAAGGGCTTGCCTACGACCTTCAGAGGCACGTCGTTTCCCGCCTTGCCCTGCGCTTTATTCCCGTTTTTATTCGTACCCATAAATACTCTCTTTTGGTAACTCAGCCTTTTCGCCACGCATTCGTGCGGCCGCCATCTCGACCGCCTCATAAATTTTAATATAGCCTGTGCAGCGGCAGAGATTGCCGCTCAAGGCTTCCCTAATCTCGTCGCGGCTGGGCTGCGGGTTGTTCTTCAGTAACTCTTTGGCGACGAGCAGGAAGCCGGGCGTGCAATAGCCGCACTGGGCCGCGCCCGTGTCCGCGAAGGTGTCCTGCAAAGGATGAAGAGCAGCGCCCTCCGCCATCCCTTCGATGGTCTCAACATCGCGGTCTTCCGTGTCAAGGCCAAGCACCAGACAGGAGAGGACGCTTCGGCCATCCAGCAACACGGCGCAGGTGCCGCACTCGCCAAGCTCGCAGCCGTGCTTTGTGCCCATCAGCCCGAGGTCTTCCCGCAGGACTTCAAGCAGCGTCTTGTGCGGCGCAAAGGCCGCCTCGACCCGCTCGCCGTTCAAAGTAAATTCGATGTGGGCTTTCTGTTTCGTTCTTTCAGTCATTGATTGAATTTCGTGTGAAGAGAGGAACTTTCCATTTTAGATTGGCGAGCCTGCGAAAGTTGAGCGGCGAAATTCCAAAGCTCAAGTTTGCCGTCGCGTTAATCCAAAATCCAAAATGGTCTCACGCGCCGTCCTTCTTGCGATTGAGCACGATGTTGTCAATGAGGCGCGTCTTGCCGAAGTAGGCGGCCGCCGCGATCAGCACCGTCCGGTCGTCCAGCTTGTCGAGCTTCTCCAAGGTATCGGCATCCGTAATGCTGATGTAATCAATGCGCGCGCGCGGCTCGGACTCAATGGTCGAGCGCACAATGCCCGCGAGGCGCGAGCCGTTTCGCTCGCCGTCCTTGTAAGCCTCCTTGGCGCGCGTCAGGGCGCGGTGAATAATGGGCGCGGCGTGTCGCTCCTCTTCATTCAGGTAAGCGTTGCGAGACGAGAGGGCGAGACCCGTTTCCTCGCGCACGGTCGGCAGCACGACGATCTCCGTATCAAAGGCCAGGTCGCGCACGAGACGGCGGACGATCAACGCTTGCTGCGCGTCCTTCTGACCGAAGAAGGCGAAATCGGGTCGCACGATGTTGAGCAGGACAGTGACGACCGTTGCCACACCGCGAAAATGGCCCGGCCTCGAAGTGCCCTCAAGCTGCTCAGACAATCCTTCCACGACGACGTAGGTGGAAAAATTCTTCGGATAAATCTCTTCGGGCGCAGGGGCGAAGATATAGTCGACGTTGTAGTCGGTCAAAAGCGCGGCGTCGTGCGTCAGGTCGCGCGGGTAGCGCTCGAAGTCTTCACCGGGCCCGAACTGCGCCGGGTTGACGAAGACGGACACGACGACGACATCGCACATCCTGCGAGCCTCGCGCACGAGACTCAGGTGGCCGTCGTGGAGCGCCCCCATCGTCGGCACGAGCCCGATAGTCCTGTCCTGCTGGCGTCGCACCTTGCGCGACACGGAACTCATGCGCTGACGGCGATTGATTATCTCCATAAAAAAAGAAGCGAGCTTCGGCCAGAGCCTTCAGCCCTTTGCATCTCGCTTATCACTTAAGAGGAAAAGTTATGATTGAAGTTGCCGACGATGCTCATTTTGAGTAAGGCCCGAACCCTTCAAAGGGGCCGACTGCTATTTACCAACCCCTGTATCCTTACGGGGCAGCTCGATATCCAACTCGGCGGCGGCCTCTGACGGAAGACCGTATGATTCGTCGTCGGACGGATAAGCACCCGAGCGCACATCATCGGCGAAACGGCTGATCGCATCGTTCATGGTCGCATGCAGGTCTGCGTACTTGCGAACAAAGCGCGGCAGCTTGCCGAAGGACAGGCCCAG
>DASVVT010000070.1:0-31676 GCA_036386415.1 Pyrinomonadaceae bacterium
GAAGATTTAAACGCAGAGGGCGCAAAGTTCATCGCAAAGGTCGCAGATTCTTTGCGCTCTTTGCGCGTCTTCCTTTGCGTCCTTTGCGTTTAAATCTCTACTCACCCCAACCACTCTCCTCACTTTTCAAACACGCTCTGAGTAAAAAACTTCCACTTTTCTCAGTGCTCAGTACTCAGTACTCTTCCTCATATCTTTGACGCACAGTTGCAGGCGCGTCTCACCCTGCCATGTGTTTGGCTCAATGGTGTAGGCGAGTTCGATGCGCGTATTCGGGGAAAGCGTTTGCTTCATAATTTCGAGGCCGTCCCACCAGACGGCTTCGAGTGGGCGGCCCTGCGCTCCGGCGACGCGCAGCTTCAAGTGCTTCTCTTTCATCACGCGCGGATCGCCTAAGAGACGCAAGCCGCGCGTCATGAAGAGTGGACGCGGATTGCCTGCGCCGAAGGGCTCAAGCTGGCGCAACTCTTCGCAGAGCGAGAGCGTGAGCGATTCGGCGGGCAGCTCCGCATCGATATGGAGCGCCGGGACGAGGTCTTCGTCGCTGAGATGGGATGCGGCGTGTTCGTTCAAGCGGCGGCGCAGCTCCGGGATGCGTTCGCGCTTGATGGCGAGTCCTGCGGCGTGCGAATGGCCGCCGAACTGCTCGAACAGGTCTGAGCAAGCGGTCAGCCCGTCGAGCAGGTGATAAGCAGGGATGCTGCGCGCAGACCCGTGCCCGTGGTCGCCTTCGAGTGAGATGACGATGCAGGGACGGTTTATCAACTCTGCGATCTTAGAGGCGGCGATGCCGATCACCCCACGATGCCAGCCCTCGCCTGCAATCACGGCGACATGCGATTGCGCAGCATCCGTATCGACGGACAGAGCCGTGAGCGCATACTTGATGATCTCGCGCTGAACGGTCTGGCGTTCGTTGTTGCGCGCGTTGAGATGTTCGGCCAGACGCCGCGCCTCCGCTTGATCGGTTGCTTCGAAGAGTTCCACGACGGCGCGCGCGGCATCCATTCTCCCCGCCGCATTGATCCTCGGCCCGAGGCGAAACCCCAGGTCTGTAGAGGTCATGCCGCGCCCGTCTCCGCACCCGGCCACTTCCATCAATGCGCGCAAGCCCGGATTGGTCGCACGCACTAGACCCGATAGTCCGAGCGCGACGATTGAGCGATTCTCGCCGACAAGCTGCGCGACATCCGCGACCGTGCCGATGGCGACCATCTTCAGGAAACCGCCGACCTGGTGTTCGCGCCCGCGCTCACGAAAGAGCGCATGCGCGAGCTTGAAGGCGACGCCGACGCCCGCCAGGTGTTTGTCCGGGTAATTGCAGCCGCGCTGGTTCGGATTGAGGACACAGAAGGCGGGCGGTGCGCCCTCGCCCTCATCAGGCAGGTGGTGATCGGTGACGATCACGTCCAGACCGTTTGCTCTGGCCCAGTCGAGAGGCGCAAAGGCGCGTATGCCGCAATCGACGCTGATGACGAGCTTGTAGCCATCGGCCAGCGCACGCTCAAGGGCAAGCTGCTGGATGCCGTAGCCTTCCGTGAAACGGTGTGGGATGTGGTAGCCCGTCTGCGCTCCCAACAACTGCAAAGCGCGCCTGAGCACGACCGTCCCCGTCGTCCCGTCCACATCGTAATCGCCATAGATGAGAATCCGCTCGCCCGCATCAATCGCGCGCAGGATTCGCGCCACAGCATCCTGCATCCCGAGCATCAACGACGGATCATGCAATTGATCGTGTGCGGGACGAAGGAATCTTCGCGCGGCTCGCTCATCAACGCACCCGCGCGCCACGAGCAACCCGGCCACGATGGGTGAAACGCGGAGGGCGCGCGCCAGCCTATCAGCACACTCAGAATCCCGCTCACGTATGATCCAGCGTTTCATAAAGACAGTAGACAGTAGTCAGTAGTCAGTAGCCAGTAGAAAAAACCGCAGCGTCACGCTTTATTGTCCAATATGATTAAAAGCTCAGCACGAAAACGCATCAGCCGCTTTTCATTTTTACTGGCTACTGACTACTGACTACTGTCTACTCATATTAATCTGCGAACCAGCCGTTCGGTTCGAGCAGCTTGATGCCGATGCGTTGTTTGCCGTCCGTCTGATCCGTCCAGACGCCGTTGACTTCGGCGTCGATGGCGCGCCCGAATGGCGGCGTGAGACGCACGACCGCGCCCAATGCGAGCGGCGCATCTGTGATGAGGGTCGCCCCGCCGCGACTGACCTTGACGGCTTCGGCCTGGACATGGAAGGGGCTGCCTTCCGGGCTGCGCCCCTCCAGCTCGACCGCGAAATCAACCGGCACACGCGGGCTGCGCGGGCGCTGCACGGGTGCGGTTTTGTCACTCTTCGTTTCTTCACTCATGGGAGAATCATCGCCCTTTCGATCTTTTACGAGACTTCGTTCGCGAGGGAGGGCGAGATAAGTTTACCGAATCTTTCCGATTATTGTTAGTGGCAAGGTTGCTCGGCAGCAGTTCGCGCTCGTTGGCCGGAGCAGAATTCTGATTCTGTTGGGCAGGCTGCGCGGGCTGCGTCTCGGCTTGCGCGCCGTAGTAGGGGTTCATCACGCCCGCAATCAACAAGGCAAAGATCAGCACGCCGACCACGATACGATAGCCTATGAAGATGCCCGTCGAATGGGTGCGTAGGAAGCGCAGCAGAAACCAGATCGACGCGTAGCCCACGATGCCTGAGACGACCGTGGCGATGGCGAGCGGAAGGAAGCTTCCTTCAGGGAGCTTTTCGTACGCCTCTTTGAGTTCGAGCAAGCCGCTGGCGGCGATGGCCGGAATCGAGAGAAGAAAAGAGAAGCGCGCGGCAGTCTCGCGCGTCTCGCCCGCAAAGAGACCGGCCATGATCGTCGTGCCCGAACGACTGGCTCCGGGAATCAAAGCCAGCACCTGCGCCCCTCCGACGGCTAGCGCATCCTTCAAACCAAGCTCAGACATCGTGCGCTGCTTCTGCCGACGCCTGGCGAACACCTCCGCGACCGCCAAGAGCAGGGCGACAAAGATCATCATCGTCGCGATCACCCACAGGTTCTTCGTAAGCGGCCCTTCGATCAGCTTCTTCAGGAGAAGCCCGACGGTCGCGATGGGGATCGATCCGATGATGATGAGCCATCCCAGCCAGGCTTCCTCCGAGAGGCGCACAGGCCGCGCGCCCATCATCGTCATATCGAGCGCGCCCTCGCTTCTCTGGCCGCGCAACAGCGCCAGATGATCGTGTATAAAGGCGCGCGTGATCTTCCAGATGTCGCCTGCGAAATAGATGAGCACGGCGAGCAGCGTCCCCAACTGGATGACGGCGATAGTGGCCGTCGTCTGCTCGTTGCGCAAGACCTGCTCGACCCCGTCGTAGAGTCCGACTGCGCGACTCGCGAAGACGAGATGCGCCGTCGAGCTGATCGGGATGAATTCCGTGAGACCCTGGACGATGCCGAGGATGATGGCCTGGATGATTGACATAAGCAGATTGCAGAATGCGGAATGCGGATTTCGGAATTAACGAACGGGTTGAGTATATACCACAATCCATCTATCAATCCGCAATCGCATTGTTATTCGCGGAATGAATTCTTCATTGCGATCCTGTCGTACAAAGAGATTGGAAGGAGCATGCCGAAACGAACGATGCTGGCAAGCTGCCAGGGGAAAGCATAAGACTTGCGGCGCGATTCAATGGCATGGATGATCTTTTGCGTGGCGCTATTGAGTTCCATCAAAAATGGCAACTGCGCATGGCGGCCTTCTGTGAGCGGCGTCTTGATGAAGCCTGGATGAATGATCGTGACGTCTACACCCTTGCCGGACAAATCCAGGCGCAGGCTTTCAAAGAAGGCCGAAACCGCCGCTTTGCTCGCACAGTATGCGCCGGACTTCGGCAGGCCACGATAAGCGGCGAGGCTGGAAATAGCAACGAGCTGCCCCTCCCCGCGCGCGACCATCTCAGGCACGACCGCCGCGACACTGTTCGCCGCGCCGATGACATTAACATTGATGACATCCGCGAAATCACTCGCACTCAACTGAGCCCCGTCGGTCGTCGGCCCGATGCCTGCGTTGGCAATCAGCACGTCAATCCGCCCGAATCGCTCGCGCAACTGATCGGCAGCGGCGCGGACAACCAACGCATCCTTCACGTCGCCCGGAAGCGCCATCACACGTCCGCCCGCTTCTTCCACTTCGACGACCGTTTGTCGGAGCACTTCGGCGCGACGCGCCAGCAGACCAAGCGATGCGCCCCGTCGCCCAAGCTCGATAGCAAGCGCTTGCCCGATGCCGCTCGAAGCGCCGGTGATGAAGACCACTTTCTGCGACCAATCAACATGCATAAAGAATTAGTAGACAGTAGTCAGTAGTCAGTAGCCAGTCGAAAAGAAGATCCGGCGTGTTTATTGATGTCCATGCTTTCGATTAGTAGACAACAAAAAGTAGTCCCATGTCTTTCTACTGTCTACTTTTTCAGCATAATTCCGCAACGTGATTCCCTAAAACACGCAAGGCTGTTGCGAGATCGTCCTGCTTGATGAGCAGATGATCGCGCGAGAAGGCGGAGAGAGCCCCACAGCTCACATTTGCGCCCGCCAGAATTTCTGTGACGCGCGCCAGATACCCGACGACGTTCCATTTCAGTTCGATGTCGAGCGTAACGAGGCGGAAGCCGCCTTCGACGCGTGCCTCGCGCGCCGCGTGTCGAAGAGTGCGCCAATCCGTCTCATCAAGCAGGAGCGTCACCTCTTGCGCATCGCGCAGGAGCATGAAGGGCGCATCACCGCGCGGGCTCAGCTCTGGATTTTCGAGGAGCCGCGCCCAGTCTGCGTGGCGCATGCCGATCAGAAAATAGGTGGCGGGCGCAACTACGATCCTCGTTCTGCGCAGCAGTTCCGCAACGTCCGTCGTCTGCTCCGCACCGCTCACTTCTTTGTGATCATGCGCCATCAGCGATGTGGGATTTCAGCGCTCAAATTCTGAACCCATGAATTTACACTTGAACGATGACAGGCAGGATGACAGGCCGCGCGCCGGTCTGTTTCTGTATGAAACGCTTGAGCTCAAGCCGGACGCGCTCCCTCAGGAGGCTCGTATCTACACGCTCGGCGTGCGGCGCGTTCTCCACGGCTTCGGTCACGACGCGCTGCGCGTTCTTGAGAAATCCGTTCGTGGAATCCGAGCCGACCAGGCCACGTGTGACGATCTCAGGCTCCGCTTCCAGCTCGCCTGTCTCCTCGTCGATGGTGACAGCGACGGTGACGATGCCTTCGTAGGCAAGCTGCTTGCGCTCGCGCACTGTCTCTGTGTTGATCTCTTCAAAGCCCGTCTCGTCTATAAACGTGCGGCCCACTTCGCGCTTATCTGTAATCACGGCGCGCTCACCGTCCAGCTCAAGCACGTCGCCGTTCTCGATCAAGATGATGTTCTCTTCCGCGTAGCCGAGATGGTTTTTGACGAACTCCTTGTGACGAAAGAGCATACGGTACTCGCCGTGAATCGGCACGACGAACCTGGGACGCACGGCCTCCGTCATGATCCTGATGTCTTCCTGCGAGGCGTGCCCGCTGACGTGAATCAGGCGTCGCTTCTCTTCGATGATGTTCGCGCCGCGCTTGTAGATGTAGCCGATGAGACGCGAGATGGCGCGCTCATTGCCCGGGATGATACGCGCAGAGAGCACCACCGTGTCGCCCTCTTCGACGGTCAATCCCTTATAGCTCTGCGTAGACATTTGTGAGAGCGCCGCGCGCGGCTCGCCCTGCGAGCCCGTGACGAGAAAGACTATCTCGTCATCGTCCAGGTGCTTCGTCTCATTAAGGCTCACGAGCAGGCCGTCCGGTATATCTAAATATCCAAGCTCCTCCGCGATCTCCACATTCTTCTGCATCGAGCGTCCGAGCACGCAGACCTTGCGGTCGAACTGCTGCGCGACATCCATGACGATCTGTATGCGATGAATCGAAGAGGCGAAGGCGGCGACGATGATGCGCCCCGTGGCTTCTGTGAAAATCTCTTCGAAGGCGGGGATGACGGCGCGCTCAGAGGGCGTGCGCCCCGGCACGGTCGCATTTGTCGAATCCGACAGCAGAGCGAGCACGCCCTCCTGCCCGTAGCTCCTGAGGGTTCTGAGGTCAATCGGCTCGCCGATGACAGGCGTCTCATCCACTTTGTAGTCGCCCGTGTGGATGATTGTCCCGACGGGCGTTCTGATCGCCAGCGAGAAGCAGTCAACGAGGGAGTGCGACGCCCGTATGAACTCAATCTTGAAGGGGCCGATCTCGACCGTATCGCGCGGCTCGACGCGATGAATCAGGACATCGTCCAACAGGTCGTGCTCGTCCAATTTCTTCTCGGCCAGACCGACCGTGAAATGCGAGGCGTAGACCGGAACGTTGAACTTTTTAAGGATGTAGGGTAGCGCGCCCAGATGGTCTTCATGCCCGTGCGTCAGGATGATGGCCGTGATGTTATCCCTGTACTCTTCGAGGAAATCGAAATCAGGAACCGAGACATCCACACCGTAGACGCTCTCTTCAGGGAAGCCCATTCCGGCGTCGAGGATGATCATATCCTCGCCATAGCGCACGGCCATACAATTCATCCCAAACTCGCCGACGCCGCCGAGCGGGATGATCTCTAAAACATTACTCACTTTGATTCTCTACTCTACTCTCTCCAAAACAGCCCGGCGAATGCTCCAACACAGGCTGCACTCGCCGGGCGTAATTTAGCAGAACAGTATACCACAAGAAGAGTCGCTTTCTCGTCTCGTGAAAAGACCGTATTGCGGCCTTACTTGAATATTCGATATACTTATCACGCTAGCCCGGAAAGCGAGGTCATTGAACGTCTGGCAGAAGCGCTACGTAGTGCTTAATCCGAGAGGCAAGAAGTACCATGAGTTGAGAGGTGAGACTCAAACCGTCTGCGGTCTGCGTGTCCACACGTTGAAGCAAATCCTCAGAGAACCACCTGCGGACGCGACCCTGTGCAAACAGTGTTCAGGGGCGTGGGCTCGCTCGCCACCGTCTAAGACATGAACAGACATTCTTTCGTGGGTCAGCCCTCAGGGCTGACCCTCTTTTTCGCATCAAAGGAGAGACCCGCTACCAATCTGCGCGCAGGCTGACGGATTTCAAGGACGACACGGCAGCGCTCGACAGTAAGCGCCCTGCTTAATTACCCGACAGGCTCTCGTCTACCTGACACAAAACCGATCACCGTAATTGAAAGCTCAAACGGGCACGCCGCGAGAAGAGCTACACAGGCATCTTCTTGCGCGTACCCGAATATTTTGGAAAGTACTCTGGCTATGCGGCTCGTCTTATCTAAAGCGAGCCGCTCACGTTGCCGATTGAATTATATTCCTGCTGCCCTTCGGCTGGCGCTTAAGCGCGCAGGCTGCGGCCTGTGATCAGCCTGTAGACTGCGAGCAGAACGATCGCGCCGACGACGGCCAGCACGAGGCTCATCAAGAAGCCCGGCTCGTTGATGTCGCCGCCGCCGGAGCTGGCGCGGCCATAACCAAATAACATACGCCCGATGAAGCCTCCAATGACGGAACCGACTATTCCTATCAGCGCCGTGATGATGAACCCACCGGGGTCTTTGCCAGGCATGATGGCTTTCGCAATCAGTCCGGCAATCAAGCCTAAAATTATCCATCCGAGAATCGCAAACATCTCTTATCCCTCCTGCCCTTCCTGTCTACTAAAAGTGTTTGACCGCACTGTTAATCGCGTAAAAAGTTCGCCAGTGTACGGTCTCCGTACCATTACCTTTCGCTATGAGCTTGGTAGCAATAGGCAGGCCAAACCATGACCGAGCCTTTAATCTTAAGGCGTAACGGGCGATGATTCGTAGGGTACGATGCCCCCTCTGCTACGGCACACACTTTGCAAATAACTATTCGTTCAATCCCGGTACAGTTTCAATTCACTTCAGTCGTACCAAACAAGAGGAGGAGAGATAGATGGGACTTTTCGATAAGATGTTCGGACGCGGCGCGTCCGCAGCGCAACAACAGCCGAACGCAGATCAGCGTTTCAATGAGCTCAAACAGAAATACCAGACCGTTCTGGGCACACTCGAACAGCAGCGCGTGCGCTTACAGAACCTGCACTTGCAGGATAACAAACTGTTTCTTCGAGGCGTTGCTCCGTCCGAAGATGCTATGAATAAGGTCTGGGATCAGATCAAGCTGGTTGACCCGAACTACGGCGACATCACAGCCGACATCACCGTGGAACAGAGTCAATCGCAGGCTGCCGCAGCCGGAGGCGGACAGGGACAGGGCAGTCAGACCTATACGGTCAAGAGTGGCGATACACTCTCCAAGATCAGCAAGCAGTTCTATGGAGACGCGGATGAATACATGCGCATCTTCTACGCCAACCGCGACAAGCTGAACGATCCTGACAAGATTCAGGTAGGCCAGCAGTTGAACATTCCGCCCGACGACAACGCGTAAGGTGCGATGGATTTGAGGGGCGACGCTCACAGTGACCGTTACTGTGAGCGTCGCCCCTCTTCACGCCCTAATGGCTACAGTGTGAGCCCTCCATCCTATTCTTCCAGGAGGTGCGCGACTCGTCCCCACTCATCCAGCTTCAAAGTTTCAGCCCGCCGCTGTGGCTCTATCTGTGCCGCTTCGAGTAAACGTGCAGCGCCCCCTTTCATCTCGATCAGCGAGCGCAGGTCAACGGGTGCGGCGCGCAGGTTATTGAAGATCGTCTTACGACGCTGCGCGAATCCTACGCTCACCACTCGCCACAACAAAGCTTCATCTTTAACTTCAGCCGCGACGTGCCGACGCGTGCGCAAACGCACGACCGTGCTCCACACTTTCGGCATAGGATTGAACGCCGCTGGCGCGACATCGAAGAGCGCCTCCGCCTCGCAGTAGGCTTCGACCAGCACAGACAGAAAACCACGCTCGCTCGTGCCGGGCGGCGCGGTGATTCTCTCGACCACCTCGCGTTGCAGCATCAGCATCATCTCCGAGAGGCACTGCCGCTGTTGGATGAGGCGCTGAAGAATCGCCGTCGAAATGTAATAGGGGAGATTGGCGACGACCCGCGCCTTAGATGTGGCTGGCGCAACCGCCGCGCAGAGATCAATCTGCAACGCATCGCCTTCGACGACCGTGAAGCTCTCGATTGATTTGAACCGATCCCTCAGCAGTTGAGCAAGCTGGCGATCAAACTCAATGGCGACGATGCGTCCGGCTCTTTCGATTAAACGCGAGGTCAGCGCGCCTCGACCCGCCCCGATCTCAACGATGACCTCATCCTCACGCGGGTTGACCGCACGAATAATACGATCCACGACGCGCTCGTCCACGAGAAAATTCTGCCCCAGACTCTTCTTTGGCCGAAGGGATGAACGAAGGGATGAGGGATGAGGGATGAGGGATGAATCAGTCAACTCTTTCTCTTCCTCATCCCTCATCCCTCATCCCTCATCCCTTCCCGCGTGTAGCCTGTGACTTCCACGTCGCGCCCGTGTTGTGTGATCTCAACGTCATGGAGACTGACGGCATCCGCGATGCGCTCTGCGCCTGTGCCGCCGATGGCCTGTGGCGCACGCTCGCCTCCGATAATAACGGGCGCGATGAAGAAGCTCACTTTATCGACCAGACACGCATCCAGAAATGCGCCTGCGACGGTTGCGCCCCCTTCGACGAGCACGCTTTGAATGGAGCGACTGACGAGTTCTTTGAGCACCGCCAGCAGGTCGCGCCCGTCGTTCGCTCCACGTATGATTTCTACGCCGTGCGATTCAAGAGCTGCGATTGATGAAGAGGGCGCGCGCCCGGCAGAGAAGAGGAGCACTGGACTATCACGCGCCGTCAGGGCGAGGCGCGAGCCTGGCGAGAGACGCGCGTTATTGTCGAGCACGACGCGCGTGAGGGGTCGCCGACGCGCCCTTCCAGACCTGTCCGTGAGCAAGGGATCATCTGTGAGAGCCGTGCCAACGCCGACCAGTATCGCATCGTATTCGTGTCGCAACTCCTGCACGCGTGCGCGCGACGGCTCGCCCGTGATCCAGCGAGAGTCGCCCGTGCGCGTGGCTATCCGACCATCGAGCGAGCAGGCTATCTTCAGGTGGACGAAGGGAAGCCCCCTTTGCATACAAAGGATATATTTTTCGTTGAGCCGCCAGGCTTCGCGCGCCATCAGCCCTGTGCTGACTTCGACGCCCCGCTCGCGCAGGTCTGCGAAGCCTTTCCCTGAAACGCTCGGATTCGGGTCTTCAATGGGAGCGACGACGCGGCGTATGCCCGCTTTGATGAGCGCATCCGTGCAAGGCGGCGTGCGTCCGTGGTGCGCATGCGGTTCGAGCGAAACGTAGGCTGTCCCGCCCTTCGCCCTCGGCCCGGCCTCTTCGAGCGCCAGGGTCTCCGCGTGCTTGATCCCTTCGTAAAGGTAGTAGCCTTCGCCGACTATCTCGCCGCCGTCCGCGACGATGACACAGCCGACGAGCGGGCTGGGGCTCACCTGTCCCACCCCGCGCGCGGCCAGTTCGAGGGCGCGGCGCATCATGCGCTCATCGAAGTCTGGAGTCTGGAGTCTGGAGTCTGGAGTCAAAAATAAAAATCCAAAGTCTGAAAGCTAAAGCCTGAAGTCTCAAATCAAAAAAGGAATCGGCTTCTGACTCCAGACTCCAGACTCTAGACTCCAGACTCATTCAAACAGGCTGTTGACGTACTGTTCAGGGTCGAAGACGACCAGATCATCAACCTTCTCGCCGATGCCTGCGTAGCGTATCGGGAGGTTAAGCTCCTTGGTAATGGCGACGGCGATGCCGCCTTTGGCTGTGCCGTCAAGCTTGGTCAGGACTATCCCTGTCACGCCCGCGACCTTCAGGAACTGGCGCGCCTGCTCAAGGCCGTTCTGTCCTGTGACGGCATCAACGACGAGCAAGGTTTCGTGCGGCGCACCTTCGACCTCGCGCCCGGCGACGCGCTTCATCTTTTCCAGCTCGGCCATCAGGTTCGATTTATTATGAAGACGCCCGGCGGTATCCACGATGAGCACGTCTGACGAGCGGGCTTTAGCCGCTTTCAAAGAGTCGAAGAGGACGGCTGCCGGATCAGTTCCCTGCTTCTGCTGTATGAGCGGGACGCCCGTGCGCTCTGCCCAGATCGCCAGTTGGTCGGACGCGGCGGCGCGAAAAGTGTCAGCCGCGCAGATCAGCACGTCGTTGCCCTCGGCCTTGATGCGCTGCGCGAGCTTGCCGATAGTGGTCGTCTTGCCGACGCCGTTGACGCCGACGACCATCATCACATAGGGCGCAACCGTCTCGGGCACGCTTGTCTCGGAATTGACGCCCCGTTGCTCCGACGCGCGAAGGATGTCCAGAAGCTCCGTCTTGATCGCCTGCTTCAGGGCGGCGATATCGTTGATCTGGTTGCGTGCTATCCCTCGCCTGACGGTCTCAAGTATGTGCAATGTCGTCGGCACGCCAATGTCTGCGGCGATGAGCGCCTCTTCCAATTCGTCCAGCAGCTCGGCATCAATCTGCTTGCGCCCCTGAAAGACCGTGTCGATTCTTTCGGAGAGCGACTCGCGCGTGGCGGCGACGGCACGGCGGAAGCGCGCCGAGAACTCCTGCTCAAGCGCGGCCTCCTGCTCCCGCAACTCCTCTATAGACCTGTCAAGGCCGAGGACAGAAGTACTGAACGGCGAGCGCGAGGGCACGGGTCTTTGCTGCGCCGCAGGCTTGACAGGCTCTGCGGCGGCACGCGCGTCACTCGCCGGAGCGGGTGTGACCGGACGGGGGCTCTCTGTGACAGAGTATGTCTCGCGTGCTGGCGGCGGTGTCGGCGCACCACCTGTTGGTGTGGGCTCAAGCGCGGGCAGGGGAGGCGTACTCGCGACGGCTGCATCCGCTTGCGATGGAGCAGCCGCAGGCGTTTGCAGACCCGCTTCTTCCGCTTCCGCTGCGCTCGCCTGCTCCGTAGCGCGCGCTGGCTCATTGAGCCCAAGCGTCACAAAGCGATCCTCTTTTTTGCGTCTCCAGAAAAGTCCCATGAAACAGTTAGATACCTTTATGAATCAGACTCAGATTGTAAGCGAACGATTATAAACGCAACTGCCGCATAGCGACAAAAGCGCTGTCGGTCTATTTCATACTTTGATAAGCAGAGAGACCGTTTTCGTCCTGTGATGATCCTATTCCGCGCCAAACAAAAGGCCCGAGGGTTAGCTTTTAACCCTCGGGCCTCCATACGATTTACCTGCCTGTAGCGCTAGACGGCTAAAACGAATAATAGGTTTGCACTGGAGTATCGTTATCAGCGCCGAAGTACTGGGATTTAAGCGCCTTCCCGAAACTCCTCCGAATGTGCCAGGTCTTATCACTGCGCCGGAACCCTGCAACATCAGTAGTACCATCGCCATCATAGTCTCCCGACAGAGGGCAATCGACACTTAATGACTCAGCTCTGAAAGTGCCGCTAGAGCTTTGCATGATATACCAGATGCCTTCGCTCGCACGGTAGACAGTCAAGTCCGTCTTGCCATCCCCATCGTAATCTCCAACGATCGGTAGGTCGCTGCCCAGTCCCCATTGCTGGGCGCGAAAGGTATTGTTGGAGCTTTGCAGGATATAGAAGCTGCCGGTGCTCGGTCGGAAGACAGCGAGATCGATCTTGCCATCTCCATCGTAATCTCCAGGCACGGGCTTATCTTCGCTACTGCCCCATTGTTGTGCTTTAAAGCTGTTGTCGGAGCTTTGCAGGATATACCAGAAGCCGTCACTGGGGCGGAACACGGCCACGTCAGTTTTACCATCACCGTCGTAATCCATCGGCACAGGTTTGTCCGTGCCGAATCCCCACTGCTGCGCGCGGAATGAAGAGTCGGAACTTTGGCTGATGTACCAGACGCCTTCGCTCTCGCGGAACATGGCGCGGTCGGTCTTGTCATCGCCGTCATAATCACCCGGCACAGGCTTATCCGTGCTTAACCCCCAAGGCCCTCCGGTAAGGCCCTCAGTCGTACTTTGCTGGACGTACCACATACCTTCGCCCGCTCTCCATACGGCGAGATCGGTTTTGTTGTCGCCATCATAATCACTAACAGGCTTGTTGGCAGTGACTAGCGGCGTTCTAATCATAAACACCTGATCGCTGCTCGTGCGAAACGCCAGCCCGTTTGTGCCCCAGCGAATGAGACTGCTGGCCGTTCCACTGGCGCTGGGAATGCTCACAGAGCCGAGCGGAGCAAAGGTGCGCTGGTCAAAGGCGCGCAAGGTTGTCGTAGCCCCGCTTCCTGTCAGGAAGTAGACGCGACCCGTCTTCGCATCGGGCAGCACCAGATTACCGAACTGACTGTCGAGAGTGAACGTCCCGACGAGCGCCCTCGTCTCCGGGTTGATAACTCGTCCGCTGGTCGTATAGATCAAGCCGTTACTGAACTTGATGTCTACGTTGTAACCAGTAATCAGATTCTGTGTCGTGTTCGAGACCGAGACCCCGGAAGAATTAACGGCCATCTTGCGCAACCCGAATTCACTGGTCTCGTTGTTGTAGCCGTAGAGAGTTGACGCGGAGGCCGAGAATTCGATGGCGTTGCTGCCGGTGTGCGTCGGCGTCGTATTGGGACGCATGACGCCGTTATCGTAGATGGCGACCCCTTCGTGCCTCGGACTGAACCCCTGGTTGCGGCGTGAGATGGCGACAGAGTACCAGGAGCCCGGAAGAACCTCCATGTCCTCAACATACATTGGCCCATTAGTGGCGCTATTACCCAGAGAGAATGTGTAGCCGGGCGTCCGTGATCCGACGTAGAAGTAGCATACGCTCCCGGCTCCGTCCAGCGCGACGTAAATGTCGAGCCCGTCTTCGGAAATGGCTAGTTTGCCGGGCTCGCTGCCGACGGAGATCGAGTAAGTGACGGCGTTGGTAATGGGATGGAACGGCGTGACCGTGTTCGGGTAGGCCCGGTGTGTGCTCGGCATGCTCGCGTACATCATGCCGGTCGCGCGGCTGTAAGCGAGGTCTTTAGTTGGCACCGGTGAATACAGCTTGACGGAAGCTGACGAGCCGGTCGTGCTCACGCTGGTGACGGCGGAGATCGTCGGATGACTCTCGGAGTAGGTTGGAAGTGTGAACATAGAGGCCGCTGTTAATAACAGAGCCAGCGTCAGGCTTAGCAAACGCGCGAAGTATTTCCTGTTGTGCATGCGAGGGTTTCTCGTTTCTCCTTTGAGGGGATAGGGCTGCGGTTTTCAGGCCGGAGCGGTTGGTTGTGTGTTGACGCTATCTTGTGCAGATAGGCGCGTGAAAGCGTTTCCCTTCGGTTTAAGCGACGGAAGCGGTCGCCGGAGGCGCAGCCGGGTTATGCTCCGTTACGGATGGGCTGTTGGCTGCTGGCGCTGGCGCTTGTTTGACAGGCGGGCGCTTGAGGCGCACGCGCCCGGGTGTGATCTGCCCGGATTCGCAGGCGGCAACCAGGGAGGCGACGACGCGTTCATCGTAACGTGTGCCGACGAATTTCTTGATGAGCGCCAGCGCATCCTCAAACTTCATGGCCTTTTGATAGGGACGGTCTGTGGTCATCGCGTCGAAGGTGTCGGCCACAGAGACGATGCGCGCCTGTAAGGGTATCTCATCACCCTTCAAGCCCTGCGGGTAGCCCTGCCCGTTAACCATCTCGTGGTGCATGTACATGCCGGGCAGAAACTCTTTCATGGCGGGGATGTGCTGCATGATCTTGAAGCCCTTCTGCGGGTGCTGTTTCATGACCACGAACTCATCTTCGGTCAGAGCAGAAGGTTTCTTCAAGATGTTGTCGTCGATGCCGATCTTGCCCACGTCGTGGAGCAGTGCGCTGATCCTGATCTTCTCGATCTCTTCATCAGCCAGCCCCAAACCTTGCGCGATGGCGATGGAGAAACGCGAGACCCGCTCCGAATGGCCGCGCGTGTACGGGTCTTTGCCGTCGATGGCGGCGGCCAGCGCTTTAACCGTGCCGAGGAACAGCTCTCGATTCTCATTGGCAGAGCGTTGAAGGTCGCTGATGAACCGTTCGATCTGATCCGTCATCTGGTTGAAGGATTCACCCAGCTCGCCTAGCTCCGTGCGGCTTCGCACGCTGATGCGCTGCGAGAAGTCGCCGCCCGCGATGCGGTGCGCGCCCTGTGCCAGCTCCTGCACAGGCTGCGTCAGTCGTTTGGCCGAAAGGAAACCTATCATGAGGGCGAAGAGCGCGGCGACCAGACTGATTATCAACGTCTGGCGACGCATGTCCGAGACAGAGACGAGCGCGGCGCGCTCGTCCTGGATGGCGATCACACCGAGACGCGAATTGCTGTCAAGCTCAGCGGTCGCATAGGAGCCGAGCATCTCTATCTTTCGCCCGTCACGCTCCGCCGTGAACGGCGCGAGCGCAGACTGCACCTGCATTCCAGTCTCCTGCCAATCCTGCACGACTTTCAGATCGGTCATCGGACGCTCTGAAAAGGCCACGCGCTCGTCTGGATGTGCCACAGCGCGCCCGTCCCCATCAACGACGAAGACCACTGGAAGACCCGCGTCTAACAGTTCCCGCTCGCTCTTTGAGACGGGCTGCTGGACGGCCTTGAAGACCTCCTGGAAAGAGATGATCGCGACCACAGCCGCCACCACTTCATCGCCGCCAGTTCCGCCCATCACAGGAGCGGCGATGGTCAAAGCCATCTCCTGCCCTGAGCGTATGATCTGTGGACGGCTGAAGACGATCCCCCGCCCGCTCATGCGTGCAAGCACCTCGCCGACGCGTTCATCAATCTCTTCACGCTTAATAATATCCGGCTGGAAGGCCCTGTGCGGCTCGCCCTGCACGGGCAGGATCGTGAGCGCGATCAGGTTCGGGTCGTCCTTGAGCGTCTTCTGAAGACGCCCGTCAGCCCCCTCCTCGTTGAGCGCACGCACGCCGCCTGCCAGCTCGAAAGCGCGCGCCAGCCCCGTCACAACGTCGCGGTAGCGCTGCCCGTACAGCTCTATCTGCCGCGCTTTATCCTGCACAAGCTGCGCCTGGTAACGCCCCTCAACCGAGCGCAGCTCGTCCGCGCTGCGACCGGACAACAGCCAGCCCGCCAGCGCCAGCGGCAGCAGGCCGACCATCAGCAGTACTCCCAGAACGATGTAGAGCAGGCGCACGCGCCCGAAGCGTTCGAACATCACGGACGATTTAAGACAGAAGAATCAATGAATTGTGCTACAGGAACCACAAAGGCAGGCCAGAAGAATCTCCGCACGACGACTGCCACAAAGGCGCGCACTCGCCTCTTGCCATAGTACGCATCGGAAGAAGCCCTGTCAATTGGTTTTACAATTTTTAATTATTGTATGTGCAGTAATAATATCGGATCGCGGGAAGGATTGGCGGTGGTGTGCGGACGCTCTTAGTGATCCGTCCCACTTGCAGCGATGGTGTCGGATCATGCTTGAATGGACGTTTTCCTTACAGTTTTCTTCGCTATTGAGGTTCAGTGCAAGGGATTTCGGGTTCTGAACTCGAAAGTTCGAGTTCCAGGCTCGGAATTTCAGGCTCAAAGCTCGAAGTTTCGAGTTCCAGACTCCGCGCTTCGGGTTCAGAACCTGGAAATTCGAGTTCCAAACACGGAATTTTGAGTTCAGAACTCGAATTTCCAGGTTCTGAACTCGGAATCTCGTGTTCAGAACTCGAAACTTCCGGTTAAAAGCTCGAAACTTCAGGCTCAGAACTCGAAAATTCGAGTTCTGAGCCTGAAGTTTCGAGTTCTGAACCTGAAAGGCCGACCTCAGTGAAGTTTGAAAAGTTCGGAGCGCTTTCACTGCGGCTCTGCCGCTCGGCTGTGCGGAAAGGCTCTGCCTTTCCGTTCCCTGTCCTTTTTCTACGGGCAAGGCTACGCCTTGCCATGCGCGAGGCGCAGCCTCGCGGATGATTAGGAGGGCATGAGACGGAAAGCCATAGGCTTTCCGCACAGCAGGGCGGCAGAGCCGCAAAGAACCTCGAACTTTCCAATATCTACTTAGAAACACGAATTGCCGGGTTTTGAGCCCCAAAATCCGGGTTCAGAGCAGGGAGCGGCAGGCTCTGATTCGGAGGCATCAAGCATCAAATGGTCTGTATTTCATCAGTTAATCCGACTATAACGCCCTTTGTGGCGTCTAAATCTCTGAGCGCATGAAGGTATTTGCATTGCGCCTTGGGTGATGACGACTGGGGGCGCGGCTGGCGCAGGCGGCACATACGAAGAGAATGCAGATGGTGACGAGCGACGAGCAGATCGTCCAACGCGCTCTGAAGGGCGATGCAGATGCTTTCGGCGAGATCGTCGAGCGATGGGAGCGTCGTATCTTCGCGCTCGCTTTCGGCATGCTCGGACGCGAGGAGGATGCGCGCGACGCGACGCAGGAGACTTTTCTCGCGGCTTTCCGAGGTCTGCGCAGTTTTCGCGGTGAAGCGAAGGTTTCGTCCTGGCTGCACCGGATCGCCATCAACCAGTGCATCACGCGCCAGCGTCGCGCGCGTGTGCGCAGCGAGACGGCGCTTGAAGAAGAGACGGCGAGCAGCGAGGAGGCGTCCTTTCTCGCACCCGCGCATGAATCGCCGGCGCAGGTGACCGAGAGCCGCGAGAGAACGTTGTTGGTGCGTCGCGCTGTCAATGCCTTGCCGCTGGAGCTGCGCGAAGTGATCGTCATGAAGGAGTTTGAAGAGTTGACTTTTCAGGAGATCGCAGACGCGCTCGATTTGCCCTTGAGCACTGTCAAGAGTCGGCTCTATACGGCGCTCAGACAACTGCGTATGAGGCTCGAAAGACATGGCGCGGAGGCCGCCTTAAGATGAACAGAGAGAGTTGGGATAAGAGGATGAAAGAAACAGCAGAGACACCCGAGATGTGCGCCCGCGCCGAAGACCTTGTCGCTTACCTGTACGGCGAAGCAAGCCCCGAGATGGCGAAGGATTTTAAAGCCCACGCTGAGCTTTGCGAGACGTGCCGGACGGAACTCGCAGCCTTCCATCAGGTGCGCGGTTCCGTGCGCGAGTGGCGTCAACTGTCACTCGGCGCAACTGGCGCAAACGTGCTCGCAGCCAGAGCCTTCAACGAGAACGCGAGCCGTGCGCCCTCGCGCCAGCGTTCCGCGCTCGCAGCCTTACACGAGTTCTTCGCGCTCTCGCCCGTGTGGATGCGCGCGGCGACGGCTGTGTTGACCGTCAGCGCATGTGCGCTGGTCATACTATCTATCGCTCAGGCAGAGATTCGCTGGGATGACGGTGGCCTCTCTTTTCGTACAGGTGCGGCGCGCGAGCGCCTGGTTGAGCGCACCAGAACTGTAGAGGTAGAGAAGCCCGTCAAGGTCGGCTACTCGCAGGAAGAGCTGGATCAGATGGTAGCGGAGCGCGTCAGGCAGGAGCGCCAGGCGTGGCAGAAACAGCAGCCGCCTGTGAAGATCATCAATACCGGCTCTCCAACGCGTTCGACTACGGCGGCGCGCAACGCTCCACAATCGACAACTGATGCGACGTCGGGCAACACGTCGCGCCAGACTGTGGCGCAGCGTGATCGCTCCGATGAAGAGGATTTACCGCGTCTCTATGATCTCCTTGACGAGTCGAATTAGAAGCTCAAATTTTTGACCACGGCAGTTGACAGGGTAGAATGCTGCCGGAGCCATGTTAGAAGATCAAAGAGGTTATCAATGATGAACGGATTCAATAGCAGGCTGGCGGCGGCTGTAAGCTCTCTCGCCCTGCTTCTTCTCAGCTTCTCTTTTGCGCCCGAGGTGCGCGCGCAAGGTGAGGGCGGTAGCGCAACGCAACGGCGCGAGGCAGAACAGCAGCAGCGGGGGCCGGGCGGCCACGGCGACCGCTTTCAGGGGCTGAAGGAACGGCTCAACCTTTCATTCGATCAGATTCAGCAGATCAAAGCCATACGGGAACAGAACAGGGAGCAATGGCGCGTAGCCCGCCAGCGACTTCGTCAGGCTCAGCGCGCGCTCGACGAGGCAATCTATTCCGATAATGCTGACGAAGCTTTAATAGAGACGCACACGCGTGAGGCGGCAGAAGCCCAGACGGCGCTCCTGCGTATGCGCGCCCTGACGGAATTGAAGATTCGTCGTGTGCTGACTCAGGAGCAGCTCAACACCCTTCGCACGTTGCGCCAGCAACGAATCGCAGAGCGCGAACAGCGCATGCGTGACGGTGAGGGTCGATCACCACGACGGCATCCTCTCCGCCGCCGCAACCCTTAAGAGCAGATGATGAATGCGGAATGATGAATGATGAACGAAAAGAAAATCAAAATACTTTGACTTTGGTTTTAATTCATCATTCATCATTCCGCATTCATCATTACCTTCCTATATACGCCTACCTCAACCTGTTCGGCATAGCCTTCTTTGACGAGCGCACGGTTGCCGATTCCGGCGTCGGGACGCGTGAGTCCGGTAACTTTTGCCAGTTCTCCCCGGATGGTCATACCCGCGCCGTTGAGAAACGCTCGCGCGACTTCGCGTAGGGCGTCTTCGCGTTTGACCTTGATGGATAGCTCCTGCGCGAAGCGCCCTTCCGAGAGCGTCCAGACATAGGTGAACCAGGGCTCGTAGAGCACGTCGCCCGGAACAACCTTCATCGTCCTTTGCAGCTCATCAAGCGCTCGCGTCAACTGCGCGCGCTCCTTGATCTTTGCCGCCTCTCTGAGATCGCACGTTGCCATCTCCCACTCGCGCCTGAGCACCTTGAGCACGGCGCGCGCATCCTCTGAGAGCAGATCGCTCTCACGCCTACGCGAGACACCCCACAGCGCGTTGAAGTGTGGCAGGAGACGCGGCGCAATGAACGTCGCGCGACCCTTCGCAAGCTTGGCGTAGTAGACGCGGCCACGCCGCATCACTTCATCCTTGATGCGCCACGTGAGACTGCTTTCGGGGTCTTTCTGCACGTTGCGCGGCATGTGCGCGTCGCGTCGCCCGCACACGGCGATGTAGAGCGAGGGGCCTGGACGCCTGACATCCGTCATCGCAGCGCAGAACCCTACGCTCTCAACCAGCCGCTCGGCCTCCAACGCATCCTCTATGCGCAGTTCCTCCTCGCGCCGCCACATGCGGTCACGATAAGCTTCGATCTCTTCCGGCAAAGTGTGATTCATTCCTGACCCTTCATGGTCTCTCAAACTGACCGCCGGTAATCTTTCAGCTTGACCGCCTCGGTCAGTTTGCTCTTTTCAAGAAAACTGTCAAGAGCAGCTAAAACCTAATAAAAACCTGGGCAATCGGGCAAAAACAGATATGGAACGGTGGTTGCCATATGAGCGGCGTGCGCCACTGTGCGCCAGACTGATGTTTCGAGTACGACATGGCAATTATGAAGCTGCAACATAGGAGCAGACAGATGCAACCCAATAGATGTTCTCCAGCCCTGAGAATATTTACTTCCCTTTCAGTGCTGCTGTGCCTGGTGACTGGCATTATGATCAATGACAAAGCCAGCGCGGAAAAGGGACCAAGCTCTTCATCCGGCACATCGAACGGCTCAACGACAAGCGCGTCGAAGAAAAAGGTGGGCGATGACCTGGCTAAGAAAGTCAGAGAGGCTCCCGACAGCTTCGTCAAGGTCATCGTTCAGCCGACCACCTCATGGACTAGCTCGCTCGATACCGACCTGAAGAGCAAAGGCGCAACCATCAAGCCAGCGTACAAGAATATCACCGCGCGCGCCGTCTACATGAAGGCCAGAGACGTCGATGCGGAATCTATCCGGACAGACGTATCCTACATCTCTCTGGACAGGGAAACTAAGAAGCTCGGCCACGTCACCCTCACCACCGGCGCAACCGCGGCGCGAACGATGGGCGGAAGCACCACGTACGATGGCACGGGTATCGGCATCGCAGTACTGGATTCCGGCATCGATCCCAGCCACACGGCGTTTAAGGATGCAAACAACAACTCGCGCATCGCCGCGAGCGTTGATTTCACAGGCGAGCTAAACAGCTCAGGTCAGGCCGTGACCAATGATCCTTACGGCCACGGCACGCACGTCGCTTCGATTGCCGCCGGTAACGGCAACGTCTCGCAGGGCGCTTACGAAGGGATCGCCCCCAACGCCAAGATCATCAATTTGCGCGTGCTCAATGCGCAGGGCGTGGGCACAATCTCCGGTCTGCTGAGCGCGCTCGATTGGGTGATAACCAACCGTACGAGCTACAACATCAAGGTCGTCAACATGAGCCTCGGCACACCGGCCATAGACTCTTACAAGGATGACCCGATCTGCAAAGCCGTGCGTCGCCTGGTCGACCTGGGCGTCGTCGCCGTGGCGGCTGCCGGTAATGAAGGCAAAGACAGCACGGGGGGCAAGCTCTACGGTCAGATTCACTCGCCCGGCAACGAGCCTTCCGTCATCACGGTCGGCGCGGCCAATAGCCTCGGCACAGACTCGCGCGGCGATGACGGTGTCACCACCTACAGCTCGCGCGGGCCGACGCGCAGCTTCTGGACGGACCTGACAGGCCTCAAGCACTACGACAACCTCGTCAAGCCAGATGTGGTTGCGCCGGGCAACAAGATTATTGATGCTCAGTCTCCGGCCAACTACCTGGTCGCGAACAATCCCACGCTGGATGCCAACGTGAGCGGGTCGGACACAAGAGAAGAGATGTACATGAGCGGCACGTCAATGGCTACGCCCGTCGTGGCGGGCGCGGCAGCCCTGCTCTTGCAGGCCAACTCGAAATTGACGCCGAATCTCATCAAAGCGATTCTCATGTACACGGCACAGCCGCTCGCGGGCTTCAACAACTTCGAGCAGGGCGCAGGCGAGATCAACCTCGAAGGTGCTGTCAGATTAGCCAAGCTCATCCGCACAGACCTGTCATCCAGCACGCCCTTAGGCGCACCGCTGCTGTGCTCAACCTGCTCGGCCCCTACGCCGCAGACGACCATTGCGGGCTACAGCTTCAACTGGGGGCAGGGTCTCATCATGGACTACTCCTTCGCTACCGGAATCAATCTCATCACCCAGTACCAGAAGGTTTATGCTCTCGGCATGCTGCTCGGCGACGGCACGCTCGAAGCCAACGGCGTCCTCATAGGCGACGCCGTGCTGCTCGGCGACGGCGTCCTGATTGGCGATAACATTTTGACCAGCACCGGCATCACCTTAAGCGAGGGCACGTACTTTTGCGCCAACGCTGTCCTGCTCGGCGACGGGATGCTGCTCAGCGACGCGGTGCTGCTCGGCGACGGCGTCCTGATTGGCGATGCAGTCCTGCTCGGCGACGCAGTGCTGCTCGGCGATGTCACAGCACAGGCAAGCAAAGCGCTGGTCAATGGTGACAACACGGCCTCCATGCAAGCAGTCGTTGACGTGTCAATCAATGCTCCGGGAAGCCTGACGGCCACCGCAGCCTCTTCGAGCCAGATCAATCTTTCGTGGGCGGACAATGCGACGAACGAGAGCGGCTTCAAGGTTGAGCGGTCTACCGACGGAACAAATTACACGCAGATCACGACGGTCGGCGCGAACGTCAAGACCTACTCAAGCACTGGCCTGAGCGCGAACAAAAAGTATTACTACCGCGTGCGGGCTTATAGCGGCAGCGTCAATTCGAGCTACACCAATACGGCCAGCGCAACGACAAAGAGGTAGGAGACACGCAGCTCGCTTATCAACCGCGCGCAAATTCAACTGAGCACAGGGCAGGTATAACAAGGCGAAAGGAAGAAGGCGGCTGCTCCAAGTGGAGCAGCCGCCTTCTTCCTTTCGCCTTCCGGTTTCATTACTGCTCTTCTATGCCGACTACCAAAAAGGTGATGTCATCTTTGGCGGGCGCGCCGATGCGAAACCGATCAAGGTCTTCAAAAACCGCCGTGCCGATCTGCTCGACCCGTTGGGCTTTGATGCGCGCGAGGCTACCGGTCAAACCGCTGATCTCGTAGGTCGCGCCGTCTGTATTTTCGGCATCGGTCACGCCGTCGCTGTACAAAGCTAATCGCTCGCCACTGACAAAAGCTGTCTCCTGAGATACATACTCGCTATCAGGTAAAAGTCCGATAGGCATGCCAGTCGGATCGAAGTTTCTTTCGTCTGCGATGCGCGGGCTGATCCAGAAGGGCGGCATGTGCCCGGCGTTGAGGTAGCGCAGGCGCGCCTCAGTGGCATTGAGAATGCCAAGAAAGAGGGTCGCATAGGTTCCAAGCGGGGCGACGCTCGTGACTCTTCTGTTTAGCTCGGTGGCGAGGCGTGCGAGGTCTGGCTCGGCGCGCACGAGAGCCCGCAGCTCCGTTTGCAGCGTGGTCATCAAAAGCGCCGCGCCGATGCCCTTGCCGGAAACGTCAGCCACCCAGAAGGCGCATTCGTTAGGCGGGAGCATCACCACGTCGTAAGTATCGCCGCCGACATCGTAGCAAGCCTGACTCGTCCCCCAAGCGCTGTACGGCCAGGGCAGGCTGATCCTCCCGGCCTGCGGCAACAGGCGCTGCTGTATTTTCCTCGCCAGCGCCAGCTCAGTCGAGAGCAGTTGCGAGCGCACGGCCTCCTGCGCCAGTTGTTCGCGCTCGACGGCGATGGCAGCCAGCGCGGCGAATGATTCAAGGTAGGCGAGGTCTGATTCTGTGAAACGCTCGCGTCGCGCGTTGATCGCCTGAAGCGAGCCCATCAAAGCGCCTTCGGGACGGCGCAAGGGGGCGCATAGCATGTTCCTGGTTAGGAAACCCGTGCGATGATCTGTCGAGGGGTCGAACCTTGGATCGGAATGGGCATCGTCAAGCAGCACGCTCTCGCCGCACTCTGCGACGTAACCGGCGACGCCGACGCCTCTCTCTAAAACGATCTCGATGCGCTCGGAGCCGATCATCTGGCGCGCGTGAAGTTTTCCTGTGCGCTCGTCACGCAGGAATACTGTGGCGCGCTCGCAATCGAGCTGCGCCGAGATCAGGTCCAGGATGACGTGCAGAATGTCATCCAACCCTGAAGCGCGGTTGAGTGATTCGCTGGCGACGACGAGCGCCTCCAAGCGGTGCAGGCGCACCTCATCCGGCAGATTGCTCAAAGCTATAGTCGCGCTTGCCAACTTCCACGGCTCTCCTTTGAGTAGATTTCTTCCTTTCGAATCCTAACATTTATCCACACGAAAGGCAGAAGATTTTGTCAGCGATGTGCAATAGCGGGCTCCGCGAAGGCGGGCCGCTCCCTGGCGGTCGAGTCCGGCTTCCGTGCGAGTTAATTGATGGCAGCAAGCACTATCGCCTGGGCGACGCTTCTTAATGGTAAAGAAAAGAGGCGGCGGGCGCAGAAGATGGTGAGAAATCTCTTCACCGCTCTTCGGCGCTCGCCGCCTCTTCAGCCATTGACGATCTGAAGGGCTATGAAGCCCTCAGATTTTATCTGGGCCCGGTGGCGAGAATGGTCACCTCAGTGCCGGACTGTAAGTTGACATCATCGCGTCCCTGAACATAAACGCTTCCAGCGCCGGCGCCGGCACCGACGGCAGCGCCGATGGCCGCGCCCTTGCCGCCTCCGGCAATCGCGCCGATGAGCGCGCCGACAGCCGTGCCGATGGCCGCGCGCTTCACGGTCGTGCTCGTCCGGCTATCTTCCCTGACGTTGCCCTCGTTATTGACGTTGACAACGTCCCCGCTGAGAGTTCGTACGCTCTGTACGATTCCCGCGAAGTTGTAGGTTCTGTTGTCACGCGGGTTGCGTATGCGCTCGAAGTTGAGCGTCATCTCGGAGCGTCCAGAGATGCGCCCGCCGCGATCAATGTTCGAGACGTAGCCTTCGATGATCCCACCGTCATAGTCGCGAGGACTGCGCACCGTCATGGTGAAGCGGTCGCCGTCGCGCAAATCCCTCGTGTTGAGATTTGTGTTCAGCACGGCCACTACCTGCGTCCCGTTCGGGACGATGAACTCGCCCGTCACGCTTCCGGTCGTCGGATAATTGGACGATCCGGTGTAGACGTTCCACTGCGCGACATCGGACGTACGGTCGTAGACGCTCTGAACTTCGACCGTCCTGTTCAAACGATCACTGCTCAGGCGACGCACGACGCGCAAGCGACGGCCACCCTCAATCGGATCGAAGGTGACGTTGAAGTCCGTGTCGCGGTTGCCCGTGGTCGTGACCGACAGTTGATCGCCGTTCAAGGTGGCGACGGTGCGAATGGTGCGACCACTTTGTGTCTCTTCAACCTGCTCGCGCCCGTCGGCTTCGAAAGTGATCTGAGGCGAACGCGTCGAAGCGATGGTGACGTTGCGCCCATTGCGCTCGATGGCAATCTGGTCGGGCGACTCCAGACGAGTCACGAGACGGTCATAGACCCACTGGCGGTCGTTTGACGGCAGATCACGGGTTGCCTGATCGGCAGCACGGCGCGCGTCGTCGCTCTGCGCCCTGTCCAGACGGAACGTGCCCGTCAGACGATTTGCTCTATCGTTATAACCACCACCACCACCGCCGCCCGTGTATCCGCCGTCCCCGACATTCCATTGTGACGGCACATTAAAGACGAGCGCCAGTTGGTCAAGATCGGTGCGCAGAGACTGCCAGTCGCTTGCAGCACGCCCGCTCAAGTTGTAGCGGGTCATGAAGCGGTTGATTCTCGCCGCGCGTTGCAGAACTTCCTGGGCTTCTGCGTTATTGTCTGATACGCGCCCGTTGTAATGATCACGAAGACGGTCGGTCGCATCCTCGAACTCCTGGACGAGCTGATTGATGTTGTCCTCGCGGCGCGTGCCGTCAATCCGCGTGTTGTTGAGCGCATCCTGTAAGCTAGAGCGGAACGAGTTCGTGGTCGTCTCGATGCGGGTGATCAACTGCCGAACGTCTCTATTATCTTGAACCGGGACAGTGCCGACGTTCCAGCGCGCCGTGGCTATGTTATACCCTTGTGCCAGCCGGTCGATCTCGGTGCGCACGTTCATCCAGTCCTTGAGCGCGTCGCCGCTCACGCGACGGTTAAACATGAAGTTGTCTATGAGCAGCGCCCGGCGCAACAGGTCCTGCGCTTCGTCCCTTGTGTACTGCCGCTGCGTACGATCGCTCAAAGCGCTTCGCAGCTCATTCAGCGCGATTTCGAAATCCTTAATGAGCTGGTCGATTCTGTCTTCGGCACGGGTGCCGTTCCACTTGCTTCGATCCGGCGACGCATCAAGGCTCTTGCGAAATGACGCCATGCGATTGTCAATGCGTGTGACGACAAATCGCAGTTCCTCCCTGCGCGTGCGCTCGGTCTGTGCACTTTGCGTTGTTTGTGCCTGCGCCGTCGCGCCTAAACCGCTAAGTGCAATTAACAGTGCTAATGTAACTACCTGTCTCAGTCTGCTTAACATCGCTTTCCCTCCAACGTTGCTTTACTTGTTTCTCCGATTTCCTAAAGATTTGTGCCAGTTCGGCTGATATCTTCGCCCTACCTCATCATCCGATTGTAAAGGGAGAGAAGAAGGCACCGGGGGAGAAAGTGCAGGGGCCGGGGTCTTGAAACGGCTCTGAGCCAGGAAAATTAAGGGCTAATCGACCTTTAGCGCAACCAGCCGTCCAAAGCGGATGCCGGTATTTGTGATTCTCTAAACGCTGCCTGGGGTTGCCGTGCATTTTTCTTGTACAGTCATATTGACAGGCAGCGGCTTTTCAAGGGGATGACGGCGGTTTGGAAACACTTCAGAGTCTCTTCCGCGCAGCCGTTGCCCATACCTTTACCCCTCTATGTTATGCTTCCCGTGCACAGATTCTGTTGCAACCGTGTCAATATATTGACACATCTGTTGCGCTTTAGTGCCTGTATTTTCGGGCGTTTTCAAGCCTTTATCCCTCAAGGTTTAAGAAGATGAATCAAGAAGACTCCAAAGCGGTTATACATTTCGCCGGACAAGACCTCTTTGTCGGCATCACGCCGAGCGGGCACGCGCAGGTGCTCGACACGGATCACGAACGCGCGAGCGCAGCCACGCCTGTGGAGCTACTTCTGATTGCGCTCGGCAGTTGCACCGCCGTGGACGTTATCTCCATCCTGCACAAAAAGCGCCAGCACGTGACCGATTACCGCGTCGAAGTCAGGGGCACGCGCCGCGCCGAACACCCGCGTAGCTTCTCTCGCATGGAAGTTCGCCACATCGTGCGCGGACGCAAAATTTCGAAGAAGGCACTGGCTCAGGCCATCGAGCTCTCGGAGACGAAATATTGCAGCGTCGCCGCCACGCTCAGGCCAACCGTAGAAATCAACTCAAGCTACGAGATCATAGAAGATGACCTGGTCGGGGCTTGAGCCGGTCTGTCGCGCATCCCCTTTCCTGCGACTACATTTCGCGTATTAAGCCTCACCCTCACTGACAACCAACGCTCGCCTAACTCCTGACCCCTTGTGTCATCAGGCAAATCGTCTTTCTTCGTTCGTCCTTGCGATGGGCGCAAGCGGTTGCTCGACGGACGATTCTCCCTGTCACACGCATCAAGAGATGCCTGGAATCGTTCCGGCAACGGTTGTGAGCGCAACTCGTTTAAAGAGAATCAGGAGTTATTACCATGTCGCAGATGCGTCGTTGGATTCTGAGAGGAGCGTTGGTTTTGTGCCTGCTCCTTCTAGCACAGTTTTCAGTCCTGGCGGCTGGAGACGCGGAGTCACTTAAAGAATGGGAGAAGTTTGATTTCACCAGGCGTCAGATCGAGCCCTCACAGCTCGAGGGGCTCACGCTCGAAGACCTCAAATTTCTTCGCGGCATCATCTTCGGTCGCCACGGTCGTGCCTTCAAAGACGCAGAAATTCGGGACTATCTAAAAGGGCGACCGTGGTTCAAGCCTGACCCGAACTTTCAGAACTCTATGCTCAACAGCACGGAGCGCGACAACCTGGACCTGATACGCGAGGCCGAAGCTAAACAGCACGAATATATAGAGCCCGGCGACCTGCGTTTCTATCAAGACCAACTCATCACGAATGAGCAGCTTGGGGAGCACACGGGAGCGGAGTGGCGCGTCCTGCGCGCAGAGGTTGAGGCCATTCACGGCAAGCGCTTCGACGACGAGCCCTGGCTTCAAAACTATTTCGAGGAGCGCTACTGGTACACGGCCTCTCCGAATTACGATCCGAAGCAGCTTACAGACACCGAGCGAAAAAATATAGAGACCATTGCGGCGGCGCATAAGAAGCAGCGCAGGCTCGCGCTCTCGCCCGGCGACATGGAGATGTTCCAGAATCACCTGATTACGGAGGAGATGCTGCGCGGCCTGGGACTGCACGAGCTGCGCCTGCTCAGAAACGAGGTCTACGCACGCCGTGGCCGGACGTTCGGCAGTGGATGGCTTCAACAGTATTTTGATTTTCAGCCCTGGTACGAGCCTTCGCAGAGTAAGCGCGAGCCAGTGCTCTCCGAGATCGAGAAGAAGAACGTTGAGACCATCGTCAGGTATGAGAACAACCTCCGCGAGGAGCTGAGCGCAAAGGTCATCTCGCCGAGCCTGCTTGAAGGGCTGTTCCTTGAAGACGCGAGCAAGCTGCGCAACGAGATTTATGCGCGTCACGGCAAGGTGTTCAAAGAGAAGTGGCTTCAGAAATACTTCTCCAGCTTCGATTGGTACAAGCCCGATCCGCACTTCAGCGAGAAGTCTCTCAGCCAGATAGAGAGGAAGAACGTCGCCACCATCCAGGCGTATGAACGCGACGCGACCAGCGTCATGAACGCCATCGAAGGTTGATAAGGCCAACTTTCGGTCGCGCGTGACGCGACCCACCAACTCGAAAGATTGCAGCGGCCAGCGAGCCCTAAACAGAAGGCAGGGGAGGAGCGGATTGAGATTCGCTCCCCTTCTGCCTTCTGCGGCCTCCGATTTCAAGTTGAGTGCTACAATCTGTGTCTGAAAGCTGATCTATTAAGACAACGGGATATTCAGACGCGGCGTCTGAGCAAAGATGTTTGAAACCGGCAAGCGCTAAAACGGCAAACGCTATCGGTTTCAACGTTCACCGAGGGTTTATAATGCTTTCATTTATCAGGATAAGGATGGGTCAATGGCTCTCGTAGCTTCGTTTATTCTCTTCATCTTCGTGGTCTTCGCGCCAGCATATCTTCCAGGCGCGATTGCGAGTGACGCATGGGCAGCGGTGATACCCTTCTTTCAGAGTGACGATGCGCAGCTTGCGAGCGTACGCAGTATGGATCGGATGGGTCGCGGCTCTGACGGGAGACTTGCCCAGCTAAGCGTTGATGAGCACCTGCGACGCGCCAACGTCTACATGACCAATCGCGCGTTCGAAGAGGCGCGCGCCCACTGGCAGGCGCTCATCGAGCGCTATCCGAACGACCCGAATGTCGCGGCGGCGCTTTACGGCATTGGCCGCTCCTATTTTCAAGTGCGCCGCTACGAGGAATCGCTCCCCTTCTTCGAGCGTGTCGCGCGTGACTACGCTCAGACGAAAGACGGGCGTGACGGGCTCTACTCGCTGGCCTCTGCGCTCTTGAGAAGCGGTCGCGCGACGGAGGCTGCCGCGAGCTACCGTGAGTACACAGAGAAATACCCGCAGGGCGAGCGCGTCGAGAGCGCTTACCTGAACGTGATCGACACCCTGCGCGAGGCTGGACAGACGCAGGAAGCGATCCCCTGGGTGGCCCGCACACGCGCGAGGTTTCCTGGCACGGCGACGGATACGAACGCGCTCTTCGCACGCCTGCGCCTGGACATCGCGGGCGGCGACTGGCAGCACGCCGTTCAGACCTGCGACGAGCTGCGACGTCTCTCTTTTCCGAGCGGCGTGATGACGAACCTGACGGAAGTAGCTTACCTGAGGGCTTACAGCCTTGAGCGGGCAGGACGCAAGGCTGAAGCGATCAAGGCCTACCTTGCGATACCGGACGGCGGAGACTCTTATCATGGCGCTCTGGCTACGACACGACTGCTCGCAATCGCGGACGCCGCGCGTCGTTCTCTCGTGACAGCCAGACTCAATCGCGTGCAGGCTGAAATATCTTCGATGGCAGATGATTTTCCAGCTCCTTATCGCGAAACAATTGTGCGCGAAGCCAACAAGCGTAAAGTCGATCCGCGTCTGGTGCTCGCCATCATGCGCCAGGAGAGCGGCTTCAAGGCGCGCGCCAAATCACCCGCCGCCGCACGCGGACTCCTCCAACTGACGATTGACACGGCCACGAAATACGCGCCCCGCGCCGGTCTCAATAACCTACAGGACGACGATCTTTACCGCCCTGAGACGAATATCTCGATTGCCACGGAATACCTTGGCGAGTTGACGCGACTCTTCCCGGACCTGCCCGATGCTGTCGTCGCTTCCTACAACGGAGGCGAGGATAACGTCGCGCGCTGGGTCAAACGCGCAGGGCAGCCTGACGCGGGCGTCTTCGCTGCGGAAGTCGGCTTCTCCGAAACCAAAGGCTACGTCTTCAAAGTGATGACCAACTTCCGCGCCTATCGCCAGCTCTACACCAACGATTTAAGGCGAAAGCAGTAAGCAGTAAGCAGTGAGCAATAAAGACAAGACGCCTTTACTGCTCACTGCTTACTGCTTACTGCTCACTTCTTACGTTACGGCTCGGGGCTATAGCGATGATCGTCAAAGCCTGTGGAGCGTTCGCGTCTGGGGAGCGGGTCGGGGTACGGATACGGGTAGGGGCGCGGGATGATGCCAAGACGAACGAGCGCCGCGCGATACTCGTAGCGGATCGAGACCTCTGCTGCCGGGCGCGATTCCAGTTGCATGTCTATCCAGCGCACGTTATGGCGCTCGTTGCGCCCGATGCCTGTCGCCGCAGACTCTTCGTCCGGCACAGGGTAGGCGTCAGGTCTTCGTCGGGATGCCGCTTCCCCGCTCTTATTACTACTGCTGCCGGGCTCGCGTGCCGAAGAGGTAGAAGAACCAGCCGAGCTTCTGTCCTTGCTCTCCTCGCGTCCGTCTTGCATCGGGACGGGCGGCGGAACGACCGTGACGGGATGGCGCTCGCGGAAGAAGACTGCCGAGATGACGCCCAGGTTGGCCGTTTGTCCAATCTTCGCCCCGTAGGAATCGCGCTCAGTCGTAAAGTAGAAGCGGCGTGCGCGCGAAGAGCTCATCTGCCAGCCTCTGATGGAGATCGTCTGGTAAGGATTGATGACCCACTTGCTCGCGTTCCAGGCCGAGGTGCGACGCGCGTCGATGGTGTTCAATCCATCCACGGAGAGCGCCACGGCGACGCGCTCACCGAGCGGGTTTCTGATGCGCAATTCGTACTCCACCCCTTCCAGAGCCTCCACGTAGCGCCTGCCTCGCGCCACATACTCCTCAAGCGGACGACCTTCGACCCACACCTCGACCTTGAATCCATCGTAGATCACATCCGCCTGTACAGGCGCCATGTCGTGAGCCTCCAAGACCGTGTTTGCCTCGCCCCGCTCGCGCGAGGAGACAAATGACGCGAAGGCGAACAACCCCGCTGCGGCCAGCACCAGCGCCACCAATGCTTTTCTCATCTCTCGCCCCTCCTTCTCACAGAAATACAGATCAGTCCGCTCTTTGAACGCAGACCAACGCGATTTCTTGCATCGGTCTACGGCCACTGACGGGGCTCATCAATCCGCTCTAGATCGGATTTCAATTGGGTGTAGGCAAGAGTCAGTTCACCACAGAGACACAGAGGACACAGAGGGGGCACAGAGAGTTGAAGAGCATTTAAGCCTCTGTGCCATCTCTGCGTCCTCTGTGCCTCTGTGGTGAGTCTTC
>DASVVT010000071.1:0-84282 GCA_036386415.1 Pyrinomonadaceae bacterium
TTCGTATGAATTAACGATGTAAGAGATGAGAGTAGGGGCAGGGACAAGTCCTCTGCCCGCCGGTCGAACAAAAGCGGGCAGGGACAAGCCCTGCCCCTACAATGTTGCTGATGCTGGTAAATTCATCTGCAAACCGCTCTAAACCCCCGCTCGGCAAACCCCTCCTTCAAGGTCGTATCTTCCGCCCTGTTTTCATACAGCCGGAGGCTGATAGCCCCGCAAAAGCCATAAGTTAGAGTAAAACAAGCAAATACAGCCTCGCACCGCTCATGTTTAGGCGTGCGCCGGTCATCTTCACACGTGCGCTGGTCATCTTCAGCCTGCGCCGGTCGTCTGTGAGCGTGCGCCGGTCATCTTTTAGGCTGCGCTAATCATCTGTTAGCCTGCGCAACTCGTCGGTGAACCTGCGCAAGTCGTCGTTACAGGTGCGCCGGTCGTCGTCAAGCCTGCGCAGGTCGTCGGAAGGCGTGCACGGACTATCTATGAGCTTGCAAAAGCCATCCGTACAGGCGCAACGGTCGTCTGTTTGCGCGCAAAGCTCACTTCTTATCGCGCGTGTTCGTAAACTTTTTAATTAACCGTCAGCGTTCGGCTCTTAGTGATCGAGTTGGCCGTGGCCTTGATGATCGCTGAGCTGGAAGCGGAAACGTTGACCGTGCGTACCGTAAACTTTCCACTCGCAGAACCGGCGGGGATTGTAATTCTGCTCGCGGTCGGAGCGGCGACCGCCGTATTGCTGCTCAAGAGCGCCACGGCGATGCCGTTGGCAGGAGCCGCGCATTCCAGCGTCACAGTGCCCGTGACGGAGTTTGGCCCGACCACCGGATTCGGACTCAAGGCGACCGATAGCACCCCTATGGGGCGCACCGTCAGCGCAGCGCTCTTTGTCACCGCTCCCGATGTCGCCGTGACGCTTCCCGCCTGGGATGCTGTGACGGGGACGGTCGTGATGCTGAAAGTCTTACTGGTCGCTCCCGCCGGAACCGTCACGCTCAAGGGCACGCGCGTCGCAGCGATGTTGTCCGAGAGGGTGACGACGACTCCGTTGGCGGGGGCCGGGGCGCTCAGTGTAACCGTCCCCGTCACGTTCTTGCAGCCCGGCGCAACAGGGGCGCTGAGCCTGAATGCGCTCAAAGCAGGCGCGGCTCCCGTCTGTACAGCCGCGAGACAAGAGGAGTTAGAGTTGACGAAGGTGTTTATCTGATTGCGCGAATACGTGCAGAAGCTGAGCGATGAATTCGGCCCGGCGATGGCAGTCATGATCATGTTCTGACACGTCGCATCCGACGTGTGCGTGGCGTTGAAGCTGTGGCCGATCTCGTGCGCCGTGATGATATATTTTTGCGGGATGGCCGTGACGCGCGGCGAGACTCCGTAAGCGACCTCAGGTTTCAGACAGGTAGTCCCCTGCCAGGAGACGCCGCTCCCGCCAACGTTCTTGCCCGTCCACATGTGAGCCAGATCGCGCTTGATCGCGGTGCGGTTGGCATTCCAGTAGTTTGTGAACTGGTTGACGATGCCGACCAGATCAGTCGCCGTATACGGATCGCCGGGGGTCGCCCAGGCGCTCTGATAGACAACCTTGAAAGTCAGATTAAGCTCGCGCTGATAGACCCCATCGACCTGATTCATGATGCTCATGATCTCGTTATTAGCGGCTGCCGCCCCGCCGAGCGCCGTCACGTACTCGTAATCCGCTTCGGTCGCAATCTCCGCCTGGCGCAGCGTCGCTGTCGTCGCCGTTGCTGCTTCCGGCTGCGGAGCGGTAACAGCGGTGGCAGTAGCTGTCAACCCTTGCAGCGCAACTGTGTCCAGAGCATTGTTGATCTGCTCAGCACTCGTGACGACGCATGAGGTGGTCGAGTTCTCAATCACATCCGAGCCCCTGTAGAAGATGAACTCCGAAGGGTCGGCTGTGGCCGAGTAGCGGCTCATCGGCTCTATGAAGTAGCGTTCCTCCGGCGTGATGATCGCGCCCTCAAAGAAACCGTCATCGACGGTGAAACGCGCCTGGGCATCAGGGCGGCCAAGCACTTCACCTTTGTATGTGCGAACAACGCCCGACGCGACCCGTTTCTCCTGCCAGTCGTCTCCAATCTCTGTTGATCTGTAATTGCTGGCGCGCATGTCGTGCGGCGCGAGCTTGAGGTCAAACGTCAGGCTCGGAGTGATGAGGGAAACTCTTCCCGTGCGAAGAACCTCTGCGGCGAGTTGCGCCGTATCCAACCTGACCTGTTCATACTTTATAAAAATTTGCTGTAGATTCTGTTCCTGCCCGTTTGTCTGCTGCTCGGCTTGTGGTCTTTCTTCACCGGCCTGGACAGAAATGCGACGTAACGTTGCAACTACGGCGCATAATGAGATGATAACGAATAGCCAGAGAACCATTTTCATTGCCTAAACCTCTTGAGAACAACTGCCAGCCCAGTTTTAAATTGATACGGGAAGAGAGGGGATAAAGAGAGTAGGCGATTTATGTGCCACAAAACGAGCGCGCACGGTGTTTACTACATTGAGACACGGGTTTTTCATCCCCCTTGAAGAAGGATTTAAACGCTCTCAGGCGCGCAAAGGACTGGTGTCCTAGATTCAGTTCTTCTCTGTGCATCCTCCGTGTTCTCTGCGTCTGCGGTGGTGAGTGTCTGTCAGAGTTCATTCACCACAGAGACACAGAGGACGCAGAGAAGGCACAGAGCACTAATCACATCAGGACGCTACACGCAAAGGAGTAGATACTTAAGATGATGCCTTTAATGCGACGCGGGTTGTTGACGGTTCTGCTGACGGTGATGGTCGCCGTGGCCGCTTCGGCTGCGCCGCGCATCGAGAACACCGTCACGATCACAGACCCGAAGCAGCCTGTGTTGCGTGTGACGACGAACATAGAGGGACTAAGCCAGCCGCAGTTGGAAGTCGGGATTCCCACCTGGGCTCCCGGCTACTACATCACAGAAGACTTCGCGCGCAACATCTCGCGCCTCGTCTTTAAGGATCAGACGGGGCGCGTTCTGCGTCACGCGAAAAACCACCCGAGCCTGTGGCTGCTCGACACGCGCGGGGCATCAAGCGTGAAGATCGAGTTCGAATACGCCGCCACAGAGCTTGACCTCAATAAGTCAATCATCAGACCGGGCTTCGGCGTCCTCAACGGCTCGAATTTCTTCTTCTACGTCAAGGGGCACACGCTCGACCTGCCGGAATCGGTGACGTTCAAGCTCCCCCGTGGGTGGAGCATCTCGACGGGCCTGACGCCCACCTCTGACCCGATGAGGTTCACGGCTGAAAGCTACGACGTGCTGGTCGATTGCCCTGTGCTGGTCGGCGAGTTCGATCAGGCTGAGCTACCACTTCGGGGCGTGCCGCATCGCCTGGCCGTCGTGCCTAAGGGGACGTTCACCCCGCCTGAGATGGAAAGACTCGCCCGCGATTATCTGAAAGTGATCGACGCCGCCGACCGTATGTTCGGCGAGATTCCCTACAAGCAGTATTTAATCATCACAGTGTTCGAGGGCACGCAAGGGGTGTTCGGCGCACTGGAGCACTCAAATTCTTACTTCGGAATCATGCCGCAGCCCGGCTCGCTCGACATGGCATACGACAGTCTGATCGGGCTCACGGCGCACGAATTCTTTCACGCCTTCAACGTCAAGCGCATACGCCCGGCTGAGCTGTGGCCTTACCGCTACGACGAGCGCAGCTACACGCCCCTCTTATGGTTCTCGGAAGGCGTCACGGACTACTACACCTCGCGCGGCAAGCTGCGCGCCGGTCTGATCGACGAAGATCATTATCTTCAGGAAGTGGCGAACACGGTCACGCAGGTCTTGGAGGTGGAAGCGGCCAAATACATCTCCGTGGAAGAGGCGAGCATCAACGTCTGGATCGGCGGAATTACAGGCAGCCGCCAGCCCTTCCGTGTTGATTACTACTCACGCGGGAACGTGCTCGGCCTCCTGTTAGACCTTTCAATCCGCCATGACACCCAAAACCGGCACACGCTCGACGATGTGCTTCGAGTCCTGTACCAGAACTACTACAAGAAGAATCGCGGCTTCAGAACATCCGATCTGGTGACGGAGATCAATCGTTTGACCAAACGAGACTATCATTCCTTCTTTGAACGCTACGTCGGCGGAACAGAGCCGCTCCCCCTTCATGAGACCTTCGCATACGCGGGGCTCAGATTGGAGGAACAGAAAACGAAAGTGCCGCGTCTGGGCATATCGACAAGTAATGACAAAACCATCATCGCTCTCACGCCGGGCGGCACGGTGGAAGCGGCGGGAGCGAAAGTCGGCGACCGCCTGCTCAGCATCGGCCCCGTCAACACGGATGATCCAAAATGGGTGGAGGAGTTTCGCCGCGCCTACGCGGACAAAGAGGGCGAGACGGTGGCGATGAACGTCATCAGAGATGGGAAACCTTTGCAGCTCGATTTGAAGATCAAACTCATAGAGCTCTCAAACTGGAAGCTGCAACGCCCGGACGCGAGCGTCACTCCGGCGCAGAAAGAGCTGCTCGATAGATGGATTAGCGGAAAGTGATAGCGACTCAAGCAGGAGAGTTGAAATTTCTGCGCCCTCTGCGCGTCCCCTTTGCGTCCTGCGGCGTTTAAATCTTCTCTCTCAACGCAAAGAGCGCAAAGTATTTCGCAAAGGGCGCAAAGTTAAGTCGGCTGTGCGAGCCCGCTTTACCTACTTTTGCTTCATCCAGGGCAGCAGCGTGAGTATGAACCTGCGGCCATCGCACTTGTCGTCGATCCCTTTCAAGACCAGCTTATCTCCATTAAGCGTCCACTTGTAAATGCCCGTCTCCTTGCCCGTCTCTTTGGCGCAGGAGAGAGAACCGGTTTCGTCCGTAATAATGAAGCGGTCTGCGGTAGCGCTGTAATGCCCTTCGACCGTGACCACGCCGTCCTTGGTGATCCTGCTCTTGCCCTCTTCCATGAGCGTCAGCTCCCACTTGCCCTTCAGAGCAGGCCGTCCCTCGGCGGGAAACTTCGCCGGGAAATTCTCATCCGCGATGGTGACGGTGTAGACGCCTTGCGGCAGCGATTGGGTTTCCAGAGCGAACCCGGCGAAGAGAAATATGAGTGGCAGCATCACTAGCGGTGTGATGCTGGCGAATGTCTTGTTTCGATTTATCATGGCGCTTCTCCCCTCAAAACTTCGGGTGCAGACCCCCCTCGGCAGAATCTCATCCCTGTCTCCTATCTTACCAAGACGGACGGGAATTTAAATAACGTGAGTTCGACATAAGCGGCTGTGCCGCCGCGTTGTGCGGAAAGCCTCTGACTTTCCGTCCACTGCTACTCTCCATCTCTGGAGAGGCTGCGCCTCGCCAACAGCAAGGCGCAGCCTTGCTGCAAATAAAGTAAGCACTTAACGGAAAGGCAGAGCCTTTCCGCACAGCCAAGCGGCACAGCCGCTTACGTCGAACTTACGTTAAAATAGCACGCGCATTCATCTGATCTCTGAAAAGCTCAGGTTGAGAATCGCGTACTCTTTCCAGTCTTTGTAATCATAGTGCCACCATTCGGGCTCGTAAGCGACGAACCCTGCGGCCTCCATAGCCGCCCGGAGCGTTTCGCGTAAGCGCGTTGCTTCAGCAGACCCGCACTTGTAGTTGATGTGCGCGCGTTCTGTGAACTCGTCATACTCGCTCGGCATCCTTACAGCCGTTCCGGTTCTGAGATCGAACATGGAAAGGTCTACGGCGCAGCCGCGATTATGGCGCGACCCCTTGGCGGGATCGGCCACGAACTCCCTTTTATCCAAAGGCGTCGCGTCCCAGAAAATCTTCGTCACAGACCAGGGGCGATAGCCGTCGAAGACCAGGAGGCCGTAACCCTGCCGCTTGAGCGCACGGTTGACGCTAAGGAGGGCTTCTGCCGCCGGGCGCTGTAGAAAGGCGCGAGCCTCTGTGTAGACGGGTCGGCCAAGAAAGTTGTTGGGTGTGGCGTAGCGTATGTCCAGACGAAGACTCGGATCGAGTTTGATAAGCTCGACCAGCTCCGGCTTGCGAAAAGCCCCGGCTTCTCTGGGCGGCTGCTGTCCGTAGAGCTGACCCGCCAGGATCAACACGGTTGCCAGAACAGCCGTACCTCTTCTGCACTCGCTTCTCAATTTCACTCTCCTAGATCAAATTTCAATTGAGTGTACGGCGAGAGCCATGTCACCGCAAAGGACGCAAAGAAGGAAGACGCAAAGAACGCGAAGGAATCTCCAGCGCCCTCTGCGGTTTCCTTGGTGACCTTTGCGGTTTATCTTCCGTACAGGCGAATTAAATCTGCTCTAGAAGCTCAACCTCAGCGTCTCTCATCGTAAATCGTGAATCGTAAATAGATGGGCATCAGGTTTCCTCTCTGACACACGTCACCCGTCAAGCGTCTGTGTTAATCTTCTACCACGCCTTGAACATGGAATCCGTGACAGACAAAGAATCGCAGGCGTGGCGCGGGCGAGTCTCTCGCTACGCGCCGCTCATCATCTGGATGCTCTTGATCTTTCTCGCGTCAACCGGAGAGCTGTCCGCCTCCAACACGTCGCGTATCCTGCGTCCGCTGCTCATCTGGCTCTTCCCTGACATCAGCGAAGAGGCGCTGGCTCGCGCCCACTTCTTTGTGCGCAAGGCCGCACACTTCACGGAGTACGGCGTGCTGGCGCTGCTGGCCGCGCGCGCTTTTGTCACCTCATCTCGAGGGGTGTTGCGCCGCGCATGGTTCTTCACTGCGTTTCTCGTCATCATCCTTTATTCATTGTCGGACGAATTCCATCAAAGCTTCGTCGCATCGCGTACGGGGTCGATCTACGATAGCTTCATAGACATGGCCGGAGGCTTGACCGCGCTTGTCCTCTACGCCGTGTGGCGCGGAAGAAAGGTGAAGGCGGCGAGATGATCGTAGAAACCCCCGGATCATTCTACTTCTTCTCGTTCCGTAGCCAGCTAATGCCAGGTTGCAATCAAAAGAGAAGAGGATGATGATCCACGAAGCAACACGAAATGACACGAACAGAGGAGGCTCTTTCGTGTTGCTTCGTGTCGAGCGCGTGGAGCGTCGCCCCCTCTGCTATCTGGTCTCAGTTGGAATGAGCTAATATACTAATGTGGCGCATACTTCTCATCGGTTTAGCAGGTCTGTTTGGGACGCTTGGCAGGTACTGGTTATCGGGCGTGGCGGCGCGACGTTTCGGGGAGACGTTCCCTGTCGGAACTCTGCTCGTCAACGTCCTGGGCTGCTTTCTGGCCGGTTTCCTCTTCTACTTGATGCAGGAACGCTTCCTCGTCAATCAAACAGTGCGCACGGTGATCCTCGTCGGATTGCTCGGAGGCTTCACGACTTTCTCTTCTTTCGGACTTCAAACATTTACGCTCATCCGAGATAGCCAGTTTGGGTACGCTGCGCTGAACATCATCGTCTCCAATCTGGCCGGGCTGCTCATGGTGTGGGTCGGTTATACTTTAGCGAGGGCTCTATAAAAGAGGAGTGGAGAGATTGTGTTGAGTAGAGATTTAAACGCTGGAGGTGCGCAAAGGTTTTCGCGAAGGAGTTGAATTCTCTGCGTCCTCTAGCGTCTTCTTCCTTCGCGCACTTTGCGTTTAAATAACCCCTTATGAGCATACCGGAAGACGAATACCTGCTGCGGATATTTATTGGCGAGAGCGATAGGCACGGCCATCGCCCTCTCTATGAAGCCATCGTCTTAAAGGCCAGAGAGTCTGGCCTGAAGGGAGCGACGGTGCTGCGCGGGGTGATGGGCTTCGGGCGTCACAGCATTCTCCACACGGCGAAAATTCTGCGGCTGTCCGAAGACCTTCCGATGGTCGTAGAGATCGTAGATCGGCTGGAAAAGATAGAGCAGTTTATCCCCCTTCTGGATGAGATGATCTCGGATGGGTTGGTCACGCTCGAAAGGGTGAGGGTCATCCATTACGGGGGCTGAGTAAGAAGAGATTTCGGATTGCGGATTTCGGATTGCGGATTTGAAAGTTTAGATTTCGGGTTCGAGATTTAAGATCGGGAAACTTCTGTCGCCTTCTTCAATCCGCAATCCGCAATCCGAAATCCGCAATTCCTCCTACTTCCGCTCTTCCCTCGCGCACCCATTTGTGCAATAGTTTTGTCGCATATTCGTCCATCGCACGGGTCGGGGCCGAAACCCCCGCATCATACCGGAGCGTATCACTTCGGGCGGCCAGATGAGATTGAGCAGGACGATCCGCCGAAAAGGAGATTGAAGCAACATGGGAATACTTGACCGACTTAACCCTCTCAACCAGTTTATCGAAGTCATCGAATGGCTCGACGATACGGGCAACACGATGCTTTATCGTTTCCCCGTTCACGACCAGGAGATTAAGAACGGCGCGCGGCTCACGGTGCGCGAATCGCAGGTCGCCGTCTTCGTCCACCAGGGACAGATCGCAGACGTTTTCGGGCCGGGATTGCACACCATCGACGGCGGCAACACACCCATCCTGTCAAAGCTCGGAGCCTGGAAATACGGGTTCAATTCACCCTTCAAAGCCGAAGTTTATTTCGTCAATACCAAGCAGTTTACAGACCTCAAGTGGGGCACGATGAATCCCATTATGATGAGGGATGCGGATTTCGGCATGGTGCGCCTGCGCGCTTTCGGCATCTACTCGATTCGGGTCGCAGACCCGCGCGCCTTCATCAAAGAGGTGGCGGGGACGAACGGGCGCTTCGAGACGGAGAACATCGAAGGCCAGCTCAAGCGTACGCTCGTCTCAGGCTTTACGGACGCGCTCGGCGAATCGAAGATCGCGGCGCTCGATCTGGCCTCGAATTACGATGAGCTGGGCAGCTTCGGCAAGAATAAGCTGAACGAAGAGTTCAAAACCCTCGGCCTTGAGCTGACGAAGTTCATCATCGAGAACATCAGTCTTCCGCCGGAGGTCGAAGCGGCGATGGACAAGCGCACTTCGATGGGCGTGCTCGGCGATGCCAACCGCTACACGCAGTTCCAGGCGGCGGATGCGATGCGCGATGCGGCGCAGAATCCTTCGGGCGGCGCGGGCACGGGCGCAGGCCTCGGCGCAGGCTTCGCTATCGGCCAGCAGATGGCCGGGGCGATGGCGAACGCCATGAGCCCGCAACAGCAGCACCAGCAGAATACGCAGGGGGGAAGCCCTACAGGCTCCGCCACAGTCAAGTGTCCGCAGTGCGGCGCGGCCAACACCGGCCCCTCCAAGTTCTGCAACGAGTGCGGCGCGAAACTGGAAGTTGCAACTGAAACTGTCCCGTGCGTCAAATGCGGCGCGCAACTGAAAGAGGGCGCGAAGTTCTGCAACGAGTGCGGGGCCAAGCAGGAGAAGCCGAAGTGTCCGAACTGCCAGGCGGAAGTCGCACCCGGCGCGAAATTCTGCAACGAGTGCGGAACGAAGATCGAAGGCGCTGCTTAAGATCGAAAGCAGCCGAAGTATCAAGCGAAGAGACCGTATGCGATAATTATCGCATACGGTCTTTTTGGTAGTGTCTTATACCAAGATGCAAACAACAGAGGACGGGGGACGATCCACGAAGCAACACGAAATAACACAAATCAAGGGGGCTCTTTCGTGTTGCTTCGTGGATCGTCGCTCCCCTTCTTTTATTCGTAAACAGAGCGGGCCGAAGAAGCTCGGCAAAAGATTGGCGGTTATCTAACACACGATGATATGCTGTGGGCGTTTCCTGGATACACAACGCCTGTAGTGATGAGGAGAACATTTTGACATGCTGAGACGCTTGAAAGAGGTGCGCCGCGTCGTCATCACGGGGATGGGTTGTGTGACGCCGATTGGAATCGGACGCGAAGCCTTCTGGCGTGCGCTCAAAAGCGGCGAGAGCGGCGTGCGGCGCATCGAGAGCTTCGACGTGACGGATGCGCCCGTCAAGATCGCCGCCGAAGTGCGCGGCTTCGATTGGGAAGCCGAGTTGAGCCCGAGAGATCGCAAGCACGTCGCGCGCACTGTGCCGCTGGCGCTGGCCGCCGCGCGCGAGGCTCTCACGGATGCCGGGATTGACCCCGCAGCTTTGACGCTCAGCGAGCGGCGCTCAATCGGCGTCGAGCTTGGCACGGGCGGCGGCGGTCTGGCCTTCACCGAGCAGGCCTACGAATACTGGTACATCGGCCCAAAGCACAAGGCGAGCGTCTACACGATTCCTTCATCGACACACGGGGGGCTCTCCTCGGAGCTTTCGATGGCCTTCGGCCTGCGCGGACTCTCGCACATCGTCTCGACGGGCTGCACCAGCTCGACCGATGCGATAGCCTACGCCGCCGAGCACATCGCGCTCAGCCGTCAGGATGCGATGATCGCAGGCGGCGTCGATGCGCCGCTCGCGCCCGGCATCCTCGCCGCGTTCAACCTGATGACCGTGCTGACGAATGAGTGGAATGACGAGCCGGAGCGCGCCTCGCGCCCGTTCTCGCGTGATCGTTCGGGGATCGTGCTCGGAGAAGGCGCATGGATTTACGTCCTCGAAGACTATGAGCGTGCAAGCAGGCGCGGGGCGAACATCTATGCGGAGATCAAGGGCTATGGCGCGACGTGCGACGCCTATCACCGTGTGCGTCTTGAGGAGACGGGCGACGAGCCCGCGCGCGCCATGGCTCTCGCGATGGACGATGCCGGTTGCACGCCCGAAGATATTGACTACGTCAACCTGCATGGCACGTCCACCACGCTCAACGATCGTATCGAAACGAACGCGATGAAACTGGCGCTACAGGAACGCGCACGAGAGATTCCAATGTCGGCGACCAAGTCACAGATCGGCCACCCGCAGGGCGCAAGCGGCGCGGCAGGAATCGGCGCGGCGCTGTGCGCCATGCATACAAATGTCATCCCGCCGACGATCAACCTGGACGAGCCCGATCCCGCGTGCGACCTCGATTATGTCGCCAACGAGGCGAGGGAAGCTAAGGTGCGCGTCGCGCTCTGCAACTGCATCGGCTTCGGCTCGAAGAACAGCGCGCTGGTGATCGAAAAGCAGTGATGAGTGCTGAGTGATGAGTGCTGAGTAAAAGCTCCGGTCTTTTCACTCATTACTCAGTACTCAGTACTCAGTACTTTTTATGCTTGACCGTTTCCGCGAGCGCAGCCAAGAGCTTGAGCATCTTGATAAGGGCGACTATACGCCGGAAGAGTACGAAGGCTGTATGGTCGAGCTGCGGCGCGTCAATCGTTTCCTCGGTGACGCGAGCGCCCTGCGCCGTTCACTTTTTCCTGAGATCGAGCGCGCGGGTCTCGGCGTGTTCTCCGTGTTGGATGTCGGCGCAGGCTCGGGTGAGCTGCTGCGCGTGGCCGCCGACTGGGCGCGCCGAACCGGGAGGCGCGCTCGTCTCGTCGGGCTCGAATTCAACGCGCGCGCGGCGCAGGCCATACGCGAAGAGTCGCACGCGCTTCCAGAGGTCGCTTCGGTTCAAGGCGACGCGCTCCGCTTGCCCTTCGCGAATGGCTGCTTCGACTACGCGATCTGCTCGTTGTTCACGCATCACTTCCGGGATGAGCAGGTGGTACTGATTCTGCGTGAGCTGAGCCGTGTTGCGCGCCGCCGCATTTTCGTGATAGACCTGCATCGCCACGCCGCTGCTTACTATCTGTATACGACGCTGGGTCGCCTTCTTCTGCATAATCGCTTGATACGTGAGGACGGTGCGCTCTCCATCCTGCGCAGCTTTCGGCCCGACGAGTTAAGGCGTCTGGCTGAGCGCGCCCGTCTCGGAGACATACAGATGCGACGCCGCTTCCCCTTCCGGCTGGTGCTGAGCGGGAAAAGCAGGGATGAGGGATGAGGGATGAGGGATGAATAAAAAACGACAAACCATTCTTAACTCATCCCTCATCCCTCATCCCTCATCCCTTCATTATGATGTTGTGGTCGCGGGTGGCGGCCCGGCGGGGACGAGCGCGGCGATTCACCTGGCCGGGGCTGGCGCGCGCGTCCTGCTCGCGGAACAGAAGAAGTTTCCGCGCGCGAAGTTATGCGGAGAGTTTATCTCGCCGGAATGTCTTGAGCACTTTGGTAGGCTCGGCGTCGGCGACGCGATGATGGGCGCGAATGGTGCGCGGCTGGTCGAGACAGTCTTCTATGCGCGCGGGGGAAGCAGCGTCTCTGTGCCGAGCGAATGGTTTGGCACGAGGGGCAGCGCTGCTGTGGCGGCGCTCGGCCTGAGCCGCGCCGAGATGGACGAGCGATTGCTTGAGCGTGCGCGCCGCGTCGGAGTCGATGTGTTAGAGGAGGCGCAAGTCATAGGTCTCGTCGTCGAACGGGGACGCGTGTGCGGAGTTGACTTGAGAACCGGCGACGGCAGCACACACTCCTACAGTTCTCTGTTGACGATTGATGCGACGGGTCGCGCGCGCTCGCTGGCTCGACGCGTAGAGACGCACGGGACGACGAGCGCGCACAATCGCAAGAGCAGGCGCGCGCCGCTTGTAGCTTTCAAGGCTCACCTGGAAGGGGCGCGAGGCCGTGAGGATCATTGCGAGATCTATCTATACCGTGGCGGTTATGGCGGGCTGAGTCGAATTGAAGGTGGCCTCAGCAATCTTTGCTTCATTGCTGAGGGGCGCGACGTGCGCGCGTGTGGCAGCGACGCCGAAAGAGTGATGCGCGAGGTCTTGGCCTCAAACCGACGCGCCCGTTACACACTGGCGTCGGCGCGCGTCTGCTCCGAATGGCTCTCGGTCGCGCTCGACGGCTTCGGGGCAAGGGAACTCGTGCCCGCAGACGGTCTCGTCGCGGTCGGGGATGCGGCCTCCTTCATTGATCCGTTTACGGGCAGCGGAATGTTGATGGCGCTTGAGAGCGGCGAGATCGCGGCTCTGTCCATCGCGCGCTGGTTGCCGCAGCTCTCCGACAAGAGATCGTTTCAGAGGCTGGCCGACGATTATCGCTCCCGCTACCATGAGCGGTTCAAAGTACGCCTGCGCGTCTCGTCCGCCCTGCGGCGTGCAGCATTCGTCCCGCGCCTGGCCGAGATGACCATGCTTGCCGTCGGCGCAAGCGAGCGTCTGCGCCGCACACTGGCGCGTGCAACCAGGCCGCGCGCCCAAGACACTGCATCCCGCGCAAGGCATGATATGAGTAGCCAGTAGACAGTAGCCAGTAGAAAGAAAAAGCGCGTCACGCTTTGTCATCTATTAAGATTCAGAGGCTCGGTACGAAAGCGCAGCAATGGATTTTCTGTTCTACTGGCTACTGGCTACTGGCTACTGTCTACTGGCTACTGTCTTTTCGCTTGCCACGGGCGCATGTTTTGCGGTACAAAGGCGACGTGTTTGCTGAAGAGATAGCTCCCGGCGCTTGAACTTTAGAGCAACTTGATCTGTGGTGGGCGCAACCGTTTCACTCCCGAACGCGCCGCGAGCCTACTTTAAATTCTATAGCGATCCAGTTCCATCTTCGCTTCGGATGTCACGACTCTCCGTTCATCCGCCGCGAGAATTTGTCCCTGCGTTACAGTCTCAAGGACTTCTCGTAGCTCTTTTTGTGTAGTCTTGTGTAAGGAGAATACTTCGATGATGCGTGCGTTCCCTCCTAGATGGCTATCGGCCTCAATCCGATTGATATTTTTGTGTGCCGCCATTTTCGTCCCGGCCAGCGCCGCCTTCGCACAGGCGCAGTCGAATGCGGCTGACTTGAGCGGCTTCGTGCGCGACCCGCAGGGCGCAGTCGTCGTCGGCGCGACCGTCACGGCGCGCAACATGGCGACAGAGTTTTCGCGCGCCGCGACGACCAACGATCAGGGCTTTTACCAGATGGTGCAGTTGCCGCCGGGGGAATACGAAGTGACAGCCGAAGCGGCTAACTTCTCGAAGGCGGTGCTTCCCAACGTCAAGCTGACGGTCGGGCAGCGCGCCGATCTGGACATCCCGCTGCAAGTTGGCGAGGTCGGCGCGAGCGTCACCATCGAAGGCGCAACGACCGAGGTCGTCGAGACTTCGCGCACGGCGGTCACCAATACAATTGAAGAGCTGCGGATAGATAATCTGCCGATCAACCAGAGAGATTATCTGGGGTTCTCCACCACCATCTCCACCGTTAATCGCGGCAACGACCGTCCCATCGGGCCAGCGCCGACATCCGGGCTCAACATCGGTGGGCAGCGCGGGCGCTCAACGCTCGTGCAGGTGGACGGCGCGGACAACACGGACAACTCGATCAACTCCTCTCGTTCGACCGTCTCGCAGGAGGCGGTGCAGGAGTTTCAGGTCGCCACCAACTCCTACGCGGCGGAGTTCGGACGCGCGACGGGCGGCGTGGTCAACGTCGTCACCAAGAGCGGAACCAACGATTTTCATGGCAACATCTTCGGCTTCCTGAGAGATCGTCACTTCCAGGCGCGCAACGCGTTTGCGCCCATCGAAGACCCGCCCTTTACGCGCGTCCAGTATGGCGCGACCTTCGGCGGCCCGATCAAGAAAGACAAGACCTTCATCTTCGCCGCCTTCGAGCAAAGGCGTCGCCAGGAGTCAGGGTTCTTCACATCGGACGTGGCGCAGGGTTTGAACGGATCGGTGACGATACCCTTTATCCCCGGCCTCAATCCGATTCCGCGCACCTTCAACAACATCACGCCGTCGCAGGCTCAGTTCATCGGCAACCTGCTCGCCGCAGGCACGCCTTCGGCCATCTGCCTTGCCAGAACGTATGCGTTCTTCGCGTCATCCGGCGGGTCAACCGCGCTCAACGGAACAAACCCGCTGTTCAGCCCGAACGACGGGAGTCTCTGTCCCGCGATCAGCCCGATTTTACCGGGGACGATAGGGCCGCGCTTCCTTCTCTCGGGCGCGCCCATTCCGTTGACCACGAATGCAGCGGGCGAGTTGATTGCGTTCAGACCGCTCGCGCAACTTCGTCGCATCTTCCCGATCAAGGAGGCGACCACCTTCTTTTCGGTTCGCGGGGATCATCAGTTTAATAGCAATAATCTGATGACGCTCAGGTTCGGCTACAACCCCAGCGACCTGACAGGCATTCAGGACGAGTCGCAGAATCAGGTGCTCGGCCAGAACGATTTCTCGCGCACGGGCATACAAACTTTGCGCGATATTTCGTTCGTCTCTTCTCTGGCCTCGACGCTCTCGAACACTGTCGTCAACGAGGCGCGCTTCAGTTTCAGCCGCCGCCATGCAACCTTCGACTCGCAGGTTCCCGGCACGGCGCTTCAAATCTCCGGCACGGCCTTCATCGGCAGCAATCCCTTCTCGCCAGTTGACCGCACAGAGAAGCGTTTCCAGTTCACGGATAGCGTCAACTGGATTCATGGCAATCACACCTTCAAGTTCGGGGCCGACATCAATTTCGTGGACGTCAATGCGCGCTTCGAGTTGAACTTCCCCGGACTTTTCAACTTCGGTACATTTGATCCTGGTATTTTCGTTCCTGGCTTGCCGAGGCCGTGTGGCGCTCCCGGCGCGCTCCCGCCTCCCAACTGCACACCGCCGTTGACGCCCGTCCAGTCCTACGGTCTGGGTGTTCCGGGCGTCTTCATCGAAGGCTTCGGTGATCCGATCAGCTCGATCAAGAATAAGCCGCTCGCATTCTTTGCACAGGATTCGTGGAAGATCCGTCCCAACCTGACGATCAACTACGGCATTCGTTACGACGTTGAGCTGACGCAGACGAAACCGACGATTCCGTTCACAGACCCGCTCACAGGCATCAGCCTGAGCGCCAACGACCTTCTAGTGGCACAGGATGTCTTGAACGTGCAGCAGGGCTTCCCGCGCGACAAGAACAATTTCGCGCCGCGCTTCGGAATCGCTTGGGACATCACCAACGATGGCAAGACCGTGCTGCGCGCCGCCTACGGCATCTTCTACGATCACCCGCTCCTAGCCATCGCCTTCAACTCGGACATCGCGGATGCCGCGCAGCAGCAGCAGTTCACGACCGTGCTGCCCGGGAGCCCCAATCCGACCGCGACCTTGAATCTCTTGCAGATATTCCAGGGCACGGTCATCCCGGGCGTCACGCCGGGCGTCGCTGCGAGCGCGCAATATCTGAACGGAACGCTGCGCTTCAACGACCAGACGTTCCCCGGCTTCGGGCCGATTCTGCCTTTCACGCTGGCGGTGAGCAAAGACTTCGAGTATGCCTACGCCAACCAGGCCAACGTCGGCATCGAGCGGCAGATCACGAAGGACATGTCCTTCTCCGCCAACTTTCTCTTCGTCGGCGCGCATCACCTGCCGCACCCACAGGATGTCAACGCGCCGCGCGTCGATTTTCTGGCCGAGAACTTCCGTCGCTTCAGCGTCGGCAATCCGGTTCTCTGCGGGACCAACGCGGCCTGTCTCATGAACGGACGGCTTCCGACCAGTTTCGGCGAAGCGGCGGTCTTTCCCTTACCGACTTCACCCAATCCGCTCTACACGATACGCATTCCAGGTCTGGTCGTCGTCAACAACATCACGGGACAGGTCATCGTGAGCCCGCTGGCGGCGAACTTCTTCCGTCCGAGCGCGCCCAACTACTTCTTCATTGCCAGCGCCACGGGCGGCGCGGTCACGCCCGCGATCTTCAACTCGGCTCTGCCCGGCAGCTTGCGCACGCCGGGTCCCATTTCGCCCTTCGGCGATGTCAGCGCGCAGCTCTCCGATGCTAACTCGGAATACAAGGCCGTCAATCTGGAGTTGAAGAAACGTTTCTCAAACAACTTCCAGTTTCTCGCGTCCTACACCTGGTCGCATGCCATCGACGAGTCCTCAGACTTGCAGACGCTCTTGAAGCCGCAGGACAATCGCTGCCGCGAATGCGAGCGCGCCGACTCTCTCTTCGACCAGCGCCATCGTTTCGTCTTCAGCGCCGTCCTCACCGCGCCCGATTCGTGGCGTCGCTCAGAGAGTTTCGGGCGTCGCTTCTTCGCAGATTTCACCATTGCTCCGATTCTTGAAATCTCTTCGGGGCGTCCCTTCAACATCCTGACCGGCACGGACACCAACGCCGACCTGCAAAGCTCGAATGATCGTCCGAGCGTCGCCTCAGACGGCACGCTCTTCCTGCCGCCCTTCCTCTCAGCAGGGAACCTCGAGCGCAATCGCGGCATCACGCACGGCTACGCTTCGCTCGACCTGCGCATCTCGCGCGGCATACGTCTTGGCGAGCGCGTTCGCCTTGACATCATCGCCGAAGGATTCAACCTCTTCAATCGCTTCAACGAGGCCGGGGCTAATCCCTTCTTCGATGTCGTCAATGGCTTCGACCAGCAGGATGGCAGCGGCAGATACTACAGCCGCCCGACAGCCGCCTTCGATCCGCGCCAGTTCCAATTCGGCTTCAAGCTCAACTTTTAATGGGATTTATTGAGACTTAAAGCAACAGGTTGCCAATTTGGCAACCTGTTGCTTTATTTTGCCTGCGGCGCACGGTTAGCTTATTTTCTGCTTTGACCGAACCGCCTTCGGCTATTGAGTACCGATGCGAAGCGCTGAGCCGCCTCATGCCTCAATTAACCAGTGCTGAACGATTCGATTGTGAGCGGGCGTGGTCGTCTTTCATCTACGTCAGTAAAGTCATACACCTCGGCCAGCGCCGCCGCCACTAACACCTGCCCGGACTTCTCCATGATGTTTGAGTCGGAAGCCAAAGCGGTGACCGCGCGACCAATAAACTGCGGCGATTCAGAGTTGCTCAGGTCTAAGAAGGCGGCCGCTTCCATCACCTTCTCGGTTCGCACGAGCCCCGGGTACAGCGACACGACCGCGACGTTGTGACCCTTAAGCTCGTGTGCCATGTCAGACGTCATCTTATCCGTAGCGGCTTTCGACACGCCGTAAGCCACATTACTGAGATATTTCTGCGCCGCCCAAAACGAAATATTGACGATCAAACCGCTACGCTGCCTAACCATCGCCCGCGCGGCATAAGCACTGGCAACGTAAGCGGCGCGAACCCCGGCCGCAAACATCGCGTCCCAGCGCCAAACGGGCTGCTGCCAAAAAGGGCGCGACCAGGTAAACTCGCCGTCCTCAACCATATTCTCGTAGCCGCCCCAGACGTTGTTGACGAGTATGTCTAAACGCCCACCTTGCTCATCAGCTATCCGGCGGAATGTCGATTGGACTTGCTCATCATTGCGGTGGTCGCACTCAATAGCGGTGCCCCGTCCCGAAAGATACTGCATGTCTTCAACAGAGCGGCCTGTGATATAAGTGGTCGCGCCCGCGTCCACGAGTTCGAGAGCGATTCCTTTTCCGACCCCGCGACTGGCCCCTGTGACCAGAGCAACCTTTCCAGTTAGTCTTTGCATAAAAACGCTCCATCAAAACCGAAGATACCACTGCCCGTGCATTACCGTCAGAGTCTTTGAACCGCTTCCTGCGGAATCGCATCTTAACGGCTGGCAAGGCCGGATAGAAAGTTACTCAAAGCGCGGTCGAACTCCGCCGGGCTGTCTTCGCTGATGTAAGAGCGCGTGTCGGCGAAGGTGGCGAGGGAGAGCGGGATGGAAGGGTAGAGCCTCTTGATCTCCGCCCACTGTGCGGCACCGACGGCACTGCCCGCCTGCGGAGACTTGCTGTCGGGCAGGGCGCTCATTGCCAGGGTCGGCACGGAGAGGAGCCTGAAATCTTCGGTCAAATCCGTCGTCCGAATCTCCGCGCCGTAGCGGAATCCGCGCAGGAAGAAGCCGCTCGCCAGGGCTTCGAGCGTCCACTGTTTTGAGAGGGCTTCGTTCTTCACGGCGAACGCCATCCAGTTCTTCACAGAAGGATGTGTGCTATTGGGGTCGTCCAGCAGCCTCTTTATCTCTTTGCGGTCGTGGGGCACTTCGGCTGTGGGGAATAATTGGGGCGGCGGGGCGAACCCTTTCATCAAGGCTAGCCGCTCCTGAAGCGTGGCGGGACGATCCGGCGAGTCGGGCGAACTCATTGGTACGTTGACCTGCGCGTTTACGAGCACCGCCGCGCGAACCCGCTCCGGCCTGAGCAGCGCCAGGCGCGCGGCGAAGTAACCGCCGATGGCCGTGCCCACCACGACGAGCTTTCCCCGCGCCTCCTTCTCGACGAGCCGCAAGAGCGACTGCTCTATGTTGTTCAGCCACGGGCGGCGCGTGAGGTCGAACACTTCCGGCCAGGGCTGCTGCCTTGCCAGCCCCGCGCCGGGCAGCGTGACGACTTGCAAGCGGTAGCGGTCTTCGTTGCGCTCGACGAAGGATCGGTAAAGCTCTCTGCCATCAACCCCTGCGTCGGAGATGAGAAGGAGGGGCACGGGGCCGCGCCCGCGCGTCTCGACGTGGATGTAGTCGCCGGAGATTGGGCCTCTCGGCTCCGGCAATCTCAAATCCAGCCGTCCCCCGCCCTGAAACGACGTGGCCGCCCGCTGAGCCAGACCCGCCGTGGACTGCTGCCTGCCGCTGTAATCCAAGCCTTGCAGTTTATTGAATTGTATGTAGAGATCGCGAAAAGCCGCCGTGCGTTCATCCATAGAGAGGCCGCGCCGCGCGGCGCCTCTCCACAGCTCGACCATCTTGTCCACGTCCTTCGGGGTCACCCTCTTCTCAAGCCCCACGTAGCCGAGAACTTTAACCATCCGGGCGCGGATTTCTTCCCGCGAGTCATTGCCCTCCAGCGCCGACTGCGCCGAAGCAACAGAAGGAACATTTGACGGGACGATAGTGATCACAAGGAAGAGAAGGAGAACTGCGCTAATTGCTTTCTTCATTTTCAATCTCCTGTGGTGGGCACGGACCTTCTGCCTGTCGAATAAGAATGTGTCACGCGCCGGAGATGTTATTGACGTAAAGCAGTGTGGAGCAAAACAAATGCAACCTGCGCGTCCGTGGATGCAATGAAGGTGTGGGAATCTGCAACGAGCGGCAGTCGGGGAATTCCATTGAGCGGTCAGGCCAGGCTTTCGAGGAGCGTTTCCAGCCGACGGCGGTGGCGGCGGCTCACTTTTAACTCCGTGCCGTCGAGCAGGACGACCAGGCACTCACCGTTGAACCAGTCCTTCAAACGCCGTACGCGGTTCAAGTTGATGACGGTCGAGCGGTGAATCCGCACGAACTCTCTCGGGTCGAGCCGTGCCACCAGGCTCCCGAGGTTGCCGCGCAGCAGATACGACTTCCGGCCCGCATGAATCTTAGTGTAGTAGCCGACCGCTTCCAGCCAGTCCACTTCCTCTGCGGGGACGAAGTTGATCTCGCCGCCCTGTTTGATGAAGAACCGTCTTAAGGGCTCAATGCCTGGCGGCAAAGGGTCAACGCCCTGAACCTCCCCCTCCTGCCTGTAATGTTCCAAGAGCGCCAGAAGCCGCCGGCTGAACTCTGCGGTGCGTCGCTCGCGGTGCTGGCTCTTCGCGCGCTCAAGCGCCTGGTAGAATCGCTCGTCCGAGAAGGGCTTGAGCAGGTAGTCGAGCGCGCTCCACTCGAAGGCTTTTAGCGCGTAGCTGTCCCAGGCGGTGATGAAAATCAGAATGGGCGGGCGCTCAAGGTCTATCGCTTCCAGAACCTCGAAACCGTTCTTGTGCGGCATCTGCACGTCGAGCAGAATGAGGTCGGGCGCGAGCCGCTCGATACTCTCGACCGCCGCGTGGCCGTCGCCGCACTCCCCGACGACTTCCAGTTCCGGGTCCCTCCCGAGGAGCGTGCGTATGCCCTGCCGGGCGTTCACCTCATCGTCCACGATCAGCGCTCTTATTCTCACCACTGACTCCCATCCTTTCGATGAAGAGGGATTCTCAGGCGGGCCATGGCCCCCTTTGGGTTGATGTTCTGAATCACAAAGCTCTGACGGCTGCCGTAAAGCTGTTCCATACGCGAGCGCACGTTGCGGAGTCCGATGCCACCGTCCGCTTCCGGCTCGAAGCTCGCCGGGAGTCCGGGCCCGTCGTCCACGACGGACAGCTCGATCCAGCCGTCCTGGCGGCGCGCAGCGATGCGGACGAGCCCCGAAGACGACGATCTGGCGACGCCGTGCCTGATCGCATTCTCAACCAACGGCTGCAAAATCAGATTTGGAACCTCAGCCTGAAGCAGCTCCTCCGGCACATCTACCTCGACGCGCAGCCTGTCGGGAAAGCGAAACTCTTCAATCGCAAGGTATCTTCGGACGAAACTGAGTTCAGCCGCGAGTGGGACTTCCTGCTCGGAGTTGTCGCCCAGCGACGAGCGGAGCAGCTCGCCGAGTCCGGCGACCATCTGCACCGCCCGACCGCTCTCATTGTTGCGTATGAGCATGGCGACGGTGTTCAGCGCGTTGAAGAGGAAGTGAGGCTGGATTTGCATCCTGAGCGCTTGCAGGCGTGCCAGGCCGAGCTGCGTCTCCAACTCCCTCGCTCGCATCTCGCGCTCGCGATACTTGCGGTATGAATCCCTCGCCACGGCGGCCCCCAGAATCGCCCAGTAAAAGACCAGCTCGACGTACAGGAAGATGCGCACCCCCCTGCCAAACTCGGCGAGGAAAGTGGTCGTCACTCCCGTTCGATTCTGGCCGAACAGCAGCCCCAGGCCCGCGAAGAGCGCGATGTGTGACAGTCCGAAGAGGAAGCCGAGCGCGAAGTGGAAGAGCGTCGCGAAGCCCAGCCTCTCCCTGCTGAAAGGTATTCTTTCGCCAAGGAGAAAGATCAAAGGCGTCAGCAGCGCCCAGTAAGACCAGATGGCGAGCGACCAGATTAAGAACTCTGAAAAACCGACAGGCTGTGCGGTCTGAAGGCTGTCCGCATACCTTTGGCTCGCGCTGATCAGTGACAGCACGAGCCAGACGACTACTACACCGAGCGCCCATGCGCGGCGCGAGCCCGCCTGGTTCTCCGAAGTAAGATGTGAGTTGTGCACATTCTCCACGATGACCGCCAGCCTCACAGAGTTCTAGTCTAACGCTTAATCATCTGGTTCCGCATATAAATTCAGGCTAGCATAAACTCAAGGGCGAGTGAGAGGAACAGAGGTGCTCTTTCGTGTTGCTTAGTGGACCGTCGCTCGCCTTCTTTTATTTGGAACAAGGCTGCGCCTTGCTGTCGGCGAGGCGTAGCCTCGCCGGAGATGGACAGGGGCAGCGGACGGAAAGCCAGAGGCTGTCCCCACAGCCGAGGCGGCAGAGCCGCTTATGTCGAACTCACGTTAATTTAACCTCCGCCCGTCCATGCGCTGAGGCTGTGACATGCAATTTGAACTTGCGCTTAACAAGATGCCTCTGTTTTCACTTGGGTGAAAATTCTGCTATAACAACCGGGCGCGGGAACTACTTGAGCGTCTTCGCTTGAGTAACACAAAAAAGGTCTCACTATCATTGATCGCTTCGGGACAGATAAGAGCGTGATCGAACCTAACGGCAAACGGCAGCGGCGTTTCTGCCTCGTGCTCATCAAACCGTCGCACTACGACGATGACGGCTACGTCATACAGTGGTTTCGTTCGGCGATTCCCTCGAATTCGCTGGCGGTCTTGTATGGGCTCGCGCTGGAGTGTGCCGAACAGCAGGTCTTAGGCGAGGATTTCAAGCTCGACATACACGCCTTCGATGAAACGAACACGCGCATCCGCCCCGAACGGATCGCCTCGCTCGTGGAGAAGGCGGATGCAGGGATGGTGATGCTGGTCGGGGTGCAATCGAACCAGTTTCCGCGCGCTCTCGACATCGCAGCCCCTTTGCGCCGTCGCGGAATCCAGGTTGCCATCGGCGGCTTCCACGTCTCCGGCACGATAGCGATGCTCAAGGAGCGTGATCCAGACGTGCGGCGCGCCGCAGAGATGGGCATCTCGCTCTTCGCGGGCGAGGCCGAAGGTCGCCTCGGGCAGGTGCTCTTAGACGCAGCTCGTGGCCGCCTTGAACCGCTCTACAATTTCATGAACGATCTGCCGAACCTGGAAGGCGCGGCGATGCCTTTGCTACCGGCGGAACGCGTGAAGCTCACGGCGGGCGCGACGACGAGCCTTGATGCGGGGCGCGGCTGCCCCTATCAATGCTCTTTCTGTACGATCATCAACGTCCAGGGACGCAAGTCGCGCCGTCGCTCGCCGGACGATATAGAGCGGATCGTGCGCACGAACGTCGCGCAGGGACTACACTCCTTCTTCATCACCGACGACAATTTCGCGCGCAACAAGGATTGGGAGGCGATCCTTGATCGTCTTATCTATCTGCGTGAGACGGAAGGGCTGCGGATCAGTTTCATCATACAGGTAGACACGCTCTGCCACCGTTTGCCGAACTTCATCGAAAAGGCTGCGCGCGCCGGCGTCAAGCGTGCCTTCATAGGGCTTGAGAACATCAACCCCGAAAGTCTGATGGGCGCGAAGAAGCAGCAGAACAAGATCACCGAATATCGCAAGATGCTGCTGGCCTGGAAGCAGGCGGGCGTGCTCACCTACTGCGGCTACATTCTAGGGTTTCCCAACGATACGCCGGAGACGATCCTGCACGACATCCGTGTGATCCAGAAAGAGCTGCCCGTCGATCTCCTCGAATTCTTTTATCTGACGCCGCTGCCCGGCTCGGAAGATCACCGCAAGCTGCACGAGTCAGGGGTCTGGATGGACCCGGACATGAACAAGTACGACCTCAATCACGTCACGACCGGCCACGCGCGCATGTCGCGCGAGGACTGGGAGCGCGTCTACGCAGAGGCTTGGGAGACCTACTATTCAACCGAGCACATCGAAACGGTGCTGAGGCGCGCGATGGCGACCGGAACCAGCCCCGGCAAGGCCGTGCTCTTTATCTCCTGGTTCAAGGGCTGCATCGGCATAGAAGGTATCCATCCGCTCGAAGGCGGCTTCCTGCGCCTCAAGCACCGTCGCACGCGCCGCACCTCGATGCCGCTCGAATCCCCTCTGCTCTTCTATCCGAAATACCTGGTTGAAACGGCCTGGAAGCAGCTACGCTGGATCACGCTCTATACGCGACTCCATCTCATCTATCGCAAGATCAAACGTGATCCGCGACGCCACGAGTATATGGACTTGGCGCTGACGCCCGTCATGGATGACGAGACCGAGACCAGGGAGCTTTTTCAGTCCGAGGTCGCGCAAGCCTACGTCGGCCAACAGCAGCGGCTCGCCAAACTACGCCGGGGCGAAGCGGCGTGACGGGGAAGATTTAAACGCAAAGGACGCAAAGGTTATTCGCAGAGGGCGCAAAGAGCTTCAACTCTCTGCGCCCTTTGCGAACGAACTTTGCGTCCTCTGCGTTTAAATCCTCAATGCTCCCTCCATATACTCTAAGAACCTCCCCTCCATCTTTCTCGTACTCCGTTTATAATCTATGATCTCGTTGAAGGGGACGCGTCACGTGTCGAACTCTCTTGACCCTCAAGGTGACGGCATCTCGCGGCGCATGGCCTTGCGCCTGCTGGCCGCTGGCTGCGCCGGGGTCTTCTTGAAAACAACATCCTGTATGGCTAAGACGACGATGCTGACACGTTCTATTCCCTCTTCGGGCGAACAGCTTCCGGTCATCGGTCTCGGCACATGGCAGACCTTCGACACAGGCGCATCCCCTGCCGAGCGACAGCCGCTCGAAGCGGTGCTCGCGCTCTTCGTCAAGATGGGCGGGCGCGTCATCGACTCGTCTCCGATGTACGGTCGTTCTGAAATGGTCGTCGGCGAACTCGCGACCAAGCTCGGACTCCAGCAGTCGCTCTTCCTTGCGACCAAGGTGTGGACTACAGGAAAGAGGGCTGGCGTCGAGCAGATGGAGAACTCGCAACGCGAGCTACAGGCGAAGCGCATAGACTTGATGCAGGTGCATAACCTCGTCGATGTGGACACACACCTCGCCACGTTGCGCGACTGGAAGCAGCAGGGGCGCATTCGCTACTTAGGGATCACGCACTACACTGCGAGCGCCTACGCGGACGTGGCGCGCCTGCTCCGCAAAGAGAAACTGGACTTCGTGCAGATCAACTATTCGCTGCAAGAGCGTGAGGCCGAAACGTCAATCCTTCCTCTCGCAGCCGAGCGCGGCGTGGCGGTCATAGCCAATCGCCCCTTTGGCGGAGGCCGCCTGTTCGGCTGGGTCAGAGGTCGGGAGCTACCGGCCTGGGCGGCTGAGTTCGACTGCCGCTCCTGGGCGCAGTTCTTCCTCAAGTGGACAATCGCGCACCCTGCAATCACGTGCGCCATCCCGGCCACAAGCAACGCCCGCCACCTGGAAGACAACATGCAGGCTGGCACGGGGCGTCTGCCGGATGCGAAGCTGCGACAGCGCATGACGGAAACAATCGCTGCATTGTAGGAGAGAATCAAATGCGGCATGCGGCATGCGGATTGCGGATTAAAAGATTGAGATCACACATCTCAGATTTCAGATTCAAGCTGCCACAGCACAAATCCGCAATCCGAAATCCGCATTCCGCAATTGGCAGCGGCGAACCTAAATGTCCGTCAAGGCATCGCACATCTTGTCCGCGCGGCGTCCTTCAGGGAACGCCCTCTCTCCGGCGACTGGAACAACTACCGAAAATCTGAAAGAATTATGTCTATGATAAGCAAATATTTTCAGCGCACTATGTTGACGGCCAGCGCCGTCCTCGGTTTAGCCGGACTCGTGTCTGCGCAGGACGGCTCGACCCGCCCGCGCCGCGTCAACGCGCCGCCGTCAAACGTCTCACGCGTCGAAGCTAATAGACCCGCCGCATCCGATGACAACGCGCCGGACAGTTCTAACGCATCCGGGGCGAGGGTGAGCGCGCCGAGGGGCAGTGCTGCGCCCGCGAGCGCCGTAGACACCTCGCACGCTTACACGCTCCTGCAACAGAAGCAGTACGCGGCAGCGGCACGTGAAGCCAAACAGATCGCCGCCTCTGATCCGAACAACTCCGAAGCCTGGAAGATCGCTGGCTTTGCGGAATTCAACCTCAAGCAATACGAGGAGGCCACCGCAGACCTTCAACGCGCCCTGGACTTGCAGCGCGCCGCCGGGGCGGAGGACGCAAACACGGTCGATGCGCTGGCGAAAGCTTACGTGCTGACGGAAAAATTTGATCGGGCTTTGCCTTTGCTCGTCACGGCGACCACGCGCAAGGGCGCAAGCGCGGACGCAGTGATGCTCTACTATCGTGGCCTTTCGGAATACCGCACGGGTAAAGCGGCAGAGGCCGAACGCTCTTTCAACGCCGCCGTGAAGGCTAATCCGAAGGACGCCGCATCGCTCTACTACCTGGGACAGATTGCCATCGCCCGCAACGACCTCGACGGGGCGATCAGCGCGCTCAACCGCGCCACGCAATCGGACGCGCGCCTCGCGCAGCCCTGGACGCTTCTGACCTCTGCCTATCTGCGCCGCGCGGCGCAAGGAACGGGTGCGAAAGCCGATGCCGATTACCTGAACGCCGTGCGCGCCGGTGAAGCGCTGACACGGGTCAAGACGGATGCAGACGCGTCCATGCTCTACGGCCAGGCGCTGATTGGCGCGAAGCAGTATGCGCGCGCCGCCGTCGCGTTGGAGCGCGCCGCTGCGGGAGAGCAGGCGAAAGGCCCTGCGATCTACCTGCTGGGCGTCGCCTATTCGCGCGCCGAGAACTATCCCAAAGCCATCGCCGCGCTCGAACGCGCCGCTGCCAAGACGCCCGATGATGTGAACATCTATCGAGAGCTGGGCTACGCTTACGAAGTCTCGAAGCTGTACGCCAAGGCGCTCGCCGCCTACCAGAAAGGCGCAGAATTAGCGCCCGCCGACACGAACTTCAAAGAGTCGATTGAGCGCGTGCAGCCGTTCGCGAAATAAGAGCCTACAGCCCAACGTCCAAAGCTCAAGGCAGAGACGTGCGCACGAGACTTCGAACATTGAACTTTGGACGTTGGACTGAAAATGCTGTAGCATGCGCCCTATGAAGAACCTGATCCCTATTCGCTACCACGTGCGGCGCGTGGTGGCCTCCGCTGGCGCAGCTTTCGCCGCTCTCGTCATCCTTTCGCAGACGGCCACAGCCGCCTCCTGGAACACCATCGAGCCCTTGAAGTCCAGACGCGCCGACGTGGAGCGCGTGCTCGGGCCTGCTGTGAAGAATCAACCGGGTGAAAACGGCGTTCTGCATTTCAAGGTCATGGGAGGCACGGTCACCATCGCGTTCATCGACGCCCGTTTCGTCGCGACGAAAAAGCTCGACCCGGATCGCGAAGGCACGGTCAGGCAGATCGTCCTTCAGCACGATAATTCGTCCGATACGCCGGACTCGCTCGGCCTGACCAGCAACTCGAATTTCAAACACGACGCAGGCCAGGGAGGTGTCTCGAAGTACAGCAATCTGAAGGATGGTATCGTCTACACTTTCGTCGGCGGGCGGCTTAAGACGACCTACTATACGCCTTCGAGCGAACAGTGGTCGCGGGCGCAGAAAGGATGAAAAAGCAGTAGACAGTAAACAGTTGCCAGTAGTCAGTAGGCGCTCCGCGCTTGCGTCTGCTGAAGCTTCCATCCTAAAGATTCTCTAGCGAAAGTTTTTCTACTGGCTACTGACTACTGTCTACTGGCTACTTCTTTATGTCTGACCCGCAAAAGCCTCCCGCCTGTCCCGCGTGCGGCGCGGTGGCGCGTCGCGCGAATGCGCGCTTCTGCTCGACGTGCGGGCGCTCACTCGAAGGCAATTATCTTCCGGCTGACGCTCTGCGCGCGTCGTATCATCTGCATCGCCGCGCGTCCGCCGGTGGCCGGATCAAGGGAGCGAACCTTAAACGTCCCATGTCATCACTGTTTCCTGCACAGAACCGTAACGGGGCTTCACAGGCGGCGCTCGCCTTCGCCACCTACGCGCTCGTCCCCTACCTGGGAATCCTTTTCTGTCCGGGCGCGTTGCTGCTGGGGGGCGTCGGATTATTCAACTCATTTCACGCGCCGCAGAAGGGCGGACGACGCACCGCTTACTGGAGCATCTTTCTCGGATTCCTGATCCTTTGCGTACAGGTTCTGCTCTGGTGGGTGCTGTGCAAAGTGCCCGAATGGACAAGAGGATTTTAGATTGGGGATTGCGGATTGCGGATTGAAAAACAGCTTGTATTTCTTCAATCCGCAATCCGCAATCCGAATTCCGCAATGGTTAAGATTGCCAAGATCGTACAATCAAATTCACACGTTGACTACGTGGGTCGCGTCATCGACCGTCTTGAGGTGGATGCGCCGCCGCACACAGACGAGTACGGGTTCGCCCAGTTCGTCTCCATCCCACTCGACGATTCGGATGTCATCGGCGTCATCTATAATTCGCAGCTCATCAATCCCGATTATGGAAACTACGGGCCGAGGCTCTCGCCGCTTGCAGACCTGTCCGTCCTGAGCCCCGATTACTTGAATGAGCAGGGTATCTTGATCGGGATACTGCTGTTGGGCTGGCGCGAGCACGACGCCGCCGCCGCCGCCGCGCGTCCCGTCAACCATCATGCTGTGCCGCGCCGCATCATTCCGGTCAACCAGGACATCTACCGCCTCACGGACGAAGACGTTCAAAGCTTCCACAGAGATACTGAGGGGGGCGTGCTCCTGCACTACTACTCGCAGGTGCTTGCGCATGCAGGCCCTTTCAGCGTGCCGCTCATCGAAGCCATTCTCGAACAACTCGAACCCCGGTGCGCCCCTGAAGAGCGACAGCGACTCTGCGTCTTAAAACAGGCGCTCGTTTGGCAACGCACGGTCGGTGGAATGCGTCTCTAGTAAACTGTTCGGAGTCTAAAAGTCTGGAGTCTGAAGTTAAAAAGACTTTAGACCTTAGACTCCACACTCTACATTCCGGACTCCAGACTTTTTGAGAGGGGATTCTTAATGAAAGCCACGTATAAGTTTTTGGGGCTCGTCGCGCTCATCACGCTGCTGGCGAGCGCTACGGCGATGGCGCAGAGACCGCGCAGCGTCAGCGAGCCGGAGCAGTCCACCACGCCGACCCGCCCCGCGCCTGCACCAGCGCCGCCGGAGGTCAAGGTCAAATACGAGGGCGGCGTCCTGGGCTACAGTAAAAAGATCGACGGCACGATCTTTTTCGACGATCAGAACAAGCGTCTGCTATTCCGCGACAAGACGCGGCACGAGGTTATTTCCATCCCTTATCAATCAATCGCAGCGGCTTTCGCCGACACGAAATCGAAAAGGCCGACGAGCGCGTCCGTCATCAGCAGCATCCCGCTTATCTATACGTTTCCGGCAGCATTCATTAGAAAGAAGTATCGCTACCTGACGCTTCAGTACGACGACCCGGACACGCACGTCTCAGGCATCACGAGCTTCAAGATGGAGAACAAGGAGATTCTCGAATCCGTGCTCTACACGCTTGCCAACAAAGCCGGACTCACGCCGCGCGGCGAAGCCTTCATACGCAAGGATTCGACGGCGGGCAGCCAGAAGACAACGCCTTAATTTAAACGCAAAGGGCGCAAAGGAAAGACGCGCAAAGAACGCAAAGCATCAACTCCTTTGCGAATACCTTTGCGTCCTTTGCGTTTAAATCGCCCCTTTCCAAACACGCTCTGAAATTCCGTTTGCAGGTTGCTGATAGGAATAGACCTGTGTTAGTGTCGCTCGCGTGCCGAGCAGCTTTCTCGACAACCTGCCTGAGCACAAGTCTCTTGTGCGAACCTTCGTCGATTGACCTCATAGAAACCGCTTTGCTTAATCGCTGACGCCAGGTCATCGGGGTCGCGTCCCTTTTTCACATCACTCAAGATTTTAAGGAGAGCTAATATGTTTTGCCGCCTCGCCAGATTCATTATGTTCGCGGCCTGTCTTTCAGCAGCCTTGCTTCTGCTCTCTGCTAACGAAGCGGTTGTCCTCGCTCAAAGCCAGCCGCAGGTTAAAGTCTCCATTAAAGTTGCGCTGGTCGATAAAGACCTGAGCGTGAAGCCTGTGCCGAAGATAACGCTCGCCATTCAAAAGCTCAATCAAGAAGGATCAATCGACACTACCGTTTCACCGCTTCAGGTCACGACCGGTTTTGACGGGACTGCTGACACTGTGCTTCCGTCCGGCGATTATGTCGTCAAGTCGGAGCAGCCTCTGGAGTTCAACGACAAGAGCTACGAATGGGCTGTTAACTTCAAGGCCGAGACAGGCAAGGAAACGTCCCTTGAGTTGAGCACTAACAACGCGAAAGTCACCGCCGTTGCCAGATCTAAAAAGCGCATCACGGAAGAAACCGAGATGTTCCAGCAGTTGCGCGACGGGGTGGTCACCGTCGAAGGCGAGCTCGGTCGTGGGACGGGGTTCATCATAGATGCCAGCGGGTTGATCCTGACCAATCAGCACGTCATCAATACGTCGAAGGAGATTCGCGTCCAGTTTGATCGCCAGCACAAAGTGCGCGCCGTTCTGCTTGAGCAAGACCCGGAGCGCGATGTCGCAGTGCTGTGGGCGAATCTCAGCCCCTGCTCAAGCTGCAAGGCGCTGAAGCTGGCGCACGCGCCAGAGGGGGAGGGGAGCGAGCCTGTGGTGGTCGAAGGTGAAAGAGTCTTCACCATCGGCAGCCCGCTCAACCAGCAAAAAATCCTGACGACGGGCATCGTCAGCAAGGTTGAAAAGCGTGCCATCATCTCCGACATCAACATCAATCCCGGCAGCTCCGGCGGGCCTCTCTTCAATTCGCTCGGCGAAGTCATCGGCATCACAACCTTTGGCGATCCGTCTCCGAATGTCGGCCCCGGCGTTTCCGGCATCGTTCGCATAGAGGAGGCGCAGGCGCTCATCGGCAAGTCAAAACTGAACATGAAAGAAAGAAGCGCGCCGACTGCCGAGTTGATGCCGACAGAGCCGGAAGCTCCTTTCCCGGTGGAATCAATCAAAGCCCGCATCGACGTGAAGAAGTTTGAGACCAAGCCTTACAAGGCCGGAGTCGGCGATTACAATGTGCACATGTTCACGCCCGTCTACAAATTCTACCTCTCGGAGAAAGACAGGATCGAAGCGGCGCGCGACCGTGACAAGAGAAATAAGAAGGGCGGAGCACAGGGAACAGTCGACAGGTTTGATAGTCTCCGCAACTGGGCTGAGTACGTCGGAGAACTCAAGCCCGTCGTGGAGATTCTAGCCTTGCCGGAAGTGAAGGCGACAGGAAAGTCGATGGTTCTGAACGCCATCCTGATCGGCGCAACGGGCACGTCCGCGCCGATGGACTACAAGTTCAAAGCAGACTTTTACGAGATGACGCTCTCCTGCGATGGGAAAGAGATTCTGCCGATCCATAGAGGGAAAGCCGAGATCATTGCTCAGATGGGAAGCTACTACAAGGTCAAGAATCGCTTCACCTATGCGGGCCTTTACACATACCCGGTCGAGGCATTCGATCCGGGCAAGTGCCAGCGCCTTGAGCTGAAGGTCTTTTCTGAGGAGCACCCGACAACGCCTGCCGTAAAGCTTCTTGATCCCAAAACCGTGCAAAGAATCTGGACGGATTTCGAGGATTACCGGAAGCAACCGGTCAGCCAGAACTAAAGCCTCCGCAGCAATTGATAGTCACGGGCTTGACAGAACGGGGCAGTCGAAATCGGTTTCGACTGCCCCTCTTGTTTTACTACCGATTAATGCTCGCGCTTCAGACCCACAGGCAACTCGCCCCGATAAATCTCTCCACCTGAAGCGACGAACTCCGCGGCCTTCTCTTTCATGCCTTCCTGCAAAGCAGCCTGCTCGTCCAACTCTTTCTGCGCGGCATACTCGCGCACGTCCTGAGTGATCTTCATGGAGCAGAAGTGCGGGCCGCACATCGAGCAGAAGTGTGCGAGCTTGGCCCCTTCCTGCGGCAACGTCTCGTCGTGATACTCGCGCGCCACTTCCGGGTCGAGCGCAAGATTGAACTGATCCTCCCAGCGAAACTCGAAGCGTGCTTTCGAGAGCGCGTTGTCTCTGGCTTGCGCGCCCGGATGCCCCTTCGCCAAATCCGCCGCGTGCGCCGCGATCTTGTACGTGATGACGCCGTCTTTGACATCCTTTTTATTGGGCAGGCCAAGATGCTCTTTCGGCGTGACGTAGCAGAGCATGGCCGTGCCGAACCAGCCGATCATCGCCGCGCCAATGGCCGACGTGATGTGATCGTAGCCGGGCGCGATGTCCGTCACGAGCGGACCCAGCGTGTAAAAGGGCGCTTCCTGGCAGATTTCGAGCTGCCTGTCCATGTTCTCTTTAACGAGGTGCATGGGGACATGGCCGGGACCTTCGATCATCACCTGGCAGTCCATCTCCCAGGCGATCTTCGTTAGCTCACCGAGCGTTTCAAGCTCTGCAAACTGCGCCTCGTCGTTGGCGTCTGCGATAGAGCCCGGACGCAGCCCGTCGCCGAGAGAGAAAGAGACATCGTAGGCCGCCATGATCTCGCAGATTTCAGGAAAGCGCGTGTACAGGAAGCTCTCCTCGTGGTGTGCCAGACACCATTTAGCCATGATCGAGCCGCCGCGGCTGACGATGCCTGTCGTCCGACGTGCCGTCAGCGGAATGTAGGGCAAGCGCACGCCCGCGTGAATCGTGAAGTAGTCCACGCCCTGCTCGGCCTGCTCGACGAGCGTGTCGCGGTAAATCTCCCAAGTTAATTCTTCGGCGCGGCCATTGACCTTTTCGAGCGCCTGGTAGATGGGCACAGTCCCGACGGGGACGCTTGAGTTGCGCAGAATCCATTCGCGCGTGGCGTGAATGTTCTTGCCCGTCGATAAATCCATGACGGTGTCAGCGCCCCAGCGTGTCGCCCAGCGCATCTTTTCAACCTCCTCTTCAATGGAAGAGGCTACAGCCGAGTTGCCTATGTTGGCGTTGATCTTGACGAGGAAGTTGCGCCCGATAATCATCGGCTCGGATTCCGGGTGGTTGATGTTGGCAGGAATGATCGCGCGCCCGCGCGCCACCTCGTCGCGCACAAATGCGGGCGTCACGTAAGAGGGAATCGAAGCATTGAAGCTCTCGCCCCTGTGCTGGTGATGGAGCGAGCTTCTATCGCCATTAGCCAAAGCTTCGTAGGCGGCCTCGCGCCCAAGGTTTTCGCGGATGGCGACGAACTCCATCTCCGGCGTAATGATCCCGCGACGCGCGTAGTGCATCTGCGTGACGCGGCGTCCCGAGCGGGCACGCAGCGGCGCGCGTCTGAAGGCTGGAAACTCTTCCAGTCGCCCCTTCTCCTTCTTCTTCGCATACTGCTCGGCGCCCGCCGTCAGGTAGCCGTTATCTTCCGGCTTGACCGTGCGTCCCTCGTACTCTTCCGTATCACCGCGCGCGATGATCCAGTCGCGCCTGAGCGCCCCCAGCCCTTCGCGCACGTCGCAGCGCACGCTCGCGTCGTCCCACGGCCCGCTCGTATCGTAGACGCGTACAGCCTCGTTCTCTTCCAGCGTGCCGTCGAAATTCTTGGTCACGTTCTGCGTGATCTCACGAAACGGAACGCGCACGCCGCTTTGCTCGCCCTCAACATAAATCTTACGCGAGTTGGGAAGCTCAACCTCGTCGCTTCTCTTCTCGCCCGTCTCATCTCTCTTACTCATAACTTCCAGAACTTTCCGGCCAGACTCAGGCTGACCTGAAAAAGAAAAAACCGTCCCATCGAAACGAAGGGACGGAACGGTCTTATCACTTGTTTCTCCCTTCGACGGTACTAACCGTATCAGGTTCAAGGGGTCTCCCGGCTGGGACTCTCAGCCAAGGCGCTGCGGACGCGCCCTGGCTCCCCCGAAAACTTCAGAGCAATCAATGATCCTGTTTCTTGAACGAAACTATTCTACGCCTATTAGCTCTCAATCATAAAACGCTCGTCCTCCCAGGTCGTGTCCTCAATTCAGTTTGTCTCTGTGTTACCTCTGTGTTCTCTGCGTCTCTGTGGTGAGTCTTATCTGAAGTAACACTCACCACAGAGACACAGTGGACACAGAGGATGCACAGAGAATAATTAAGACCAGGATAATAGTAGGTCTTCGGCCATAGATCGTCACCCGTAGCCTGTCACGGTCAAGGCTCCAGCGTCCACAGCTTGATCGTCTTGTCTATGCTCCCGCTCGCCAGTTGTTTTCCGTCAGGCGAGAAGGCGAGGGCATAGGCCGCCTCGCTATGTCCTGTGAGAGTTTGTTTGAGCGCGCCTGTCTGCGCGTCCCACAGCTTGATCGTCTTGTCCATGCTCGCACTCGCCAGCGTCCCTTTAGATGAAAATGCGAGGCCGTGAATCCCGTCGCTATGTCCCGTCAGAGTCTGTTTGAGCGCGCCTGTCTGCGCGTCCCACAACTTGATCGTTTTGTCTATGCTTGCGCTCGCCAGTAGCTTCCCGTCAGGCGAATATGCGAGGCCATGAATACCGCTGCTATGCCCGGTCAGTGTCTGCTTGAGGGCACCGGTCTGCGGATCCCACAGCTTGATCGTCTTGTCGTCGCTCCCGCTCGCCAGTGTTTCACCATCGGGTGAATAAGCGATGGTTTTAATCGTCTCGCTATGCCCGGTTAGTACCTCCTTGAGCTCACCGCTTTGCGTGTCCCACAGCTTGACTGTCTTATCAGTGCTCCCGCTCGCCAGTTGTTTCCCGTCAGGCGAGAACGCGATGGTGTGAACCGCGCTGCCATGCCCTGTGAGAGTCTGCTTGAGCGCGCCGGTCTGCGCATTCCACAGCTTGATAGTCTTGTCGTCGCTTCCGGTTGCGAGTGTCTTGCCGTCAGGCGAATATGCGATGGCGTGAACCCCGTGGCTATGCCCCGTGACGGTCTGCTCAAGCGCGCCCGTCTGCGTGTCCCACAACTTGAAGGTCTTGTCGGCGCTGCCGCTTGCAAGCTGCTTACCATCGGATGAAAATGCAATGGCGATAACTGAATCGCTATGTCCGCCAAGCGTCTGCTTGAGGTTGAAGCTCGATGAGTTCTCAGCCGTGTTGGAAGCTCCAGCCTGTAGTCCGGTTATGTACGGCTGCCACCAACGGCTCACCGCCAGCGCAATCAGTCCCAGGGCAAGTACCAAGGCCATAACGCCCGCGACGCCGAAGACGATGGTGCTTCGCTTTAAGCCTCCTTTGTTGTCTTGACGGGCGCGTTCAGAGGTCGGCAATACGGGCGCTCCCCCTGTGTTCTGCGGCGCTGATACTGCGACCGTTTGTGGCACACCTGCGGGCGTTGGCTGCGGCGTCGTCTCAACTTTCGGCGGAGGTGGCGCAGCAGCAGCGTAGGGGCTGGATACTGTCTCAAACGGCACACTGACCGGCGTTGGCGTGTTCGGCGGCTCGCTCCGTCGAGTTTCCTGTATCAACGCAACGTTCGGAGCAGTCTCAGGCGTGTGCGGTCGCCATAGCTCGTAGCTCACGGCGCGCAAGTCGCGGCGCATCTCTGCGGCTGACTGGTAGCGCTCTGCCGTGTCCCGTTTGAGAGCGCGCATGACAGCGCTGCGCAGGCTGTCGGGTATGGAATCGGGCAGGGGCGGGGGATCATGATGGACGATGGCTCCGACCAGAGAGACGATGTCCGGCTGGTCGTATGGGAGGCGTCCGGCCAGCATCTGATAGAGGATGACGCCGACAGACCAAACATCCGTCTGCTCGTTGCGCTTGCCGTCGAAGGCTTCGGGAGCCATGTAAGCGAACGTCCCCGATAGGTTCTGGCTGTAGGAACCCGTCTTGATGACGCGCGCGATGCCGAAGTCCGCCAGGCGCGGCGTCTCGCGTTGGAGCAGGATGTTGTCCGGCTTGAGGTCGCGGTGAATGATGCGCTGCTCGTGCAGGTATTCGAGCCCGTCCAGTATCTCCGTCGCCATTTCGACAGCCGCTTCGATTGACGGCGCACGCCCTCCGTGCTTTTTCAACCAGTCCTGAAGAGAGCCGCCCGGCGCATACTCGCTGACGATCACAGCCTGGCCGTCGTAGATGTCCGCTTCGATGATCGGCAGCACGTTCGGATGGCCGGAAACCTGCGCCCAGATGACCGCCTCGTGCTTGAAGGCTTCAATGTCCACGTCTTCGTCGCGCGCCAGTTTCAATGCGAAGCGCGTCGTGGCGATGGCCGTACGCTTTTCCGCCAGCCACACGACGCCGAAACCGCCGCGCCCGATCTGGCTAATCAATGTGTATGAGCCGATTTTGTTCTGTGCCATCGTCGGACTAATCAAAAGCCTCACGCGCCGGAGATGAGATCAAAGCGCTCCGGCAAGGTCAGTGCCGTTGAAGTTGACTGAGCATAACTCATGTCACGCCAGAGACAAGATGGAAATCTTCGCCGCGCCGCGCCAGCCCACGCCTGCGCAGGCAGCAAGCAGCGGGGGCACTGCCTGATTCGTATTCAACCACCAATGAAACTCATCGTCCGCTCAGGCTGACGAAAACTCGGATCGTTGATGTAGTGGCGCGGCTCTTTCTTCATCACGACGCTCTCTATGTATTCGATCACTTCCCGGCGCGTTGCGCCGCCGCGCACGACGTCGCGCAAGCTGTGCTCGACCGTGGAAAAGAGGCACGTCCTGATCTGGCCGTCGGCGGTCAGGCGTATGCGCGAGCAAGCGCCGCAGAAGGGTTCTGTGACGGGCGCGATGATGCCGATCTCGCCGGGCGCACCGTCAGCGAAACGATAGCGCGAAGATGTCTCTGAGCCGCGCCTGACGGGGACCCGGACGAGCGGGAAACGCTCCTCAACGAGAGCGCGTATCTCCCTTCCCGAAAAGACTACCTGCCGCGACCACTCGTGTCCCGAATCGAGCGGCATGAACTCTATGAAGCGCATGCTCAGGTCGTATGCTCGGGCGAACTGAGCGAAATCCGCGACCTCCCCTTCGTTGTGGCCGCGCACGATCACCGCGTTGACCTTGATCGGAGTGAGCCCTGCGCGCCTGGCCGCATTGATTCCTTCGAGCACGCGATCCAGCACGTCTACGCCCGTCATGCGCTTGAACGTGTCGCGCTTCAGGCTGTCGAGGCTGATCGTGACGCGGTCGAGCCCGGCCTCTTTCAACGCTGCGGCGCGCTCCGGCAGGAAATACCCGTTGGTCGTCAGGGCGAGGTCTTTCAACTGAGGCTTGAGCGCGGAGAGCTTTCTGATAAGCGTCTCTATATCGCGCCGCATCATCGGCTCGCCGCCCGTGAGTCGAATCTTTTCGATGCCGAGCGAGACGAAGATTTCACTGACGTATTCGATCTCCTCAAAGGAGAGCATCTGCTCTTTCGGCGCAATTGGCGGCTCGCCGTGCGGCAGACAATAGAAGCAGCGAAAATTGCAGCGATCCGTCAACGAGACGCGCAAATCGCGTATCGCACGGCCAAATGAATCTTTCAACTCCGCAGTCACTTCTTTTTTCACTTCCAGAGTGTTTCCGTTTTAAGGCGTTACTTCAGATGACCTCATGATACGCCGCTTCCGCATACATCCCCAAGCCACTACGCGAGCCGTTCAATCTTCAACCGCACGTAGAACTTCATCTTCGGACGTTCATCCATGACTGTCAACAAATGTAGACATCCAGGCAGCGCAGTGTGACCTGTAGTAGCCACACTAAATTCTTCTGAGCGGCGAAGGGTCGCCGCCGGGCACAGGTCAGGCCGATGGGTCAACGTATCCCGCGCCTCTCATATCTCTTTATTACCCCGGCGGGAGGCGTCCTGAAATCTTTTGCCTCAAACCCGCATAGAAGATAGATATGCCAGGCGAGATGTTCGACTCAAATCTGTTGATAAAGGGAAGCGAGCGGCTATCTCGGATTTGACGATAATGAACTGCTCAAATCTTATCTTAAGCCGGAGGCGCGGAAACTGGCATAATCATTGCTGCGCTCAGACGAAAGCGAGTGATATATCTAAAGGCGGGTGCTCGGCCTTCCAGGCGCTCGCGCTTTTCCATTAATCAACAATACTGTGAAAGGAGAGAAAGATGGCCGATCCAATTAACGTTGTCATAGACATCTCTCACCATCAGGCCAACGTCAATTTCGACAAGATCAAGGCAGCAGGGATCGTCGGTGTGATCCATAAAGCGACGCAGGGCTTCACCATGACGGATAAAAGGTACAAGTCGCGCCGCCAGAAGGCACTGGACGCCGGACTCTTATGGGGAGCTTATCACTTCGGGGTGGGCGGCGATGGTTCAGATCAGGCAGACCATTTCCTGAACGTCGTCGTCCCTGACAAGGAGACGCTGATCGTGCTTGATTATGAGCCGAACCCACAGGGGCCGACAATGACTCTGCTTCAGGCTAGAGAATTCGTCTCTCACGTCAACGAGACGGTGGGGAGGTTTCCAGGTTTTTACTCGGGTCATTTAATCAAGGAGCAGCTCGGAAATGTTCAGACCCCAGACCCTGTCCTCTCCCAGTGCTTTCTGTGGATCGCCCAGTATAAAGGGCCAAGACCGATCAACATTCCCCCGACCTGGTCGACCTGGACGCTGTGGCAGTACACGGATGGCGTCGTTGGCCCTGACCCGCATACGGTATCAGGGGTGGGACAGTGTGACCGCGACATGTTCAACGGCACTCTCTCCAATTTGAAGAAGTTATGGGGAGTAGCCTCCTGATGCGACGGTGCAGCCCGCGCGTGTCAAAGGTTGATCGGGAGCACAGTACAGCCGTGATACGTGCGCAGCCTTAGCCGTTTGTGCGTCAGACTTGTAGAACTTCTACAGCCGAGCGACTCACCCGCTCGGTTGTATTCATTTCGGGTATTGTCAGGTCTACGATCAGAGGCAGGTGATCCGAACCTGTGCGCTTGCCCGTTCTGGTCTTGTGAATTGCGATGTCCGGGCTGACGAAGCAATGGTCTATCGGCAGCATCAGGAAGGGCAGCAGCAGCCAGAGCGGCCATGTGGGGAGTATCCCGAAACCCTGTCTGACGTTGATTAACTCACGCGCCCGGAGTAATTGGTTGAAATAAGGCGACCACATCGTGGTATTGAGGTCGCCGATGACGATGAGGGGCGCGGGCATCGTCTTAATCAGGTCGGCAGCAAGAGCAAGCTGGTGATTCCGCCACCGGAAGTGGTCTCTGCGCAGCGGTGCGTGCGGGTGAAAGGTGAAGAGGGAGATGGCAGTGCCGTCGATTCTGAGGCGCGCACGGATTCCGGGGCGCTCGTCGAAGCCGAGCGGTAGGATTTCACTCTCAAGGAAGGGAAAGCGGCTGAAGAGAGCAATGCCGCCGCCAAGACCTCTGCAAGCTGCCTGAACGTAAGGGTACGTCTCGCTGAGATACTCCATCTCTTTGAGCCACTCCTCTGTGACCTCCTGTGCGATGAGGATGTCGGGCTTCTCCTCATCGACCAGTTTCTTGAAGGGCGCGTAACGTCTGTTTTCATAGAGGACGTTTGCCTGTATAACTCTGACGTTACGCCCAGGCGTCTGCGTCCGTCTCTGTTTTCGAGAGGTGAGCCAGGGGAGCACTACTACGGCGTTGATGAAGAGACAGAAGGAAGCCAGGAGCGCCCAGACCCACATTTGCAAGCCCGCGAAGATCAATAGGTAACAGAGAGAGAGTAGCGAATATTGAACCCTGAAGTGAGAGGCAAGCTCAAAGTATTTGCCCGCCCGTCCGAGGTAACCCACGATGCTGAAGAAGAGAACGAGGAGGAAGGAACAGTAGACAGTAGACCGTAGCCAGTAGTCAGTAGATAAAAACAGAATGCCCGCCACGTTGCCTACTATGATTAAGAGAGCCGCCATCAAGAGCATCAACTGCTTTTCTTTTCTACTGTCTACTGTCTACTGACTACTGTCTACTGCTTTCTGTCTCCTGCTTTTTTCAGCACCGCGATCTGGCCTGCATGATAGAGGTAATGCTGGATCGAGCCGTGGATGGTGACGTAAGCAGGCCACTTGTTGTTGATGCCGGGGAGCAGTTCGTCCAGGCGTGCATCGTCTAGGCGCGAGATAGTGCGACGAAGCTCCGTGTGATTATTTCTGAGCTGTTCCAGCGCGTCGTTCCAGGCCGCTTCGCTCATGTCTGTGACGGGAGGCCAATCGACTTCCGTGGGCGTATCGACCTTCTCACCTTCGAGCCTGCGGCGGACGACACAGTCCCAGGCCGCAAGGTGTCGAACGATCTCCCAGATGCTGTGCGCTTGATCTATCGGATGCGCCGAAGCCTGCCGGGCTGTGACACCGGCCAGCACCTCCTGGACTGAAGGGCCGTGCCACGCTTCCCCCTCGAAAGCGCGTCTCAGTTGATCTTCGATTCTCTCTGTCTCCGTCATGTACCCTCCACGGCAGCGAGCCTCGACGCGTCGCTCAAATCATCCGCACGGTCAGCTTCCTCTTGCTCTCGATGATGTTCAAGGAGCGCGCGAGCGTTGCGCTGAAGACCTGCGAGCTTGGCGCGTTTGACGGCGCTGCGATGAAAGCGCTCGGTGTAAAGTTCGGGCGTCAGTTCGAGGATAGCTGTGAGGCTGGGCGCGACATTGCCCGCGCGCGGCTCGAAACCGCTCTCTTCGGTCGGCTTCTCGAAGCGATTCCAGGGACAGACATCCTGGCAGACATCGCAGCCGTAAAGCCAGCCGTCCATGTTGGCCGCCACCTCTTCGGGCATCTCAGGCGCGCGTAGCTCAATCGTGGCATACGAGATGCACCTGTTGGAATCGACGACGTAAGGTTCTGTGATCGCAAGGGTCGGGCAGGCATCTATACAGAGCGTGCAGCTTCCGCAATGGTCTTCCACAGTGTCTGTGTCGTATTCGAGCTCAAGGTTGAGCAGCAGCTCGCCTATGAAGACCCACGAGCCGTAATCGCGTGTGATGAGATTGGAATGCTTGCCGATCCAGCCGAGCCCCGCGCGCACAGCCCAGGCCTTGTCCATCAGGGGTTGTATGTCTACACAAGCTTTGCCCTCGGCCTCCGGCCACTGCTCCTTGATCCACGCCAGCAGCCGCTTCAATTTATCACCGACGATGCGGTGATAATCCTCGCCCCAGGCGTAGCGCGAAATCTTGCCCGTCGTGTGATCTTCCTGCGGATGCTCGTGCGGCGTGTAGTAGTTGAGCGCGACGACTACGACCGTGCGCGCTTCCGACCAGAGCAGGCGCGGGTCTGTGCGCTGAACGGGGTCGCGCTCCATCCAACGCATCTCGCCCTGAAACCCGCGCTTGAGCCACTGCTCCAGGCGCTCGCGCTCCTCTTCGAGCGCAACGGCGCGCACGATGCCCACCTTCTCAAACCCTTCGGAGAGCGCCCGCTCCCTGATCTTTCGGGCACGAACGGCGGGGCGCAATGCTTTGTCTGCTACAGCATTCAACGTCTTAACTCTTCTCCATCTGCCAACGTAAGTGAAGATAGTAAAACCACGCGCTCACCATTATCAAGCTTGATGAAGACAGTGGCTCCACTGCTTTTCTTGCCAAACAGAACCGAGACCGTTAATCTCGTCTATGGTGGGACGCTGGCGCTCTCCCTCGCCTGCTGTTTTTCTATGGCGCTTGCGCGCACGCACATCTTATCGAAGAAGAGGGAACGATTTCTGTCAATGTCGGGCATGAAGCACAGCGATCATGCGGACGCGCAAGCGATCAAGCGAAAAGCCGGAAGGGTCTTGTTCATAGGTATTCCGGGGACGCGATTGAATCGGCAATCGCGTGCGATGCTCAATGAAGTTCAACCGGGCGGCGTCGTCCTCTTCGGGCGCAACGTCGAATCGGCTGAACAGGTCGCACTGTTGACGGCGCAGATACGCGACGCGGTGGATCACGAGGTGCTGATCGGCGTCGATCAGGAGGGCGGGCTGGTTGATCGTTTTCGCGACATCTGCGAGCCGATGCCGTCGGCCAAGGCCATACGCGTGGCAGGCCAATCCGATCTTGCGCACAAGTTCGGCCATTTGACGGCACGCGCGTTGCGCCTGCTCGGCTTCAATATCAACTTCGCGCCCGTGCTAGACCTCTCAGGCGAGAACCAAGAGAACGGGCTGCGCGGACGAACCTTTGGAGATTATGCGGCGGAAGTCTCAAGGCTGGGTGGCGCTTATCTGGACGGCTTACAGAAGGGGCGCATCATCGGATGCGGCAAACATTTTCCGGGGCTCGGCGGATCGAGCGTCGATTCGCACCGCCGCCTGCCCGTAGTGACACACTCCTGGGATGAGATTTTCGAGCGCGACCTGGTGCCCTTCATGGACTTAATGTTTCACCGTCCGGGCGAGCGTCTGCATTCTGTGATGGTCAGCCACGGCGCGTTCCCGGAAGTCTCGGAATTCCTGCAAGCATGGTTCCGGCGCACGGGGCAGCTTCCCCCGCTTGAGAGCGTACACCAGCTTCCCGCCACCATCAGCGGCAACGTCGTCATGAAGCTCCTGCGCCAGGCTCTGAAATTTGATGGCCTCGTCATCACAGACGACATGGAGATGGGCGCGGTGGTGCAGACGCTCTCGGTGGCCGAAGCTTCTTTGCGCGCCATCGAGGCGGGCTCCGACATGATCCTGATCTGCGAGCAGGAGGCCAACTTCGTCTCCGCGCGCGACGCCATCGCAGAGGCCGTCGAAAAAGGCGACCTGGCAGTGGATGCGCTGGATCGCGCAGGCAGAAGAATGGATCATGTGCTGGCTCTCGCGGGCGAGTATGAGAGTTTTAGTCAGGATGATTTCGACACCGTCTCGCGCGATATAGCCGAACTCAAACGCGCTCTCCAGGCAGCCGAAAACGATGAAGAATACGCACCCCTCTACGGCACACCCGAAGGCAACGAGCGCCAATCATCGAATTTCTAAAAGCAGGAGACAGTGAACAGTAGACAGTAAACAATAGTCAGTAGCCAGTAGGCGCTCTCGCGCTTGTGGGCGCTGAAGCTTTCACCCTGACACGTTCGCTAGCGAATGCTTTTCTACTGACTACTGTCTACTGACTACTGTCTCCTGCTTTATCCCCATACTCCTGGGATCGCGGTGGCGCACTTCGGGCACTTGCCCTGGCGCGTGACCTTCATCTGGCGGATGATGTAGCCGTAGCGTTCGATGAGAAGCTCGTCGCAGGCGGGGCAGTAGGTGTTCTCCCAGCGCCCGACTCTGCCCGGCAGGTTTCCGGCGTAGATGTAGCGCAGGCCCGCCTCGCGTCCGATCTCGCAGGCGCGTATCAGTTGCTCTGCGGTGGTGTTGGCATTCTCCGTCATCTTGTAGTCCTGGTGAAACGCCGTCACGTGCCAGGGAATATCCGGCGAAACCTCTGCGATGAAATCGGCTGCGCGCCTCAGCTCATCATCCGAATCGTTGAAGCCGGGGATGACGAGCGTGACGATCTCTTCCCAGAAGCCGCGCTCGTGAACCATCTTGATCGTCTCCAGGATGTTGTCCACGACGCCGCCCAACTGGCGATAGTTGCGATCCGACATTGATTTGAGGTCGATCTTGTAGCAATCCGTCCACGGGCGTATGTAGTCCAAGACCTGCGGCGTCGCGTTGCCGTTCGAGATGAAGGCCGTCTTGAACCCCGCCGGCTTCGCTAGCCGGAACACATCTATCGCCCACTCAGCCGTAATTAAGGGCTCGTTATAGCTCGTCCCGACCAGCGACGCGCCGTAGGCATGAGCAAGAGAGACGAGCTTTTCAGCCGTCACCCTGCGGGGCGCGACACCCGCCGCATCATCACGCAAAGCCTGCGACGTTAAAAAGTTCTGGCAATATGCACAGTGCAGGTCGCATCCGAGCATGCCGAAGGTCAGGGTGTCGGAGCCGGGCAGCGCGTGGAAGAAGGGCTTCTTTTCAGTCGGGTCGCATTGCAGCGCGGCGACGTAGTTGGTGGGAACCATCAGGTGGCCGCCCTCGTTGTAGCGCACTTTGCAGATGCCGCGCTTGCCTTCGTTAATCAGGCAGCGATGACCGCACGCGTAGCAGCGCAAGGTGTTTCCGGCTAAATGTTCGGTCAGCTCCGGTGCGCCTTCGGCTGTGAGGCTATCCAGAACTTCGGCCAGCGACGCCGATTTGGCACTCATGGGCATGATCTTAAATCCTCGTCTTTCGGTGAGCGTATTTTCTGATATTAATTATAGTAAATTTATTCGCGGCGGGTAAGGAGCGAGGGAGACATTACGCCACTCAGAAAAAGTCTTTGCGGCCTCCAGCGAAAACCTTTGCGGCCTCTGCGTTTAGAGAGGTGCTTTAAACGCAGAGGCCGCAGAGTTCATCGCAAAGGACGCCAAGGGTTCCCGCCTACTTGAAGTTGATGCGACGCCGCAGGTTGGCGAACCTTGGGTCGGAGTGAAGGCTATCGAACCTCGGATCGACGTTGAGGAAGACCATCCAGTCCGCGTGATCTCTATATGCTTTCTCCAACCACTCGAACGCGCGGTCTTTATCGTCGAGGGCAGCGTAAATGGCTGCGATGTGATAGGCCGAGAAGTAACGTTGCTTCGCTATCTCTTTCAATCCATCCAGCTCAGCCTGCGCCTTGCTCGTCTGACCGGACAGGGCGAGCGCATGCGCATACTCGGCTTTCATCAAAGCCGAGCCGCTCGAACCCTCTATCGCTTTGCGAAACTCCTCGACGGCCTCCTTGTGCATCCCCTTTTGTTCGTAAGCGAGACCCAGATAACGGCGCGCGACAAAGAAATCCGGGTCTAGCTCAATCAGCTTCCGACACTGCGCTATCGCATCGTCAAAGCGATGTGCGAAATAGGAGACGTATGCGTAATGGGCTTTGATGATGAGCGAGGTGTTATCAATCTCTTCGGTGCGCCGACTCTCTTCGAGGGCTTCATCGAATCGACCCGCAGCGGCTAGATAAATGGAATACCACTGATGCGCTTGCGCGTAGTTGGGATTGAGCTTGATCGCCTTTTTGAACTCTCTTTCAGCCCCGTCGGCGTCCCAATCGCCGCGAAATTTGATGAAGGCCAGCGCGGTGTGGCCTTCGGCGAGCTTGTCGTCAAGCTCCAAAGCCTTTTCCGCCGCGCTCCTGGCTTTGGGGAAAGCCTCCGAGGGCGCGCTTGCGCCGTAGATGACGAGCATGTTGTAGCAATCGGCCATGCCCGCGTAGGCTTCGGCATAGTTCGGGTCGCTCTGAATCGCCTGCTCGAAGAAGCGTATGGCTTCTCTGATTCCATCTGCCGTGCGCTTGTTCCAGGCGTTGCGGCCTTTCACATACAGGGACTCAGCCTCTCTCTTCTTTTTCTCCGTCTCGTTCAGCTTGATCCCGATTTTGGTTGAGACCGCAGCGGTGATCTCTTCCGGCACTAACAGCAGGTCGGAGAACCTTGTCGGGCGCTGGACGCCCCAGATGTGGCTCTTATCTTGCGCGCTAATAAGCTCGGCGCTGATGAGGATACTGTCGGCGCGCTTTGTGACACGACCTATCATCACGACCTCGACGTTCAGCTCGCGCCCCACCGTCTGCGGGTCAACCTGCCGCCCCTTGTATTGCAGGACAGAGTTGAACGAGACCACACGCAGCCCCGGCAATTGGGAGAGGTTGTTAATGATGCTCTCCGTGATCTCATCGCCGAGGTGCTCCGTGTTGGAGTCCGGATTGATGTTACTGAAAGGCAGGACGGCGATTGATTCAACCGGGCGAGAATATGAGTAAAACAGAAAAGCACCCAGGGCGAGGACGAGTGTGGCAAGCGCGACGAGCGCCGCTTTCTTATACTGCTTGATCCCGTTGACGATATACTCTGCGCTGGACGTGTTGCGCACAATCGCCACTTCGTTGGTCGAGCCTCTCTGTTCGACGGTCGCCGCAGCCTTCGCCCCGCTACTACTACGGCTGCTGCCGCCGCCGCTGCCGCCTGATACCAGGCCGCGATCTGAATACTGTTCCTGCTCGTCGCTCAGTTCTTCCTGAATTTCCAGCCGCTGCTTGAGCCTCTTCAGATCAATGAGCAAATCCTTGATCGTCTGATAGCGCTCATCCCTCTCCTTGGCGAGAGATTTGCTGACGATGCGTTCCAGTTCGACCGGTGTGTCGGGGGCGTAGCGGGCTATTGTCACAGGCTTCTTGGTGACGATAGAGATGATGACATCGCTGGCGGTCTTGCCTTCAAACGGCATGTGGCCTGTCAGCATCTCGTACATCACGATGCCGAGACTGAAGATGTCAGTCCGCTCATCAATGCTGCTCCCGTGCGCCTGCTCCGGCGACATGTAATTGACAGTGCCCATCACAGCGCCGGGGTTCGTGTGGATGACGGAATGCGTCTTCGCCTCGGGGTCGCTCGCATTGGGGCCACTGAAGGATTGTTCGGTGAACTTGGCGAGCCCGAAGTCCAGGACTTTGACGTAGCCGTCGGGCCTCAGCATGATGTTTTCAGGCTTGATGTCGCGGTGGATGATTCCGGCTTTGTGCGCCGTCGCGAGAGCGGTCGCCGTCTGGATGCTGATGTCGAGCACTTCGCCCGTCGTCATCACGCCGCGCTTCAAACGCTGGCGCAGGGTCTCGCCTTCTATATATTCCGTGCTGATAAAATGGGACGACCCGCTGTGGCCGACTTCGTAGATGGTGATGATGTTGGGATGATTCAAGGCCGAGGCGGCACGCGCCTCCTGCTCGAAGCGGCGCACCCAGTCGTTGTCCTCCACGATGTCGCCGTACAGCAACTTGAGCGCCACTTTGCGCCCGAGCCGCTCGTCCTGCGCCAGATAGACCTCGCCCATGCCACCTGCGCCAAGACGAACGATAATCTTATACTGGTTGATGTGAGTCCCAACCGTCACGGTCATAGGAACAGCCTCCACGCTAAAGAAAGGCTTGAGGTTGGCGAGGAACTCGAAGCCAAAGGCGATGTCAAACTACTTGAAGTGTGCTGATCAGCTATCGGTGGGCGTAGCCTAGCATTTAAGATATAGAAAGACAATGCGGAATGCGGAATGCGGAATGATGAATTAAAAGAAAGTCAGCGCGGATTTCGGTTCTTCTTTTCATTCTGCATTCCGCATTCCGCATTCATCATTGTTTTTTCAGTCTGCTCTCCTTTAACTCTTCCCAGTGCTTTTTCGTCTCGCCTGTCAGATCGCCGGGCAGAGTTTCGACCGGGATGTTATTGGCGGCGCAGAACTGACGCCAGAGCAGAAAGCGCGCGTCGTATTGTCCCGTCTCGTCAGAGATTTCATTCGTCAACTTCGAAGACTCGCTCTTTTTATCTTGCCCCAATTTGATTTTCCTCGCTCCCTTATGGATGATCGCTTATCTCGCGTTACTCTGACAGTGTAACAAGTTTCGCGGTCGGAATTAATTCGCCGGATGACTTTCGAAGATAAAATTTTTGTGACAGTCTATCTTGAGTGCCCGCGATAAAAAAGAGTGCCGAAGCACACCAGGCTGATACTTCGGCACTCTCATTCGAGATTAACAGGAAAGCGCTAAGCGTGTCTTAGGGCTAAGCAGCCGGTTACAGTCCGACGATATCCTTCTTCAGACTGGTGACGAAGGCCAGCACTTCGTCCTTCTCCTTCTTCGGCACTTTGTACTTATCGAGCGCCGCCGCAAGATGTTTGGCAGCCAGCTCCCAATCGCTTTCGGTGATGCCGAGCCCCGTGTGCACAGTCTTCATATCACGACCCGTGTAAAGGCAGGGGCCACCCGTCGCCTGGCAGAATTGGTTGAGGACGTGCTGGCGCAGCTTCTTCTTCGAGTCCTGGCTGAGGCCTACGACGAAGCGCCCGAGTTGCTTGTCCTCGCCCAGTAGCTTGATGAATTCGTCGACGACCAGTGCGACCGCATCGTAGCCGCCGAGCCGTTCATAGAGCGTCTTTTCAGTTTTGTCCTGAGCACGCGCCGCAGGTGGTAGGAAAGCGCCCCACGTCGTGACCAGGAAAAGAGCGAGGAGAGGAAGAAATATTTTCACTAACAAGCGTTGCCTTTGCATCTCAGATCTTCTCCTTCAGATTAGGTTGAATAGACCAGTTGCTCCTGACTTCCGATGTCCCTTTCCCTATGCTCGCAGACCTTCGATCATACATAAATGGCGATTCCTGTCGGCACGATCCCTATCAAAAGGTGAGCGAGCATGTCAAAGACCGTGCGCCTGTGTCAATCTGATTTTCATTTCAATGCGCGAGGACTCAAACTCATCTACGGCTCGCGACCTGTGACCGGATTTAAGAGCAAGACCTTCTGAAGAGGTAATGCGAAGAGCTTGATCATCAGTTGCCATCGGCTTCTTCTTCTTCGCGCGTAGGCTGTGCGTAGAGTATAAAAGGCGCGCCGAGATTTCAGCGCGCCTTTCTCCCCCACGTTCGATCATGCTTCTTCGGGAAAAGCTCTCGGAAGGTTAGTTCGGCATCAGGACGGTATCGACGACGTGTATGACGCCGTTGGATTGATAGACATCAGCAGTAGAGACGCGCGACGTGCCGCCTTTTTCATCGCGCAGGATGAGGTCTGGCCCTGACATCATCGCCATCAGAGTGCCGCCGCTGACGGTCTTCAAAGTGGCCGTGCCTTTGCCCTTCTTGATCAACTTGGCAATCGCTTTGGAATCATAACGGCCTGCCACGACGTGATAGGTCAAAACTTTGCTCAGCATGGCCTTATTCTCAGGCTTGAGCAGCATCTCGACCGTCCCGGCAGCGAGCTTTTCAAAGGCCGCATTGGTCGGAGCGAAGACAGTGAAAGGCCCCGTGCCCTTCAGCGTCTCGACCAGTCCAGCCGCTTTGACGGCAGCGACGAGCGTCGTGTGGTCTGCGGAGTTGACCGCGTTGTCGATGATGTCCTTGGTGCGGTACATCGCTGCGCCGCCCACCATCGGGTTACCATCCTGCGCGAAAGCTGTGGCGGAGGCCACTGTCATTGATGCCACGGCCAGCATCATCATTACGAAAATTTTTTTCATCTCTTTCATCCTCTTGTGATTTTAGAATTTCCCAACGTTCACCGGATATACGCACGCTCACGAGTGATCGGATTTTCGAGCGCAAGAAAAAATTCGCGCGCCCTACTTCTTCTTGAATTTGAGAGCCACGGAGTTCATGCAGTAGCGCAGCCCCGTCGGCTTCGGCCCGTCGTCAAAGACGTGTCCCAGATGAGCGCCGCAGACGCTGCACAGCACCTCCGTGCGGCGCTCGCCCGGAAGGCTGTCATCAATCTCTTCACGCACGTTCTCTTTCGCAATCGGCGCATAGAAGCTCGGCCATCCCGTGCCGGAGTCGAACTTCGTGGAAGAGCTGAACAATCTGTTGTCACAGGCCGCGCAGTGATACACGCCCTTCTCGTGATGATCCCAGTACTCGCCCGTGTAAGGTTTCTCCGTCCCCTTTTGTCTCATCACGTAAAACTGCTCTGGGGTGAGCAGTTGCCGCCACTCCTCGTCCGTCTTGACGACGCGCCTGGATGCAACTCCCTTTTGCTGCCTGCCTGAAACGGAATTGACCTGCGGCTTTGTGGTTTGAAGCATGACCGTCGACGTTGCAGCCAGAACTACAAGCGCCAATGCGGCCACCAGCACGCAAAGATGTTTGATCATTTGTTTAGACCTTTCTCATTAATCTATTTCCGAGCGCAACTGAAGAGTATCTACGGCTCGGCCTGCGTTTCTGGATTTATAAAGAAGAGAATTAAACGCAAAGGACGCAAAGAAGCCGCAAGACGCAAAGGACGCGAAGAATAATCTCCTTTGCGTCCTTTGCGTCTTCCTCTTCTTCGCGTCCTTTGCGTTTAGAGGTTTTTCGCAGTTGCCAAATGAAGACTGATCTAGGAGGCTGCGCCGAGCAGGTATTTGTCGCCCGTCGGCGCGCTCACGCCGCTTGCAGGCTCAAGCGTGACGGCGAAGATGGTTGCGCCACGCGCCTCCCCTGCGGGGGCCTGGTCGCGCACCTCTGCATGACCGCGCGCATCAGGGGTGAAGACAGTGCCGGGCACAGGTTTACTATTGGCGATGAACCAGAGTTGATAGGCTTTGCCGGAGGGCGCAGGCGGCAGATTATCCGCCACGAGCATGGCGCGCCCCGTGTTGGGATCGTAAGCCAGTTTCGCGTGCGCGCCGGGCGCAACGTCTGTTCCCTTGAGCGTAGCCATAGTAGATACGTTGAACATCTCCATGTCCTGCCGCGCGCGCGTGGCGATCAGCTCCTTCTCCTCACGCTCGCGCGCCAGCTCCCCTTGAATCTGATTCAAACGGGTGGTCAAGCGTGCGATCTCAGTCTCCATCGCGCTGTTGCGTGTCCAGAGGATGACCACGAAGGTAATAAGCGCCAGGAAGGCCACAGAGGCGGCCAGCGCGCCGATCCTCAAGGCGGAACTCCATGCGCGGCGCGCGGGCTGTTCAAACGGCACAACGTTCGCTGGCGTCGAGGAAGGTCGTTCATCAAGAGTACTACCACCAACATCATCACGCGCCGCTATTTTTGCGCTTGCAGACTGGGGCTGCTCCCGCAAGCTTCCCATGATACGCGAGCGCAATTGAGCGGAAGGCTCTGCCCTTTCGGCAGCATAGGCGAGCGCAGCAGCAGTCTCGCGCCACTCGTCAAGCTCCGCGCGACACTCTGCGCACGCCCCCAGATGGGCTTCCATCGCGCGCACACTTTCCGCCTCAAGCGCACCGAGCGCGTGAAGCGCAAGCATCTCTTTGTACCCTTCGTGGTTGCTCAAAATCTTACACTCAAGGCGACCGCTTGAAACGCTGCGGCCTTCCATCACTTCCTGCCCCGTCAAGACTTCTGGCGGAGGCTGTTCATCTGCTCGCGCAATAGCTCGCGCAGCTTGAGCATCCCGGAGCGCATGCGCGTCTTGATCGTCCCCAGTGGTGCGCCGAGCCGTGCGGCAATCTCCGTCTGCGTCAGTCCTTCAAAATAGGCGAGCAGGAGCGCGCGTCTCTGCTCTTCGGGCAACTCGGCCAGCGCGCGCCGCACGACCTCGCTCTGCTCCGACCGGATCGCATCACCGACCGCGTCCACACACTCATCCGGCCCGGCGGCGCGCGCACTTTCCGTCACCGCGCGCTCGCGCGCGTTGAGCGAGCGCAGGCGGTCTATGGCGCGACTGCGAGCAAGCGTCACGAGCCATGTAAAGGGGCGGCCACGCGATTCGTCAAAGTCGGATGCACGCTTCCAGACTTGCAGGAAAAGCTCCTGTAGAACATCCTCCGCATCGTCGCGGCTATGTAATATACGCAGCACGAGGCTGAAAAGGATTACCCTGTAGCGATCATACAGAGAGGCCAAAGCCTGCTCGTCCCCGCGCGCGATGGCGTGGAGCAGCTCCACATCAGACCTCTGTGCCTGTTCGGGATGCAAAAGGGGTCTCGCTACAAACTTCTGAAACTAGGGTGCTACGGCTTGAATGATACCAAGATTCGAGCCGGAATGCCTACGCTCCTTCATCCAGCAAGCGACGCAGACTTATCACCTCAAACGGTATGAAATTTATTGACGTAATTGAAAGCGAGGCGAGAGCCCAATCAATAAGGCACAAAGAGAAGTAGATATTGAATGATCGATGGTGAATTGGGGAGACGCCTTCTCTCTTTCCCTTCACTATCGACCATTCACTCCTTTTCTCTGTGCCTTGGGGGGTGAATTTTGTTAGTCGCTCTTAGGTTGCCGGGATGGCATCGATCTCGATGGACGCGGGCGACGGCTGGGAGATCACGCGTGCCGATGTTGTGCTGGCGGGCGCTGTCTGATAGAGGTTTCTTAGATAGATGAAGAGACCAGCTAACAGGTAGGTGCACAGTGCCAGCGAGAGCACCGAAGGGATCAGTAATATCAGGGTTAATAACATCTTTACTCTTCTCCTTAATTCCTTAAATCTATATACGGCTTGAACTCGTCATCGGTTCCCACAGGGGACGTTTGATGTAGCTTCGGTTTGCGTTCCTACCTCTCGTCCGTCCGGTATGTGCAGTTGCAGTGCGACCACCTCGCAAAGGTCGCACTGCAACTTCCCAGCGCGACCCGAGGAACTTCCTCACTGTAGATCACGCTTTCCGCAAGGCACTGGTGAGATGCTTACCCTGCGATGTCCGTCTGACCACGTAGACCTGTAGGGCAATGAGCATGCCACTGGCAAAATATGGCCGGTCAGGTATGGTTTCGCACAAAAGAGGCGGGTTTTGGCCTCGGCCCGAGCGCAGAGTGTCACTTGTAGTAGACACCCCGGCCAGCCCTCTATCCATTCGGTGAGAGTAAAGAAGAGAAAATGCGGAATGATGAATGCGGAATGAAAAGCAGAATCAAAACGCTTTGTTTCAGCTTTTTAATTCATCATTCATCAATCCGCATTCATCATTTGTCTTTAAGCGATGGTGATCTCTTCGGAGAGGTATACGTCCTGGATGGCGTTCAAAAGCTCGACGCCCTCGTTCATCGGGCGCTGGAAGGCTTTGCGCCCGGAGATGAGCCCCATGCCGCCGCCACGCTTATTGATGACGGCGGTGCGCACGGCTTCCGTCATATCCGACGCGCCCTTGGATTCGCCGCCCGAATTGATCAGTCCGCAGCGTCCCATGTAGCAGTTGGCAACCTGGTAGCGCACCAGATCAATCGGGTTATCCGAGGTCAGCTCCTCATAAACTTTCTTGCTCGTCTTGCCGTACGGGCTCTCTTTCGTGTTGAGCGCGTTATAGCCGCCGTTGCGCTCGGGCAGCTTCTGCTTGATGATGTCGGCCTCTATGGTGACGCCGAGATGGTTGGCCTGTCCGGTCAGGTCGGCTGCGGCGTGCATGTCGCCTTCCGAGGTCTTGAACTTTGAATTGCGCAGGTAGCACCAGAGAATCGTCGCCATGCCAAGCTCGTGCGCATAAGCGAACGCCTGACTGACCTCCGTGATCTGGCGCGTGGACTCATCCGATCCGAAATAGATGGTCGCGCCGACGGCTATGGCACCCATATCGCGCGCCTGATCGACAGTGCCGAACAGAACCTGGTCGAACTTGTTCGGATAGGTCAGCAGCTCGTTGTGATTAATCTTGACGATGAAAGGAATTTTGTGAGCGTAGCGACGGGCAACCGAGCCGAGCACGCCGAACGTCGAAGCGACCGCGTTGCACCCGCCTTCGATAGCGAGCTTGACGATGTTCTGCGGGTCGAAGTATTGCGGGTTGGGGGCGAAACTCGCTCCGGCTGAATGCTCTATGCCCTGATCGACGGGCAGAATCGAGAGATAGCCCGTCCCGGCCAGCCGCCCGTTATCATAGAGCGTTTGCAGCGAGCGCAGAACAGACGGGTTGCGATCCGAGAGCGCCCAGACGCGGTCTACGAAGTCCGGGCCGGGCACTTGAATCTGATCTTTGGAGATGGTCTGCGATGTGTGATCGAGAAGCCGACGTGCGTCAGCGCCCAGCAGCTCTTCTATCCGATCAAGCTGAGATGTCTCGGCGTCGCGTCTGAGTTCGGTTGCCATGAGTATCTCTCGTCCTCCTGATTCGAGATTGATTGGTAAGATTGATCGCTCGGAAGCGAGTCACAAATTATATCATAGAGGCTTCAGGTTATCCGAAGCGGAGGACAACCATCCGACCCTCTCATGCGTCTAAGGTCGGCTCTGCTTTGGAGCTTCCCCGACCGAGTCGTTGCGGCACTTGCGCGATTAGTCACTATTCAGTAGAATCTCGCAGTTGCTACGCGTTCTTGCGACATCCGTTTCTAACGGCCTCGCTTCTATTCAACCTCATAATCAACCCTGAATTGCTCTGCGGAAGATTTAACCTTGAGGAGTCAACTGCGATGAAATTCCGTTCTTATCTTGTGTGGCTGATGCTGGTTGTCGTCTGCCTCGTCTCTGTGTCTGGAGCGCCGCCGGTGGCGTTCGCCGCAGGCGGAGACGAGTTTAAGGAATGGCGGCCTATCGACCAGTCAGTCTTCAATTTGCGTGAGCCCGTTGTCGAGAAGGATGCTGATGCCGAGGCCCTTTTCTGGGAAGTTCGCATGGCGGACGAGATAGAGAGGAATCTGGACAGCGGTACGGTGCGCACCGTGCTTGACCACTACGTCCGCATCAAGGTCTTCACGGAGCGGGGGCGCGAATCGCAGAGCAAGGTGGACATCCCTTTCGGCAAGAACGAGGAGGTCAAAGATATCGCCGCGCGCACCGTCAAGCCCAACGGGCAGGTCGTCGAGCTGAGGAAAGAGGATATCTTCGAGCGCACGATAGTTAAAGTAAGCGGCACTAAGATCAAGGCTAAGTCCTTCGCCATGCCGAGCGTCGAGCCGGGCTCGGTCATCGAATACCGCTGGCGGGAAATCCGCAATGATGACGTTCTCTTTTACGAGCGGCTGCCTTTTCAGCGTGACATCCCCGTCCAGCGCGTCAAATATTACATCAAGCCATTAGACCTTCCCGGCTTCGGTATGCGCTACCAGACTTTTCACGGGCAGGGCGCTGAGTTCGTCAAAGAGAAGAACGGGTTCTGGAGCACGACGATGACGAACATGCCCGCCCTTCACGAGGAGCCGCGTATGCCACCGGAGGATGAAGTGCGTACGTGGACGCTGCTCTTCTACACCCCGGCTGACTACGAGCGCGATCCCAATAAATTTTGGGCTAAGCACGGAAAGCTGATCTACGACAAGACGAAGAAGTACATCAAGGCGAGCAATGAGGTTCAGCAGGCGGCGACGACGGCCATCGGAAATGCGACGACCGACGAAGAGAAGCTGCAAAGGCTCTTCAATTTTTGCAAGACTCAAATCAAGAACACAGGCGATGATGCCTCCGGCATTTCAGATGATGAGCGCGCGAAGCTGAAAGCGAACAAGTCGCCCGCCGATACGCTCAAGCGTGGGATGGGCAGCGGCCCTGATATAGACCTGCTGTTTGCCGCGCTCGCGACCGCTGCCGGCTTCGAGGCGCGCGTCGTTAATTCCGCCACGCGCGATGATGTCTTCTTTGATAAGAACTTCGCGAGCAGCTACTTTATCAGCACCTACAACATCGCCGTGCGCGTCGGCAACGAGTGGCGTTTCTTCGATCCGGGCAGCACCTACGTGCCCTACGGGATGTTGCTCTGGTCGGAAGAGGGACAGGAATCGCTCGTCTCCGATCCGAAGGAGCCGACCTTCGTCAAGACGCCCATGTCGCCGCCTGAAAAGTCGCAGGAAAAGCGCATGGCCTCGTTCAAATTGAGCGAAGACGGCACGCTCGAAGGCGACGTGCGCATCGAGTACACGGGACACTTCGCCATTGAAAAGAAGGAGGAGTACGACGACGACTCTCCAGCCGAGCGCGAGCAGGCGTTGCGTGATATGCTCAAGGCGCAGATGAGCACGGCGGAGGTGACGAACGTCAAAATCGAGAACGTGACAGACCCCGCCAAGCCGTTCATCTATGCCTATCACGTGAAAGTTCCGGGCTATGCGCAGCGCACCGGCAAGCGGCTCTTTCTGCAACCGGCCTTCTTCCAGCACGGCGTCGGCCCATTGTTCACGACCAGTGAGCGCAGGTATCCGGTCTACTTTCACTACCCGTGGTCGGAGAGCGATGGGGTGACCATCGAGTTGCCCGCAGGCTACACGCTCGATAACCCTGATCGGCCCGCGCCCTTTGCCGCAGGCGACATGAGCAAGTACGATGTACAGATTCTGACCACGAAGGATGGGCGCAAGTTGATCTATAAGCGCAAGTTCTTCTTTGGCGCAGGCGGCGCAGTCTATTTCCCGACTCAAGGGTACGCGCAGCTCAAGCAGTACTTCGACGCGCTTAATAAAAGCGACAACCACACGATCACGCTCAAGCAGAGCGCGGAAGCGGCTCCCGCTCCTTCAAACTAAGATCGTGTCCCGCTCCCGACTGATTCTGAAATGGATCACCGCACTCAAAGGTGATCGAGGCTGAAAGACATGTTTTATAGATTAATCGGACTCAGCTTTGTGCTCATGGTGGCGGCGGCGGCGGCTGCTCCGGCGTTTGCGGCAGGCGACGATACTCCACAATGGTTGCTGCAAGCGGCCTCAGCCAGCGCCCCCGCGTATGACAAGGATGTGCCCGCAGTCGTCCTGCTTAACGACCAGACGGTCACCATCGGCGCGAATGGTCTCATCATCACGACCACCAACTACGCCGTGCGCATCCTCACGCACGAGGGACGCGCCTTCGCCGTCGCCTCTCAAGGATACGCGACGGATGGGGGACGTGTGCGCGACATGCGCGCGTGGCTGATCCGTTCGACGGGCAATGTCAAGCGCTACGGCAAGAATGAGATCATAGACAGAGTCTCCGACATGGATGATGTCTACAATGAATCAAGAGTCAGCCTCATCTCGGCCTCCGATGATGCCGACGCCGGAATGACCTTCGGCTACCAGGTGACGAGCGAAGAACGCTCGCTCTTCCCGCAGGACGAGTGGATTTTTCAGGACTGCTTTCTCGGCATCAACGCCTGCTTACCGGCGCTGGTGTCGCGCTACCAGTTGATGCTTCCCTCCGGCTGGAGCGCTTCGAGCGTCACGTTCAACCACAACAACAAGCTCGAACCTAACGTCAACGGCTCGTCTTACTCCTGGCAATTAATCAACCTTCCTCCCATCGCGCCGGAAGCCGCCAGCCCGGAAGTGACATCGCTTGCGCCCAGACTTGCCGTCAGCTACTTCCCCGCGCAGGCGGGCGGCCTCAGGACCTTCTCAAACTGGGTCGATGTCTCGCGCTGGTATAGCGAGCTGAGCGATCCACAGGCTGCGCCGGATGATGCCCTGGCGATGAAGGCGCAGCAGTTGACTGCCAGCGCCAAAACAGAGCTTGAGAAGATACGTGCGATTGGCCGTTATGTGCAGGGCTTGCAGTACATTTCGGTTCAGATGGGCGTCGGACGTTTTCGCCCGCACAGCGCCACGGAAGTCTTCGCCAAGTCGTACGGCGATTGCAAAGACAAGGCGAACCTGATGCGCGCCATGCTCAGAGCAGTCAAGATTCAGGCCTACCCCGTGCTGATCTATTCGGGCGACCGCAGCTACGTGCGCGAAGAGTGGGCCTCGCCAAAGCAGTTCAACCACTGCATCATCGCCATTAAAGTGAGCGACGAGACGCAGGCCCCGACCATCGTCCAGCATCCCGGTCTGGGACGCCTGCTGATCTTCGACGCGACAGACCCCAGCACGCTGGTCGGCGATCTGCCCGAAGATGAACAGGGCAGCTTCGCGCTCGTTGCCGCCGGCGACCAGGGCTCGCTTTTGCGTATGCCGATGACGCCGCCCGAATCGAACCACCTGGAGCGGCAGACCGAAGTGAGCCTCGCGCCCGACGGCTCCATCAACGCCACCGTGCAGGAGCATTCGGCGGGGCAATCAGCCGCACGTGAAAGAGGGATGTTTCGCCAACTGTCGCGCCCCGAATACACGAAGATGATCGAACGCTGGGTGACGCGCGGTGCGACCGGCGCGCGCGTTCTAAAGGTCGAGCCAAAGGACAACACCACGGATGCCTCTTTCGCGTTGAAAGTTGAGTTCACAGCCCCCGAATACGGGCAACTGATGCAGAATCGCCTGCTCGTCTTCAAGCCGGCCATCATCTCGCGCCGCGAATCCCTTTTCCTGACCGAAGCCACGCGCAAGCAGCCGGTCGTGCTCCCGCCCTACGCCTACCGCGAGACGGCGAACATCAAGCTGCCCGCCGGATTCGAGGTCGATGAGCTGCCCGATCCAACCAAGCTCGATACCTCGTTTGGCACGTACAGTACGACCTACGAGGTCAAGGACGGCAGTCTCATCTTCACACGCACGCTGGTTCAGCGCGCCTCGACCGTGCCCGTCGCCGATTACCAGAAAGTGCGCGGCTTCTACGAGCGCATACGCGCCGCCGAGCAATCCCCTGTCGTGCTGGCTAAAAAGTAGTCAGTAGTCAGTTGTCCGTGGTCCGTTGTTCTTTGAGTGCTGATGGGCGGGGAGTGCTTAATCTTCAGCTCTCAACTTTCCACACACAAACGACGGACAACTGACCACGGACAACTGACCACTTTTAATCTGCAAACGTAAGCTGGCGAAATGCCTCGTGCAGGCGCATGAAGACGCTTCCGACTGGAACCGTATAGCGGTGGAAGTCGAAGGTCGTCACAATCGCGACCCCTAGACCCGCCGAAGTGAGAAATATTTCGTCCGCATCGGCCAGTTGCGACAGCTCGTAGACGCCTTCGACGTGTGGGATGGAAAGCTCTGTGGCGAGCGCGAGTGTGCGAGCGCGCGTCGTGCCTGCGAGCGCGCCGGTCTGGAGCGCGGGCGTGTGAATCGTCCCATCCGTCACCCAGAAGATGTTTGCCATCGTCGCCGAGACGACCTCGCCGCGCTCGTTGAGCGTCACGGCTTCGTCGAAATCGCGGGAGCGCGCCTCTTCCCAGCAGAGCAGATGATCCAGGTAGTTGATGCTCTTGACGCCCGCGATTGGCGAGAGCGTGTTGATGCGATAGGGCGAGACGGTGAGCGCCAGTCCCTCTTCATTGATCACGCGCGCATCTGCGGTCATCAAGAGCAACTCGGTCTTGCGCGCGCCGCCAGCGCCCTTTAATTTCCAGACATCGCGCCCCCCGCTCCCGAAAAGAGTGACGCGCGCGCGCCCGTCCCTTACTTTGTTCGCTTCGATCAGGCGAGCCAGAGCCGCGCCGACGCCCTCTTCGTCAAAGCCGCTGCAATCGACACCCGTGCGCAACGCGTGATCCACGAGCCGCATCCAGTGCTGCGGCCAGAGGAACGCGTGTCCCCTGTAGATGGCAAGCGTCGTGAAGACGCCGCGCCCGTAGAGCGCCGCCGAGGTGACGGGCAGCAGACGCGCTTTCGTCGCTTCCACCAGCCTGTTGTTATAAATGACGTGCGAGTGCATCTCTTGCGCTCAAGCGCCGGGCTCCAAACGTGGCGAGGCTCAACCGAGTTAGATCAGGACAACAGGGACAGACAGGATACACAAGATGTGATTTGAAATCTACAATCCAAAATTCAGACCATCAATTACCAACCTTTGATCTCACGCTCATCTCATACCGGATTGCAGAATGAAAGAGGGCGGGCGACCGATCCACGCGCTCGACACGAAGCAACACGAAACAGCCCCTCTATTCGTGTTATTTCGTGTTGCTTCGTGGATTGTCCCCCGTCCTCTTTTGATTGCATCCTGGTATTACCTATTCATTTCAGCCGTCACCGATGTTCAGAGCGTTTAAGAGCGCGCGTGCCTTGACGAGCGATTCTTCATATTCGAGTAGCGGGTCGCTGTCGGCGACGATGCCGCCGCCGACATTGAAGCGCGCGAGCGTTGAGTTGACAGTCATGGTGCGGATGGCGACGTTGAGGTCTAAGCGACCGTCGAAGGAGAAATAACCGATGGCGCCCATCGAAAGCCCGCGCGGCGCAGTCTCTATCTCGTCTATGATCTCTATGGCGCGGATTTTGGGCGCGCCCGTTACAGAGCCGCAGGGAAAGGAGGCGCGCAGCAGGTCGCCCGCCGTGACCTGCTCGCGCAGCCGCCCGCGTACTTTAGAGACCAGATGAAAGAGGGTCGGGTGCTCCTGAACGGTGAAAAGCTCAAGGACTTCAACCGACCCGTACTCGCAGACGCGACCCAGATCGTTCCTCAGAAGGTCGACGATCATGACATTCTCGGCGCGATCCTTCTCGCTTCTCTGTAGCTCTGCGCGCAAACGTTTGTCCTCTTCCGCGCTCTGCCCGCGCGCTCTTGTGCCCTTGATCGGCCAAGCCTCGACGCGACGCTTTGTCCCGCACACTTCGACTCTTAGAAAGCGCTCGGGAGAGGCGCTGATGACTGCATCCAGGCGGCGGCGTATGAAAGCGGCGAAAGAGGCCGGATGAGAACTGCGCAGGCGTAAGAATATCTGCTCGGGTTGGGTGCGCTCGGCGAGTGCCACTGAAAGCTGCTGTGTCAGGTTGGCCTGGTAGATGTCGCCGGCAGCGATGTGACGCTTGATACGTTGGACGCAGGCGATGTATTCATCACGAGTAAAGTTTGAGCTGAGAGCGTGTGTCGCTTGAGGCGACCCTTCATCGAAAGGCGACAGGGAAGTTTGACCTTGAGGAGATCGCCCACCGGCTTCGAGCAGATTCGCTTGATAAGTCTCTCTACCGGCTAGCGCAGCATTGAGCGCGCTGTAAAACTTCGACACACTCTCAGGCCCGGCACGGCTGACGATCTCCGTCCGGCTGCGCGCATAATCGTGTACGACCAGCGTGTCATAAAAAGCGAGCACGGCGTCAGGTTCGCTCTTGACGCCGTGCGGAAGAGGAGAGCGCAGGCGTTCAAAGCGGCGGACGAGATCGTATGAGAAGGTGGCGATGCATGCGCCAGCGACCGGCAGGTGTGTTTTGGCTGTTTGCGGCGTGCGATATTTTTCGAGACGGTCGTCAAGAACGCCGAGAGCATCGACGCACACGGCGCGCTCAAGGCTTCCATCGTGGCGCGTGATGAGCGCGTCATCGCCCCAGACCTCTATCACCTCAAAAGGATCGAAGCCCGCGATGAGAAAGCGTGCCTCATCGTCGCCGCGCGCTCCCCCACTATCCAGAATGCTGACCCGCCGCGCCGTATCAAGACTGAGCAGAGCTTCGAGAAGACGATCAGCCGCAAGAGGGATTTCACAGACAATCGCCGTTTGATCCATCGCTTTCATTCGATGTCCCACGCGCATGGTGTGCTTACTCATTAAACCGTTGGATCAATGAGTAAACGGATCAATCCCTTCTATTCCGCCCCGGCGACCAACGCTTCCGCCTGTAGCTTCACTCCGAGCGAGGTGCGCCAGGCCGTTTCCATCTCATCTACGCGTAGATGGATCACCTCTTCGCCGTCCGCCTTGATGCGCAGCCGGTCTGTGCCGGTGCGCCCCAGGAGCGTCAGGGGGCATTTAAAGCGCGCGGCGATCTCTTCCATCGCGCCGAGGGCCGCCTCGTCGAAGCTGACGATGATGCGCGAGGGCGATTCACTGAAGAGGCGCGCTTCCGTCTTGAGCGTGCCCGTGAGATCGACGTCCGCGCCCACCGCCTGACGATTAAGCGATGAGAAGCATGATTCGGAGAGCGCAACGGCGAGGCCGCCGTCCGAGCAGTCGTGCGCTGAATGGAGGAGTCCGGCTTCTGCGGCGCGCAGGCACGCCTCCTGCACGGCGCGCTCGCGTTCCAGGTCGAGCACGGGCACGCGCCCCTCGTCAATCATCTCAAGGGTCGTGCGCCCCTTGATGGTCGCGGCGTATTCGCTGATCGAGAGATCATCTTGAGTGTTGCCGAGCAGCGCGATGAGGTCGCCCGCGATCCTGAAACCGGATTGCACGACGCGTCGCACGTCTTCCATCAATCCGACCATCCCGATGACGGGCGTCGGCAGGATGCCACGGCCTTCGGTCTCGTTATAGAAAGAGACGTTGCCGGAGACGACGGGCGTGCCGAGCGCGGTGCAGGCTTCGGCCATGCCGTCGATGGTCTCCGAAAAAGACCACATCACTTCCGGGCGTTCGGGTGAAGCGAAGTTCAGGCAGTTGGTGATGGCGACGGGGCGCGCGCCGACGCAGACGACGTTACGCGCAGCCTCCGCGACGATCAACTTCGCGCCTTCGCGCGGGTTGGCGGCGCAGTATCGACCGTTGCCGTCGAGACACATCGCCAGCGCGCGGCGCGTCTCTTTGATTCGCACCACGGCAGCATCCGCGCCCGGCAGCACGACCGTATTGGTGCGCACCATGTGATCGTACTGCCTGTAGACCCAGCCCTTCGACGCGATGTTGGGGGAGGCGAGCAGGCGCAGCAAAGATTCGTTTTGAAGTCTGGAATCTGGAGTCTGGAGTCTGGAGTCAGAAACCGGCTTTTCTTTTGACTCCTGAAGGCTCGGGGCAGTCGGGGGGGCGGGCTGAATGAGGTCTAAGCCTCCGCCGACGCTCGCGCCTGCTTCACCTGTCAACGTCGGATCACTTTTGGCGGCGCGCACGCTCAAGGGTTCTATGTGCGAGGCCGCATCCATGATCTCTTCGTCGTGCGACGTGTCAATCTTGAGCGCATCTTCAATGGCGCTCATTTCATCCCTCACCTTGCTCTTCATAGGGCGTTCGTAGCGCGGCGCTTCGTCCGTGAGAGCGTCCACGGGGATGTCTGCGACCCGTTCGTTGTGGTGAATGACGCACATGCGACCGCCTTCGCGCACGCGCCCGATGACGACCGCATCTAAATCCCACTTGCGGAAGATGTCTACGACCTCGCGCTCGCGCCCCCGATGCGCGACGATCAGCATGCGCTCCTGCGATTCCGAAAGCAGCATCTCGTAGGCCGTCATGCCCTCTTCGCGTTGCGGCACGAGCGAGAGATCAAGCTCGATTCCTGTGCCAGCACGCGCCGCCATCTCGCAGGAAGATGATGTGAGCCCTGCCGCGCCCATGTCCTGAATGCCTGCCACCGCGCCGCTGCGCATCGCTTCGAGGCACGCTTCCAGCAGAAGCTTTTCAAGGAAGGGGTCGCCCACCTGCACGGTCGGGCGTTTCTGCATGGCCTCTTCGTCAAACTCTGCGGACGCCATCGTCGCACCGTGTATGCCGTCGCGTCCCGTCTTCGCGCCGACGTAGAGCACAGGATTGCCGACCCCTGTCGCCGTGCCGAAAAAGATTTGATCCCGGCGCACAAGGCCGAGCGCGAAAGCGTTGACGAGCGGGTTCAAACTGTACGCATCATCGAAGGCCACTTCGCCGCCGACCGTCGCAACACCGAAGGCGTTGCCGTAGTGCGCAATGCCTGCCACCACGCCCGCCAGCAGAGAGCGATTGCGCCGCCCATGCTCAGGATGGTCGAGCGAGCCGAAGCGCAAACTATTCATGGAAGCGATGGGGCGCGCGCCCATCGTGAAGACGTCGCGCAGGATGCCGCCGACGCCGGTCGCCGCGCCCTGGAACGGCTCTATAAACGAAGGATGATTATGCGATTCGACCTTGAAGGCGGCGCACCAGCCGTCGCCCACATCGACGACGCCTGCGTTCTCGCCGGGCGGCACGATGACGCGCTCGCCGGTGGTGGGCAGCCTCTTCAAATGGACGCGCGAAGATTTGTAGGAGCAGTGCTCAGACCACATCACAGAGAAGATGCCCAGCTCGACGAAGGTCGGCTCGCGCCCCAGCAGCTCTTTGATGCGCGTGAACTCTTCTTCAGTGAGATTGTGTGCGGAGATGATGTCAGGAGTGATCATAAGATAGTGATAAACGAACGGGAGTAAAAGAACAGGAATTCTATCCTGTCACCCGCCAGTTGTCACTTCTCACTCAACACTTTTTCGAGCGCCGCGCGAAGCAACGCCACTTTGACGCGCCCCATCTGCCTGAAAGCGATCTGCCCGCGCGCGTCGAAGAGGAAGGTCGCAGGCAGCGCGCCGCCCCACGTCGGGTCGATCACAGCGACCAGGGCGTCAGGGTCAGACGGGTTCAGAAGGTAGGCAGGCATGCTTGCATGTTTCTCTTCGAGGAATTGCGGCACGGTCGTCTTGATGTCCATCACATCGTCGAGCGAGATGGTGATGAATTCGAGCCCGCGCCCTTGGTAATCGGCATTGATGCGAACCAGATCGGGAAATTCTTCGCGGCAAGGCTCACACCAGGTAGCCCAGAAATTGACGAGCAGCGGGCGCGGCTGCCTGGGGTCGCGCTTCAAAAGCTCCTTGATGGCCGCCGCGTCCAGTTCGCGAACGACAAGCGGCGCAGTAGTCGCCTTGGAGTCAGCTTTGTCCGCCTCCGGCGAGGATGTTGCGCGCACGCTTTGACCGTTAGCCCTGGTAGGGCTTTGTTCCTGGGCTCCGGCTTGGATGACCGTAGAGAGCGGGCGCGGCGCTGCAAAGATGATGATGAACAGAGCGACCGCGCCCAGCACGAACGAGAGCAGAGATTGAAGTCTCATGTCAATCAGGAAGCACGCTTGATCGAGCAGCCGAAAGCGGCGGCCTCTGTTTTCGCCACGGGCTTGCCCGCGAGCACTGCCTCAATCGCATCGCGCAGATCGTTCGCCGTGACCAACTCTGGCTTTTTATGGTTATCAATGCGCCCGTGATAGACCAGCTTGTTGCTGGCATCAAGGAGGTAGACTTCGGGCGTGCGCTCTGCGCCGAGGCGGTCGGCGATCTTGTTACCTTTGTCCTTGAGGATCGTGAACGTCAGCTTGTTTTCAGCCGCATGAGCTTTAATGTCGTCCGACGATTCCGTCGCGTTTGAGTTGATGCCGACGACGTTGACGCCGCGTGCTTTGTAATCCTGCGCCAGCTTCTCCATGCGCTCGTTGTAGCCGTTAGAGACCGGACAGCGCGTCGCGATGAAGATCAGGACAGTCCCGTTCTTGCCTTTCAGAGAAGAGAGCGAATGCTCCGTGCCGCTGGCGTCCGATAGCTTGAAATCGGCAATCGTCGAGCCGATGGTGGGAAGCGCCGCATCGCCTCTGTCCACCAGAATGGCCTGCGCGACGGCTGCGCTCGCGATGACCACAGAGAGCGCCAGGGTGAGCGCGAATGTGTAGTGCTTACTCATAGCTTTGTTTGAAACTCCTTCCGCAATATAGGGGTCGTCACGCAAGATTAACAGCACAGGCGAAAGTGTGACAAGCGATGGGTGACGAGTGGGACTTTTTAAGGGATGAGGGCGGAGGGATGAGGGATGAATAAATCGAGTAGACAGTAGACAGTAGTCAGGAGTCAGTAGAAAAACCGCAGTGTCTGTTATGTTCCTTTCTATGATTTAGACGAGCAGCATCAATCTCCGCGCCGGATTTTCTTTTCTACTGGCTCCTAACTACTGTCTACTGTCTACTTCCTTTTCAGCGTGAAGAGCCACAGCATCCGATTCTCTTTCTCGTCGAAGATGTGGCGTCCAGCCTGGACGCGCCAGAATCCCATGTGCTGCCAGCGCCCGACCGCGAGCTTGTTGAAGAGAGGCACGGCGTGGCCGCTCTCTATGGCGGCGAAGAGGGCGCGGTTGCCCGGGCTCAAGTGTTGGTCGCCGCGACGGCCTTCGCCCGTGTAATAGATCGTATCGGGGGATTCGGCCTGGCGATCCGGGTAGCACGGATTGATCCGTCCGAAATCCGTCAGCAAAGAGATGAGACGACCGCCGCGCTGGTAGACGCCGTTCTGTATGCGATGCGTGCGGTTGACCTCTGCCCAGGAGAGAATTTCATCTCGTTCGGGCTCAGTCTTCAACAGATCATCTTCAAGCGTGACGGCTCGGTCTCTCTCTTGTCTCTTGCGTGGCATCCCTGACTCGTGAATCGTCAATCGAGAACGAAAACCGGCTCGTCGATTGACGATTCACGATGGCCGTTCTTCTCGTTCACGGTTTCTTCTTGAAGCTGTAATCCATGAGCACGGAGGTGGATTTGACCGCGCCGGTGTCGGTCATAGATTTGACGAGTCCGACCCAGTTTGCGTACCAATAGGTCTTTGTCACGGCAGTCCCGCCCTGATTAACTTTACTCTCGACCTTCATCGCCTGAAACTTGCCTGCCGGAACCTCGACCGCTTCGGAGCCGATGACCTGATTGGATTCGTCTATATCGACGCCCATCATACCCTTGCCTTTCCAAGACCAGGTTGCGCCAGTGGTCAGCGGATTCTTCAGGTATTGCCTGACGGGCTCGAAGGCGACTTTCATCGACTCGTTCGACGTGTAGAATTCCCGGTGCCAGAGAACCCAGCCCGATGGCTTGGAGTACCATTCATGGATCGGGATCGTAGACTTGATCTCGACCTTATGAAACACAACGCCGTCCGCCTGTTTCTCATCCGCCAACACCGTCATGGTGAACTCCGACTGCTTACCGTCGGCGGTGGTTGACTGGTACTTCCACCAGTCTCCGACGCGCAGCGGAAAATAGTCCGGCGGCGGCTCCTTCTGCTTCTGTCCCGCGCCGGGCTTCTGGCCGAAGGCCCCTGCAAGCGCCAGTAAGATTAAGACCGCGACTGCAATGATGCGAACCCTGCTCATCATCTTCCTCCTCTTAGAGAGCTTGAGCTAAAAACATCCTGGCCCATGAATTCACGCATGGCCGGACGAATAAAGTTGCGAGGCATCACGGAAAAGCACGACTTTTCTATCTCGAATCGGCCCGCCAAGTCAACGTAAGAATAAAGAGAGGAAACTGGCCGCACCCACGGTTTTATGCCAAGTCGCCGGAGAGTTGCAATGGCCTGCCCGAGGACGACGACCGGGCTCAATGACAAACGGATGGAGATAGCTGGCGAAGGGAATCAGCGCTCAATCAATGGCTCAAATCTTCCGAGGCGGCGCGACCCTTTTGATGAAAAAGCAGTCGGCGCACAGTTGCGACCAACTGATCTATTTCTGCGGGCTTCATAATATAGGCTCGTGCGCCTGCTCGCATTCCGGCCTCCCGATTCCATTCGTAAGCGGCTGCCGAGAAGAACATAATCGGCGTCTGCGGCCAGAGCCGGTGCAGATGTTGGCATAAGTCGAGTCCTGTGCCGTCAGAGTATCTATCACCGAGCAGGTAGAGGTCGAAGGGTTCCTGCTCCGCCAGCTCCATGCACTCGGCTACAGTTTTCGCAGACTGCACTTCGTAGCCTTGCTGCTCCAGGAGCAGATTAATCATCGAGCAGGTGTCATCATGCGATTCGGCACAGAGAATACGCCGCCTGGGGGATAACATGGGCATCTCCTGAAGACCGCCTGAAATTAGGGAGCGACTGGTGCGGGGGCTTGAGTCGCTCGAAGGAGCAATCGCTCGAACAAAGCTTGACCTGCCCGATTCCTGGTATCAACCTCCGCGAGCGTAATCGATCAGATACTTGAGCATCTTCTGTGATTCCCCCGGCAGCTCTATGAAGCTCACGCCGAAACCCTGATTGCGACGATGATAGACCACTTCACCACGCAGCTCCAGCCAGCGTCCGGACGGAAGCTGCAACTCAAAGACGAGGAACTGCCCGACCGTCACATGCGCCACAGACTCGATATAACACCCGCCCGGGCAGATGTCGCGCGTCTGGGCGGAATTAGTACCGAAGATGCGCGTTTCGAGCGGCAAGGGCAGTCGCTCATACGCTCTTGGAGGGTCATATACCATCATCATGGCTGATTGCTAACAGCAGTTGACACCAGAGACGCGAGACTAGGACAGCGGGCGCGCGGAAAAGCTCTTTATCCAGCGCAGGCGAGAGCGCCCCGCGCGAGCATTTCCGGTGACGAGAAAATATGCGAAATCCGGCGGCGAGTCAATGATTATTGGATGCGATAGAGGAAGCCTCTCAAAGCGGAAATGGCGCACCGTCAGAAACGGTGGCAGCGAAACCGACCTCCACTTGAGAGACTTAAAGGATGGAATTTAGACAATCGCGGCGAGCGTGGCGGCGAGCGAGCGGAAGATGTCGCGCCCGTCTGACGAGCCAAGCAGGTCTTCGCAGGCGCGCTCCGGGTGCGGCATGAGCCCGAGCACGTTGCGCTCGCGGTTACAGATGCCCGCGATGTTGTCGCGCGACCCGTTCGGGTTGGCCGCAGCGGTCGCCCGTCCGCGCTCGTCGCAGTAGCGAAAGATGATGCGGTCTTCGCTCTCCAGCTCGTCAAGGGTCGCGTCATCACAGACGTAGTTGCCTTCGGCGTGGGCGATGGGGATGCGAAGCACGCGCCCTCCCTCCAGTTGATTGGTGAAAGGCGTCTCGGTGGTCTCAACGCGCACCTGAACGTGCTCGCAGATGAAATGCAGGTCGCGGTTGCGTATCAGCGCGCCGGGCAGAAGCCCCGTTTCGCAGAGGATTTGAAAGCCGTTGCAGATGCCGAGCACAAGGCCGCCACGCGCGGCAAACTCTTTGACCGCATTCATCACGGGCGAAAAGCGTGCGAGCGCGCCCGCGCGCAGGTAGTCGCCGTAGGAGAAGCCGCCGGGCAGGATCACGGCATCGTAATCGGTGAGGTTCGTGTCACGATGCCAGATGAAATCGACGGGCTGGCCGACGTGTTTCGAGATCACGTGATAGGCATCATGATCGCAGTTTGAGCCGGGAAAAACTATGACACCGAATTTCATGCTTCCACAATCTCCACTCTGTAATCTTCAATCACAGGATTACTGAGCACCTCGCGCGCCATCCGTGTGGCGGCGTCTCGCGCTCGCTCGCCGTCGAGCGACGGATCAAGCGCAATCTCGAAATACTTTCCCTGGCGCACATCCGCGATGCCATTGAATCCGAGCAGCTCGACGGAATGCTGTATGGCCTTGCCCTGCGGATCGAGCACGCCCGGCTTGAGTGTGACGTAAACTTTAGCTCTCATGTTCCTCCGAAAGAGTAGACAGTAAACAGTAGTCAGTAGCCAGTAGACAGTAGAAAGGAGAAGCGATTGCTGCGTTTGATACCAATCATTCCTGGTCATACTAGACAACAAAGCATGACGCTGCGGTTTTTTATCTACTGACTACTGACTACTGACTACTGTCTACTCTTGAAATATTACTGCAAAACGTTGCGCGATGTGTAGTCGTTGCCTTAAGATTCGCGGCAACCGCCGTTATGGGGCGCACCTCCGAGCGGGGATGCGCCGAACGCGATCCGAAGTCAAGCGTTTCATGCTTCACATTTGGAAGCAGCTCTTTGGTAAGATCAGGAGCCGCGCGTTCAACCCGGATTTGACGCGGAATATCTTCAGTTCAATAGGAGAGATTATCATGCAGAACCCGCCGCCCGGATCGGATTACGGCGCAGCAGCAGGAGCACACAGCAAATCGGCCATTGGCCTTGACGGCAACGTCGCCTCTGCTCTTGGCTATCCCATCGGTATCATCGCCATTATCAATTTAATCATGGAGAAGGAGAACAAGTTCGTTCGCTTTCACGCGATGCAGGCGATAATGTTCTTCGTGCTCTGGATCGTCCTGCTCATCGTGCTGTCGGTCGTCAGCATCGTTCTTGCAATCATCGGAGGTGTGATGGCGCAGGTTGTAGGGTCGGCTGCGGGAATCATCGTATGGCTGCTCTCGATGCTCATCTGGGTAGTCGTCCCACTGCTCATGTTGGCGGGGTTGATCTTTGCCGGTGTCAAGGCCTACCAGGGACAGTTGTACAGGCTGCCCTTAATCGGCAATATGGCCGATAAGATGGTCAACAAATAAGAGCAGTAACAAGTGGCGAGGGACGAGTGACAAGCAAGGGCAAGTATTTGACTTGTCACTTGTCACTGTCTTTAAAGACTCGCGCGAAGATCGCATCGACGTTTCTGAGGTAAGTATCGAGCGAGAAGACGCGCTCAATCTCAGCGGGCTGAAGATGGGCGCGTATCTGTTCGTCCGCCGCCACGTACTCCTGAAAGTCGCCCCCCTCGTCCCAGACCTTCATCGCGCTGCGCTGCACCCACTCGTAGGCGGCTTCACGCGACGCGCCCGCGCGCGTGAGCGCGAGCAGGAGCTGGCCGCTGAAGACCAGCCCGCGCGTCGCACGCAGGTTCTCCATCATCCTCTCCGGGTAGACGACGAGGCCGTCAATCAGGGAAGTCATCTTCTGTAGCATGTAATCGAGCGCGATGGACGAATCGGGCAGCACCACTCGCTCGGCGGAAGAGTGCGAGATGTCGCGCTCGTGCCAGAGGGCTACGTTCTCCAGTCCGACGATACTGTTGGCGCGAACCACCCGCGCCATCCCGCAGATGCGCTCCGAGAGAATCGGGTTGCGCTTATGGGGCATGGCGCTTGATCCCTTCTGCCCGCGCTTGAAGCGCTCCTGCGCCTCGCGCACCTCCGTCCGCTGCCAGTGCCGTATCTGGAGAGCGAACTTGTCCAGCGACGAAGCTATGATCGCCAGCACAGACAGGTACTCCGCATAGCGGTCGCGCTGGATGATCTGTGTCGAGACGGGCGCAGGCTCCAACCCCAGACGCGCGCAGACACGCTCTTCGACCACGGGGTCAAGGTGCGCGAACGCGCCGACAGCGCCGCTGATCTTGCCGACCGCCACCGAGCGCCGCGCCCGCACGAGACGCTCACGATTGCGCCGCATCTCGTCGTACCAGAGCGCGAAGGTCAGACCAAACGATGTCGGCTCGGCGTGAACGCCGTGCGTGCGCCCTGCCTGCGGCGTCCCCTTAAACTCGAACGCGCGCCGCTTCAAGACTTCCCTCAGCGCGTCTATCTTTGGCAGCAGAAGATCGCAGGCATCGCGCAACAGGAGCGCGTTCGCCGTGTCCACCACATCCGAAGACGTGAGGCCGTAATGGACGAAGCGCGCAGCCTCGCCGATTGCTTCGGCCAAAGCGGTGGTGAAGGCGATCACGTCATGGTCTGTCGTCTTCTCTATCTCGTTGATACGCTCGACCGTGAAGCTCGCACGCCGCTTGATCTCTTCGACCGCCTCACGCGGGATCGTGCCCATCTCCGCGTGAACTTCACAGACGGCCACCTCCACCTCCAGCCACTTCTGAAACTTGTTCTGCTCCGTCCAGAGCGCGCCCATCTCGGGCAAGGTGTAACGATCTATCATAATTTCAAGTGATGAGTACTGAGTGCTGAGTACTGAGCGACAAGGCAAAAGCTTTTATCTCAGCACTCAGTACTCTATTTCAAGGCGTCGGAGTTGACGAAATACTTTGCCAGCAGCCATTGGCCGTTGCGCTCGACGAGGGTGAAGGTCTCCGTGCCTTCGCCGCGCTCGAACGTCGTGTAGTAGCGAACAGTGAGCGAGTGGCCTGGAAGATGGCCGCTCGTCGATTGTTCTTCGCGCGCCGTTTGATACGTGCGCCCCTTCGTCTCGCCGAGACGGGTCTTGAGTTGACTGAAGATCGCGTTGGATTGTTCGAGCGTGGTGGTCTGCCTCCACTCGTCCGCCGCCTCACTGTAAATCTTCTCGTAGCGCCCCGCGTTGATGTCCTCTGTGATCGTGTCAATCAAGACCTGCGCCTGCGGCGGGATGCCGCGCTGTTGTCGCACGCTGGAATTACAGGCGACGGCGAAAAGCAGTAGACAGAAGACAGTAGTCAGTAGCCAGTAGTAAGCAGGTAGCTGAGATTTCAAAATTGAACTCTGTAATAACTTTGGCTGTCTTCTGCCTTGTGCCTTCTGCCTTTTCATAGCTCTATCCACGCGGTCGGCTCTTTGGGAAATGAGAGAACGATCTCCGTGTCCGTGTTGCGAAACAGCGGGGCGCGTTCAGAAAGCGCGACTTCCGCCGAGAGCTTAGCCACATAAGGATTGTTGGCGCGCTGCGAAAGATGTGCGAGCACGATGTGACGCGCCGTGCCGTCGAAGCCTTCGCGGAGCCAGTCTGCGATGTCCTCGTTCGAGAGGTGGCCTGTGCGGGACAGGATGCGCTGCTTCAATTCCCAGGGGTACACGGCGCAGGCTTTGAGCATGTCGCGGCTGTGATTGGACTCGATGATGATGCCGGCGCAGCCGCGCAGCCGCTCCGTGATGAGAGTCGTGACGTGGCCGAAATCCATCAGCGTGGCGAGGCAGACGCCGTCATGCGTGGCCGTAAAGCCGAAGTTGTCTGCGGCGTCGTGCGGAATCGTGAACGGGTGAAAATCTATCGCCCCGATCTTAAAATCCCGGCTCGATTCGATCTCTTCTGTGCGGTCGCGAAGCGCATCGGCACGCTTGCGCGGCTCTTCACCCGAGACGCCGTGACGCTCGCTGATGTAGGCTTCGCGCGTCTTGCCTGAGATGTAGACCGGGCAATTCAAGCTTTTCAGGAGCACGCGCAGTCCCCCGGCGTGATCTCCGTGCTCGTGCGTGATGATGATACCGTCGAGCCGCGCGGCGTCTACGCCGACCAGCGCCAGCCGCCTCACAACCTCACGCGCGCTTAATCCGGCATCGACGAGCACACGCGTCTCGCCCGCCACGATCAAAACAGCATTGCCTGTCGAGCCGCTGCCCAGTACGGTGAATTTCATAAGTAATAAGTGCTGAATACTGAGTGCTGAGATAAAAGCTTTTTGTCTTATCGCTCAGTACTCAGCACTTTCTTTCATATTTCCAGTCGCGCGCGATCCACGCGGAAGCCGTTGAGGTCGCCGAGCGCGGCGAGCGCCAGCGCGTCTGAAGTGAAAGCGCGGCGGGCGATCTGTTGAATGTCTTCGGGCGTGACGGCTTCCAGACGGCGTATGATCTCGTCGGGCGGGATGTAGAGGCCGTGGACGATCTCCTGGCGCGCGAGCGTTCCGGCGCGCATGCTGGACGATTCAAGGCTGAGCAGGATGCTTGAGACGGCCTGATCTTTGACGAGCCTCAGTTCTTCCTCGTCTACGGATTCGCGCACGACGCGGCGCAGTTCTGCGAGCGAGAGGTCAACCACTTCGTCCAGTTGCGCGGGCGAAGTCCCTGCATAGATGGCGAACACACCCGTGTCCGTGAAGGCTGTCGCGCCTGCGCCGACCGAATAAGCCAGCCCGCGCTCTTCGCGTATGGACTGCCACAGACGGCTGGAGGTTCCGCCGCCGATGACGGAGGCGAGCAGGCTGGCGGCGAAACGATCCGCGCTGCGCGCCGAAGGCCAGGGGGCGGCGATAATCAGGTGCGCCTGCTCAAGCTCCTTCTTGCGCTCGATAAGTATCGGAGCGGCGGGGGCTGGCGCGTCTTGCGTTTGACGCACAGGCGTGAAAGCTGCGCTCCTTTCAGTTGCACCTTCAGGAAAAGCGCGCGCGGCCATCTCAACAAGGCGCGCGTGCTCTATGTTTCCGGCGGCGGCGATGACCAGATTGCGAGCGGCATACTCGCCCGCGTGGAAGGTGGCCGTCTTCTCCTGATTGAAGGAGGAAACGGTCTCTTCCGTGCCCTCTATGGGTCGCCCCAGTGGATGATCCGGGAAGTAAGCGGCGTTGAAGAGTTCGCCCAGGAATTCGTCCGGCGTGTCTTCGACCATCTTCATCTCTTCGATGATGACCTTCTGTTCGCGCTCAAGGTCTGCGGCCTCAAAGCGCGGGTGGCCGAGCATGTCTGAGAGCAGGTCAAAGGCTCCGGGCAGCGCCGTGTCGGCAACTTTCATCGTAAAGCCGGTCAACTCGTGCGTCGTGAAGGCGTCGAAGTGACCGCCCATGCGGTCTGATTCGACGGCGATGTCGAGCGCCGTGCGCCGCCCCGTCCCCTTAAAAACGGCGTGTTCGATGAAATGGCAGATGCCGTTTAATTCGGGGGATTCGTGGCGTGAGCCGCGTCTGACCCAGATGCCTACAGAGACAGAGCGCAGGCCCGGCATCTGCTCTGTGAGCACGGTTAGCCCGTTTTCGAATCGGGTCGTTTGAATTTGATCTGTCATACTTGATGAAAAAGCGAACCCCGGTTGGCGTCCCCTTACCGGTTGCATTTTAAAGAAACATCGTAGCATGCCGTAAAATCGGCGGCAAACGCGCCCTGCTATCTTTAGCATCTATAGAGCAATCGAAGTAAACATCTCGCTTGACATGCTTTGCAGGATTGGCGGAAAATGACCCCTTCTCAAGCGGGTTGCTTTACATTTCGAAGATGGTCATCCCTTGATAAGGCAAAAGTAAAAGGAAATAGGGCACGAATCGGGGCGAAAGCACTTTCAGTGAAGAGTGGTTCGCGGCCTGGCATTAACCTTTTGACTTTCAACTTTTTCCTGAAGAGTTAGGCACGCCTGGAGGTTCTACCGCGATGAGAAAAGCTTTACGCGTGAATCTGGCGCTCGTCGTCCTGGCGACGCTGTGCGTAGCCACCGCGCAGACCGTGCTGGGCAGCGGCGGCGGGCGGGGGCTTGCCACCATCACGGGCTCTGTCCACGATAGCAAGGGTAAACCGCTGGCGGGCGCTGCCGTCTCGCTCTTGCGCGGCGGCGCAAACGAGGTCATCAAACAGGTACGCAGCGCCGGGGACGGAACCTTCACCGCCAGGATCAATCCAGGTCGTTACAGCTTGCGCGCCACCGCCAGCGGCTTCAACGAAGCGCTCTTCTCGGCGGTCGATGTGCGCGCCTCGGACGAGCTTGTCTATCGCTTCAATCTGGAACCCATCGGATCAGGGAGAACTGCGCCGGAGCGCCGCAAGGATCGTGACGACCCGAAATGGCGTCTGCGCTCCTCGCAGGGACGCCGCTCTATCTTCCAGATGCAGGAAGGCGAAGAAGATGCGGCGATTGTCGCCGCCGCGCTGGGCATAGAGGCTGAAGCGGAGGACGTGCCGGGCGAGCTGGCGTCCGCTGCTCCGACGCGCGCCGAAGGGAGACGCCGTGCGCGCATGCAGGGCGTGGTCGAAACCTTTGTCGCCACATCAAGCAACCCGCTCGCACCAGCCTACGCGGGGGTCAATTTCGCCTTCTCGAAACCGATCAACGAGCGTCTGGATTTCATCTTTGCCGGGCAGACGGGGCTCGGGCGCATTGCGCCGCAGCGCCTGGAAGCGACGGCACGCGTGCGCGCCACAGACCGTCATCGCCTGAACCTCAGCATAAGCGCCGCGCGTCTCGGCGCGATCTCTTTGCCGCATCAGCAGCGGGCGACCGCTCAAGGGCTCGGGCAGTTCGCCGTGCGCGCCGTCGATGAATGGATCGTGCGCGACGGCGTGGTCATCGTGCTCGGGCTCGACTACGCGCGCTTCTTTGGCGCGAGCAACGATTATTCGATCAGCCCGCGCCTCGGCGTGCAGTTGGACGCCGATGCCCGGACGCGCCTGAAGGCCGCCTATACGTCGGGCGGCGATGCTGGCGAGATGCAGAGCGTGGCCGCGTTTGAGGATAACCAGGTGATCTTCAAACAGCCCCTGACGGAGCCCGTCGCATTTGTTGACGGCAAGGCCGTGATGGAGCGCACCCGCCGCTTCGAGTTCGGGGTCGAACGCGTGCTCGACAACGAATCGAGCATTGAAGCGACGGCCTTCTTCGACACCACCTCCGGGCGCGGCGTCGGCCTCTTGAGCATGCCCCTGAGCGCCTTTTCGAACGGTAATGGCGCAGCGCTGCTCAACGTCGCCAATCAAGAGGGCGCGGCGCGCGGCATGCGCATCGTCTATACACGGCGTATCAGCCGTATCCTGAGCGCCTCTGCCGGATACTCTTTCGGGCGTGGGCAGGAGCTTTCGGCGCAGGGGCTGACCAATCCGGCGGAGCTTTTCAACGACGGGTTCTTCCAGTCAGCCGCGATGCAGTTGAACGCCAGTCTCTCTACGGGGACGCGCATCTGCACCGTCTTTCGCTTCTCGCCCGGCGCGACCGTCTTTGCCATCGACCCGTTCGCCGGACGCCTCGCCGTCTTCGATCCGTCTCTGAGCATCCTGGTGACGCAGGATTTACCGACCTTCGGGCTGCCCGTGCACGCCGAAGCGGTGATTGATGCGCGCAATCTGCTGGACACGCAGGTGAGCACGGATGACGGCGAGATGCTGATGTTGTTTAACGGAATGCGGCGCTCCGTGCGCGGCGGAATTTCCGTCAGGTTCTAAAGAAGGCAAAAGGCAAAAGGTAAAAGGCAAAAGTCAGGATCAAAGCAGTTCAATCAAATCTGTCAAAGCGGTTTGCGGCCTCACTTTTTCCTTTTACCTTTTGCCTTTTGCCTTCATGCTTCTCCAAAATCTCGTACAACTCCAAAAACTTGGATTCGAAAGGGCTTTGAGCCTCTAATTTAAGTAGAGACTGGCGGAGAGCCCGCCGAGGGCCAGGCAGCCAATTCAAACGCATTCTGCTTGAGGCATATTAAGGTTCGCGATTCGCAGTGCTGGCGCATATGGTTCTATCTATAAGGCTTGGAACATTGATTGCCTTGATCTGACGGATGTTGAAGTGTGCTTAAGCAGGAAAAGGGGTCAGGCGCGGTGAAAGGATCAGTGCTGACAACGAAGACCTGGGTGCTGCTCATTGCGGCGGCCTTGCTCGTCGCTGCTGGCGTGCTCAACTTCCTCGTCGCTGCTGGCGTGCTCAACTTCGCAGGGCGCGGGAGCTATCAGCCTCCACCGACTGACGGCGTGCTGTGGGTGCAGGCGGGCGATCACGTCCTGGCACAGACGGTCAAGCCCGATTCGTCAGGTGCACGCGCAGGCATCCTCCCCGGTGATCGCTTGATAGCCATCAGCGAGCAAGCAGGGCAGGACGATCAGATCGCTTTTGCCTCAGACGTGCAGATCTATCTCGAAGAGGCGCGCGTCGGCGGCCACCTGACCTATTTGATTGAGCGACCCTCTTACCCGGAAGAGACGCGCTACTACTACGCAGACCTCTACAACTTGCAAGCGCAACCGCGCTGGCAGGCGCATGATCTGTACCTGAAGGTAATCGGGCTGGTCTGGCTGTTGGTGGGACTCTTCGTGCTCTTCAAGCAGGGCGGGCGCGCGCCCTACGTCGCTCATTTCGCGGCGCTCTGCCTGGCAGCCTTCGTCTTCCATTTCTACAAGCCTATCGGCGGGTTCGAAGACTTCGATGCCGCCATAGCCTTTCTGGATGACGCTGGCTTCATCCTGTTTGCGCCGCTCTTTCTGCATTTCTGCGCGCTCTACCCGGTTCGCTATCATCTCTCCAGCAAGCGGCGCTGGATCGGCGTCCTGCTCTATGTTCCGGCGATCATCCTGGTGGCGCTGGCCGCGTTGATCTACTTTCCGAGGACTTCACGCCTGACCAGCCTGGGAATTCCCGAAAGCTTTGATCTGATCGGCTGGTATCTCAAGGCGGTCTTCGTACATTTCTGGGTGGCGCTGGTGGCGAGCGCCGCGCTCCTGATACGCACGTTCGTCAAGAGCAAGACGGCCATCGCTCGCCAGCAGTTAAAATGGGTCGCCTGGGGATCAACGCTCGCCATCACGGCCTTCACGCTCTTTTACGCCGTCAATCACATGTTCGGCCTCGAAGGAGACCCGTGGCTGACGGAGGTGGCGGTGCTCCCGCTCATCCTGATCCCGCTCACCTTCGGCTATTCCGTCGTGCGTTATCGCCTGATGGACGTGGACATGGTCGTGCGCCGCGCCGCCGTCTATGCCTTAACGACGCTCGCCATCGCCCTGATGATCGGCGCCGTGGTCTACTTCGCAGGCGTGTATGCGCTGGGCGAGGCGGTCAATCCGGGCGAGATCACTTTGCGGGTCATCATCGCGGTCGTCACCATGTCTGTGATCGTGATGATCGCCGCGCCGATCAAGAATTTCCTTCAGCGGCGCGCGGATCGTTTCTTTTACGGCGAACGCTACGACATGCGCAACGGGCTCCTGGACTTCGGGCGTACGCTCTCTGCCACGACCGCGCTCGAACCGCTTTTGAATGCGCTCATCAGCCGCCTCCAGCAGGTTTTGGATGTCGAGCGCGTCGCCATCTTCATAGAAGACCCGGACGCGCCCGCAGGGTATCGCCTGGCGCGCGCCGCCGGGCTCTCCCAGACCATGATCGTCCCGCCGGATTTTCGTGAGATGATCCGCACGCGCTCCGCCGAAACAGGGGTCGTGCGCGCAGACGATCTGGACCTCGTCCCTGAGACTTCGGGTTTCGTGCGGCGCGCGCTTCACTATTATGTTCCGTGCGTGGTGCGCGGGCGCATGATCGCCGTCATAGGGCTCGGGCGCTCGGCTGACGGCGCGCTGCTGTCGAGCGAGGACGTGGAGATACTACGCACCGTTTCGGGCTACGTCGCGGTCGCCATCGAAAACAGTCTGCTCTACCAGGAGCAGAAGGAGCGCGCGGCGGAGCTGGAGCTTTTGAAGGAGTTCAACGAATCCATCGTCGAATCGGTCAACGTCGGACTGCTCGCGGTAGACACGGATGGGCGCGTCACGCGCTGCAATTCCTCGCTCGAGGAGATGCTCGGAATTCGTCGCGAGGAGGCCGTCGGCCAACTGGTCGAAGCGCTCTTCGCGGAGGATTTCGCCGAAACTCTACAACAGGTTCTGGGCAGCGCCCGCTGGCGTCTGACGGAGTTGCGTCACATCTACAAGCTGCACACGGCGACGCGTGACGGTCGTTCGATTGTGCTCAACATCGCGCTCGCGCCCTTGCGCTCAGACTCCTTCGATCTGACGGGAGCCATCGTCGTCCTCGAAGATGTGACCGGGAGGATGCGGCTCGAAGAGCAGTTGCAGCAACGCGAGAAGCTTTCCAGCATAGGGCTTCTGGCGGCAGGCGTCGCGCACGAAGTCAACACGCCTTTGACGGGCGTCTCATCCTACACGCAGATGCTGCTGGGGATGCTGCCCGAGACAGACCCCAAGCACGCGCTGCTTCAGAAAGTGCGACGCCAGGCGGATCGCGCCTCCAATATCGTCAACAACCTGTTGAACTTTTCGCGCACCGGGAGCGCCACCGAATTTAACGACATCAGCGTCAACCGCGTGCTCGACGATACGCTTCAACTGCTTGAGCCGCAGCTTCGTCGCAACCAGATACAGCTTGTGCGCGCTTACGATCCAGACCTTCCGCTCATCTACGGCAACGCCGGAAAACTCCAGCAGGTCTTCACGAATCTAATCCTTAACGCGCGTGACGCTATCCCAGAAGGTGGCCGCATCAGCATCTTCACGGCCTTCAATGAAGATGACGAGGCCGTCTTGATCGAGATCGCGGATACAGGCATCGGCATCGCGCCGGAGAACGTCGCCAAGATTTATGATCCGTTCTTCACCACCAAGGGAGTGGGGCGCGGCACAGGGTTGGGACTTGCCGTCTCTTACGGCATCGTGCAGGAGCATTCCGGCCACATCTCAGTCGAGAGCACTCCGGGCAAAGGCACCACCTTCCGCATCGCGCTGCCGACGACGAGTGCGCGCACGCAACTGCAAGCAGCAAGCGATTGATTTGTTCGTCAATCGTGAATCGTAAATCGACGCACGGTTTTTCTTTTCACGATTGACGATTGACGAGAAAAGTAATGGCGAAAAAGGGTTCGGTGCTCGTCGTCGATGACGAAGAGATCATGCGCGATGTTTTGGAGACGCTGCTCTCGGCGGAAGGCTATCGCGTTGATCTGGCGAAGACGGGCGAAGAGGGATTAGAGAGCTACGGTCGGCGTTCTTACGATGTCGTGCTGCTCGACGTTTCGATGCCGGGCATGGGCGGCCTTCGTGCGCTCGAAGAGATTTTGAAGATGGACGCCGATGCCGTGGTCGCCATGATTACGGCCTACGCGACCTACGATACGGCCATCGCCGCGTGGGAGAAGGGCGCTATCGGATGCGTCCGCAAGCCTTTTCAGAACGAGCAGATCACCTCGACGGTGGCCGCCGGCATCAAGCGTCGTCGCAAAGAGGAGGAGCGGCAGACCTTAAGGCGCGCGATGAGCCGGGTCGTTGATCGCGGCTCGATCATCGGACGCGCGGACGTGATGCAGGAGGTCTTCCGCCTGGTCGACCAGGTCGCGCAGGCGCGCTCGACCGTCCTCATCACGGGCGAGAGTGGAACCGGCAAGGAGTTGATTGCCAAGGCCATTCATGAATCGAGCCCACGCGCCTCGAAGCCTTTCATTCCCGTCAACTCCTCGAACATCCCATCGGAGCTTTTAGAGGCAGAGCTGTTCGGCCACACGCGCGGCGCATTTACGGGCGCGGTCGCGGCCAAGAAAGGCTATTTCGAGGTCGCCGACGGCGGCTCTGTCTTTCTGGACGAGATCGGCGACATTCCGCCCGAAACGCAGGCGCGCTTGCTGCGCGTCATACAGGAGCGCGAGTTCACCCCTTTGGGCGACACCACCCCGCGCCGCGTAGACGTGCGCATCATCGCCGCGACCAACGTCGATTTAAAAGAGGCCGTCAGGCAGGGCACGTTTCGCGAGGATTTGTACTACAGATTGTCCGTCGTGCCGATTGAGCTGCCGCCTCTGCGAGACCGCCGCGAGGACATCTTGCCGCTCGCGCAGCATTTCATACGCAAGTACAACGAAGAGAACGGTCGCCACATCAACGAGCAGATCGCGCCGGACGTGCTGGCTCTTCTGGAAGCCTACTCCTGGCCGGGCAACGTCAGAGAGCTTGAGAACGCCATCGAGCGAGCGGTCGTCATCGCGCCCGGCACAGAGATCACGCGCGAGTGTCTGCGCTCGGAGATCAACGACCCGCAGTCTGCGCGCACCGCCGCGCGCGGCGACGGCGCAAGCCTCTCCGTCCCGCTCGACATAGGGCGCGGCGTCAACTTCTATGACGAGGTGCGCCGCTTCGAGATCGACCTCATCCGCCGCGCCTTGGAGCAGACCAGCGGTCACCAGTCGCGCGCCGCGCGCCTCCTGGGCATGAACGCGACGACGCTCAACTCCAAGATCAAGACCTACAACATTAACCTGCGCCCGTAAGTGATATGTCAGTAAACCCTCTGTGCCCGTCGTCTGTTCAGATTCAGGAAGCGGCTTCGACGCGATTGCGTCCCTGTTCTTTGGCTTGATAGAGAGCCACGTCGGCGCGCGCGATCATGTCGTTGCCCGATTCGTTATCAGAGAGGTCGGACGCGCCCGCGCTTAAGGTGAGATGAAAGAGGCGGTCGCCCTCGCCGAAGAGTCTGGCGGCGGTTGCCGAGCGAATCTTCTCCGCCAGCGACGCCGCGCCTTCGAGATCGGTCTCTGGCAAAAGCACCAAAAATTCCTCGCCGCCGTAGCGAAAGACCATATCGGAGCGTCGCACGACTTCCGTCAAGATAGTCGCAACCTGCTGGAGCGCCGTGTCACCTGCGGAGTGCCCGTAGGTGTCGTTGATCGTTTTAAAGTTATCGAGGTCGATCATCAGGCACGAGAGCGGGCGATTGTAGCGACGCGCTTCCGCATGCTCGTGAGCGAGGACGCGCTGCAACCCGTAGCGATTGAGCATGCCCGTGAGCGCGTCCGTCATGGCGCGCTCCTGCGCCAGCTCCGATTGCGCCAGCGCCTCTGCGGCGCTCATGCGTAAGTGATCGCGCTCGCGCTTCATGCGCATTGCGACATCGACGCGCGCCAGCAGCTCTTCGGCCTTGAAAGGTTTGCTGATGTAATCGTTCGCGCCCAGAGAGAGGCCGCTGACCTTGACTTCCGTCTCATCGCGCGCCGAAAGAAAGATGACGGGAATATCCTGCGTCGTCACATCCCCTTTAATCAAGCGGCAGGCTTCGAGCCCGTCCATGACCGGCATCATGATGTCCAGCAGCACCAGGTCCGGGAGACGCTCCCTGGTCTTTTCCACCGCCTCCTGCCCGTTCTGCGCCGTCAGCACATGATAACCCGCGCGCTCCAGCCGACGCTGGATCAAAGAGCGATTGATCGGCTCGTCATCTGCAACCAGAATCGTCGTCACTTCCTGAATGTCTTCGAGCATAAATTTAAATTCAAGTAGACAGTAGGCAGTAGTCAGTAGTCAGTAGATAAAGGCAGAGTGGCATACTGTGTTGTCGATTATAATTTATAGTATCTGTATCAAACCACATCAACGGATTTTCTTTCTACTGACTACTGACTACTGTCTACTGTCTACTTCTTTTCATCCTTCCGCTCCGGGCATTTCCGGCGGCAGGCGAAACCAGAAGGTGGAGCCTTCGCCGGGCATGGAGGAGACGCCGATGTGGCCGCCCAATCGTTGCACGAGGCGTTTTGAGACGGCGAGGCCGAGACCTGTGCCGCCGTGCACGCGCGTGTTCGAGGCGTCCACCTGACGAAACTCTTCGAAGATGTGCGGGAAGGCCGTCGTGTCGAAGCCAATCCCTGTGTCGGTCACGCTGATCTGCACGGAGCCGGCATCAACCTGCTCGACACTGACGAGCACAGAGCCGCGCTCCGTAAACTTGACGGCGTTTGACAGCAGATTCGTCAGGATTTGACGCACGCGCTCCGGGTCTGTGCGCACTACGGGAACGTCCTCCGAGATTTGAAGCTCTATATTCAACCCCTTGGCTTCAGCAGAGGAGCGCACATCAGCGATGGAGCGGCGGATAACTTCGTCGAAGGCGACCATGTCCATGTAAAGGGGAAAGCGCTCGGCATCTATGCGCGCCAGATCGAGCGTATCTTCGACCATGCTCAGCAGACGGTCAGCCGAATCGATGATCGTCTGCACATCCGTCGTCTGCTGCTCGTTGAGCGCGCCCGAAAAACCGTCCTTCAGCATCTGCGCGTAGCCCATGATGGCGTTTAGCGGCGTGCGCAGCTCGTGCGAGATGACGGACATGAATTCCGTCTTGTGCTGCTCGGATTCGAGCAGCCGCTTCTCAAGCTGGCTGACCTGCTGCCCTCTTGCGCGCGCCGTGCTGCTCCATTCCAGATTTTGCAGAGCGATGGCTGCCGGGCGCGTGAAGAGGTCTGCGAGGCGTTGCTCGTCCGAAGAGATAGGGGACGCGACGCGTGAGAACATGACGAGCACGCCCAGAAGCCGCGCGGACGCGCCCGTAATCGGCGTCGCCCATGCGCCGCGCAGGCCAGACCAGCGCACGGCGGCATGAAGGTCTGCGATGTGCGTCTCAGAGGCGAGGTCTGCGACCACCGCCACGCGCTTTTCGGCGGCGAGGCCGACGACCGGGTCCGAGAGCGGGACGCCCTGCGTATAGCGTTCGAGGATGCCGGTCGGCAGGTATTTCGTCGCCGCCAGCCGCAGTAGCTTCGTCTCTTCATCGAAGCGCAGGATCGCCGCCGCGTCCGTGCCTGTAGCTTTAGCCCACGAATCAAGGACGGCGCGCAAAGCCCGCTCAAGCTCTGCCTCGCTCGAGACATCGCTCGCGAGGCGGAGCAGCGTCAGGAGGTCTTCGACATTGGATCGTAGCCGCGAATGCAGTTGCGCGTTCAGGATGAGCGGCGCGATTGTCTCGGCGACGCGCGCCAGCAGCCGCTGCTCACCTTGCGTCCAGCGTCTTTGCGTGTCCGATTCGATGAGCCCGATAGCGGCAAGGATTTGCCCGCCGTAAATGATGGGCGAGATGTAGAGGGAGCGCGCGCCGAGCCGTTCGACCAGCATCGCGAGGTCGCGATCTCCTGCGCGCTCCCCGCGTACGTCCTCTATGAAGATGGGATGCTGCTCGGCGTAAACCGGGCTCTCGGCCTTGGAGACCGGCGCGTGTATCTCCAGCGGTGAGCGATCATGCCCCGGCGTCCACGCGCGTAAACTGGGCTCAGGACGCCCGAAAGAGACCGTGCGCAGTATGACGAAGCTGGCGGGCAGAGCGCGCGCGAGGGCTTCGACGGCATGTTGAATGATGCTATCCAGATTGACGGAAGAGCGCGCCGCCGCGTCCAGTTGCTCGATGAGCACTGCTTCGCGCCTGCGCTCCTCCTCGCGGCGGCGCGTGCCCGCAACCTGCTCTGAAAGCTCCAGGCGCACGCGTGCCGATGCCAGGAGGTTGGCGACCGTTCCGGCTGCTTCCAGGTCCGCCTCCGTGTAGGCGAAGGGAACGGGCGTGCTCGCGATGATCATCCCCGTAGGCTTCGCTTCCAGCATGAGCGGCGCACACAAAACGGACTGCGCCCCCGGACAGACGAGCGCGAGCACCAGCGCGCCGCCGCCCAGTTCCACCGAGACATTATTGAAGCAGACCGGCAGCCCCGTCTCGGCGGCACGCGCCAGCATCGTGTTTTGGAGACGTACGACTTCGCCGTTACTCTGCATTTCAAGCCGACGGTCGCGCCGCATGAGGGCGTAGAGCCGCTGGCGGTCATCGGCGTCGCTCAGGGTGACGTGCAGGGCGTGTGCCGGAATCATGCGCGAGAGGCACTGGAGCGCCGCCTGAAAACCCTCGACAGCAGTTGAGGCCGCGTTAAGCTCACGCGCCAGCGCCGCGAGGCAACCCATCATCTCAGCGCGCCTGGCAGCATCCGTTCTGAGCGTGCTCTGTTCGTCTATGTGTGACTCCGTCGCCATATTTATCCTGCGAGGAACAAGAGCCTGAGCAAGCACGCAGCGTCATCCAGGGGGCCGCGCTGCGGTGGATGATGAAAGACCGTGCAGGTATTAGAGTATCGCCGGAGGTGCACAGCCCCCCTATGGTAAGGGCATCTTAAAATAGTTTCAATGACAGTCGCAACGCCGTCTCTTTATGTTAAGCTTTATCAGCCGACAGCCGACAGCCGTCCAAGCTATCAGCCAGAGAAGGACTGCTGCTGCTGCTGGGCCTTATGGAAAAGACGTGAGTGATATTAACCGCTTTTCATTTTTGCTGAAAGCTGCGGGCTTACGGCTCCAGAGCTGGCATGAAGGAGGTGGGAGGCGTGCGACGACGCGAAGGTGACGGATGTCCCGTGGCTGGCGCTCTGCAACTGGTAGGTGACAAGTGGACGATGCTCGTAGTGCGCGACCTGTTTCAAGGGGCGCGGCGCACGACCGAACTGCTGGCGGCGCTGCATCCGATCAGCAGCCGCACGCTCGTCGGACGCTTGCGCGATATGGAGCGCGACGCGCTCATCGAACGCCGCGATTATGGCGGCAGCCCGCCGCACGTCGAATATGTGCTGACGACGCGGGGGCGCATGCTTCTCCCGCTGCTCGATGCCTTGAGAAAGATCGGCGAATCACTCGATTGCAATGAATGCGAAGACCGCCAGGCGCGCCTCGGCTCTTACTGCGAAGCCTGCCCGCGCCGCAATGAACAGGAACAAGCGCGCACCTCAACATCTCCTCGCCGCCAGCAAGATGATTCGATTGTGTTGCTGTAACCACAATCAAAAGTAGTCGGCGCTCAAAATTTAATGCTCAACCACTCTCTGCCGTGCGAGCGGCGTCATGACTGTAGCCCGGCGTTTTAACGCCGGGGATGAGCCGTGTTAGTGTCCGGCGTCGCGTCAGCGACCGTTGAATTC